>NZ_CP097870.1:3225320-3870385 GCF_029223545.1 Thauera sp. GDN1 | reverse complement strand
GGCGTGGGCGGCAGGCGAGGTTGACGGCGATAGGGTTTGTGCTTCGATGTACGACAATAGTGTGTGCTCATGGCGGCAGGGCGCCTGAACGGCGGGCATGCCGGGTGGTGCTCGGGTCGGAGTCGTGTGCCTGCATTGCGCTCGGACGGCGGCATTCGCTGGCGGCGTGGCCTGCGCAGCGCGCAGGGAGCCGGAGGCACGAAAGCAATCATTGTAATGCGCGCGACCCGACTTATCCACAGGGGTGGGCAAAAATTGTTCTTGACAAACATGGGATTATCCATTTAACTCTCGTGTTTGACCTAACACTGGCAGTCCGATCATGAAACGCACTTATCAGCCCTCCGTTGTCCGTCGCAAGCGCACCCACGGCTTCCTGGTCCGCATGAAGACCCGTGGCGGCCGTGCGGTCATCCGCGCACGTCGTGCCAAGGGCCGTCATCGCCTCGCCGTCTGAGGTGACGCTGCCCACGGGCGCTGACCAGGGTTTCCGCAGCGCTCACAGATTGCACAAAACGGATGAGTATTCATCCGTTTTTGCTTTTCGGCGGGCATTGCGCGGGCGCTTCTACATGCTGCATTACCGCCCCAACGACCTCGACACCGCCCGTCTCGGCGTGGTCGTGGCCAAGAAGCTCGCCAAGCGCGCGAACCTGCGCAATCTGGTCAAGCGCATCGCGCGCGAGACATTCAGGCGTCATCGCGAGGCGCTGCCGGCCATGGACCTCGTCGTGCGCCTGCATGCGCCGGTCGCGAAGGCGACCCGCGCCGAACTGAATCTCGACCTGCTCGCCTTGCTGCAGAGGTTGCCCCGCACATGAAAACCGTGTTGATCGCCCTGGTGCGTTTCTACCGCTACGCGATCAGCCCGATGCTCGGGCGCAACTGCCGTTTCCACCCGACCTGTTCCGAATACGCGATCGAGGCCATCGAACGCCACGGCGCGCTGCGCGGCGGCTGGATGGCGGCGAAACGGGTGGGGCGCTGTCACCCTTTCAATCCGGGCGGGTATGATCCCGTTCCCTGACCTGAGACAGAACGAATCCGATGGATCAACGCCGCCTCATCCTCTTCCTGATTTTCTCCTTCGCCATGGTCATGCTGTGGGAGGGCTGGATCAAGCATAACCAGCCGCCCGCAGCCCAGCAGCAGGCGGCCGCGGGTGCCGCGGCGACCGCCGACGGTGCCGTCCCCACGCCCACGCTGAGTGCCGCAGCGGGCCAGCCGGTCGTCCCCGGTGAGCAATCCGCCGCGGCCGCAGCCGCGCCGCGTGTGGTCGTCGAGACCGACATGCTGCGCGCCGAGGTGTCCGCCCAGGGCGGCGACATCGTCCGTCTCGAGCTCAAGCAGCACAAGGCGAGCGGCGAGGCTGGCGGCAACTTCGTGCTGCTCGACGACGGCACCACGCGCCACCAGTATGCCGCCCAGTCCGGCCTGATCGGTGAAGGCCTGCCCACGCACAAGACCGTGTTCGAGCTCCCCGCGAGCGCCTTGCAGCTCAAGGATGGCGAGGACAACGTGACCCTGCGCCTGCAGGCGCCGGAGCAGAACGGGGTGCAGGTCACCAAGCTGATGCGCTTCAATCGGGGCAGCTACCTGGTCGACGTGTCCTACGAGATCCGCAACGGCTCCGGCCAGGCGATCGCGCCGCACGCCTACTTCCAGCTCACCCGCGACGGCAACCCTGCCGAGCAGGTCGAAGCCTTCGGCGTCACCACCTTCACCGGCCCGGCCTTCTTCACCGACGCCAGCAAGTTCCAGAAGGTGAAGTTCGAGGACATCACCGACGGTGACGCCAAGTTCCCGAAGACGGCGAGCGACGGCTGGGTGGCGATGGTGCAGCACTACTTCGTCGGCGCCTGGCTGCCCGAGCAGGGCGCGGAGCGCGAGTATTTCGCCCGTGCGCTCGGCAACAACCTGTTCTCCGCCGGCGTGATCCTGCCGGTGGCCTCGATCGCCCCGGGCGCGGAAGGCGCGGTCGCCACCCGCCTGTACGCCGGTCCGCAGGAGCAGGACAAGCTCGAAGGCATCGCGCCGGGCCTCGACCTGGTGGTCGACTACGGCTGGCTGACCGTGATCGCCGCGCCGCTGTTCTGGGTGCTGTCGTGGCTCCACAAGCTGACCGGCAACTGGGGCTGGGCGATCATCCTGGTCACCGTGGCGATCAAGGCGATCTTCTTCCCGCTCTCGGCCGCCAGCTACAAGTCGATGGCCAAGATGCGCGTGCTCGGCCCGCGCCTGCAGCGCATGAAGGAGATGTACGGCAACGACAAGGCCAAGATGCAGCAGGAGATGATGAATCTCTACCGCACCGAGAAGATCAATCCGCTCGGCGGCTGCCTGCCGATCCTGGTGCAGATCCCGGTGTTCATCGCGCTGTACTGGGTGCTGCTGGGCAGCGTCGAGATGCGCCACGCGCCGTGGCTGGGCTGGATCACCGACCTGTCGGCCAAGGATCCGTACTTCATCCTGCCGATCATCATGGGCGCTTCCATGCTGATCCAGATGAAGCTGAACCCGACCCCGCCGGATCCGATCCAGGCCAAGGTCATGATGGCGATGCCGATCATCTTCACCTTCATGTTCCTGTGGTTCCCGTCGGGTCTGGTGCTGTACTGGGTGGTCAACAACTGCCTGTCGATCGCCCAGCAGTGGCAGATCACGCGGATGATCGAAAGTGCAAAGTCGGCCGGCAAGCCCGCCTGACACGATCGCCGCGATTGCGACGGCACCGGGGCGCGGCGGCGTCGGTGTCGTCCGCGTCTCGGGCGCCAGCCTGAGCGACTTCGCCTTCGCCCTGTGCGGGCGCGTGCCGAAACCGCGCACCGCACACTTCACGCGCTTCCTCGATGACGAGGGGCGCGCCATCGACGAAGGCATCCTCCTCTACTTCTCCGCCCCGGCGTCCTTCACCGGCGAGGATGTGCTCGAGCTGCAGGGCCATGGCGGCCCGGTGGTGATGCAGATGCTGCTCGAGCGCTGCCTGCAGCTCGGTGCGCGCCTGGCCGAGCCGGGCGAATTCACCCGTCGCGCCTTCCTCAACGGCAAGCTCGACCTGGCGCAGGCCGAGAGCGTCGCCGACCTCATCGAAGCCTCCACGGCCGCCGCCGCGCGTTCGGCGGTGCGCTCGCTATCCGGCCGTTTCTCGGAAGAGGTGCATCGCATCGTCGATGCCTTGATCGACCTGCGCATGCTGGTCGAGGCGACGCTGGACTTCCCCGAGGAAGAGATCGACTTCCTCGAGCGTGCGCGCGCGCTGCCCCGACTCGAAGGCATCCGCAGCCAGCTCGCGGAGCTGCTCGACCGTGCGCGTCAGGGTGCCTTGCTGCGCAGCGGCCTGAACGTCGTGCTGGTCGGGGAGCCCAACGTCGGCAAGTCGAGCCTGCTGAACCAGCTCGCCGGCGAGGAGCGGGCGATCGTCACCGACATCGCCGGCACGACGCGTGATGCCTTGCGCGAGACCATCCAGATCGAAGGCATACCGCTTCATATCATCGACACCGCCGGCCTGCGCGACACCGCGGACACCGTCGAGCGCATCGGCATCGAGCGCACCTGGCGCGAGATCGAGCGTGCGGACGTGATCCTGCGCCTGGTCGATGCAGCGCAGGGCGAGGGCGGCGATGACGACATCGACCGCCGCCTGCCACCTGCGGTGGAGCGGATCACGGTCGTCAACAAGATCGATCTCGTCGGCCTGGCGGCCGCGCGGAGCGAAGCCGGCGGCCGGGTACGGCTGCAGGTGTCCGCGCGCGGCGGGGAGGGGGTCGAGCTGGTGCGCCGCGAGCTGCTGCGTATCGCCGGCTGGCACGCGCATGGCGAGGACGTGATCCTCGCGCGCGAGCGGCATCTGCTCGCGCTGCGCCAGGCCTTGGCCCACGTGGTCGAGGCGGGTTGCCAGCTCGGCGCGCTGGAGCTGTTCGCCGAGGAGTTGCGCCTCGCGCAGGAACGGCTGGGCGAGATCACCGGTGAGTTCACCGCCGACGAGCTGCTCGGCGTCATCTTTTCCCGGTTCTGCATCGGAAAGTAGCCGTCCGCTTCATTGCGGACGATCGCCCGATGCGGGCTGAAGACGGCGGCGTTCCGGCCCTTCTCGCGGTCGTCTCTGATTCCGATGCGCGGCACTTCGAGCCGGCAAGCGGCTTGTTCCACGTGAAACAGTTCTCATGGATATCGACTTCATCTTTCTTGCGCTCGGCCTGGCGGCGCTTTTCGCCGGCTTCGTGGACTCGATCGTCGGCGGCGGCGGACTGATCCAGCTTCCGGCTCTGTTCGCCGCGTTCCCCGGAACCGCGCCGGCCACGCTGTTCGGCACCAACAAGCTGGCGAGCATTGTCGGCACCGGCACCGCAGCCTTCCAGTACAGCCGGCGGGTTGCGATCCCGTGGGCAGTGGCGGGGCCGGGCGCCGTGGCGGCCCTGGTGGGGTCGTGGTACGGGGCCAAGGCGGTCGCCTATCTCGATCCGTCGATCTTGCGCCCGCTGATCCTTATGCTGCTGATCCTGGTGGCCATCTACACCTTCATGCGCAAGGAGCTGGGCGCGGTGTCCACCGAGCCGGAGCATGGCCGGCGCTCGGTGGCGCTGGCGATCGCCATCGGCGGCGTGATCGGCTTCTACGACGGCTTCTTCGGGCCGGGGACCGGGAGCTTCCTGATCTTCCTGTTCATCCGCTTGCTCGGCATGGATTTCCTGCGTGCCTCGGTCTCGGCAAAGATCCTGAATGTCGCGACCAACCTCGCCGCGATCGCCTTCTTTGCCGGCAATGTCGAGCTGATGTGGAAGCTCGCTGCCGTGATGGCCGTGTGCAATCTCGCGGGATCGGTGCTGGGTTCGCGGATGGCGCTGAAGCATGGCACCGGCTTCGTCCGCAAGATGTTCCTCGGCGTGGTACTGGTCCTGATCGCGCGTCTGGCCTACGACACATTCCTGCGCTGAGCGGCGAGCGTGTTCCACGTGGAACAGCACGGTAAGGCTCGAGTGGATGTTGAGAACGGCGGACGCTGCGCCTCCCGTACGACCCACAGGAGGCGCGATCGCCGCGCGCCATTGCAGGACTGGCATATGCATGGCTTCCATGCAGAATATTTTTGCCGAAATATTGCATCGGCGCCGCGTGATACAATCGGCTGCTTCATTCACCTTGGCAGAACTGGGGAAATGAACGGACTTCATCTGATTGCCGATATCTATCGCTGCCGTCCGGACGGCGAGATCCTCACCCGACGTGCCGCGCTCGAGGCACTTTGCGTGGAAGAGTGCCGCAATGCGGGCCTCAGCCCGCTGGGTGCCTACTTCTATCAGTTCGAGGACGAGCAGGGCCAGCCTGCGGGCGTGACCGGCACCGTGGTGCTCGCCGAATCCCATCTCGCTATTCACACCTGGCCGGAGACCGGCGACGTCACGCTCGACGTCTATGTGTGCAATTTCTCGCGCGACAACAGTGGCCGTGCCCGCCAGGTGTTCCAGCGCGTCATCGACGGCCTGGCGCCGGAGGAGATCGTTCGCCACGAGGTCGTCCGGGGCCGGCTGGCAGTGGAGGCGTGATTCATGAGCGATGATGTCGAGAGCCGTTTGCCCGCGGGTGTGCTGGCCGAGGATCTGTGCGAGGACGCGGGCTATTTTCTGCGTGGCGCGCATCTGCTCGAGGCCGGACGGTCGCAGTGGCAGAGCTACGAGGTCTGGGACACGCCGCGCTTCGGTCGCCTGTTCCGGCTCGACGGCTGCTTCATGACCTCGGAACGGGACGAGTTCCACTACCACGAGAACCTCATCCACGTCCCCGGCATCGCCCATCCCGGGCCGCGCAGCGCGCTGATCATCGGCGGCGGCGACGGCGGATCGGCCGAGGAGCTGCTGAAGTACCCGAGCATGGAGCGGATCGTGCTCGTCGAACTCGACGAGCAGGTGGTCGCGCTCTCGCGCCGCTACCTGCAGGCGGTGCACCACGGCGCGCTCGACGATCCGCGGGTCGACATCCGCATCGGCGACGGCATGAAGTACGTGCTCGAGGACGGTCCCGCGGCTGGCGCCCGCTACGACATGATCGTGCTCGACCTGACCGATCCGGTCGGGCCGGCGGAGGCGCTGTATGCGACCGACTTCTTCGCTGCCTGCCGCGCGTTGCTGGCCGAAGGCGGGGTGCTGAGCCTGCACATCGGTACGCCGGTGTATCAGCCCGAGCGCGTGCAGGCCCTGGTGGGCCGCCTGCGCGGGGTGTTCGCCTGCGTGCGCCCTTACTTCCTGTACATCCCGCTCTACGGTAGCCTGTGGGGTCTGGCGTCCGCATCCGATCGCGTGGATCCTGCCGCCCTGTCCGCCGACGAGGTGGAGCGTCGTCTGGCCGCGCGCGCCATCGCTGGCCTGCAGCATCTGAACGGCGCCGTTCACAGCGCACAATTCGCGCTTCCCAATCACCTGCGCGCCTTGCTGGCCTGAGCCGGCCGGGCGTGCCAACGCCCATTTCCCTCACCGTGACCTTCCCGCCCCGCTCCGAACGCCGCCCGCCGCGCGCCTCTCATGGCCGTCCGGGCCACGCCCGTCCCGCGCCGCAACGGCCCGCCAGCCTCGCGCCGGACAGTCTGGCCCAGTCCTTCGCCTGGGCCGCCGAGCTCGTTGCCGGCGTGCTCGAAGGCGGCAACCTCACCGATGCCTACGAGCGCATGCAGGCCGCGCATCCGGAGTGGCCGGAAGCGACGCGCGGCGCGGTCCGCGATCTCGCCTGGACCACGCTGCGCGAGTTCCGCCACGGCAGTGTCGTGCTCGACCACCTGCTGCAGACCTCGCCCGCGACCCTGATCCATGCGCTGCTGCTGGTGGCGCTGGCGCGGCTGCGGCAGCGTCCGGAGCAGTCGCATACCGTGGTCGACCAGGCGGTGCAGGCCGCGGCCGCGCTGATGCCGGGGCTGAAGAACCTGGTCAATGGCGTGCTGCGCAATGCGCTGCGCCAGCGCGCGCAGTGGCCGGCGTGGGTGGAACTCGATCCCGAGGCGCGTCACGGCTTCCCGGCGTGGTGGATCCAGCGCGTGAAGACGGCGCATCCTGCCGCTTGGGAAGCCGCGCTTGCGGCCGGCAACGAGCGTCCGCCGATGGCCGTGCGCGTCAACCCTCGCCGCGCTTCGATCGAGCAGGCCCAGGCCGAGCTCGAAGCGGTCGGCTCCGCCTGCCGTCGGCTGGCGAACGATGCGCTCCTGCTCGAGCGTGCGCTGCCGGTCGCCCGCCTGCCGGGCTACGCGGAGGGCAGGGTGTCGGTGCAGGACGCCGGGGCGCAGTGGGCGGCCCGCCTGCTCGATCCGCAAGCGGGCGAACGCGTGCTCGACGCCTGCGCGGCGCCGGGCGGCAAGACCGCGCATCTGCTCGAGCGCGCCGACGTCGAACTGCTCGCACTCGAGCTCGATCCCGTGCGCGCGCGCCGGGTCGAGCACAACCTCGCCCGTCTCGGCCTGCACGCCGAGGTGAAGGTGGCCGACTGCCGGGAGCGTGCGCGCTGGTGGGACGGTCGTCCCTTCGACCGCATCCTGGCCGACGTGCCGTGCTCGGCCTCGGGCGTGGTGCGCCGCCATCCCGACATCAAGTGGCTGCGGCGCGACACCGACATCGTGCAGTTTGCCGCGCAGCAGGCGCAAATCCTGGAGGCGCTTTGGCACACGCTGGCGCCGGGTGGCACAATGCTTTACGTCACGTGCTCGGTGTTCGACGAGGAGAATGCCGGGCAGATCGCCCGCTTCTGCGCTCGTCACGCCGATGCACTCCGCCTGCCGATCGAGGGGCGCCCGGATCTTCAACTGCTGCCCGATGCCGAACATGACGGCTTTTATTTCGCGCTGCTTCGCAAGCAGGCCTGAGCGCCTGCTGCGCTGGGTGCTGTGCGTGCTGACCGCCATCCTGGCCTCGGCAGCCCAGGCCGAGACGGCGATCCGCAGCGCGGAGATCGTCCCCGGTGACGGCGGCTACGTGCTCAATGCCGACATCGACCTCGAGCTCAATCCGCGCCTGGTCGATGCGGTCTCGCGCGGGGTCTCGCTGTACTTCACCACAGAGCTCGTGGTGGAGCGTCCGCGCTGGTACTGGCTCAACGCCACGGTGGTCGAGCGCAGCCTGGAGTACCGCATTTCCTACCACGCCATCACCCGCAGCTACCGCCTCTCGATCGGCAGCATCCATCAGAGCTTCGACAGCCTCGAAGGCGCGGTGCGCACCATGCAGCGCGTGCGCAACTGGCAGGTCGCCGATGCAGATGCGCTGCAGGCGGGCGTCTCGCACGAAGTCGCGCTGCGCTTCCGCCTCGACACCAGCCAGTTGCCCAAGCCCTTCCAGGTCACCGCCATCGGCAGCAGCGACTGGAACATCGGCACCGACTGGGTGCGCTGGACCTTCCTGCCCGGAGCGCCGGGTTTCCGATGAAGCGCATCCTGCTCGTCGTCGCCGCTGCGCTCGCCGGCATCTCGCTGTTCCTGCTGACCTCGGCCAGTGCCAACACCGAGCTGTTCGCCAGCAGCTATCCTTACCTGCTCGCCCTCAACGGCGTCATGGTGGTCGTGCTCGGCGCGCTGGTCGGCGTGCAGCTGCGCCAGCTCTGGCGCGAGTACCGCGCCCGCCAGTTCGGCTCGCGGCTCAAGTACCGTCTGGTGCTGCTGTTCGCGCTGATGGGGGTCGTGCCAGGGCTGGTCATCTATGCGGTGTCGCTGCAGTTCGTCGTGCGCAGCATCGAGTCCTGGTTCGACGTGCGGGTGGATTCCGCGCTCGAGGGCGGCATCGCCCTCGGCCAGAACGCGCTCGACTACCTGGTCACCCAGGTGCGCGACAAGGCCGACGACATGGTCATCGACCTGGAGGGCGCGAGCCAGGGCGCGGCCACCCGGCTCAACCGCCTGCGCGAACAGGCCGGCATCAGCAGCGCCACCATCCTGTCCGCAAACGGGCAGGTGCTGGCGACCGCCTCGGATTCGGGCCAGACCCTGGTCCCCGACCTGCCGGATCCGGGGGAGCTGCGCCAGGCGCGCCAGGTTCGCCAGTTCCATTCCGTGGGCAGCCTGCCCGACGGCCGGCTGGTGATCCGCGTCACCACCGCGATCCCGATGCGCACCCTGGCCGGCGAGGCGCGCCTGCTGGTGCTGAGCCAGCCGGTGCCGGAGTCCTTCGGACGTCACGCCGAGGCGGTGCAGGAGGCCTATCGCGAGTACCAGCAGCTGACGCTGGGGCGCAGCGGCCTCAAGCGCATCTACACGGTGACGCTGAGCCTGACCCTGCTGCTGGCGCTGCTCGGTGCGCTGGCGATGGCGGTGCTGATCGCCCGCCGCCTTGCGGCACCGCTGCTGATCCTCGCCGAGGGCACGCAGGCGGTGGCCCAGGGCGACTTCAGCCCACGCCAGGCCTTGCCCGCCAACGACGAACTGGGCGTGCTGACCCAGTCCTTCAACCGCATGACCCGCCAGCTCCAGGAGGCGCGCGCCGCGGCCGACCGCAACCGCGCGGAAGTCGAAGCCGCGCGCGCCTATCTCGAATCGGTGCTCGCCAACCTGTCGACCGGCGTCCTCGCCTTCTCGCCGGAGGGCCACCTGCGCGCGGCCAACCACGGCGCGCTGCAGATCCTCGACGACGACCTCGCCGGCTTCGAGGACATCACCCTGGACGCCTGGCCGCGCCATGGCGAGCTGCGCGACGTGTTGCGCGAGGGCTTCGCCACCAACGAGGGCGACTGGCAGAAGCAGATGGACCTGCCGGTCAAGGACAGCACGCCGCGCACGCTGCTGATCCATGGCTCGCGCCTGCCGGCGAGCACCGGCGGCGGCCTGGTGGTCGTGTTCGACGACATCTCCAGTCTGGTCGCCGCGCAGCGCACCGCGGCCTGGGGCGAGGTCGCCCGTCGCCTGGCGCACGAGATCAAGAACCCGCTGACCCCGATCCAGCTCTCGGCCGAGCGCCTGGCCTTCAAGCTCGCCGACCGCCTCGACGACAGCGGCCGCGAGATGCTGGAGCGCGCGACGACGACCATCGTCAACCAGGTCGAGGCGATGAAGAACCTGGTCAACGCCTTCCGCGACTATGCGCGGCTGCCGGCGCCGAACCTGACGCCGATCGACCTCAATGCGCTGATCCGCGAGGTGCTCAACCTGTACGAGAGCACCAGCGTGCGCATCCGCACCGAACTGGGCAGCAACCTGCCGCCGGTGCAGGGCGATCCGACGCAGATCAGACAGGTGATCCACAATATGCTGCAGAATGCGCAGGATGCGCTCGTCGCCCAGGACGACGGCGAGATCGGCGTCCTCACCCGCCGCGACGGCGAGCGCGCGGTCCTGCTGTTCCGCGACAACGGCCCGGGCTTCCCGGCGGAGGTGCTGGCGCGGGCCTTCGAACCCTACTTCACCACCAAGTCGCGCGGCACCGGCCTCGGCCTGGCCATGGTGAAGAAGATCGTGGACGAACACGGCGGCGACGTCCGCCTGAGCAATCGCGAGGGCGGGGGCGCGGAAGTGCGCATCCGGCTGCGGCTTGCCGAACACAATGAGATTTGAAGAAACACAATGGCGAAAATTCTGATCGTTGACGACGAAATCGGTATCCGCGAACTGCTGTCCGAGATCCTGCGCGACGAAGGCCACGACGTGCTGCTGGCCGAGAACGCGAGCGCGGCGCGCGCGGCGCGCAATGCGGTGCGGCCCGACATGGTCCTGCTCGACATCTGGATGCCCGACACCGACGGCATCACCCTGCTCAAGGAATGGGCGGCCAACGGCCAGCTCAACATGCCGGTGGTGATGATGTCCGGCCACGGCACCATCGACACCGCGGTCGAGGCCACGCGCATCGGCGCGATCGACTACCTGGAGAAGCCGATCGCGCTGCAGAAGCTGCTCGCCGCGGTCAAGCGCGGCCTGCAGCGCCCGCAGGCGCCCGGCGCACCAGCGCCGCTGACGCTGGCGGCCTTCACCCGATCGGTGCCGCTGCGCGAGCTCAAGCGCCGCGTCGAGCAGATCACCGGCAGCTCGCGCGTGCTGCTGCTGCGCGTCGGTGCCGGCACGCTGGCCGAGCTGGTCGCGCGCAGCGTGCAGGCGCCGAACGCACCCTGGCTGGACCTGGCCGGCATCACCGTCCCCCTCGACATCGGCCAGCTGCAGGCCGCGCACGGCGGCGTGCTCTTCGTCGGCGAGCTCGCGCGCCTGTCGCGCGCGCAGCAGAAGAACCTCGCCTTCGCGCTCGACCGCCTCGAGCGCTACGACCTGCGCCTGGTGGTGGCCACCGACCGCAGCGTGGAAGGCCTGATCGGCGAGGGCTGGGAGGAGGGGCTGCTGAGCCGCCTGTTCGAGGTCAGCCTGGCGCCGCCGTCGATCGCCGACGTGCGCGACGACCTGCCCGAGCTCGCCAGCCAGCTGCTGCTGCACCTGGTCGAGGCCGGCGAGGTGCCGCTGCGCCGCTTCTCGACCGCGGCGCTGAACCAGCTCCGCAACCTGCCCTGGCCGGGCGGCTACCCGGAGCTGCGCGCCGCGGTGAAGTCGCTCGCGCTCGGCACCCTGGAAGAGGAGATCGGCGCCAGCGAAGTGCGCCGCCTGCTGCCGCCCGACCTCGCCGCGGGGGCGTGCGGGGTCTCGCTCGACCAACCCCTGCGCGAGGCGCGCGAGGCCTTCGAGCGCATGTACTTCGAGCACCACCTGCGCCTGGAGGGCGGCAACATGACGCGCCTGGCGGAAAAGACCGGGCTGGAGCGCACCCACCTCTATCGCAAGCTCAAGCAGCTCGGCCTGCAGGCCGGACGCCGGCACGAAGAGAACTGATCCGACGCGGCGTGCGGCAGCGATTGCTGCGCCGCACAATCCGCTTTGTCGGCATGCGTGCCGGGCGTAGAATCATTCTCTTACATTCAGTCGGGAATACAGGGTGAAGATCATCATTCTCGGTGCCGGGCAGGTGGGGGCATCGGTCGCGGAAAACCTGGTGTCGGAGGCGAACGACATCACGCTCGTCGACACCAGCGAGGAATACCTCGCCGCGCTGCGTGAACGCCTCGAGATCCGCACCGTCTGCGGCAATGCGGCCTCGCCCAGCGTGCTGAAGGAAGCGGGCGCCGAGGATGCCGACCTGCTGATCGCGGTCACCCAGTCCGACCAGACCAATCTTTGCGCCTGCCGCATCGCCAAGGCGCTCTACAACCTGCCCACCCGCATCGCCCGCCTGCGCTCGACCGATTACGTCGACCATCCGGAACTGCTCGACGACGACAACTTCGCGGTCGACTTCTCGATCTGCCCCGAGCAGGTCGTCACCGACTACATCAAGCGCCTGATCGCCTTCCCCGAGGCGCTGCAGGTGCTCGAGTTCGCCGACGGCGTGGTCAGCCTGATCTGCGTGCGCGCCTTCGAGGGCGGGCCGCTGGTCGGCCATCCGCTCAAGGCGCTGCGCTTCCACCTGCCCAACGTCGAGGTGCGGATCGCCGCGATCTACCGCAACGGCGAGCCGATCATGCCCGAGGGCGACACCATCATCCTGCCCGGTGACGAGGTGTTCTGCCTCGCGGCCTCGGTGCACATCCGCCAGGTGATGCGCGAGCTGCGCCGCTCCGACAAGCCGATGCGGCGGATCATGATCGCCGGCGGCGGCAACATCGGCTTTCGCCTCGCGCAGTCGATCGAGGACAACTACCACGTCAAGATCCTCGAGCTCAACCGCACCCGCGCCGAGATGCTCGCCTCCCAGCTCTCCAACGCGCTGGTGCTGCGCGGCGACTCGACCGACGAGAAGCTGCTCGAGACCGAGGGCATCGACGAGACCGACCTGTTCGTCGCGCTGACCAACGACGAGGAGGACAACATCATGTCCGCCTCGCTCGCCAAGCGCATGGGCGCACGCCGCACGCTGGCGCTGATCAATCGCAAGAGCTACGTGGACCTGGTGCAGGGCGGGCCGATCGACATCGCCATCTCGCCTGCGCACACCTCGATCGGCACGCTGCTCGCCCACGTCCGCCGCGGCGACGTCGTGGCGGTGCACAGCCTGCGCCGCGGCGCCGCCGAGGCGCTGGAGATCATCGCCCACGGCAACAGCAAGGATTCCAAGGTGGTCGGGCGCGCGATCGAGGAGATCCCGCTGCCGCGCGGCACCGGCATCGGCGCCATCGTGCGCGACGAGAGGAACGAGGAGGGGCGGGTGGTGCGGCGCGCGGTGATCATGCCGCACCACGACACCGTGATCGAGGAGGACGACCACGTGATCGTCTTCTGCACCAGCAAGAAGCTCGTGCAGAAGGTCGAGAAGCTGTTCCAGGTCGGTTTCCACTTCCTCTGACATGCAGACCTCCCTGCGCGCTTACCATCCGGCGCTGAACGCGCTCGGCCTGATCATCATGATCTTCGGCCTGCTGATGGGCTTTCCGCTCGTGGTGTCGGCCTGGGTTGGCGACGGCGCGACGCTGGCCTACGACCAGGCGCTGTTCGTGACCTTCGTCGCCGGCCTGCTGCTGTGGGCGACCACCCGCACCCAGCGCCGCGACCTGCGGGTGCACGACGGCTTCCTGCTCGTGGCCTCGACCTGGGTGGTGCTGCCGCTGTTCGGCGCCTTGCCGCTGCTCGCCTACATCCCCGAGCTGCGCTTCACCGACGCCTATTTCGAGGCGGTGTCCGGGCTCACCGCCACCGGGGCGACGGTGCTCACCGGGCTGGACCAGCTGCCCCTGTCGATCAACCTGTGGCGCACCTTCATGCACTGGGTCGGCGGCATGGGCGTGATCGTGCTGGTGGTGGCGATCCTGCCGCTGCTCGGCATCGGCGGCCGCCAGCTGTACAAGGCCGAGGTGCCGACGCCGATGAAGGACTCGAGCCTGACGCCGCGCATCGCCGAGACCGCCAAGGGGCTGTGGCTCACCTACGTGCTGCTCACCATCGCCTGCGGGTTCAGCCTGTGGTGGGCGGGGCTCGAGGGCTGGGATGCGGTGATCCACGCCTTCAGCGTCACCGGCCTGGGCGGATTCTCGAACAAGGACGCCTCGCTCGGCCACTTCGCCAATCTCAACGTCGAGATCGTCACCATCGTCTTCGCCCTGCTCGCGGGGCTGAACTACGCCACCCACTACCTCGCGCTGATGCGGCGCTCCTTCAGCCCCTACGCGCGCGACCCCGAGATCCCGTTCTATTTCATGGTGCTGGGCTTGAGCATCGTGATGCTGACCGTCTATCTGCTGGTCCAGGGCGTGTTTACCGACATCGGCGAGGCCCTGCGCTACGTCGCCTTCCACGTGGTGTCGATCTCCACCTCGCTCGGCCTGGCGACCTACGACTACACCGCATGGCCGATGTTCGCGCAGATCTGGATCCTGTTCCTCGGCAGCTTCATCGCCTGTTCCGGCTCCACCGGCGGCGGCATCAAGATGATGCGGGCGATGATCCTGTACAAGCAGGTGTTCCGCGAGATCGTGCGCTCGCTGCACCCCAACGCGGTGCGCCCGGTGCGCATGGGCACGAAGCCGGTGCCGGAGAACATCCTGCACGCGGTGCTCGGCTTCAGCTTCATGTACATGGTGTCGATCGTCAGCCTGACCCTGGTGCTGTCGGCGACCGGGCTGGAACTGGTCACCGCCTTCTCCGCGGTGGTGGCCTGCCTGAACAACACCGGGCCGGGGCTGGACATGGTCGGTCCGGCGTCCAATTACCAGGCGCTCGAAGCCTTCCAGAAGTGGGTGCTGTGCTTCGCGATGATCCTCGGCCGCCTGGAGATCTTCACCTTCCTGGTCGTGCTCACGCCCACCTTCTGGCGGCGCTGAGCGCGCCCGCGCCGCGCCCGTCCGGCCCGCTTGACCGCCGACAACCCCCGAGTCCGCCCGGACAGGCGATAATCGCGGCTTGAGCACGATTGCCCGCACTGATTGCCTGCACTGAAGGACTCGACGTGAGCCGACTGAAAAACGATACGTTCCTGCGTGCGCTGCTGCGCCAGCCCACCGAATACACCCCCGTCTGGCTGATGCGCCAGGCCGGACGCTACCTGCCGGAGTACTGCGAGACCCGCCGCCGCGCCGGCAACTTCCTCAACCTGTGCAAGAGCCCGGCGATGGCCTGCGAGGTCACGCTGCAGCCGCTGGCGCGCTACGACCTCGACGCCGCCATCCTGTTCTCCGACATCCTCACCGTGCCCGACGCCATGGGCCTCGGCCTGTACTTCGCCGAAGGCGAGGGCCCGCGCTTCGAGCGTCCGCTCAAGGACGAGTGGGAGATCCGCAACCTGAGCGCGCCCGATCCCCATGCCGAGTTGCAGTACGTGATGGACGCGGTCAGCGAGATCCGCCGCGCGCTCGACGGCAGCGTGCCGCTGATCGGCTTCTCCGGCAGCCCGTGGACGCTGGCCTGCTACATGGTCGAGGGCGGCTCGTCCGACGACTACCGCAAGGTCAAGAGCCTGGCCTACAGCCGTCCCGACCTGATGCACCACATCCTCGACGTCACCGCGCAGGCGGTGGTGAAGTACCTCAACGCGCAGATCGAGGCCGGCGCGCAGGCGGTGATGGTGTTCGACTCCTGGGGCGGGGTACTGTCCGAGGCGGCTTACAAGGAATTCTCGCTGCGCTATCTGGAGCAGGTCGTGTCCGGCCTGATCCGCGAGCGCGACGGCGAGCGCGTGCCCAGCATCGTGTTCACCAAGGGCGGCGGGCTGTGGCTGGAGTCGATCGCCGCCATCGGCAGCGACGCCGTCGGCCTCGACTGGACCATGGACATCGGCCGCGCCCGCCAGCTGGTGGGTGACAAGGTGGCGCTGCAGGGCAACCTCGACCCCAACGTGCTGTTCGCGCCGCCCGAGGCGGTCGCCACCGAAACCCGCCGCGTGCTGGATGCCTTCGGCAACCATCCGGGCCACGTCTTCAACCTCGGCCATGGCATCTCGCAGTTCACGCCGCCGGAGAACGTCAACGTGCTGGTCGACACCGTGCACAGCTACAGCCGCGAGATTCGCGCACGCGGCTGACGCAGGGCGAACAGGCGGCGATCCGGCCCGGTTCCGGGCGCCGCCTGTCAAGCACAAAATTGCGCATTCGGTGCTTGACTTATGCACATCCAGCGGTTCCAGGCGGCCTTTCGCCGGTGGAATCGCCGCTTATGCGACGATTTGCTCAAGTCATTGAAAAATAAAGAATAATAAATAGCGCAATGTTAAGGCAATGTGACGAAAAGCCTTATCCGGCGCCGGATTTGGGCTGATTCACCCAGCTTTCCCACAAACTTATCCACAAGTTTTGTGGACAAGCGCATTGGCCCATTTCCGGCCAGAGACTTGACTGGCGTTTTCTCCATCCGGCCTCACCAAAGCTTCGCAAGTCGCTGAAGCGGAAGAACTTTCACTAAACGCTCCGCCGCACCATGGCCATCGTCCGCGTCGCCCTGCCCATCCCGCTGCCGCAAGTCTTTGATTACGCTGCGGCAGATGCCGGCGCGGCGGACGTCGGGCGGTGCGTGAAGGTGCCGTTCGGGCGTGGCGACCGCAACGGACTGATCGTCGCGCTCGGCGAGGAGGCGGAGGTCGAGCCGGGGCGGCTCAAGGCGGTGCACCACATCCAGCGTGCCGTGCCGCCGCTGCCGGCGGACTGGCTGGAGCTGGTCGGCTTCGTCGCGCGCTACTACCACGCCCCGATCGGCGAGGTGGTGGCGCTCGCGCTGCCGCCCGGCCTGCGCCGCGCCGACGGCGTCAGCGACGCGGACGAGGACCCCTTGCTCGACATCACGCCGGCCGGCCGCGAGGCGATCGACGCCGCGAAGCGGGCGAGCAGGGCGCTCGCGCTGCTGCAGGCGCTCGCGGCCGAGACCGGCCCCTGGCGGCGCAGCGTGATCCGCGCGCTGGACGGCGGCGAGGCGGTCGGCGACCTGCTGCGCCGCGGCTGGCTGGCCGAGGTGGAAGGCGAGGGCGGTGGCGCAGCCGGCACCGGCACGCTGCCCGAGCTCACCGCCGAGCAGGCGACCGCGGTCGATGCCATCCTCGGTGGTGGAGCGGGTTTCCGCCCCTGGCTGCTGCACGGCGTCACCGGCAGCGGCAAGACCGAGGTCTACCTGCGCCTGGCCGCGCACATGCTGGCGCAGGGCCGCCAGGTGCTGATGCTGGTGCCGGAGATCGCGCTCACCCCGCAGCTCGAGCAGCGGGTGGCGCAGCGCTTCGCCGCCGCCAACGTGGTCAGCCTGCATTCCGCGCTCGCCGACGGCGCGCGCTCGCGCGGCTTCGTGCAGGCGCTGACCGGCCGCGCCGACATCGTGCTCGGCACCCGGCTCGCGGTGTTCGCGCCGCTGCCGCGGCTGGGCCTGATCCTGGTCGACGAGGAGCACGACGCATCCTACAAGCAGCAGGAGGGCGTGCGCTACTCGGCGCGCGACGTCGCGGTGTGGCGCGCGCGCCAGCGCGACGTGCCGGTGGTGCTGGGTTCGGCCACGCCCTCGCTGGAGACCTGGTACCACGCCAGGAGCGAGCGCTACGCGCTGCAGACCCTGAGCCAGCGCGCGGTGGCCGCCACGCTGCCCGTGGTGCGCTGCATCGACACCCGCCGCATGAAGCTCGACGAAGGGCTGAGCCCGGGCCTGCAGGCCGCGATCGCGCAGCGTCTGGAACGCGGCGAGCAGAGCCTGGTATTCCTCAACCGCCGCGGCTATGCGCCGGTGCTGTCGTGTCCGTCCTGCGGCTGGGTCAGCCGCTGCCCGCACTGCACCGCCAACCTCGTCGTGCATCTGGCCGACCGCCGCCTGCGCTGCCACCACTGCGGCTGCGACGGCCCGATCCCGCACGCCTGTCCGAGCTGCGGCAACCAGGACATCCAGCCCTTCGGCCGCGGGACCCAGCGCATCGAGGCGCGCCTGGCCGAGCTCTTCCCGCAGGCGCGCGTACTGCGCGTCGATCGCGACGCCGCGCGCACCCGCAAGCAGTGGGAAAAGCTGCTCGACACCATCGCCGCCGGCGAGGCCGACATCCTGGTCGGCACGCAGATGATGGCCAAGGGCCACGACTTCCCGAAGCTCACCCTGGTCGGCGTGATCGGCGCCGATTCCTCGCTGCACGCCGCCGACTTCCGCGCCCCCGAGCGCCTGTTCCAGCAGCTGATGCAGGTCGGCGGCCGCGCCGGACGCGGCACGCTGCCGGGCGAGGTGCTGATCCAGACCGAGTACCCGATGCACCCGCTCTACCTGCATCTGGCCAGGCACGACTTCGACGCCTTCGCCCGCATGGCCTTGCAGGAGCGCCGCGCCGCCGGCTTCCCGCCCTTCACCCATCAGGCCATGCTGCGCGCCGATGCGCCCATGCTGGAGGATGCGGTGGAGTTCCTGCGCCACGCCCGCCGCCTCGCCGAGGAGCGCGCGCCCGAAGGGCTGCGCCTCTACGACCCGGTGCCGATGCGCATGACCCGGCTGGCGCGCCGCGAGCGCGCGCAGCTGCTGGTCGAGGCCGACCAGCGCGGTCCGCTGCAGGCCTTCCTCGCCGAGTGGATGGCGGTGCTGTACCGCCAGCGCACCGCGCGCGAACTGCGCTGGCAGCTCGACGTCGATCCGCTGGACGTGTGAGCGCGGGGCCGGCTCAGCCGGTGTGCGCGGGCCACAGCCAGGCCGCGCCGCGCACCCCCGAGGCGTCGCCGTGCGCCGCCGGCACCAGCCGCGTCACCACCTGGTCCGAGAACACGTGCGCCAGCCACAGGCGCGGCACGTTCGCGTACAGGCGCCCGATGCGCGACAGGCCGCCGCCGAGCACGATCACCTCGGGGTCGAGCAGGTTGATCACGCCCGCCAGCGCACGCGCGAGGCGGGCCTCGTAGCGCGCCAGCGTGGCCGCGCACGCCGCGTCGCCGCGCGCGGCGCGACTGGCGATGGTGGCCGCGTCGAGGGCCTCGCCGCCATGGCGCAGGTGGTCGGCGGTCATGGCGGGCCCGGAAAGATAGGTCTCGATGCAGCCCGCACGCCCGCAGTAGCAGGCGGGCAGCGGCAGCTCGCCGGCGGTGGGCAGCGGCAGCGGATTGTGGCCCCATTCGCCGGCCACCGCGTTGGCGCCGACCAGCAGCCGGCCATCGACCACGATGCCGCCGCCGACCCCGGTGCCGAGGATGGCGGCGAATACCGTGCGCGCGCCGGCCGCGGCGCCGTCGGCGGCTTCCGACATCGCCAGGCAGTTGGCGTCGTTGGCGAGGCGGAGCGGGCGGCCGAGCAGGGCCTCGAGATCGCGCTGCAGCGGCCGGCCGTTCAGGCAGGTGGAGTTGGCGTTGCGGATGCGGCCGTCGCGCGGCGAGGGCGAGCCCGGCGTGCCGATGCCGATCGCGGCGGTGCAGCCGATGACCGCCTCGGCCGCCCGCACCAGCGCGGCGATCGTGCCCAGCGTGGCCTCGTAGTCGCCCTGCGGCGTCGGCACCCGCTTGCGCCAGCGCACGCCGCCATCGTCGGCGAGCACGACGAGTTCGATCTTGGTGCCGCCGAGGTCGATGCCGATGCGCGCGGCCATGACGCTGCGCTGGCGCTCAGTCGCGCTCGGCGGCGTCGCGGTAGCGCTCGACCGCTTCCTCGCGGCTGCCGGCGCTGACGCCGAGGTCGCGCACCAGGCCGTCCTGCAGGCTGTAGCACCAGCCGTGCACGGTCACGCTCTGGCCGCGCTGCCAGGCCTCGCGCAGCACCGAGGTCTGGCACACGTTCACCACCTGGTGCATGGCATTGAGCTCGCACAGGCGGTCGGCGCGCGCCACCGGGCTCTCGATGCGCTCCAGGCGGTCGAGGTGGCGGTCGCGCACGTCCTGGATGTGGCGCAGCCAGTTGTCGGTGAGGCCGGTGCGGTTGTCGTTCATCGCCGCCTTGACCCCGCCGCAGCCGTAGTGGCCGACCACCAGGATGTGCTTCACGCGCAGCATCTCGACCGCGTAGTGGATCACCGACAGCGCATTGAGGTCGGTGTGCACGACCACGTTGGCGATGTTGCGATGCACGAAGACCTCGCCCGGCGCCAGGCCGACGACCTGGTTGGCGGGCACGCGGCTATCCGAGCAGCCGATCCACAGGTACTCGGGCGACTGCTGGTTGACCAGGCGGGTGAAGAACTCGGGGTCCTCCGCGTGCATGCGCTCGGACCAGTTCTTGTTGTTGGTGAAGAGGTGTTCGATGGGGCTCGGCATGATTCCGGTGTGACAGGGGCTGGCCCGGCGCGCGGGCGATGCGTGATTATGGAGAGGCGGACGGCCGTCTGCCAGCACTGTCGCAGTGCTCGCCCCTGCGCCCGGCCAGGGACGGAACCTTCGCACAGGGCCGTGTTCATGTCGGGTTAAGGGGGACGCGCATAGCTTCGAGGGCGAACGATCGGCCGTGGGCCTCGTCCACCCCCCGTCCACCCTTTTCCGCATTTCACGCATCCAGCAGGAGTTCCCCCGCATGAACACCCGACAAGCCCGTTCCCTCGTCGCCATCTGCCTGATGGCCGCCTTCGCCGACGGTCGCCAGGACGCCGGCGAGCGCGAGCATGTGCGCAAGGTGGCCGAGTCGCTCGGCCGCGACATCGAGATCGACTTCATCCCGCTCTACCAGGACGTGCTGCTCGGCCGGCTGAGCCTGGAGGCGGCGGTCGCCGAGCTCGGCGAGCCCGGCCTGCGCCAGTTCGCCTTCGAGCTCGCGGTCGGCGTGTGCGAGGCCGATGGCCGCCACAGCGCGGAGGAAACCGCCTTCCTGCATCGCCTGTCCGCGCTGCTCGGACTCGAGGCGGGCGCCGCCGACGCCTTCATCCACGAGGCCGAGGCGGTGGCCGAGGCGCCCGCCAGCGGTGCGCTGAGCGAGTTGCCCGGCTTCGACGGCGCGGCCACCGAGGCTTCGCCGCCGGCCGCCGCGCGCGCCACCCCCGACGAGGCCGAGCTCGACCGCATGATCCTCAACGCCGCCATCCTCAACGGCGCGCTCGAGCTGCTGCCGCAGTCGATGGCCTCGATGGCGATCATCCCGCTGCAGGTGCGCCTGGTGTATCGCATCGGCAAGGCCCACGGCTACGAGCTCGATCGCGGCCACATCAAGGACTTCCTCGCCACCACCGGCGTCGGCATGACCGGGCAGTACGTCGAGCAGTTCGGCCGCAAGCTCATCGGCGGCCTGCTCGGCAAGGTGCTCGGCGGCGCCGGGCGGGCGATCGGCAGCCAGGCCACCGGTTCGGCCTTCTCCTTCGCCACCACCTGGGCGATCGGCAAGGTCGCGCGCCAGTACTACGGCGGTGGCCGCACGCTGGATGCGACGGCGCTCAGGCAGTCGTTCGCCGGCCTGTTCGAGCAGGCGAAGACCCTGCAGGGGCGCTACGCACCCGAGATCGCACAGCGTGCGCGCACGCTCGACCTCGGCCGCCTCACCGCCGAGTTGCGGGCATCATAGCGGGTGGTATTCATGTCCCATTCAGGCGCGCGGACGGACTATATTGACCGTACGCGCTTCACGGTGATCGCCGGCGGCAGGACTGCCGCGGCGGTCGTGTCTTGCAGTCCTGGAATCGAGGAGTCGAACATGCTCAGGAAGACCATGGGGTCGTCTGCGCTGCTGGCAGCCCTGCTGCTCGCCAGCACGGGTGCGATGGCGGCCGATCCGCCGCAGGAGCCGATCTTCGGCAGTCAGTTGATGACCGAGCAGGAGCGCACCGTCTTCCGCGCCCGCATGTGGGCGGCGGAGAGCGACGAGGCGCGTGCCGCGATCCGTGCCGAGCATCACGAGCAGATGCGCGCGCGCGCCCAGGAGCGCGGGCTGACCCTGCCCGAGGTGCCGCCGCCGCGCGGCGCGGGCATGGGGCCCGGGCGCGGCATGGGTCCGGGCGCCGGACAAGGGCCTGGACCCGGAGCCGGCAAGGGCATGGGACCGGGTCGTGGCATGGGGCCGGGCCAGGGCATGGGCCCCGGTCGCGGAATGGGACCCGGGGCCGGATCCGGCGTGGGCCCGGGAACGGGCCCAGGACGGGCCCAGTAAGCGGAGTCGCGGACGATGACCTTCAAACCGATGCGCAGGCGGTTCACGCTCGCCATGCTGGCCGGAGCGGCGGCGCTGCTTCCCTTCGGCATGGCAGCGGCCGACGAGCCGGCCGACCATGAGCGTGCCCGCCGCGCCCTGGAGGCCGGCGAGGTGATGCCGCTGCGTGCGGTCCTGGAGCAGGTCGAGCGCGACTACCCGGGCGAGGTCCTCGAGGTCGAGCTCGAGCGCGAGGACGGCGTCTGGGTGTACGAGATCAAGATCATCCGCCCGGGCGGCGACCTGCTCGAACTCGAGCTCGACGCCCGCGATGGCAGCCTGCGGCGCATCCGCGGACGCGATGTGCGTGCGGCCGGCGGCAAGCGCGACAAGGGCGCGCCCGCGCGCGGCGCGGAGGCGGGCTGATGCGCATCCTGGTGGTCGAGGACGAGCCCACGCTGGCGGCGCAGCTCGCCGCCACGCTGGGCGGGGCCGGCTATGCGGTCGATACCGCCGCCAACGGCCGCGACGCCGGCTACATGGGCGAGGTCGAGACCTTCGATGCGGTCGTGCTCGACCTCGGCCTGCCCATCGTCGACGGCCTCACCGTGCTCAAGCGCTGGCGTGCGCTCGGGCGCACGATGCCGGTGCTGATCCTGACCGCGCGCGGCGACTGGCACGAGAAGGTCGCCGGCATCGACGCCGGGGCCGACGATTACCTCACCAAGCCCTTCCACATGGAGGAGCTGCTCGCCCGCGTGCGTGCGCTGATCCGGCGTGCGGCCGGGCAGGCGAGCGCCGAGATCGCCTGCGGGCCGCTGGTGCTCGACACCCGCAGCGGGCGGGTCAGCGTCGATGGCCAGCCGCTGAGCCTGACCAGCCACGAATTCCGCGTGCTCGCCTACCTGATCCATCACGCCGGCGAGGTCGTGTCGCGCACCGAGCTCACCGAGCACATCTACGCCCAGGACTACGACCGCGACTCGAACACCATCGAGGTCTTCGTCGCCCGCCTGCGCAAGAAGCTGCCGCCCGGGCTGATCGAGACCGTGCGCGGCCTCGGCTACCGGCTCGCATGTCCGCAATGAACCAGGAGCCGGGCGGCGGGCGGGTGTCGCTGCGCCTGCGTCTGCTCGCCGGCACCCTGGTGTGGGTGCTGCTGACCGTCGTGGTCGCCGGCTGGGCGCTCGGGCGCATGTTCGCCGAACACGTCGAGCGCCAGTTCCAGGCCGAGCTCGCCACCCACCTCAACCAGCTCGCCGCCCATCTCGCCATCGACGCCGAGGGCCGGCCGGGCCTGGGTGCCGTGCTCAGCGATCCGCGCTTCGCGCGGCCGTACTCCGGGCTGTACTGGCAGATCGACGTGCTCGCCGATGCGGGGGCGGAGGGCGCGAGCGGGCCGGCCGGCGACGCGGCGGGGCGGCGGGGTGCCCTGCGCTCGCGTTCGCTGTGGGACGTGGTGCTCGCGGTGCCGCGCGACCTGCCCGCCGACGGCCAGGTCCATGCACACGATACCGAAGGGCCGGACGGCGCGCCGCTGCGCATGATCGAACAGGTGCTGCGCCCCGCCGAACGGCCCGACATGGCGTTGCGGGTGATCGTCGCCGCCAATGCGGCGCTGGTCGCCGAGCCGGTGGCGCGCCTCCAGCGCCTGCTCGCGATCGCGCTGGCGCTGCTCGCCGCCGGCCTGGCGGTGGCGGCGCTGGTCCAGGTGCGCGTCGGCCTGCGTCCGCTGGCGCGGCTGCGCGACGGCCTGGCGGCGGTGCGCGAGGGCCGCAGCGGCGCGATCGACGGCCGCTTTCCGGCCGAGATCCAGCCCCTGGTCGAGGAATTCAATGCCGTGCTCGCGCGCAACGCCGAGGTGGTGGCGCGCGCCCGCACCCACGCCGGCAACCTCGCCCATGCGGTGAAGACGCCGCTGACCGTGCTCGCCAATGCCGCCGCGCAGGCCCGCGACGACGCCCCCGAGGCCGCGCTGGCCCGCCTGGTGCGCGACCAGGTCGCGCTCGCCCGCACCCAGGTCGATTACCATCTCGCGCGCTCGCGTGCGGCGGCGGCGGTGGACGTGCCGGGCCTGCGCACTCCGCTGCGCCCGGTGCTCGAAGGCCTGCTGCGGCTGATGGAGAAGGTGCATGCCGGGCGCGGGCTGGACATCCGCCTGTCCGCCTGCCCCGAGGAGCTCGCCTTCCGTGGCGAAGCGCAGGACCTGCAGGAAATGCTCGGCAACCTCGTCGACAACGCCTGCAAGTGGGCCGCGGGGCGGGTCGAGGTGCGTGCGCAGCGGCTCGGCCCCGGTGCAGCGCAGGTGCAGCGCGCGCACCACGCCGACGCGGGCAAGGACCCGCATGACGATGCGGAGCCCGGCGCGCGGACCCCGGCGCGCTTGCACATCCTCATCGACGACGACGGCCCGGGTCTCGCGGCCGAAGCGCGCGAGGCGGTGTTCGGCCGCGGCGTGCGCGCCGACGAACGCACTCCGGGCTCGGGCCTGGGCCTGTCCATCGTGCGCGAACTCGCCCGCCTCTATGGTGGCGATGCGCGCCTGGAGGCTTCGCCGCTGGGCGGCCTGCGCGCGGTGCTGGAGCTGCCGCTGGCGCGCTGAGCACCGACGCGCGAGGGACGCCTCGCCCGGATCCGGAATGCGGGTCCCGGGCACGTTCGGTCGCCCACGCGCGCTCGCGCGCCTTGCCGGCCTTGAATCCGTGGACTAAAAGTGAGTAAATACTCACTCACTTCTCACGATCACAGGATCGCCTCCCATGCCTGCCCGCCATCTCCCCGCCGACGAACGCCGCAACGTCACCGTTGAGACGGTGCTGGCCCTCGCCGCCGAGCAGAACCCGAGCGAGATCACCACCGCCGCCATCGCCGGCCGCATGCGGCTGACCCAGGGGGCGCTGTTCCGCCATTTCCCGACCAAGGAAGCGCTGTGGACCGCGGTGATGGAGTGGGTGGCGGAGCGCCTGATGCAGCGCATCGAACGCGCCGTCGGCGAGGCGCCCGGTCCGCTCGCGGCGCTGCGCAGCATGTTCCTCGCCCACGTCGCCTTCGTCGTCGAGCATCCGGGCGTGCCGCGCATGATGTTCGGCGAACTGCAGCGCGCCGAGGCGAGCGGGCCCAAGCGCATGGCGCAGACCCTGATCCGGCGCTACGGCGAACGCGTGCGCGCCCTGCTCGAAGCCGGCCAGGCGGGCGGTGAGATCGCCACCGACATCGACCTCGACGCCGCGGCGACCCTGTTCATCGGCACCATCCAGGGCCTGGTGATGCAGTCGCTGCTCGCCGGCGACCCCGAACGCATCCGGCGCGAGGCGCCGGCGGTGCTCGAGCTCTACCTGCGCGGCATCCGGAGGCAGCCATGAAGACCTGGCTTGCGACCAAGCGGCGCCTGTTCGGCCTGCTCGCGGTGCTGCTGCCGCTCCTCGCGCTGCTCGTCTTCGTCGCGCTGCGCACCGGCCCGCTGGCCGCGGTGCCGGTGACGGTGGCGACGGTGGAATCCCTGGCGCTGGCGCCGGAGCTGTTCGGCATCGGCACGGTCGAGGCGCGCTACAGCCATCGCATCGGCCCGACCTTCGCCGGCCGCGTGGCGACGGTGTCGGTGCAGCCGGGCGACACGGTGCGTGCCGGCCAGGTCGTGGGCGAGATGGACCCGGTCGATCTCGACGAGCGCCTCGCCGCGCAGGACGCCGCGCTGCGTCGTGCCGAGGCCAATGTGCTCGCCGCCCAGGCGCAGGCGCGCGAGGTCGGCGCGCGGCGCAGCTTCGCCGATGCGCAGGCGAGCCGCTATGCCCGCCTGCTGCAGGCGAACAGCGTCAGCACGGAGGCGGCCGCCGCCAGGCGCCAGGAGGCCGACGCCGCAGCGGCCGCGCAGCAGGCCGCCACCGCCGGCATCGAGGCCGCACGCCAGGACCTCGTCCGCCTGCGCGCCGAGCGCGACGCGCTGCGCCTGCAGCGCGCCAACCTGCGCCTGGTGGCGCCGGTGGATGGCCTCGTGGTGCGCCGCGACGCCGATCCCGGGACCACGGTGGTGGCCGGCCAGGCGGTGGTGGACATCGTCGAGCCGGCGAGCGTGTGGATCCACGCCCGCTTCGACCAGCAGCGCGCCACCGGGCTGGGTGCGGAGCTGCCGGCGCGGATCGCGCTGCGCTCGCGCGCCGGCGAGGCGCTCGCCGGCACCGTGCTGCGCGTCGAGCCGCAGGCCGATGCGGTCACCGAGGAGGTGGTCGCCAAGGTCGGCTTTGCCCAGCCGCCCGCGCGCCTGCCGCCGCTCGGCGAGCTCGCCGAGATCACGGTCGCCCTGCCGGCGCTGCCCGCGCGGCCGGTGGTGCCGAACGCGGCGGTGCAGCGGGTCGAGGGCCGGCTCGGCGCGTGGGTGGTCGAGGGCGCGCGCGAACTGCGCTTCGTGCCGCTGCGCCTCGGCGCGTCCGACCTCGCCGGGCGCGTGCAGGTGCTCGAAGGGCTGCAGGGCGGCGAGCGGGTGGTGGTCTACAGCCAGAAGCCGCTGAAGGCGAGCAGCCGCATCGAGCTGGTCGAACGCATCCCCGGGGTGGCGTCGTGATCAGCCTGGCCGGGCGCGACATCCTGCATGGCTGGGGCAAGTTCGTATTCACCGGCCTCGGCCTCGGGCTGCTGATCGGGGTCACGCTGACCATGGCCGGCGTCTATCGCGGCATGGTCGACGACGCCCGCGCGCTGCTCGACAACAGCGGCGCCGAGCTGTGGGTGGTGCAGCAGGACACCCTCGGGCCCTACGCGGAGTCGTCCAGCGTCCATGACGACGTGTGGCGCAGCATCGCCGGCATCGAGGGCGTGGCGCGCGCGGCCAACGTCACCTACCTGACCATGCAGGTGCGCCAGACCGGCCCCGGCGCGCGCGACGTGCGCGCCATGGTGGTCGGGGTGACGCCCGACGGGCCCGGCCACCCCGGCCAGCCGGTGCATCTGCTCGCCGGCCGCCATCTGACCCGCGGCCACTACGAGGCGGTGGCCGACGTCGCCACCGGCTTCGCCATCGGCGAGCGCATCCGCATCCGCCGCAACGACTACACCGTGGTCGGGCTGACCCGGCGCATGGTGTCCTCGGGCGGCGACCCGATGGTGTTCATCCCGCTCAAGGACGCGCAGGAGGCGCAGTTCCTCAAGGACAACGACGCCATCGTGCGCCAGCGCGCGCGCACCGCGCAGAACCCGGCGCTCAACCGCCCCGGCGTGCCCGGCCTGCTCGATGCGGTGATCGCCTCGCAGAGCACCAATCCCTATGTGAACGCGGTGCTGGTGCAGCTCGCCCCCGGCTACGACCCCGAGCGCGTGGCCGAGCCGATCCGGCGCTGGCTGCGGCTCACCGTCTACACCCGCGCGCAGATGGAGGAGATCCTGGTCGCCAAGCTGATCGCCACCTCGGCGCGCCAGATCGCGATGTTCCTGGTGATCCTCGCCGTGGTCAGCGCGGCGATCGTCGCCTTCATCATCTACACGCTGACCCTGGGCAAGATCCGCGAGATCGCGGTGCTGAAGCTGATCGGCACGCGCAACCGCACGATCGCGGCGATGATCCTGCAGCAGGCGGTCGGGCTGGGCCTGATCGGATTCGTCGTCGGCAAGATCGCGGCCACCTTCTGGGCGCCGGCCTTCCCCAAGTACGTGCTGCTCGAGACCGGCGACACCGTGCGCGCGCTGGTCGCGGTGGTGGCGATCTGCGTGCTCGCCAGCGTGCTCGCGATCCGCGCCGCGCTGCGAGTGGATCCGGCCGAGGCGATCGGGGGCTGAGATGAGCGGCATCCGCATCGAGGGCCTGCGCAAGCGCTACGGCAGCGGCGACACCGCGGTCGACGCGCTCAAGCACGTGGACATGGCGGTGGCGCCGGGCGAGGTCGTCGGCCTGATCGGGCCCTCGGGCTCGGGCAAGAGCACGCTGCTGAAGTGCCTGGGCGCGGTCATCGAACCCAGCGCCGGGCGCATGACCCTGGGCGGGGAGACGATCTACGACCAGGGCTGGAAGATCCGCGACCTGCGCGCGCTGCGCCGCGACCGCATCGGCTTCGTGTTCCAGGCGCCCTACCTGATTCCCTTCCTCGACGTGCTCGACAACGTCGCCCTGCTGCCGATGCTGGCCGGGCGCCCCAACGCCGAGGCCCGGCGGCGCGCGCTGGAGCTGCTCGATGCCCTCGACGTCGCCCATCGCGCCCGTGCGATGCCGTCGCAGCTCTCCGGCGGCGAGCAGCAGCGGGTGGCGATCGCGCGTGCGCTGGTGAGCCGCCCGCCGGTGATCCTCGCCGACGAGCCCACCGCACCGCTCGACAGCGAGCGCGCACTCGGCGTCATCCGCATCCTCAACCGCATGGCGCGCGAGTACGACACCGCGATCGTCGTCGTCACCCACGACGAGAAGATCATTCCCACCTTCCGCCGCATCTACCATATCCGCGACGGGCGCACGGACGAGGAGGCGGGCGAGGGGCGGTCGATCGAGTGAGCGCCGGCCACAGGGTGACGGAGCGGCGTGAATGTGGAATCCTGTCGATCCTTCACTGTTTTATCGAGATTCCAATGAAGATCGCTCCCGCCCCCCTGGTCACGCTTTCCAACGGTATCGAGATGCCCCGGCTCGGGCTCGGCACCTGGCCGATGAACGACGCCGAAGCCGCCGAAACCGTCGCGCTGGCGCTCGACATCGGCTACCGCCTGATCGACACCGCCGAGAACTACGAGAACGAGCGCGGCGTCGGCGAAGGCATCCGGCGCTCGGGCGTGAGGCGCGAGGAGGTCTTCGTCACCACCAAGTTCAACCGCAAGTGGCACAGCGTCGAGGGTGCGCGCCAGGCCTGCGAGGCCAGCCTCGAGCGCCTCGGCCTGGACTACATCGATCTCTTCCTGGTGCATTGGCCGAACCCCGACCAGGGCCGCTACGTCGAGGCCTTCGAGGGCCTGGTGAAGCTGCAGGAGGCGGGCCTGGTGCGCGCGATCGGCACCTCCAACTTCAAGCCCACCCACCTGCAGAAGCTGTTCGATGCCGGCCTGTGCCCGCAGGTGAACCAGATCCACCTCGACCCCTGGCATGCGCGCGCCGACCACGTCGAGGCCCATGAGGCGCACGGCATCGTCACCGAGTCCTGGAGTCCGCTCGGCCGCGCCAACGCCATGCTGCAGGACCCGGCGATCGTCGATGTGGCCACGCGCTGCGGGCGCGCGCCGGCGCAGGTCGTCCTGCGCTGGCATACCCAGCTCGGCTACGTCCCGGTGCCGAAGTCCTCGAATCCGCAGCGCCTGGCCGAGAACCTCGACGTGTTCGATTTCGAGCTCACGCCCGAGGAACTGGCGGCGATCAGCGCGCTCGACCGCCCCGATCCGGAGATGCTGGACTCGGACGTGTTCGGGCACTGAGCCCGAACACCGCGCCGCGCCGGACGCACGCCCCGTCGCGGCGCGAGCGGGCGGGATTCAGTCCCGCCAGATCCCCAGATCCGCCAGCTGCTTCGTCGCCGCCTCGGCCCAGCCGCGGTTGGCGGCGGGGCTGGCGGGGCTGGGATGCAGCACGCGGCCGAACTTCAGCCCGGGCAGGCCGGCGAGCGCCTCGGTGGCGCGCTTTTCCGCCCAGTTGCCGACGCCGATCACCCATTCCGGTTCGAGCGCATCGATCACCGTGCGCAGGTGCGCGTCGCAGGCCGCCAGCAGCGGGCGCTGCTCGGCCATCGGCAGCTTGTCGGGGGTGAGGTTGCGCCCGCCCTCGAAGAACACCAGCGGGCAGTAATTGGCGACGAAATGCCCGGCGAAGAAGGCCTCGGGCGTGCCGAAGCGGGCGCGGAACAGGCCCCACAGGCGCTGGCCGCTGACCTCGGAGCGCGCGCAGGCGAAGCCTTCCACCGGACGCTTCGGGTTGCTGACGCGCGGCTGCCCGACCGGGCCTTCGAGGCCCAGCCAGTCGCGCGCGCTGGCGATCTCGCCGAAGGGCACGCCGATCTGCGCCATGCCGAAGGGGCCGGGGTTCATGCCCACGAACACCACCCGTTTGCGTCCGGCGCCGTAGGTTTCCAGGTAGCGGCGATGCACTTCCCAGGCGTAGTCGAGCGGGTTGTAGACGTGGGTGACGGGCGCGGCGAAGGGCAGCGCATCCACCGCGGCGGAGAGTTCGCGGGCGGCGTCGATCAGGGTCTGTGCGGTCATCGGTCAGAACAGGAGCTTGAAGAGATGGAGCGCGGCCATGCCGGCGACTATGGTGGCGAGCACCTTGCGCGTGCGCCAGGCCACCAGCACCGCGACCAGCGCAGCCCAGGGACGCGGCGTGTCGAAGGCGAACTGCACCTCGCCGCCGGCGACGAACAACGCGCTCGCGGTCAGCGCCGCGAAGCTCGCCGGCGCGATGTGGCGGCACAGCGCATGCAGCCAGGCGGGCAGGCTGCGGCTGGCGAAGAGGCCGATCATCGCGTAGCGGTAGAGGTAGGTCAGCACGCCGACCAGCACCAGCAGCAGGACCAGGCTCGTCGTGCTCATCGCGCACGCTCCAGGCGGCGCACGGTCCACGCCCCGGCGAGCAGGCCGAGCACGATCGCCGCTACCAGGCCGAGCTTGTAGGGCAGGGCGGCGAAGGCCAGCGCGCCGAGGCCGGCGACCAGCGCCGCGGCCTGGCCGGCGCGTTCGCGCAGCAGCAGGGTGAGCAGGGCGATGAAGGTCAGCGGCACCGCGAAGTCGAGCTCCCACTCCGCCGGGATGGTGGCGCCGAACAGCAGGCCGGCGGCGGTGGACAGCTGCCAGCCCGCCCACAAGGTGAAGCCGGCGCCGAGGAAGTACCAGTGGCGCAGGTCCTCGTGCGCGGGCGTGTCGCGGCTGCCGCCGCGCCCACTGCCCCGGTCGACGGCGGGCGGCGCCGGCTCGCGGCGCTGGTAGCGCAGCACCGCCACCGCATAGGCCTCGTCGGTCAGCACATAGGCCAGCAGCAGGCGCCAGCGCCGCGGCAGGTGGCGCACGTATTCGGCCATCGACGCGCTGTACAGCACGTGGCGCAGGTTGAGCAGCCCGGAGGTGAGCGCGATCGGCACGAAGCCCGCGCCCGCCGCCAGCATCTGCACGATCACCAGCTGCGCGGCGCCGGCGAACACCACCGCCGAGGCCAGCTGCGCCAGCCAGGCGGGCACGCCGGCGGCGAGCGCGGCGATGCCGTAGATCATGCCGAAGGGGGCGACGCCGAGCAGCAGCGGCGCCTCGTCGCGGCAGCCGGCGAGGAATTCGCCGCCCGCGCTCGTGCCGGTGCGCGCCATCAGTCGTCCACTGCGCCGTCGGTCTGCGGCCGGCCGAGGCGCGCCAGCGCGTCGCGCAGCCACCACACCATCACCACCCCGGGCACGGCGACGACGATGGAGAAGATGAAGAAGGCCGGCCAGCCGATCGATTGCGACAGCACGCCCGACAGCGGGCTGACGTAGATCCGCCCGACCGCGGCGAAGGCCGACAGCATGGCGTAGTGGGTGGCGGTGAAGTGCTGGTTGCACAGCCCCATCAGCAGCGCGACGAAGGCCACGGTGCCCATGCCGCCGCTGATGTTCTCGCCGGCGATGACCGTCAGCAGCAGCCCGTCGAGCGCCGCCGGCGTGTCGATCGCCACGAAGCCCCAGTCGAAGGCCGGCACCATGACCGCGCCCCAGGCGCCCTTGCCGAGCTGGGCGAGCAGGTAGAAGCCGAAGTTGGACACCAGCTGCAGCACGCCGAACAGCAGCAGCGAGCGGTACAGCGCCAGCCGGGTCATGATCAGCCCGCCGATGAAGGCGCCGAGGATGGTCAGCCAGATGCCGATGACCTTGTTGGCGATGCCGACCTCTTCCTGCGAGAAGCCCATGCCCTTGATCAGGAAGGGCGTGGTCAGGCTGCCGGCGAAGGCGTCGCCGAGCTTGTAGAGGATGATCAGCGCCAGGAAGGCGGCTGCGCCCTGCTGCGCGAAGTAGCTCGACAGCGAGCGGTTGAGCGTCTCGAAGCCGGCGCGCTGCGCCGCCCACCACGCCAGCGGCAGCGCGAGTGCGATCTCGGCGAGGATGAAGACGAGCTGGATCCAGCGGTTCGCGTCGTTCGGGTCGAGGCCGATCAGGATCAGGGCCTGGCGCGCGATCCAGTAGCCTGCGGCGACGCCGGCGAGCATCGCGGCGAAGCCGACCAGCTCGCGCTTCGGGTCGGAGGCGAGCGGCTTCAGCGCCGCGGACACCCGCGGCAGCGCCAGCAGCGACACCACCCCGCAGGCCGCCATGATCAGCGCCATGGTCTCGTACACCCGCGGCCACGACGCCCATTGCCCGGCCCAGATCAGCGCGATGCCGCCGGACAGGATCATCGCCAGGCGGTAGGCGAAGACATGGACCGAGGCGCCGAGGCCGCGCTCCTGTTCGGGCAGCAGGTCGGTGCGGTAGGCGTCGACGACCACGTCCTGCGAGGCCGACAGGAAGGCGATCGCCACCGCGGCCGCGGCGAACAGGCCGGGGGTGGCGGTCGGCGACAGCGTCGCCATCCACCACAGCAATGCGGCGAGCGCGAGCTGGGTCAGCGCCAGCCAGCCGCGGCGGCGGCCGAGCCAGGGCGGCTCGAAGCGGTCCATCAGCGGCGCCCACAGGAACTTGAAGGTGTAGGGCACGCCGACCAGGCCGAAGAAGCCGATGGTGGCGAGGTCCACGCCATCGACCGTCAGCCAGGCCTGCATCGCCTGCCCGGTCAGCGCCAGCGGCAGGCCGGAGGCGAAGCCGAGCACCAGGATGGCGGACAGGCGCCAGACGCGGGCGAGGGCAAAGGAGGGGGAGGAAGACAAGGGGGCGGCGGGACGTTGCAGGGCCGCGCATTATCGCAGATCATCCCGGCCCCCCAGGTTTACACAATTCGATACTTTGCTTGCGTCCGGCCCGCTCTGCGCCAACAATGCCGGCAAAGCCAAAATCCCCGATTCGAGGAGGTCGTTTTTCATGTCCTACACAGTGACCGTGGTCTTCGGTGGCGATCGCGAGTACGAGTTTGCGTTGCACGACGCCGAGGTGGCCTCGACCACCAAGGATCAGGCGCGCAGCTGGCTCGCGCGCGAGTTCGAAGATCTCGAATGCACCCCGTCCAACCCGATGGGTAAGGTGCTGGTGCTCGACATGATCCTCAACGTCGCCAAGTACGGTGGCGAGGGCCGTTTCGAACAGGGGGGCGAGTGGGCGAAGAAGTTCGCGGTGGTCACCGCGGCCGCCCTCGATCGTCCGGCCGTGCGCGTCGACGTCGCGTCCTTCATCGTCGGCTGATCAGGCCTGCGGCGCGCGGGCCGGCGCGTGCTGCGTCCGCGGTCCGTCGAGCGCGCCGATGAGGGTGTCGACCAGCCGCGTCACCGTCGTTTCGCCGCGGTCCTCCAGCAGCTTCAGTCGCGGTGGCGTGGCGGCACGGTTGGGCGAATCGGGCCGGCTCGCCCGCCACAGCGTCTGCAGCGTTCCATCGATGAAATCACGCGGCGCGTCGGCGTCGATCAGCACGAGCACGCGCGCCAGCGGCACGAAATCCAGCAGCTGCTGCAGCTCGTAGCGACAGCCCTGGTTCTGCGGCGAGAAGCCGCGCAGATCCATCAGCACCACGTCGGCGGCCTGGGCCAGGCGCAGCATCGTCGGCCGCCAGGTGTCGTCGTGGCAGAAGAATTCGTTCACCCGGTGACGCCCGTCCGGGTCGGGCCCGAGCGCACGCGCGGCGAAGCGCCGCGCCAGGTCGGCCTCGTCGCGCACGAACTGGCGTGACAGCCGGCCGCCGACGAAATCGAGGAACTCGTGCGGTTCCACCGCCGTGGTGGCGAGGTCGGGCCCGGCGATCATGTCGATGTTGCCGATGCGCAGCCAGCGCTTGCCGAGCGCATCGAACAGGCGCTCGCTGCGTGCGCCGAGCGCGAACACGCGCAACAGCAGCAGCGCCGGTGCCTGCGCGTCCGCCGCTTCATGGCGTGCGACGACGGGAGGGCGCCGCCCGAGCCCGGCCAGCCGGAAGCCGGCGGCCGTGACCAGCTTCCACGCCGCGAACGCGGCCACCCCGCTCGCCATCCACGCCAGGCCCTCGAAGGCGAAGCTCACCGTCTGCACCACGGCGAACAGCAGCCACATCGCCTCCAGCGTGAGCGTCTGGTCGCTGCTGCGGCGGGCGGCATGACGACGACCCAGCCACTTCAGCAGCTGCCAGCCGATCACGCCGGAGACGGCGGCACCGGCGAGCATCACGGCCCAGAAGGTCTGCAAGCCGTCGAGACCAAGCGCATTACCCACCGTGATCACCGCGCGCAGCGTCGTCTCGCTTTGCCCGCCCAGGTTGATGGCGATCACCGAGCCGGTGAGCGCGACCACCATGAAGGCGAGCACCAGCGGCCCGACCGCGCGGATGCGGCGGTGCAGGAAGGCGAGCAGCAGCACGGTGGCGGGCAGGTTGGTGATCGCCCAGAAGCGCGCGATGTCGAGCGCGGACAGGCTCGGGTTGCGCACCAGGCCCCAGCCCGCGAACGCGAACAGCATCAGCAGGTAGACCAGGCCCACGGTCAGGCGCTGGCGGGTGGTGGTCGCCACCACCAGGCCGACGGTGAGCGCCGTTGGCCAGGCGTAGCACGACAGCAGCCACAGGAAGCGGACCAGCACGAAGCCGCCTTCGTCCCAGCTGAAGCGCATCCAGGCGCTGGTGAGCACCAGCGCGTAGACCAGGCCGGCCACCACATGGATCAGGCTCAGCGCCTGCAGGGATCGCCGCATCGCGGCATGCAGGGGATGGGCGGCGGCGAGCGCGGGGCTGTCCGCGGCCAGCACCTCGAGTTGCAGCGCCGGGGACGGCGGCTCTGCGGGCGCGAGCACTGCCGGCCCGGCGTCGTCGGGTGCGGCGACGCCCCCGCCTAGCCTCCCGGTTTCCTCGCCCGCCGCCGGACTGGTGTGCGCCATCGAGCGCAGCACCGCGCGCCGGTAGATCGCCAGCAGCGCGAGGCACACCGGCAGCGTCAGCACCGCGGCGACCAGGATCAGCGAAGGCAGCGCGCCGGTTGCGATGAGGATTGCCGGATTGCCTTCTTGCATCGCCGCGCGCTCCTGTGGGCGCCGGCCCTCACCGGGCCGGATCGCAATCCAGTATAGGAGGCGCGCTGCGGGTCGTGGGCGGCGCCCGGCCGGGCTGGCGGGCGCCGCGCGTCCTCAGCCGTTGCGCCCGAGCCGGTAAACAGCCACGCTGGCGAGGAAGTTGGGCTCGTCGAGCACCAGCTTGCCCTCGTCGAAGGCCAGGCGCTCGCGCACCGCGATGCCGTTCATCTCGCACAGCGCGTCGAAGTCGGCGATGGTGAAGAAGCGCACGTTGGGGGTGTTGAACCACTGGTGCGGCAGGCTCTCGGACACCGGCATGCGGCCGTTGAGGATGCTCTGGCGGTGGCGCCAGTAGCCGAAGTTGGGGAAGCTCACCACCGCCTCGCGGCCCACGCGCAGCATCTCGGCGAGGATGCCCTGGGTGTTGTGCATGGCCTGCAGCGACAGGCTCATGATCACATGGTCGAAGAAGCCGTCCTCGAGGCCGACGAGGCCCTTCTCCAGGTCCATCTGGATCACGTTGACGCCGTTGTTGACGCTGCCGAGCAGCTTGTCCGGATCGTTCTCGACGCCGTAGCCCTGCACCTGGCGCACGTCCATCAGGTGGCGCAGCAGTTCGCCGTCGCCGCAGCCGAGGTCGAGCACCTTCTCGCCGGGTTCGATCCACTGGGTGATCACGTCGTAGTCGTAGCGGTAGGCAGTCATCTCACACCTCGATGCGGTCGAACCAGGCCGACAGCAGCTTGTGGTAGCGCGGCTCGTCGAGCAGGAAGGAGTCGTGGCCGGCCGGACAGTCGATCTCGGCGTAGCTGACGTTGCGGCGGTTGTGCAGCAGCGCGTAGACGATCTCGCGCGAACGCTCGGGCGAGAAGCGCCAGTCGGTGGTGAAGGACACCACCAGGAAGTTCGCGGTCGCGCGCGCCAGCGCCGCGGCCAGGTTGCCGCCGTATTCGAAGGCGGGGTCGAAGTAGTCGAGCGCCTTGGTGGTCAGCAGGTAGGTGTTGGCGTCGAAGTAGCCGGCGAACTTGTCGCCCTGGTAGCGCAGGTAGGACTCGATCTCGAATTCGACGTCGTAGCTGTAGGTGTTGCGGCCGTGGCGCAGGCTGCGGCCGAATTTCTCCGCCATCGAGTCGTCGGAGAGGTAGGTGATGTGGCCGACCATGCGCGCCAGCTTGAGCCCGCGCGCCGGCACCACGCCGTGTTCGTAGTAGTGGCCGCCGTGGAACTCGGGATCGGTCAGGATGGCCTGGCGGGCGACCTCGTTGAAGGCGATGTTCTGCGCGGTGAGCTTGGGCGCGGCGGCGATCACCGCGACCTGGCCGACGCGCTCGGGGTACTGCAGCGCCCACGACAGCGCCTGCATGCCGCCGAGGCTGCCACCGACCACCGCGGCGAAGCGCTCGATGCCGAGCCGGTCGGCCAGGCGCGCCTGCGATTCCACCCAGTCCTCCACGGTGACGAAGGGGAAGTCCGCGCCCCACAGCCTGCCGGTGGCGGGGTTGATCTGGCTGGGACCGGAGGAGCCGTAGCAGCCGCCCAGGTTGTTCACCCCGATCACGAAGAACTTGCGCGTATCCAGCGGCTTGCCCGGGCCGACCAGGTTGTCCCACCAGCCGACGTTGTGCGGCGCGTCGGCGTAGGTGCCGGCGACGTGGTGCGAGCCCGACAGCGCGTGGCACACCAGCACCGCGTTGCTGCGCTCGGCGTTGAGCGTGCCGTAGGTTTCAAAGACGAGGTGGTAGTTGTCCAGCGTGCCGCCGCTGCGCAGCGCGAGCGGTTCGGTGAACTCGGCCCGCTGCGGCGCGACCACGCCGACCGATTGGGGAGCGATCATTTTCGTCATGTGCAAAACAAAAAACCCAGCCGGCTGCAAACGCGGACTGGGTGCCCTCGCTTTAGCCGTATTTGTTGAGCGCCCGCAAGCTGTTGATCAAATCGGCGCTAGGTGGCTGGAAGTTAGCGCCGGGCCGGCCAAAAGTCAAACCCGCCGGCGTGATAAGATTTTTCGCTTCCGGACACCCCAGAACGCCATGATCCAGGTCATCCTCAATGGCCAGCCCGAGACGCTGGCACCCGATCTCACCGTGCTCGCGCTGCTCGAGGCGCGCGGCCTCGTCGGCAAGCGCCTCGCGGTCGAGCGCAACGGCGAGATCGTCCCCAAGGCCCGCCACGCCGAGGTGAAACTCGCCGACGGCGACAAGCTCGAAATCGTGGTCGCGGTCGGCGGCGGCTGATCCCGCGCCGACCCGCGTCCGGTGCCTCGGCACCTTCCTCCACACCCAGAACAGCACAGGCTCAGAACATGAACGACCCCCTGGTCATCGCCGGCAAGGCCTACAACTCGCGCCTGCTCGTCGGCACCGGAAAGTACAAGGACTTCGCCGAGACCCGCGAAGCCATCGACGCCAGCGGCGCCGAGATCGTCACCGTCGCCATCCGCCGCACCAACATCGGCCAGAACCCGGGCGAGCCCAACCTGCTCGACGTGCTGCCGCCGGAACGATTCACCATCCTGCCCAACACCGCCGGCTGCTACACCGCGGACGATGCGGTGCGCACGCTGCGCCTGGCGCGCGAGCTGCTCGACGGCCACGCGCTGGTCAAGCTCGAGGTGCTCGGCGATCCGAAGTCCCTGTTCCCCAACATGCCCGAGACCCTGAAGGCCGCCGAGACCCTGGTCAAGGACGGCTTCGACGTCATGGTCTACTGCGCCGACGACCCCATCCAGGCGAAGATGCTGGAAGACATCGGCTGCTGCGCGATCATGCCGCTGGCCTCGCTGATCGGCTCCGGCATGGGCATCCTGAACCCGTGGAACCTGCGCCTGATCATCGACAACGCCAAGGTGCCGGTGCTGGTCGATGCCGGCGTGGGCACCGCCTCGGACGCCGCGATCGCGATGGAGCTGGGCTGCGACGGCGTGCTGATGAACACCGCGATCGCCGCCGCCGGCAAGCCGGTGCTGATGGCGAGCGCGATGCGGAAGGCGGTCGAGGCCGGGCGCGAGGCCTTCCTCGCCGGGCGCATGCCGCGCAAGTTCTACTCGGCCGACCCGAGCTCGCCGACCCAGGGGCTGATCGGTTCATGAGCGAGATCGGCAACAAGGCGGCCATGCCCGAGCAGGGGCAGGCCGGCGGCGCGTCGGCAGCGCAGAAGCATGACGGGATGGCGCCGGTCGCCGGGGTCGAGATCATCGGCCGCGACAGTCCCGAGCACCGTTTCTCCAGCCGCAGCATCCGCAGCTTCGTGCTGCGCCAGGGCCGCATGTCCGAGGCGCAGCAGCGCTATCTCGACGACATGCTGCCGAAGATCGGCATGGACTACCGCGTCGCGCCGCTCGACCTCGATGCCGCCTTCGGCCGCAAGGCGCCGAAGATCCTCGAGATCGGCTTCGGCATGGGCGAGACCACGGCGCGGATCGCCGCGGCGATGCCGGATCACGACTTCCTCGGCATCGAGGTGCATACGCCGGGCGTCGGCGCGCTGTGCAAGCTGATCGCCGAGGGCGGGCTGAGCAACCTGCGCATCATGCAGCACGACGCGGTCGAGGTGATGCGCGACATGATCGCCGACGGCGCACTCGCCGGCGTGCATGTGTTCTTCCCCGACCCGTGGCGCAAGAAGCGCCACTTCAAGCGCCGCATCATCCAGTCCGATTTCGTCGCGCTGATCGCGCAGAAGCTCGCCCCCGGCGGCTACCTGCACTGCGCCACCGACTGGGAGGACTACGCGCACTGGATGCTGGAAGTCGTCTCCGCCGAGCCGCTGCTGCAGAACACCGCCGACGGCTTCGCGCCGCGTCCCGACTACCGGCCGCTGACGAAATTCGAAAACCGCGGTCTGAAGCTGGGTCACGGCGTGTGGGACCTGGTGTTCCGCCGCCGCGCCGACTGATCCGAGCCGACCAACCCGTACCGATCGAGGACCCGAGGGCGTGATTCGAGGCCTGTTCCGCTTCATCTACAACGTGCTGCGCATGTTCGTGCGCCTGCTCGACCTGATCGTGCGCGGCGTGTTCTACGCGCTGCTGATCTTCGGCATCGGCGTGCTGGTGGCCTTCTTCTTCCATCCCGAGCCGGACGTGCCGGCCGGCTCCGCGCTGGTGCTGCGGCCGGTGGGCACCATCGTCGAGCAGGCCGAGCTGGAGCCCCCGCTCGCGCTGCTACGTGCCGGCGGCGCGCCGGCCGGGCAGGTGCGCCTGGCCGACCTGACCGAGGCGGTGCGCCGCGCGCGCGACGACGATCGCATCGCCGTACTGGTGATCGAGACCGACGAGCTGGTCGGCGGCGGCCTGTCCAAGCTCGCCGAGTTGCGCGCCGCGATCGAGCATTTCAAGACCTCGGGCAAGCCGGTCCTGGCGCGCGGCGAGCGCTTCACCCAGTCGCAGTACTACCTCGCTTCGGTGGCCGACGAGGTGCATCTGTCGCCCGACGGCTTCGTGCTGCTGCGCGGCCTGGCGCGTTACGGCACCTACTTCAAGGACGCGCTCGACAGGCTCGGCGTCAAGGTGCACGTGTTCCGCGTCGGCGAGTACAAGTCCTTCTCCGAACCCTTCACCCGCAACGACATGTCCGCGGAGGACCGCGAATCCACCCGCGACCTGCTCGACGGCCTGTGGCGGATCATGCGCGACGACATCGCCGCCAGCCGCAAGCTGACGCCGGACGCGGTCGACGCCCATGTGGCCGGCATCCGCCAGGCGCTGGAGGCCAGCGGCGGCGACGCCGCGCAGGCCGCGCTGAAGGCCGGGCTGGTCGATCGCTTCAGCACCCGCGACGAGTGGCGCGCGCGCCTGATCGAGACCGCGGGCAAGGCGGCCGACAGCAACGAGGCGCGCAGCATCGACGTCGAAGGCTATCTGGCGGTGGTCGGTCGCCAGGGCGAGGGCGCCTCCGACAGCATCGCGGTGATCGTCGCCCAGGGCACGATCGTCGACGGCATGGAGCCCACCGGCGTGGTCGCCGGCGACACCTTCGCGCGCCTGATCCGCGAGGCGCGCGAGGACGACAGCGTCAAGGCGGTGGTGCTGCGCATCGACAGCCCGGGCGGCAGCGCCTGGGCCTCCGAGCTGATCCGCCGCGAGCTGGAGCTCACCCGCCAGGCCGGCAAGCCGGTGATCGCGTCGATGAGCTCGGTGGCGGCCTCGGGCGGCTACTGGATCGCTTCCGGCGCCGACGAGATCTGGGCCGCGCCGGCCACGGTCACCGGCTCGATCGGCATCTTCGGCCTGTTCCCGGAGTTCTCCGAACCGCTGCGCCGGCTCGGCATCGGCGTCGATGGCGTGGCCACCGCGCCGCTCGCCGGCGCGCTCGACCCGCGCCGCCCGCTCGACGAGGACGCGGCCGCGGCCATGCAGCTCAGCATCGAGCACGGCTACCGCCGCTTCCTCGACGTGGTGGCGCAGGCGCGCAAGATGACGACCGGCGAGGTCGATGCGGTCGCCCGCGGCCGGGTATGGACCGGCGAGGCTGCCAGCGGGCTCGGCCTGGTGGACAAGCTCGGCGGCCTGCAGGACGCGATCGCCGCGGCGGCCGCGCGCGCCGGGATCAGCGAGTACGAGCTGGTGTGGCCGGAGGCGGTGGATTCCTTCGAGCAGCGCATGCTGCGCCGCCTGCTGAGCACCGGCGAGGACCTCGGCCTCGATCTGGTCGGCGGCGGCCTGGCGAGCGGCCCGCTGGGCGCGCTGCTCGGCGAGGTGCAGCGCTCGACCGCCGAGCTTCTGCGCTGGAACGATCCGCGCCACCTGTACCTCCATTGCCTGTGCGAGACGCCCTGACCCGGCGTCCTGGCGCCGGCCTGCAGCCACCACTTCAACCCGCGAGGAGAATGCCTTGAAACTCACCAGCCAGAGCTTCACCGACGGCGCCCGCATCCCGGGCGAATTCGCCTTCTGCATTCCGGCCGACGAGGGTCACGTCTGCCTCGGCGCCAACCGCAATCCGCAGCTGGCGTGGTCCGACGTGCCCGCGGGCACGAAATCCTTCGCGCTGATCTGCCACGACCCCGACGTGCCGAGCAGGGGCGACGACGTGAACAAGGAAGGCCGCACGGTGCCGGCCAGCCTGCCGCGGGTGGATTTCTTCCACTGGGTGGTGGTGGACCTGCCCGCCGAGCTGCGCGCGATCGACGCCGGCCACTTCTCCGGCGAAGTCACCCCCGGCGGCAAGCCCGGCCCCGAGACCGCGCTCGGCGCCCGCCACGGCGTCAACGACTACACCGCCTGGTTTGCCGGCGACGAGTCGATGAAGGGCGACTACCACGGCTACGACGGCCCCTGCCCGCCGTGGAACGACGAGATCGTGCATCGCTACGTGTTCACGCTGTATGCGCTCGACGTGCCGCGCTGCGCGGTGGAAGGCCGCTTCAGCGGCCAGGACGTGCGCGCCGCGATCGCCGGCCATGTGCTCGCCGAAGCGAAGATCACCGGAACCTACACCCTCAACCCGGCGCTCGGCGCCGCGTAATGTTCGATTTCCTGCAGGGCTTCGCCTTCGGCCTGCTGACCACCTTCATGCCCTGGTTCCTGGCCGGGCTGTACGAGCCGCGCCTGGTCGTGCCGGAGGAGGTGGCCTCGCGCTGGCAGGTGATCCTGCGCTACGCGGTGGCGATGCCCTCGGTGGCGATGCTGCTGCTGCTGACCTCGCTGTGGGGCGGCTTCGGCGCCAGCCTCGGCGGCTGGCTCGCCGGGCTGGCCGCGGTGCCGGTGGAGCTCTTCATCGAGAAACGCTGGCGGCGCTGGCGTGCGTCACGCGCCGGACGCGAACGCGCCGCGGCCCGCGAACGCCAGCGCAGCGAACAGGCGAATGCGCGCCGCGAGCGCGACCTGCTCACACTCGATCCCGGCTTCGCCCCCACCGATGCCGACGCGGTGGTGCTGCAGCTGTGGGAGGTCAAGCGCGAGCTCGTCGACCTGCGCCGGCCCGATCTCGCAGTGCAGGCCGACCGCCTGTTCACCCGCTACCACCGTGCGCTCGACGTGCTCGACGACAAGTTCGACGCGCGCGAAGTCACCTACGAGCGCGCCCGCGGCCTGGTCGGCGAGGTCGGCCGTGAGGCCGCCGCCGGGCTGGGGGCGATGGTCGAGCTGGTGCACGGCAGCGCCGGGCTGGATGCCGATTTCGTGCGCGAACGGCTGGAACGCGAAGGCGCGCGCCTCAACCCCACCGAGCGCGAGGCCCTGCGCCGCCGGCTGGCGATCGCCGACGAGACCGAGCGCCGGCTGGCCGAGATCGCCGCCGGCAACGAGGCCGCGCTGACCGCGCTCGACGACGTCGCGGTTGCCGTGGCGCGCATCGACACCGGCCGCAGCCAGGGCGCCGCGGCGGGCAACATGGAGCAGGCGCTGCAGGAACTGCGCCGCTTCGCCGAGCGCGCCGGCCTGTACGGCCGCAAGCCCTGAACCGAGGAGTGCTGCAATGAGCTTGTCACTGCCCCCGATCGAGGACATCGCGCGCCAGGCGGTTCCGCCGCAGCCCGCGGACGCGCCCGAAGACCCCGAACTCGCCGCCACCGCCGACGCCTTCGTGCGCGACGCGCTCGCCACCGCCGAGGCCGAGCTCCACCGTCAGCGCGAGGCCGTCGACACCATGGGCATCGAGCTGCAGCGCCAGGCGGCGTGGCGCAGCGAGATGCTGCAGGCGCCGATTCGCAAGCTCGCCCACCAGGGCGACGAGGGCGGTCCGGTGGCGCAGGCCCTGCTCGCGTTGCGCGACAAGATGCAGGACCTCGACCCCGCGCGCCAGAAGCTGAGCGGCGAGGGCCTGTCGCGCGCGCTGTCCTTCATCCCCGGCGTCGGCAAGCCGATGCAGCGCTACTTCCAGAAGTACGAGAAGGCGCAGGACGCGCTCGACGCCATCATCCGCGACCTGCAGTCCGGCGCCGACATGCTGCGCCGCGACAACCTGACCCTGGCCGACGACCAGCAATCCCTGCGCGCCATCCTCGCCCAGCTCGAACGCCAGGTCGAACTCGGCCGCATGATCGACCGCCGCCTCGCCCGCGAGGCCGCCTCCGCCACGCTGCCCGCGCCGCGGCGCGCCTTCGTCGAGGAAGAGCTCCTGTTCCCGCTGCGCCAGCGCATCATCGACCTGCAGCAGCAGGTCGCGGTGAGCCAGCAGGGCGTGCTCGCGCTCGAGGTCGTGATCCGCAACAACCGCGAGCTGATCCGCGGCGTCGATCGCGCCATCAACGTCACCGTGTCGGCGCTCAACGTCGCCGTCACCGTCGCCCTCGGCCTGGCCAACCAGCGTCTGGTGCTCGACCGCGTCGCCGCGCTCAACCAGACCACCTCCGCGCTCATCGCCGGCACCGCGCAGGCGCTGCGCACCCAGGGCGTGGACATCCAGACGCGCGCCTCGTCCGCCATGCTCGACATGGGCCAGCTCGAACAGGCCTTCGCCGACGTGCTCGGCGCCATCGACGACCTGGCGCGCTACCGCCGCGATGCGCTGCCCAGGCTCGACGCCCAGATCGACCGCCTCGCCGGTCTCGCCCGCCAGGGCCAGGAGGCGATCCGGCGGATGGACGAGGGGAGCCGCGCGAATGAGGAAGCGCCGCCGTCCGGCGCGGCTGGTGCGGGGCGCCACGGCCCGGGGGCATGACCTCGCCCCCAAGCATGGCGCGTCGCGGCAGGGCGTACCTGACCGTGCGCCAAGCCTCGATACCTTTGGGAGCCTAGCGGCTATACTCGGTGCATAGTCGAATTCCATAGGTGCTACATGCAGCCGAAGACTGTGGTCCGTGTCGAAGCGGAAGAACCCGCCAAGCGTCTCGCCGTCCTCATCGACGCGGACAATGCCCAGGCCGGCGTCATCGAGGGCCTGCTCGAGGAGGTCGCCCGCTTCGGCGAAGCCACGGTGCGGCGGATCTACGGCGACTTCACCTCGCCCAACAGCGCATCCTGGAAGAAGGTCCTCAACCGCTACTCGATCAAGCCTGTCCAGCAGTTCGCCTACACCAGCGGCAAGAATGCGACCGACAGCACCATGATCATCGACGCGATGGATCTGCTCTACACCCGCCGCTTCGATGGCTACTGCCTGGTCACCAGCGACAGCGACTTCACCGGCCTGGCCGTGCGACTGCGGGAAGAAGGGCTGCTGGTGTATGGATTCGGTGAGCAGAAGACTCCCGAGGCATTCCGCAACGCCTGCCACAAGTTCATCTTCACGGAAGTGCTGCGCAAGCCGGCTGCCGCGGTTGAACCGACCGCGTCGGCGAACGGATCATCGCCTGCCATCGAGGCGCCCGAGGCGACGCCCGCGTCCGCACCCACGCTGGCGCGCCCGGCCTTTCCCACCGACTTCCTGATGGAGGCCCTGGAAAAATCCGCTGATGATTCCGGTTGGGCTCATCTCGGCACCTTCGGCAGTTATCTGCAGAAGATCCAGCCCGATTTCGATTCACGGCTTCATGGTTTCAAGAAGCTTTCTGATCTGGTGCGGGGTCGGGATGATCTGTTCCTCACCGAGGAGCGGGTTGCGCCGGGTGGAACCAGCAAGGTGCTCTATATTCGGGCGAAGAAGAAACGTTAAGGGTTGGGGCCGGGAGAATTACTGGACGTTTGGCTGGATGCGGCCACAAACAGCCAGTCGCCACCCGATCCGGATAGCGGCCATCTGGACGAGGCGGTATGCTCTCTGCCTATGCGCCAGATGGGGCATCAGCCCACTAAGCTGTAGGCTGCTGCGATTCCTGTCTTGTTGTCTTGCCTTGAGCGTGGTTCCTACATTTAAATAGTAACTCGCAGGACATTTTATTCGGCGTTCAGATGTTATGCGGAAAAACTGTCGCCAGAAAAAGGTTGACGAAAGCGTAAGGAATAGACTTTGATGGTCGCTGTCAGTAGAGAATCACAATTCGAAGGGCTATTGAAAGACGCGCCGGATCTTTTGTCATTGGTTGTTAAGGCGCACTATTCTATAGATCAGCTATTGAACATAGCACTGCTGGAGGCGTTGCCGAAGGCGGATGCAATTGAAATTGAACGCGTTGCTTTCTTGCTGAAAGTTGATTTCGCAACAGGACTAGGCATCTTAAGGAGAGATCTGCGCCCTGTATTCAATTTGATTAACACGATTCGAAATCGATTTGCTCACAATCCCTATACCGAATTCTCAGTTAAGGACGGCCTCGATGCAAAGAACGTCCTCCTTTCAAGGTCAGCTCCTGTTGTTCCTGACGAATTTAAAGATGAACAAGAGCCACGTGAAGTGCTAGAGACTCTCTTTGCAGTTGGATTCGTCAATATCGTGGTGGCTCACGAACGACTGTGTATCCGTAAAGCGGAATCACACGTTGCAAACCAAATGGCTGTCGAAACTTTGTCCGGAGCGCGAGCCTCGGAGCGTAGGGAACTTTCCACTCAGGAGCGCTTTGAGAGACGCTTAAAGCTGTACTTAGAAGAGCGCCACCCTGAAATAAAACATGGCTAATATTTCGTTCGACATGGGCGCCTCCGGCGCCGTTCAAATTTGACATTAGCGGGCTTTGGCCCTAAAAGTCTTGGAGTTCAAGGCTCATATAGAAGCAAGTATTGATATCTCGTTTGGGTTGGTGTTTTTGCTGTCGATATCCGCGGTCTATTTCAGCGCGATGGAGGTAAAGATGTTTGACTCAATCACCCTTGTTATTAGTTGCGTGGTTAGTGTTTGGTGCGGAGCAGCGTTCCTGCGGAGGCCTGTCGGTAAAAGCTCCAACCCAGACGAGGGATACATATGCGCCTAAATATGCTGCCTTCCAGGAGAGAACGCGGGAGGTTAAATTCCTCCCCTCCGCACCAATTCCCGTTGGCGGGTTCACCCGCTAACAATTCGCTCAAGTCGGACGTCTTTGGCTTCGCCAAATCCGCCGCTTAGCTCCAACGTTGAACGACAGCTTTCCCAAAGGCTCTACGGCTGCTCTGGGTCGAAAACCGCCTGCCCCGATCACGTAGGCCTTCAGCTCCAGCAATCGTGTCCGAGACATGAGGTGCGAAGCGGGTTGAGGGATTCGATGCCGGACCCGTCTCCTGTCGCCTGCCCGACGAGCAACAAGCCTTTTGACGGCGGGTCAAAGCTTTACGATAGTGAGGTCGTGCGAGGCTGACAGCATCGGCCGCCAGCGTTCCCCAGTGAACGGATCCCAGGCCGCCAGATCGTTTCAGCTTGGCGTCTGGCTCACGAGGACTTCGATCAAGATGAAGACCCTGAACATCCTGTGGCAGCGACTCGTCACGCCTGAAGGGGAGACCTGCGAGCGCTGCGGCGGCACGTACGACGCCATCGTCCAGGCCATCCCCAAGCTTCGGGAGGCGTTGCGGCCGCTTGGCATCGAGCCCGTTCTGGAAACGCGGGAGATCGCGCTCGACGCGTTCAAGGGCATGCCCTCGGAATCGAACCGGATCTGGATCGCCGGGCGTTCGATCGAGGATTGGCTGGGCGCGGGCGTCGGCAAAAGCACCTGCTGCTCGGCCTGCGGCGGCGCGGAGTGCCGGACACTGGAGGTCGGAAGGGTGAGCTTCGAGGCGATTCCGGAGCAGCTGATCCTCGAGGCCGCGCTGCTTGCCGCGTCCGCATCCCCGAGTGCTGACAAAGGAGGAGGTGGAGATGCAGGAAGTGCGAGCGATACGACCGGATCGTGAAGTCCTGACGCGCTGGGGCGCGAAGCTCGAGCATGAGGTGATCAGCGAAGCAGGTTCGTTCGCGATCCGTTTTGCTGCTTCTCGGAATCGGCTTTCGCTTGCGCGATCCTGATGTCTTCTTCCATCTTCTTTTTCGCGAAAGCAACGGCGAGCTTTACAGCCACGACCATCACGCCGCCAACCAGAATCAGCGAAAGCAGTGAAGCGCGATTGCCGGGATCTTGTTCTAGCGACTCCGCCCCCGGGCTTTGCTTGTCTTGCCTGTCGTGCGTTTGCACCTCAGCCCTTGCCTTTCCCTCTTGAGGTGTTGCGGCCACGGCCGCGCCGCTCGAAAGGAGGACACAAAGACCGATCAATGCGGCCGCCATGTGCTTCATGTGGAGTCTCATGCGTCGATCTCGTGCTTTTACATGTAATGAAAGGGTGAGTGGGGTCGGGTGCTGCATTTGATTGCCCCCGGGTTTTTGACATGGCCCGTGCCGGACCGGCGCGCTCACGGCGTGCGCAGCCGCGCGGCCGGAAATTCCGCCTGCCACAGGCGCGTGCCAGCGGCGTCCCACGCGGAGACGCGCAGCAGGCGCGCGCCGGCCGGCCCGGAGAACGCCAGCGTGCAGAAGTTGCGCTGCGTGACCAGCGTCCCGGGCACCTCGCGCACCGGGAAGGGCCGGGGATGCACGCGCGCGGTCAGCGGCGAGCAGGTCAGCTCGGTCAGCGGGTAGGTGCCGGGTCGCTCGCGCTCGGTCAGGTGGGTGTAGTGGATGTCGCCGGAGACGAAGAACACGCCGTCGATGCGCTGCGCCGTGAGCCAGTCGATGAAGGCCTGGCGCTCGGCCGGGAAGTTGTGCCAGCCCTCGCCGCCGCGCTGCTCGGGCGAGGGGCGGTCGCTGAGCATGCGGCTGCCGTTGGCGACCAGCTTGAAGGTGGCGCGCGAGTCGCGCAGCGCGCCCTTGAGCCACTCGAGCTGGGCCGTGCCGAGCATGGTCCGCGCCGGGTCTTCGCTGGCGTCGTCGTCGCGGTGGTAGCGGTCGTCGAGCAGGAAGAGCTCGACGTCGCCGAGCGGCACGCGGGTAAAGGTGCCGGCCACGTCGGGCAGGCCGTAGCCGGGATTCGCCCAGTAGTCCTTGAAATGCGCCAGCGCCGTCGCCTTGAGCGCGAAGTCGCGGTTGGCGTTGTTCGGGCCGTAGTCGTGGTCGTCCCAGATGGCGACGTGCTGGCCGGTGCGCAGCAGCCGCTGCAGCGGCGCGAAGCTGCGCGTGGCCGCCCAGCGCCGGTGCATGCGCGCGGCGGCCTCGTCCGCGCGCTCGAAGTCGCTGTCGCGGTAGTAGATGTTGTCGCCGAGCCACAGCATCACGTCGGGTCGCCGTGCGGCGACGGTGTCGAAGATCTCGAAGCCGGCGCCGAAAGAGTCCTTCGTGACCTCGTAAGGCGGGTCGGGGACGTAGGTGCACGAGGCGGTGGCGATGAGCAGCTCGCGCGGCGCGGCCGGATCCGCGGGGGCGGTGGTGAACGCGGGCGCCTCGCCGAGTTCGACCGGGGTGCCGTCGAGCAGCACGCGGTAGGCGTAGCGGGTGGCGGCCTGCAGGCCGTCGAGCTCGACGCGCGCGGTGAGGCCGCGCTCGGGGCTGGCGGCGACCGGCGTGCTGCGCTGTACCGCGTCGGGCTGCCCGTGCGGCCAGTACTCCAGCCGCACCTGAGCGGGGGCGTCGGTCATCAGCCATACGCCGACGCGTTCGGCCGTCGCCGGACCGGCCATCGGGCCGCCGGCCAGGGTGGCCGCGCTGGTGCCGGCCGCGTGCAGCGCCAGCAGCAGCCAGGGCAGGGCGAGGCGGCGCAGGGCGCGCCACGCAGGCGGGGAACGTCGAACGAGCCCGGTCTGCGGCTCGCCCGACGGGCCCGCGCTTGGCCGGATCGAAATGCAGGTAGTCGAGGTGCGCACGATAGTCCTGTTGGTCATGAATCAGGTGCCGGCACTGGCGCCGCCCTGTTCCCCGCTTTCCACCCGCCCGGGCGGCTCAATCGCGCAGAAACACCTGCAGCAACTCGTTCAGGAAGCGACGACCCTGCGCGGTCGGCCGCAGCTGGCCGTCCGCCGTATCGAGCAGCCCGCGCTCGCGCGCCTGCGCCAGCTCGTCGGTGATGGACTCGATCGGCACCCCGGTGCGCGCGGCGAACAGCTTCGCCGGCACGCCTTCGGTCAGGCGCAGCGCGTTCATCATGAACTCGAAGGGCAGTTCCGCCACCGACACCTCGCGCGCTTCCTGGATGAAGTCGCCGCGCGCCGCGCCTTCCAGATAACGCGTCGGATGCTTGTGGCGCATCTCGCGGCGGATGCCCTCGTGGCTGGAGAGCTTGCCGTGGGCGCCGGGGCCGATGCCGAGGTAGTCGCCGAAGGTCCAGTAGTTGAGGTTATGGCGGCTCTGCTCGTGCGGGCGGGCGAAGGCGGAGGTCTCGTAGTGCGCGAAGCCGGCCGCGGCCAGGCGGGCCTCGATCGCGTCCTGCATGTCGGCGGCGCTGTCGTCGTCGGGCAGCGGCGGCGGGTCGTGCGCGAAGGGGGTGTTGGGCTCGAGCGTGAGGTGGTAGCAGGACAGGTGCTGCACGCCGAAGCCGATGGCCGTCTCCAGGTCGGCGAGCGCCATGTCCAGGGTCTGGCCGGGCAGCGCGTACATCAGGTCGAGGTTCACGCGCTCGAAGTGCGTGCGTGCGGCGTCGATCGCGCGCCGGGCCTCGTCGCCGCCGTGGATGCGACCGATCTTCGCCAGCATGACGTCGTCGAAGCTCTGGATGCCGAGCGACAGGCGATTGACGCCGGCGGCGCGGTAGTCGCGGAAGCGCCCGGCCTCCACCGTGCCCGGGTTGGCCTCGAGCGTGACCTCGGCGAGCGGGTCGAGCGGCAGCAGCATGCGGATGCCGGTGAGGAGCGCATCGAGCGTGGCCGCCGACATCAGGCTGGGCGTGCCACCGCCGATGAAGACGCTGTGCACCCGCCGGCCCCAGACCTGGGGCAGGGCGTGCTGGAGGTCGGCGAGCACCGCGTCCACCCAGGCCTGCTCGGGGATGCCGCCCTCGCGCGGGGCGTGGGAGTTGAAGTCGCAGTAGGGGCACTTCTTCACGCACCACGGGAAATGCACGTACAGGGACAGCGGCGGCGGGGTTTCGAGCTGCGGACGTTCGGGCAGCGGCAGGGCGCGCGCAGGGATCGTGGCGGGGGTCAGCGGGATGATGCGGCGGGTGGTCACGGCGGGTGGTGGTTCCGGTGCGCTGTGGCTTACAGCGGATGCGAGGCGAGGCGGGCGAGCAGGTGGCGCATCGCGGCGCCGCGGTGGCTGAGGGTGTTCTTGAGCGTGGCGTCGAGTTCGGCCGCGGTCTGCTCCAGCTCGGGGACCCAGAACAGCGGGTCGTAGCCGAAGCCGCCCTCGCCGCGCGCGGCGGTGAGGATTTCGCCGTGCCATTCGCCGTCGGCGATCAGCGGGCGCGGGTCGTCGGCGTGGCGCACCAGCACCACGGCGGAGTAGAAATACGCGCGGCGCTTCGCCGGTTCGCCGAGGTGGGCGAGCTTCTCCAGCAGCAGCGCGTTGTTGCGCGCGTCGGACTTCGGTTCGCCGGCGAAGCGGGCGGAGATCACGCCTGGGGCGCCGTCGAGCGCTTCCACGCACAGGCCGGAGTCGTCGGCGACCGCGGGCAGGCCGGTGGCGGCGGAGGCGTGGCGGGCCTTGGCGAGCGCGTTCTCGACGAAGCTCGGGTGCGGTTCCTCGGCTTCACTCACGCCGAACACCGATTGCGGGATGACCTCGATGCCGAGCGGGGCGAGCAGGGCCTGCATCTCGGCGGCCTTCTTGGCGTTGTTGCTGGCGAGGACGAGTCGTTTGCTCATGATTCGGGGCTCCTGGGGGCGGTGGCGCTGCGTTCGGTGCGTGGGTGTCGCGGCTGCCGCCGCTCCCACGGGGGCCGGGGAGCGAAAGCAGGGGCGTCGGCCGAAGTCAGGCGGAGAGGATGGCCGAGCGCACCGCGGCACGTTGCAGTTCGAACAGCCGGCGGCCGCCGAGTTCGGCGAGGTCGAGCAGGGCGTTGAGTTCGGCGCGCGAGAAGGCCGTGCCTTCGGCCGTGCCCTGGACCTCGATCAGGCCGCCGCCTTCGGTCATCACCACGTTCATGTCGGTGTCGCAGTCGGAGTCCTCGGCGTAGTCGAGGTCGAGCACCGGCACGCCCTGGTGGATGCCGACCGACACCGCGGCGACGAATTCGCGCATCGGGTTGTGGGCGAGCTTGCCGGCGGTGACCAGGCCGACCAGCGCGTCGTGCACCGCGACGCAGGCGCCGGTGATGGCGGCGGTGCGGGTGCCGCCGTCGGCCTGCAGCACGTCGCAGTCGACGATGACCTGGCGCTCGCCGAGCGCGCCGAGGTCGACCACCGCGCGCAGGCTGCGCCCGATCAGGCGCTGGATCTCCTGGGTGCGGCCGCTCTGCTTGCCCTTGGCGGCCTCGCGCGCGCTGCGGGTGTGGGTGGCGCGCGGCAGCATGCCGTACTCGGCGGTCACCCAGCCCTGGCCCCGGCCGCGCAGGAAGCCGGGCACGGACTCCTCGACGCTGGCGGTGCACAGCACGCGGGTGGCGCCGAATTCGACCAGTACCGAGCCTTCGGCGTGGCAGGTGAAGCCGCGGGTGAGGCGGACGTCGCGGAGTTGGTCGGGCTGGCGCTGGCTGGGTCGCATCGGGGTGTCCTATCGGTTCTGGTCGAATTTGCGGATGGTGGCGTTGATCTCGCGGATGGCGCGCTCGATCTCGTCCTCGTCGAGGCCGACGGCGGCTTCCGCACCCATGCTCGTCATGTCGAGCCGGGTGGTGAAGTCGTCGAGCGCCATGCTGCGGGTGGAGATCGCCTGCGCGCTCGCGGCACCGGTATTGTCCTCGTCGTGCCAGCACATGGCCACCATCGACAGGTTGTCGGCGGTGGTGCCGGCGCGGCGTTCGGACTCGTCGAGCAGGCCCGGCACGCCGCGGTTCAGGGGCATGGCGGTGAGGTGGATCAGCATGCTCTCGTCGCTGGCCGGGCCCCAGGCGCCGTCGCTGCACAGCGCGAGGATGTCGCCGTCGCGCAGCGGCGTGCGCGGCGAGTGCTCGACCTGCGGCGGCTGGTTGCCGCCGAGGCAGGAGTACAGCCGGTTGCGGCCGGGGTGCAGGAGGGCTTCGTCGGGCTGCAGCACGCCCTGGTCCACCAGCAACTGCGCGCGCGAATGGTCGCGGGTGCGGGCGACGATGTAGCCGCCGCGCATCAGGTACAGGCGCGAATCGCCGGCATGCGCCCAGTGCGCTGCGCCGTCCTGCACCACGCAGGCGACGATGGTGGTGCGCGGCGCTTCCGGCAGCATGCGGTCGAGCGCGTCGTCGAGGATCGCATGGTGCGCGCCGGTCAGCGTGCGCGACAGGAACAGCCCCGGATCGACCAGCCGCGGCCGCGCCTCGTTCCGGAAGGCCTGGGCGATGTGGCGGACGGCGAGCTGGGCGGCGAGTTCGCCGTGCTGGTGACCGCCCATGCCGTCGGCGACCACCATCAGCAAGGCCTCGCGCGAATAGCAGTGGGCGATGCGGTCCTGGTTGTTGCTGCGGCAGCCGACGCGGCTTTCCTGGTAGATCGTGAAACGCATGGCGTGCCTTTTCAGCTGCGGCCGATGAAGGACTTCAGGCGGCTGCCGAGGTCGGTGAACCAGTGCTCGGGCCGATCGGCCGCGGCATGGCGGTGGATCAGGGCCTTCTGCAGCGCATACACGCTCTGCGGCCGGTCGAGCGGGTCGAGCTGCAGGCACCAGTCGATCAGTTCCAGCAGCTGGGCGTCGTAGCGCCCGGCGTGGGTGCGCGCCAGCGGCTGCAGCGTGTCGGCCTTCAGGCGCTCGTCCGCCCGCGGCGGGGCGCGGCCGGTCACGCTCGCATGGAGGCTGGCGCCGACGCTGTAGATGTCGGTCCATGGACCGAGCCGCTCGCGCTTCTCGTACTGCTCGGGCGCGGCGTAGCCGGGGGTGTACATCGGCTTCAGTGCCGGCTGGTCCTCGGGCGACTTGGCGTGGCGGGCGGCGCCGAAGTCGAGCAGCACCGGCGTGCCGTCGGTGCGCAGGTAGATGTTCGAGGGCTTGATGTCGAGGTGCAGCAGCCGGTGCGAATGCACCTCGCGCAGGCCGTTGAGCAGGCGCGCGAACACCGCGCGGATCGGCATCTCGCCGAGCCCGCCCTGGTGCTTGCGGATGTGCTCGTGCAGGGTGCGCCCGCGCTCGAACTGCATGACCATGTACACGGTGCCGTTGGCGCGGAAGAAGTTGAGCACGCGCACCACGTTGGGGTGCATCAGCTTGGCGAGCGCGCGTCCTTCCTCGAAGAAGCACTTCATGCCGTAGCGGAAGGCGAGGCTATGCTCTTCCGGCACCTGCGGCTCGGTCTGGCCCTCGCGGCGCAGCGCGAGCGCGTTGGGCAGGTATTCCTTGATCGCGACCGGGGTGTCCTGGGCGTCGTAGGCCAGGTAGACGATCGAGAAGCCGCCCAGCGACAGCTGCCGCTCGATGCGGTACTGGTCGAGCTGAAAGCCCTGTGGCAGGGCGCAGTTGGCTTGAGACGGCATCTTCGGGAGCGCTAGAATCGCTGCTTTCGCGGTTTTTCAGACCTGATCGGACCCTGCAGTCTAATCGATGGGACAGGGTTCCCGGAGCGCCTATATGGTTCAAAGCATGACGGGTTTCGCAGTCCAGACGCGAGACCTGGGCAGTGTCAGCCTCCACCTCGAGCTGCGCAGCGTGAATTCGCGCTATCTCGACCTCGGTTTCCGCATCGTGGACGACCTGCGCGCGGCCGAGCCGGCGATCCGCGAGCGCATCTCGGCCCGCCTCGGGCGCGGCAAGGTCGAGTGCCGCCTGAATCTGCAGGCCGGCCACGCCGCGCCGCGCAACATGGCGCTGAACGCCGCGCTGCTCGACCAGCTCGCCGATGCCCAGGCCACGCTGCGCGCCCGTTTCGCCGACGCCGCGCCGCTGTCGGTCAATGAGCTGCTGCGCTGGCCCGGCATGCTCGCCGACGACAGCCTCGGCTTCGACGAGATGCTGCCGGCGATCGTCGAGCTCGCCAACGCCGCGCTCGACGACCTGGTCGAGACCCGCCGCCGCGAGGGCGAGAAGCTTGCCGACATGATCCGCGAGCGCGTCGCGCGCATGCGCGAGCTGGTCGCCACCGCGACGCCGCGCATGCCCGCGGTGGTGATCGAATACCAGGAGCGCCTGACCGCCAAGCTGCGCGACGCCGTCGCCGGCCTGGACGAGGACCGCATCCGCCAGGAAGTGGCGCTCTACGCCCAGCGCATCGACGTGGACGAGGAGCTGACCCGGCTCGTCACCCACCTCGACGAGGTCGAGCGCATCCTCAAGGCCGGCGGCGCGGCCGGCAAGCGGCTCGACTTCCTGATGCAGGAACTCAACCGCGAGGCCAACACCCTCGCCTCCAAGTCGCCCGCGACCGACATCACCGGCATCGCCATGGAGATGAAGGTGCTGATCGAGCAGATGCGCGAGCAGGTGCAGAACCTCGAATAGAGAACCAAGAACCCAAAGGAAAGCAGGCCGATGCCCGGAACCCTCTTCATCGTCACCGCGCCTTCGGGCGCCGGCAAGACCACCCTGGTGCGCGGCCTGCTGCAGCGCGATCCCCGCGTGCAGCTGTCGATCTCCTACACCACCCGCGCCCCGCGCCCCGGCGAGCAGGACGGGCGCGAGTACCACTTCGTCGACGTGGCCACCTTCCGCAGCCTGCGCGATCGCGGCGAGTTCCTGGAGTGGGCGGAGGTGCACGGCAACTACTACGCCACCTCCAGGGTCTGGCTCAAGGCGCAGATCGAGGCCGGCCGCGATACCCTGCTCGAGATCGACTGGCAGGGCGCGCAGCAGGTGCGCAAGCACTTCCCGGGTGCGGTGGGCGTGTTCATCCTGCCGCCGTCGATGGAGGCGCTCGAGTCCCGCCTGCGCGGCCGCAACACCGACAGCGACGAGGTCATCAGCCGCCGCCTGCTCGGCGCGCGCGGGGAAATGCGCCATGTCGCCGAATTCGACTACGTTATAATCAACGACGAAATCGATGCCGCGCTCGACGACCTGGTCGCCGTAGTGCGGGCTGCGCGTTTGCGTTGCGCCAACCAGCACCAGCGGCATCCCGAATATTTCGCCTTTCTCGAACAGGATTGAACATGGCCCGCATCACCGTCGAAGACTGCCTGAAAAGGATTCCGAACCGCTTCCAGCTCACCCTGGCCGCCACCTATCGCGCGCGCCAGCTCACTGCCGGCGGCACCGCACAGATCGACGTCGACCCGCTGGACCGGGACAAGCCCACCGTGATCGCGCTGCGCGAGATCGAGGCGGGCAAGGTCGGTCTCGAGATGCTGAACCGCGGCCAGGCCTGATCCCGCCCGGGGGTTGCATGAACACCGCAGAAGCGGGCCCAGCCCCCCAGCCTTTCCGCCCGCCGGTGTCGAGCGTGCTGTCGCTCGACTTCCAGCAGCTCAAGGCCAAGCTCCAGACCTACCTCAAGCCCGAGGACGTGGGCCGCGTCGAGGCGGCCTACCATTTCTCCGCCGATGCCCACGCCGGGCAGTTCCGCGTCAGTGGCGAGCCCTACGTCAGCCATCCGGTGGCGGTGTGCTCGCTGGTCGCCGACTGGCATCTCGACCCCCAGGCGCTGATCGCCGCGCTCCTCCACGACGTGATGGAGGACACCCACATCTCCAAGGCGGAGATCGCCGAGCGCTTCGGCAGGGTATCGGCCGAGCTGGTCGATGGCCTGTCCAGGCTCGACAAGATCGAGTTCCGCTCGCAGGAAGAGGCGCAGGCGGAGAACTTCCGCAAGATGCTGCTGGCGATGGCGAGCGACCTGCGCGTCATCCTGATCAAGCTCGCCGACCGCCTGCACAACATGCGCACGCTGGACCACATGCGTCCGGCCAAGCGCCGCCGCATCGCCAACGAGACGCTGGAGATCTACGCCCCGATCGCCAACCGCCTCGGCCTCAACGACCTGTTCCGCGAGCTGCAGGAGCTGTCCTTCCGCAACAAGTACCCGCTGCGCTTCGAGGTGTTGTCGAAGGCGATCCGCTCGGCGCGCGGCAACCGCCGCGAGGTGGTCGGCAAGATCCTCGCCAGCATCGAGGAGCGCCTGCCGCAGTGGGGCATCGCCGCCGAGGTGCAGGGCCGCGAGAAGCACCTCTACGGCATCTACCGCAAGATGGTCGAGAAGCGCCTGTCCTTCTCGCAGGTGCTCGACATCTACGGCTTTCGCGTCATCGTCAAGGACGTGCCGAGCTGCTACCTCGCGCTCGGCGCGCTGCACTCGATGTACAAGCCGGTGCCGGGCAAGTTCAAGGACTACCTGGCGATCCCCAAGGCCAACGGCTACCAGAGCCTGCACACCACGCTGATCGGGCCCTTCGGCATGCCGGTCGAGGTGCAGATCCGCACCCGCGAGATGCACCACATCGCCGAGACCGGGGTGGCCTCGCACTGGCTGTACAAGGAAGACGAGAAGACGCTGACCGAGCTGCAGCAGAAGACGCACTCCTGGCTGCAGTCGCTGCTCGAGCTGCAATCCACCTCGGGCGAGGCCACCGAGTTCCTCGAGCACGTCAAGATCGACCTCTTCCCCGGCGAGGTCTATGTGTTCTCGCCGATGGGCAAGATCTTCTCCATGCCCAAGGGCTCGACCCCGGTGGACTTCGCCTATGCGGTGCACACCGACGTCGGCAACCGCTGCGTGGCCTGCCGCATCAACGGCGACCTGATGCCGCTGCGCAGCGAACTGCGCAACGGCGACCAGGTGGAGATCATCACCGCCGCGCACGCCAACCCCAATCCGGCCTGGCTGTCCTACGCGCGCACCGGCAAGGCGCGCTCGCAGATCCGCCATTTCCTCAAGAACGCGCAGCAGGACGAATCGGTCGCGCTCGGCGAGCGCCTGCTCAACCAGGCCCTGCGCCCGCACGGGCTCACCCTGGGGCAGATCTCCACCTTCGCCTGGGACCGCTTCCTGCGCGACCGCGGGGTGCGCAACAAGAAGGACGTGTTCGCCGACATCGGGCTGGGCAAGCGCCTGCCGGTGATCGTCGCCCGCCGCGTGGCCGAGGCCCAGGACCTGGAGTCCGGCCGCCCCGACGTGGTCAAGCCCAAGCCCGCGGGCGCGATCACCATCCGCGGCTCGGAAGGCGTGGCGGTGCAGCTCGCGCGTTGCTGCCACCCGATCCCCGGCGACCCGATCATCGGCACGCTGCGCAAGGGCCAGGGGCTGGAGGTGCATACCCACGACTGTCCCAACGTGGCCAAGCTGCGCGGCGACCGTGGGCGCTGGGTGGACGTGGAATGGGAGCACGTGGTCGACGAGCGCATGTTCGACGTCGGCATCCGCGTGCTCAGCCGCAACTTGCGCGGGGTGCTGGCGCGGGTGGCGAGCGCGATCGCCGAGGAAGACTGCAACATCCAGAGCGTCAGTATGGAAAGCGAGCAGGGCGACTACACCGCGCTCAGCTTCACCCTGCAGGTGCATGACCGCATGCATCTGGCGCGGGTCATGCGCGCGGTGCGCCGGGTGCAGGAAGTCGTCCGCATCGGCCGGGTGAAGGCCGACGGACGCGTGGGCTGAGCGGCGCCGGCGCTGGTAGAATGCGGGCCGACCGCAGCGCAATGCGCGCCGCAATCACATCAACAGGGGCCCGACATGGCGATGTACGAATCCGATCACACGAAGTTCATGCGCGAGTGGATGGAGAAGCATCCGGAGCAGCGCGACGAGCAGAAGAAGGGCCGCGCCCTGTGGTGGGACAAGCCGCAGCGCGTCGACGAGCAGGAGCGTCTCGCCACCGCGCGCGTGCCGGTCAAGCCCTATTACTACGACGCGAACCGCTGAGCCTGCGCGCATTTCGCGCTGAGCCGGCAGCGCCTGCCCGCACGCCAGTGCGCCGCGTGCGCCGGCGGCCATTCGTGAGCGCGGTCCCCATCCTGCGCGGCGGGCCGGCATGAGCCTGCCGCGCCGACTGGCCATCATCGATGTCGAGAGCACCGGGGCGCATCCGGTGCGCGACCGCATCACCGAGATCGCCATCCTGCGCATCGAGGACGGCGAGGTGGTCGCGCGCTGGGAGAGCCTGGTCGCGCCCGGCCAGCCCATTCCGCCGCTGATCGAGCAGGTCACCGGCATCTCCGACGCCATGGTCGCCGACGCGCCGGCCTTCGAGGCGCTCGCCGACACCGTCGCCGCGCTGCTCGAAGGCTGCGTGTTCGTCGCCCACAGCGCGCGCTTCGACTTCGGGTTCATCAAGAACGCCTTCACCCGCATCGGCCGCGAGTTCGATGCGCCGGTGCTGTGCACCGTCAAGCTGTCGCGTGCGTTGTTCCCCGAGCATCACCGTCACGGCCTCGATGCGCTGATCGAGCGCCACGGCCTGGTCTGCGAGGCACGCCATCGTGCGATGGGCGACGTCGACGTCCTCTGGCAGTTCGTGCGCCAGGTGGAGGCGGCGTTCGCCCCCGAGGTCCTGGCGCGCGCCGCCGAGCGCGCGATGAAGGCGCCGGCGCTGCCGCCCGGCCTGCCCGAGGGCATGCTCGAGGCGGTGCCCGACGTGCCCGGCCTCTATCTCTTCCACGCCGCCGAGGAGCCGCCTGTCGACGGGCGGCGCGAGCAGCCGCTGTTCGTCGGCCGTGCGCAGAGCCTGCGCGCGCGGGTGCGCGAACATTTCGCGCCCAACGTGCGCAAGGGGCGCGATGCCGAGCTGGTGGCGAAGGTCAAGCGCGTGGAGTGGATCGAGACCGCGGGCGAGCTCGACACCTCGCTGCAGGAACTCGTGCTGCTGCGCGACCTGCGCCCGCCCTTCAACCGCCCGCAGGAGCCCGCCGACGGCGCCTTCGCGCTGCGCCTGCTGGCCAACCGGCGGCGGGCGCCGATGCACGAGGCGGTGCCGATCGCGGGCACCGATCCGGCCGGCTGGGCGGGCCTGTACGGCGTGTTCCGCAACCGCCGCGAGGCCGACAACCTGCTGCGCGAGCTGGCCATGCTGTATCGCCTGTGTCCGCGCCGCCTCGGCCTGGAGGGCGGCAGCGGGGCGTGCTCGGCCCATGCCGCCCGGCGCTGCGCCGGCGTGTGCGCCGGCCGCGAGTCGGCGGCCGAGCACGATGCGCGTCTGGCCGCGGCGCTTGCCGGCGTGGGGACGAAGCCCTGGCCGTGGCCGGGCGCGGTGGGCGTCGCCGAGCATCATCCGGCGAGTCCTTTCACCCGCGTCCACGTCTTCGACCGCTGGTGCTACCTGGGGAGTGTGGCCGACGCGGGTGTGGCGCGGGAGCTGGCGACGACCGCGGTGCGTGCCTTCGACGCCGACATCTGGCGCATCTTCAGCCGCTGGCTCGCCGTTCCGGCGCACCTGCAGCACATCCTGCCCCTGGCTGGGGGCGAGGCCTGAAACCTGCCGCGCGCAGATGGATGCGCGCGTGCGCCGTTGTTCAGTGCGCTGCGCAGCTGCGCAGCTCGGACAGCTTGCTGAGCACGATGCCGCGCCGGCCGCGGGGCTGGATCATGCCCTCGCGGGTGAGCTGCGACAGGATGCGCGACAGGGTCTCGGGGGTGAGGTTGAGCTGGGCGGCGATGGTCTGCTTGTCGATGTCGAGGCGGATCTCGCAGCGCTCGGCATCGTCCGGGGCCAGGCGGGTGAGGTAATGTGCCACGCGCTGCGTGCCGCTCATCTGCAGCTGCATCTGCATCGTCGCCAGCAGGTCGTAGTTGGCCATCGCCAGGCGCATCGCCATCGACACCGAAAACGCCGGCGAGCTCACCATGGTCTCGCGCAGGATGACGGTCGGCACCAGCAGCAGCTCGCTGGCGCACATCGCCTGCGCATTGACGATGTGGGGACGGTTGAGCAGGGCCGCGTCCTCGCCGAAGAAGCCGCCCGGTTCGCCCAGATTCACGATCTTCTCGCCGCCCGAGGGCGACAGCACGAAGCATTTCACCCGCCCGGACAGCACCAGATAGACCCCGCGCGGACAGTCGTCCTGCTGCAGCAGCAGTTCCCCGCGCGCGGCGTGGATCGGGCGGGCGCCGGCCTGGATGCGGGCGCGCTCCCTGTCGTCGAGCATGTTGAACGGCGCGAAGCGGGCCAGAAAGTCCTGGGTATCGACGGCGGGGGGCTTGTGGCTGCTCATGCGACTCTCCTGCTGACGCCAACTATGGCGATCGGGCTGTAGACTAGCCGCTCGAGTGCTGCGTGCATGCTGCACCGCCCTGGCGGAGGGCGCGGCGGAGTAGGTGCGCATACCTCGAAAGAGGTAGTTGGGAACTTTTTCAAGACATTGATAATGAAGAGAAAATGAAAGCATTGCGGTGTCTCGATGGAGGAAACGGCGTGGAAGGGATACGTCCACGTTGCCGGCGGGGTGAAGGCCCGCAAGGAGGCCGATGATGCAATTCGCGATTCCGCGCCTGCTGGTCCGGCGCTCGATCATGCTCTTGGTATCGGTGGCGATGCTCGCGCTCACGCTGATCAGCCTGGCGGGCATGAGCGCTTCGGTGGTGGTCGTCGAGAGCACGCGCGGCAGTGCGAGCGCGATCAACATCGCCGGCAGCCTGCGCCGCTACACCCACCGGGTGGCCAACCTGATCGCCGTCGACTCCCTCAACGGTCGCTTCCAGACCGCGCGGGTCGCGGATGCGGTGGTCGACTTCGAGCGCCAGCTCGAGCATCCGGCGCTGCTGCGCTTCATCGAGCGCGCGCCCGGCGACCTGTTCGCCGCCACCTACCGCGGCGTGCACGCCTCCTGGCACATGAGCCTGAAGCCGCGCATCGAGGCGCTCGGCAGCCGCTCGCCACCGCCGCCGGCGGAGCAGGTGGAGCTGCTGCTGACCGAGGTGGATGCCTTCGTCGAGCAGCTCAACACCCTGGTGGCCGTGCTCGAGCACGACACCGAGACCCGCATCCAGGACCTGCGCTTCATCCTCGGCGTCGCCATCGGTGTGACCATCCTGGTGGTCCTGATCGCGCTGTTCATGCTTCATCGCGCGCTGCTGCGGCCGTTGCGCGGCCTGCTCGATGCGGCGCGGCGCATCGCCGACGGCGATTTCGGCGTGCGCGTGAGCTACAGCGGCGAGGACGAGCTGGGCCGGGTCGGGCGAGCGTTCAACCTGATGACCGACAAGCTCGAGGAGCACTACCGCACGCTCGAGCAGCGTGTCGCCGACAAGACCGCGGAGCTGCAGCGCAGCAACCGCTCGCTCGAGCTGCTGTACCACGCTATCGCGCGCCTGTATCAGACCCCGACCGCGGCCGAGGCCTACGAGGCCACGCTGCGCGACATCGACCGCGTAGCCGGGCTGGAGGGCAGCTTCGTGTGCATCGAGCCGCCCCAGGGCGGGCCGGCGACGGTGATCGCGTCGTCGATCGGCCCCTGTCCGGACCGCCTGGCGCGCGGCGACGAGGCCTGCGGCGCCTGCCGCGCCGCGTCCGGCGGCGACGGCCTGGCGCTGCACAATCCGGGCCTGCTGCGCTTTCCGCTGCGCGACCGCGAACACCACTACGGGATGCTGCGCCTGGCGCTGGCCGACGGCGTACGCCTGGCGGACTGGCAGCGCCAGCTCATCGAGGCCTTGTCGCGCCACATGGGCATGGCGCTCGGCGCGGCGCGGCGCAGCGAACAGGAGCGCCTGCTGGCGCTGCAGGAGGAGCGCTCGGCGATCGCGCGCGAACTGCACGATTCGCTGGCGCAGGCGCTGTCGTACATGAAGATCCAGGTCAGCCTGCTGCAGCCGGTGGTGGCCGATCCGGCCTGCAACGCCCAGGCCGCGCCCATCATCGCCGACCTGCGCGAGGGCATCAACGCCGCCTACCGCCAGTTGCGCGAGCTGCTGGTGTCCTTCCGCCTCGGGCTGTCCGCCGACCTCGCCACGCTGATCCAGGACGCGGTGCGCGAGTACGGCACCCGCGGTGGCGTCGACATCGCGCTCGACGTCGACCTGGGGCACTGCCAGCTCAGCCCCAACCAGGAGGTGCACGTGCTGCAGATCGTGCGCGAGGCGCTGTCGAACATGGTGCGCCACGCCGGGGCGCGCACGGCGCGGGTGGCACTGCACGGGGCGGCGGACGGATCGGTCTGCCTCAGCGTCGAGGACGACGGTGACGGCATCGGCGGTCCGCCGGCCGATGCGCACAACCACCACGGCCTGACCATCATGCGCGAGCGTGCGCACAGCATGGGCGGGGAGATCGAGATCGCCCCCATGGACCGCGGCGGAACCCGGGTCTGCGTCCGCTTCCGGGCCGCCACCGGGGGTGCGGCGTCGGCGACGGACGCCCGCAGCGCACAGGGAGAAGCCAGCGCATGACCGAAACGCAACGCGTGCTCATCGTCGATGACCATCCGCTGTTCCGCCGCGGGATGGTGCAGCTGCTGCAGATGATCCCGGGCTTCCAGCTCGTCGGCGAGGCGGCTGGCGGGGCGGAGGGGCTGATGCTCGCCCGCGAGCTGCGTCCGGACCTGATCCTGCTCGACCTCAACATGCGCGACATGAGCGGCCTCGAGGTGCTGCGCGGCTTGCGCGCCGCGCGTCTCGACATGCGGGTGGTCATGGTCACCGTGTCGGACTCGGGCGAGGACGTGGTGTCGGCGCTGCGCGGCGGTGTCGACGGCTACCTGCTCAAGGACATGGAGCCCGAGGCCATGCTCGAGGCGCTGCAGGCCGTCGCCGCCGGGCGCACGGTGATCCCCGAGCAGCTCAACAACCTGCTCGCCGCCGCGCTGCGCAGCGAGTCGCGGCCGCAGTCGGTGGGGGCGGCCGGCCTCACCGAGCAGGAGACGCGCATCCTGGAGAAGATCGCCGAGGGCCTGTCGAACAAGCAGATCGGGCGCGAACTCGACATCGCCGAGGGCACGGTGAAGGTGCACGTGAAGCACATCCTGCGCAAGCTCGACCTGCGCTCGCGGGTCGAGGCGGCGGTGTGGGCGGTGGAGCGCATGCGCGGCTGAAGGACGCCGGCGCCGCGCCGGCTGTGCTCGATCGGTACCGATTCTGTCGATTTGCGAGTTGTTCGCAAGTTGATCAGAGTCAATAACCCGGACGCTGGAGTGGGCTCTAATCCCGAGTGCCATTCCTTCAGGAAATCGTCGTGGTTGCCGAGTCGTCCTCTCTTGTTGTGCCTTCCCGCAGGGGTTTCCTGCGCATGGGACGGCCGACACTCGCGCCTGCCCGGCGTCCGCCCTGGGCGCTGGAGGAGGCGCTGTTCATCGACCGCTGCACCCGCTGCGACCGCTGCATCGAGGCCTGTCCCACCCGCATCCTGGTCCGCATGGACGGCGGCTTCCCCGGCGTGGATTTCAGCCGCGGCGAGTGCACCTTCTGCGCCGACTGCGTGAGCAGCTGCGAGCCGCAGGCGCTGTTGCGGCGCGATGCCGATGCGGCGCCGTGGGCCATCGTGGCGACCATCGGCGAGGCCTGCCTGGCCGTGCGCGGCGTCGAATGCCGCGTCTGCGGCGAATCCTGTCCCGAAGCCGCAATCCGTTTTCGTCTGCAACTGGGCGGCGTTGCCCAGCCGGTGCTGGATGCGAGCGGCTGCACCGGCTGCGGCGCGTGCATCGGTCCCTGTCCGACACGGGCGATCGCCATGCGCTCGGACAACAACATTCCCACGGAGAGGGAAGCATGAATATTGCGAGTCTGGTCGTGCGGGCGTTCCCCGCCGATTTCCCCGAGGTGATCGAGGCCCTGAAGAAGATTCCCGGGGTCGAGCTGCACGGGTCGTCGACTGAGAAGGGCAGCATCGTCATCACCATCGAGGATGGTGCGGGCTGGTCGGTCACCGACTCGATCCTGGCGGTGAATCTCGCCCCGAAGGTCCAGGGACTGACGGTCGCCTACGAATACACCGATGCTGGTCTGGAATTGACGGAGGTCTGAAATGAGCATGAATCGACGCGAATTCATCAAGAACAACGCGATTGCCGCTGCGGCTGCCACGGCAGGCATCGGCATCCCGGTCGTGACCCAGGCGCAGGAAGCGACGCCCAGCACCAAGGTGCGCTGGGACAAGGCCGCCTGCCGCTTCTGCGGTACCGGCTGCTCGGTGCTGGTCGGCGTGCAGAACGGCCGCATCGTCGCCACCCAGGGCGACCCCGATTCGCCGGTCAACCGCGGCCTGAACTGCATCAAGGGCTACTTCCTGTCCAAGATCATGTACGGCGAGGACCGTCTGACCAAGCCGCTGCTGCGCATGAAGAACGGCCAGTACGACAAGAACGGCGAATTCACGCCGATCTCCTGGGACCAGGCCTTCGACATCATGGAGCAGAAGTGGAAGAAGGCCATCAAGGAGCACGGCCCCGATTCCATCGCCATGTTCGGCTCCGGCCAGTGGACGGTGTGGGAAGGCTATGCCGCCTCCAAGCTGTACAAGGCCGGCTTCCGCACCAACAACATCGACCCCAACGCGCGCCACTGCATGGCCTCGGCCGTGGCCGGCTTCATGCGCACCTTCGGCATCGACGAGCCGATGGGCTGCTACGACGACATCGAGAACACCGACACCTTCGTGTTGTGGGGCTCGAACATGGCCGAGATGCACCCCATCCTGTGGAGCCGCATCACCGACCGTCGCCTGTCCAAGGAGGGCTGCCAGGTCCACGTGCTGTCGACCTTCGAGCACCGCTCGTACGAGCTCGCCGACAACCCGATGATCTTCGTGCCGCAGACCGATCTGGCGATCCTGAACTACATCTGCAACCACATCATCCAGACCAAGCGCGTCAACACCGAGTTCGTCAATCGCAACGTCAAGTTCAAGATGGGCGAGACCGACATCGGCTTCGGCCTGCGCCCGAACCACACCCTCGAGGCCAGCGCGACCAGCAACGGCTATCCCGGCGCCGACGGCAAGCCGAAGGGCGACACCGGCGCGGCCAAGGACATCAGCTTCGACGAATTCGCCAAGTTCGTGTCCGAGTACACGGTCGAGAAGGTGTCCAAGCTGTCGGGCGTGCCGGAGGACCGCCTGAAGAAGCTGGCCGAGGTCTATGCCGACCCGAGCCGCAAGGTGGTGTCGTTCTGGACCATGGGCTTCAACCAGCACACCCGCGGCACCTGGGTGAACAACATGATCTACAACGTCCACCTGCTGGTGGGCAAGATCAGCGAACCCGGCAACAGCCCGTTCTCGCTCACCGGCCAGCCCTCGGCCTGCGGCACCGCACGCGAGGTCGGCACCTTCGCCCACCGCCTGCCGGCCGACATGGTCGTCACCAACCCGATGCACCGGGCGCTGACCGAGGAGATCTGGAAGCTGCCCGAGGGCACCATTCCGGCGAAGATCGGCTACCACGCGGTGGCGCAGAGCCGCGCGTTGAAGGACGGCAAGATCAAGTGCTACTGGACGTCCACCACCAACAACATGCAGGCGGGTCCGAACGTCAATGACGAGATCTACCCGGGCTGGCGCAATCCGGAAGCCTTCGTGGTGGTGTCCGACGTCTATCCGACCGTGTCCGCGCTGTCGGCCGACCTGATCCTGCCGTGCGCGATGTGGGCCGAGAAGGAGGGCGCCTTCGGCAACGCCGAGCGCCGCACCCAGTTCTGGCGCCAGCAGGTGTCGGCGCCGGGCGAGGCCAGGTCCGACCTGTGGCAGTACATCCAGTTCGCCAAGCGCTTCAAGGTCGAGGAAGTGTGGCCCGAGGAGCTGCTCGCGAAGAAGCCGGAGTACCGCGGCAAGACCCTGTACGACGTGCTCTACGCCAACGGCCAGGTCAACAAGTTCCCGCTGGCGGACGTCGACAAGGCCAACGCCCATGCGATCCCCGGCTACATGAACGACGAGTCGAAGGAGCTCGGCTTCTACCTGCAGAAGGGCCTGTTCGAGGAGTACGCCGCCTTCGGTCGCGGCCACGGTCACGACCTTGCGGACTTCGACGTCTATCACAAGGCGCGCGGCCTGCGCTGGCCGGTGGTCGACAACAAGGAAACGCTGTGGCGCTTCCGCGAGGGCTATGACCCGTACGTGAAGGCGGGCGAGGGCGTGAAGTTCTACGGCCACAAGGACAACAAGGCGGTGGTGTTCGCGCTGCCCTACCAGGATCCGCCCGAGATGCCGGACGCCGAGTTCGACATGTGGCTGTGCACCGGCCGCGTGCTGGAGCACTGGCACACCGGCTCGATGACCCGCCGCGTGCCCGAGCTGCACCGTTCGGTCCCCGAGGCGCAGATCTTCATGCACCCGGACGACGCGCAGAAGCGTGGCCTGCAGCGCGGCATGGCGGTGAAGGTGGTGTCGCGGCGCGGCGAGATCGTTGCCCGTCTCGAGACCCGCGGTCGCAACAAGCCGCCGGTCGGGCTGATCTTCGTGCCCTTCTTCGATGAAGGCCGGCTGGTGAACAAGCTCACGCTCGACGCCACCTGCCCGATCTCGAAAGAGACCGACTACAAGAAGTGTGCGGTCAAGGTGCTGAAGGCTTAAGGACAGGAGGCGCGAGTTCCGCGCCCCGCCGACCGGGGGGACGGTAGCGGGTGCGGGCTTGCGGTGATCATGAACGACAAGGTGCAAGCAACCGGACGTGCTGCAGCCAGCGCCCCGTCGCCGCGCCGCCGCTTCCTCAAGGATGCGGCGGGTGTCGCCGGCGGCGCGGGCCTGCTCGCGCTCGGTGCCGGCATGTACGCGAAGCAGGCGTCGGCGCTGCCGGCGACCGCGATCCGCCCCCCCGGCGCGCTCCCCGAAGACGACTTCCTCGCGGCCTGCGTGCGCTGCGGCCTGTGCGTGCGCGACTGCCCGTACAAGACCCTGAAGCTGGCCGAGCTCGGCGACGGGGTGGCCACCGGTACGCCGTATTTCGAGGCCCGCGACATCCCCTGCGAGATGTGCGAGGACATCCCCTGCGTGGTCGCCTGTCCGACCGGTGCGCTCGATCGGGCGCTCACCGACATCGGCAAGGCCAGGATGGGGCTGGCCGTGCTCATCGACCAGGAGAACTGCCTCAACTTCCTCGGCCTGCGCTGCGACGTGTGCTACCGGGTGTGCCCGGTCATCGACAAGGCGATCACGCTCGAGCGCATCCACAACCCGCGCTCGGACCGCCACGCGATGCTGCTGCCGACCGTGCATTCCGAGCACTGTACCGGCTGCGGCAAGTGCGAGAAGGCCTGCGTGCTGCCCGGCGAGTCGGCGATCAAGGTGCTGCCGATCAGGCTGGCGCAGGGCTCGAAGGCCGAGCACTACCTGCGCGGCTGGGAGGAGAAGGAAGCCGCAGGAAAGTCACTGATCGGCGACCAGGTCGAGCTGCCGGTGCGTGGCCTGGAGGACAAGGCCTACGGCGACACCCGCGTCGGTCCGGGTGAAAGTCCGCAGGTGCCCGATTACAAACCCGCCCAGCCTACAGGTGGCGGTCTCGATTCGGGGTGGAAGCCATGAGCGTGCAGACGACGACCGGCGGTGTGGCGGAGCGCAAGGTCCCGCCCACCAGCGTGCGCGGCGCGGCGATGCGCGGCGTGGTGGCGAGGCCGGGACAGGAGGCGGTCGAGGCCAAGGGCTGGCTGCGCGCCCACAAGTGGCTGCTGCTGCGGCGCGCGTCGCAGCTCGGCATCCTCGCGCTGTTCCTGCTCGGGCCGTGGTTCGGGTGGTGGATCGTCAAGGGCAACCTGTCCTCGAGCCTGACGCTGGGCGTGCTGCCGCTGACCGACCCCTTCCTCATCGTCCAGCAGCTCGCGGCCGGCCACTGGCCCTACCGCGAGGCGCTGCTCGGCGGCGGCATCGTGCTCGCCTTCTACCTGCTGTTCGGCGGGCGGCTGTTCTGCTCATGGGTGTGTCCGGTGAACCTCGTCACCGACGCCGCCGCGTGGTTGCGCCGCCGCCTGGGCCTGAAGGGCGGCAAGGCGCCGGCCGGTAGCACGCGCTACTGGCTGCTCGGCTTCGTGCTGGTGATCGCGGCGGCGACCGGTGCGCTGGCCTGGGAGTGGGTGAATCCGGTGTCGATGTTCCATCGCGGGCTGATCTTCGGCTTCGGCCTGGCCTGGGGCATCGTCGGCGGCATCTTCTTCTACGACCTGCTGATCGCCCCGCGCGGCTGGTGTGGCCACCTGTGCCCGCAGGGCGCCTTCTACGCGCTGCTCGGACGCGCATCGGTCGTCAGGGTGTCGGCCGCCAGGCGCAGCGCCTGCAACGACTGCATGGACTGCTTCGCCGTCTGTCCCGAGCCGCAGGTCATCCGCCCCGCGCTCAAGGGCGTGGGCCAGGACCACCCCCTCATTCTGGATGCCGACTGCACCACCTGCGGACGCTGCGTGGATGTGTGCGGCAAGGACGTTTTCCGTATTACGACCCGATTCAACAGGAGCGAGTCATGAAGAAGCAAACCCGAAATCTGGTGCTCGCACTCGTCGCCGCCGTCGGCTTCGGTGCAATCGTGCCACCCGCGGCGATGGCGCAGGCGGTCAAGAGCATTCGCGGCGCCGACGTCGCCGATCAGGAACTGCAGGTCGGCAACTACAAGCCGATTCCGGACCAGCCCCCGATCGAGCGCGACTACGTGCAGCAGCCGCCGCTGATCCCGCACAAGGTCGAGGGCTACGAGGTCACGATCAACTTCAACAAGTGCATGGACTGCCACGCCTGGAGCCGCTACAAGGAGTCCGGCGCGACCAAGGTGAGCCTGACGCACTTCAAGGATCGCGACGGCGGCGAGCTGTCGAACATCTCGCCGCGGCGCTACTTCTGCATGCAGTGCCACGTGCCGCAGACCGACGCCAAACCGCTGGTGGCGAACAAGTTCCAGCGCGCGGAAGGCCTGCGCTGAGGCGTCAATAAACGGGGAATGTCATGACCGACAACAACAAGAGCCTGATGCAGCGCATCCGCGGTGCCGGCTGGGGCGCGATCGTGCTGCTCTTCGCCTTGGGCGTGATCTTCTGGGGTGGCTTCAACTGGGCCCTGGAAATGACCAATACCGAGAAGTTCTGCATTTCCTGCCATGAGATGGAGGAAAACGTCTTCAAGGAATACCGCAATACCATCCACTACCAGAACCGCACCGGCGTGCGCGCGACCTGCCCGGACTGCCACGTGCCCAAGGAGTGGGGGCCGAAGATGATCCGCAAGATCAAGGCTTCGCGCGAGGTGTACGGCAAGATCATGGGCACGATCAGCACGCCCGAGAAGTTTGCCGCCGAACGCCTGCGCCTGGCGCAGAACGAGTGGGGCCGGATGAAGGCGAACAACTCGCAGGAGTGCCGCAACTGCCACAACTACGAGTACTTCGACTACTCGGTGCAGGGCCGTCGCTCGAACCAGATGCACCAGGCCGGCTTCGCCGAAGGCAAGACCTGCATCGACTGCCACAAGGGCATCGCCCACTCGCTGCCGCCGGTCGTCCAGGACATCGGCGTCCCGCGTGAAGGTGTCGCGCCCGAGGTGCTGCATCCGCCGGTCCAGAAGAATTGACCCGCGCACGACGCGGTCGCCCTGACTGAAGCCGGCCCCGCGCCCGCCGATCCGCTCGGCGTGCCGCGGGGCCCGTGCTTTCCCGCTGCGCCGGGATGGCGCTCCGTGCCGCGGCTGTGGTTCAATCCGTCCCCATGCTCGAAGTCCAAGAACTCGCCTGCCTGAAGGGCGATCGCCTGCTTTTCCGCGACCTCGCCTTCCGCCTGCAGGCGGGTGGTCTGCTGCGCGTCGCCGGCCCCAACGGCGTCGGCAAGACCAGCCTGCTGCGCCTGGTGACCGGGCTCGCCATGCCCGAGGCGGGCGAGGTGCGCTGGCGCGGGCACTCGATCCGGCGCGAGCGCGAGGCCTTCCACGGCGAGCTGCTCTACCTCGGCCACGCCCCCGCGCTCAACGACCTCCTCACCCCGCTCGAGAACCTGCGCTTCGCCTGTTCGGCCGCCGGCGACGCGATCGACGAGCAGGCCTGCGTGGACGCGCTGGTCCGCATCGGACTCGCCAACCAGCTCGACCTGCCGGCGCGCGTGCTGTCCCAGGGCCAGCGCCGCCGCGTCGGGCTGGCGCGCCTGTTCCTGTCCGCGAGCCGCCCGCTGTGGGTGCTGGACGAGCCCTTCACCGCGCTCGACGTGCATGCGGTCGCCGACCTCGCCGCGACCCTGTCCGATCACTGCGAGGCCGGCGGCATGGTCATGCTGACCACCCACCAGGACGCGCCCTTCAGGCGACCGCCCGAGGTCCTCGACGTGGGAGCCTTCGCATGCTGAGCACCTTCTTCGCGGTGCTGCGCCGCGACCTGCTGCTGGCCTGGCGCGGCCGCGCCGACGTGCTGGTCACGCTCGCCTTCTTCATCATCGTCGTCTGCCTGTTCCCCTTCGGCGTCGGCGCCGAGCCCAACCAGCTGCGTGCGATCGCCCCCGGCGTGCTGTGGGTCGCCGCCCTGCTGGCCTGCCTGCTGTCGCTGCACCGACTGTTCGCCCAGGACTACGCGGACGGAACTCTGGAGCAGTTGCTGCTGTCCAGGGAACCGGCCGCGCTGTGGGTGATGGCCAAGGTGCTGGCGTTCTGGATCAGCACCGGATTGCCGGTGGTTGCGATCGCGCCGGCCATGGCCCTGCTGCTTGACCTGGAGCAAGGTGGGCTGCCGGTGCTGGTACTAAGTTTGGCGCTCGGCACGCCGATCCTGGCATTGCTGGGCGCGGTGGGCGCGGCGCTGACGCTGGGCCTGCGTGGCGGCGGCATGCTGCTCGCGCTGCTGGTGCTGCCCCTGTTCGTGCCGGTGCTGATCTTCGGCGCCGGGGCGGTGGAGGCGGAGCTGTCCGGCTCGGGCGCCGTCGCCCACCTGCTGCTGCTGAGCGGCGGACTGGCGGGGGCGCTGGCGCTGGCTCCGGTGGCCTGTGCCGCGGCGCTGAGAATTTCGACCGATTGACCCTGCTGCCATGCCCCGTGCGGGCGTGGCCGAGCGAGAACCGACTCTTCAAGCATGACGAATCCCGAACGCCGTCGCAGCCTCCTGAGGTTCGCCTCGCCGCAGCATTTCTACCCTCTCGCCGGCCGTCTCGCTCCCTGGTTCGCCGCCATCGCCGTCGTCCTCACCGTGATCGGCCTGTGGCTCGGCTTCTTCGTGGCGCCGACCGACGCCACCCAGGGCCAGGTGTACCGCGTGATTTTCATCCACGTGCCGGCAGCCTGGATGTCGATGTTCATCTACCTGGTGATGGCCTTCTGGTCGGCGGTCGGCCTGATCATGAACACCCGCCTGTCCTTCGTGATGAGCCAGGCGCTGGCCCCCACCGGGGCGATGTTCTGCTTCGTCGCGCTGTGGACGGGTGCGCTGTGGGGCAAGCCGACCTGGGGTGCGTACTGGGTATGGGATGCCCGCTTGACCTCGCAGCTGCTGCTGCTCTTCCTGTACTTCGGCTTCATCGCGCTCACCCGTGCGATCGAGGATCCGCGTCGTGCCGATCGCGCCGGCGCCATCATCGCGCTGGTCGGTGCGGTCAACGTGCCGATCATCTATTTCTCGGTGCAATGGTGGAACACGCTGCACCAGGGCGCCTCGGTGAGCCTGGACAAGGCGCCGTCGATGGCGGCCACCATGCTCGCCGGCATGCTGGTGATGGCTTTCGCGTCCTGGGCCTACACCCTTGCGGTGGTGTTCTGGCGGGTGCGGCCGATGATCCTCGAGCGCGAGCGCCATACCGAGTGGGTGGGCGCCGAGCTCGAGCGTGAAGCAGGGATTTCGCAAGCTGCCGGAGGGCGTGCCTGATGTCGCAGTGGGAGAGCTGGTCCGCGTTCTGGGACATGGGCGGCGCCGCCTTTTTCGTGTGGGGCAGCTACGGCCTCAGCTTCGCATTGATCGTGCTGGAACTCGTGCTCGTGTTCCAGCGTCGGAAGGACACGGTTCGCCGTCTGCTGCGCTGGCGGCGGGCGGTCGGCAAGGATTCGAGCAAGCGCAACGGCGACGGCTTCGCGCCCGCCATGGAGTCTGAACAATGAAAGCCCGTAGCAAGCGTCTGATGCTGGTCGGTGGCGGGGTCGTCCTGCTGTTCGCCGCGGTGGCACTGGTGTTGAGCGCCTTCCAGCAGAACCTGGTGTTCTTCCATACGCCCTCCGAGGTCGCCGAGGGCAAGGCCCCCACCGGCAAGACCTTCCGCGTCGGCGGCATGGTGGAGGAGGGCTCGATCAAGCGCGAGGCCGACGGCGTCACCGTGCGCTTCGCGATCACCGACACCGCGAAGATCATCCCGGTCACCTACAAGGGCACGCTCCCCGACCTGTTCAAGGAAGGCAAGGGCGCGGTGGTGCAGGGCAAGCTGGAGGGTGGCGTGTTCCAGGCCACCGAGGTGCTCGCCAAGCACGACGAGAACTACATGCCGCCCGAGGCCGCCCACGCCGTCGAGCAGGCGCAGAAAGCCGCCACCACGCTGAGCCAGTGACGCCATGATCCCCGAACTCGGACATTTCTCCCTCATCCTCGCCCTCGTCCTGTCGCTGGTGCAGGCGGTTGTGCCCCTGGTGGGCGCACAGCGCAACAGCATGGCGCTGATGGCGGTCGGCCGCCCGGCGGCGCAGGGGCAGTTCTTCTTCATCGTCTTCAGCTACGTGTGCCTGACCTGGGCCTTCGTCACCAGCGACTTCTCGGTCCAGCTCGCCGCCACCAACTCGCACAGCGCGACGCCGATCATGTACAAGATCACCGGCGTGTGGGGCAACCACGAGGGTTCGCTGCTGCTGTGGGCGATGTCGCTGTCGCTGTGGACGGTGGCGGTGACGGTGTTCTCGCGCCACCTGCCGGATGCATTCCTCGCCCGCGTGCTCGGCGTGCTCGGTCTGGTCAGCGCCGGCTTCATCTCGTTCACGCTGGTCACCTCCAACCCCTTCGAGCGCCTGCTGCCGGCGGTCGGCGACGGCCGCGACCTCAACCCGCTGCTGCAGGACCCGGGGATGATCATCCATCCGCCGCTGCTGTACATGGGCTACGTCGGCTTCTCGGTGGCGTTCGCGTTCGCGATCGCGGCGCTGATGTCGGGCCGGCTGGACGCGGCCTGGGCGCGCTGGTCGCGGCCGTGGACCACGATCGCCTGGGTGTTCCTGACCGCCGGCATCGCGGTGGGCTCGGGCTGGGCCTACTACGAGCTCGGCTGGGGCGGCTGGTGGTTCTGGGATCCGGTGGAGAACGCCTCCTTCATGCCCTGGCTGCTCGGCACCGCGCTGATGCACTCGCTGGCGGTCACCGAGAAGCGCGGCGCCTTCCGCAGCTGGACCGTGCTGCTGGCGATCGGCGCCTTCTCGCTGTCGCTGCTCGGCACCTTCCTCGTGCGCTCGGGCGTCATCACCAGCGTGCACGCCTTCGCCACCGACCCCAAGCGCGGCCTCTACATCCTCGCCCTGCTGGTGATCGTGATCGGCGCCTCGCTGCTGCTGTACGCGATGCGTGCCAACAAGCTGATGGGCGGCGGCAGCTTCGCGCTGGTGTCGCGCGAGACCTCGCTGCTGGCCAACAACGTGCTGCTGACCGTGGCCTCGGCCTCGGTCCTGCTCGGCACGCTCTATCCGCTGTTCCTCGACGCGCTCAACCTCGGCAAGATCTCGGTCGGCCCGCCGTACTTCCAGGCGGTGTTCGTGCCGCTGATGACGCCGGTGGTGGTGCTGATGATGTTCGGCCCCTTCCTGCGCTGGAAGGACGACGACCTCGTCGCTGCCGTGCGCAAGGTGGCGCCGGCCTTCATCGCCAGCGTGCTGATCGGTTTCGGTGCGGCGTGGGCGGTGGACCACGTCACCTGGCGCACGGTGCTGGGGCTGACCCTGGCCGCCTGGGTGGTGCTGGCCAGCATCCAGCTGCTGGCGGGCCGGCTGAAGGAACGCGCCGGCGCCTCGGCGGGCTCACGCCTGCGCTCGATCACCGCGTCGTGGTGGGGCATGTGGCTCGCCCATCTCGGCATCGGCGTGTTCATCATCGGCGTCACCCTGGTCGGCAGCCTGGACCAGAGTCTGGACGTCAAGATGAAGGAGGGGCAGCGCGCCGAACTCGCCGGCTACAGCTTCGTGTTCCACGGCGCGGTCGATGCCGATGGCCCGAACTACGACGCCGCGCGCGGCAACATCGAACTGAGCCGCGACGGCCGGGTCCTCGGCACCCTGACCCCTGAGAAGCGAATCTATCGCGCCCAGGGCATGCCGATGACCGAGGCCTCGCTCGACATCGGCGTGTTCCGCGACGTCTATGTCTCGCTCGGCGAGCAGCTCGAGGACGGCGCCTGGATCGTCAGCCTGTACTACAAGCCCTTCATCAGCTGGATCTGGATGGGGTGCGTCCTGATGGGTCTGGGTGGCATCTGCGCCGCCGCCGACCGTCGTTACCGCCGACTTGCCGCCCGCGAGGCGGCGGGTGCCGGCCAGCGCGTGGCGGCCTCGGCCTGATCGCCGCTCGCCCGGGCAAGGAAAGTCATGAAAGCAAAGTTTCTCGTTCCCCTGCTGCTGTTCTTCGGCCTGGCGGGTTTCCTCGCCTTCGGCCTGACCCTCAATCCGCGCGAGGTGCCCTCGCCGCTGATCGACAAGCCGGCGCCGGACTTCAGCCTGGCCCGCCTCGACCAGCCCGAGCAGAGCTTCGCGCTGAAAGAGATGCAGGGCCAGGTGTGGATGCTCAACGTGTGGGCCTCGTGGTGCGTGGCCTGCCGCCAGGAGCATCCGCTGCTGGTGCAGATGGCCAAGCAGAAGATCGTTCCGGTGGTGGGCCTCAACTACAAGGAAGTGCGCGGTGACGGCGCGATCAACGCCCGTGGCATGGCGCTCGAGGCCGAGACCGCGATGGCGATCGAGCGCGCGCGCCGCTGGCTCACCGACCATGGCGACCCCTACGTGCTGTCGGTGCTCGACATCGACGGCCGGGTCGGCATCGACTTCGGCGTGTATGGCGTGCCCGAGACCTTCCTGATCGACCGCGACGGCCGCATCCGCTACAAGCACATCGGCCCGATCACGCCCGAGGCGCTGAAGGACGTGCTGATTCCCAAGATCGAGGAGCTGCGCCGTGCCGGTTGATGCTCCGCTCGCAATGCTGCGCCGTGCGGCGCTCACGGGCGCCGTGGCGGCGAGTGTCGCCCTCGGCGGTCCGGCCTGGGCGGACACCGCGCCCGCTGCCGATCCCGCGCTCGCCCCCACCGTCGCCGCCAACCCCGCGCTCGAGGCCGACACCATGGAGCTGGCGCACAAGCTGCGCTGCCTGGTGTGCCAGAACCAGTCGATCGCCGAATCCAACGCCCCGCTGGCGGTTGATCTGCGCAACCAGGTGCGCGAGCAGCTGGCCGCGGGCAAGACCAAGGACGACGTGATCGACTACCTGGTCGATCGCTACGGCGATTTCGTCCTCTACGAGCCGCCGTTCAAGGCCGTCACCGTGCTGCTGTGGCTGGGCCCGGTCGCCCTGCTGGTGGGCGGCGCAGCCTGGCTCGCCTTCCGCCTGCGCCGCCGGCGCGAGGAAGCGGCTGCGGAGCAGGGCCTGTCGGCAGCCGACCGCGCCCGTGCCCGTGCCCTGCTCGAAGGTGGCGCCGCGGGCGCTGCCCAATCTGAATCTCCGGAGTCTCGTTCGTGACCGCGTTCATCATTTTTGCCGGCCTGCTGCTGGCCGGTGCCCTGCTATTGATCCTGCCGCCGTTGCTCGGCGTGGGCGCCCGCCGCCGGCGCGAGGCGGCACGGCAGAGCACGATGGCGCTGACCGTGCTGCGCGAGCAGCTCGCCGAACTCGACGCCGAACTCGCCTCCGGGCAGATCGACGCCGCGAGCCACGCCAAGAGCCGCGAGGAGCTGGAACGGCGCGCGCTCGAGGAGGGCGAGGCCGCCGCCGAGGCCGCCGAAGCGGCCGACGTGCGCCCCAGCCGCGGATGGGCGGTCGGCATGGTGCTGACCGTGCCGGCGCTGGCCATCGCCGGCTACCTGATGATCGGCGAGCCGGATGCGCTCGACCCGAAGAACATCGAGGGCCAGCAGGGCTTCACCCGCGAGCAGGTCGAGGAGATGGTCGGCACCCTGGTCCAGCGCCTGGAGCAGGAGCCCGAAAACGCCGAGGGCTGGACCATGCTCGCGCGCACCTACATGGTGCTGCAGGACTACCCCAAGGCTGCCGCCGCCTACGCGCGCCTCGACAAGCTGACGCCGAACGACCCGGACGTGCTCTCCGACTGGGCCGATGCGACCGCCGCGATCCACGACTCGGTGGTCGGCGAGGCCGAGGCGCTGGCCAAGCGCGCGCTCGAAGCCGCCCCCACCCATCCCAAGGCGCTCGCGCTGGCGGGGACCGCGGCCTACCAGCGCGACGACTTCGCCGCCGCCGCCGCGCTGTGGGAGCGCATCCTCGCCCAGATCCCGCCTGGCGACCAGGTCGCGCAAGGCGTGCGCGCCAGCATCAACGACGCGCGCGCGAAGGCCGGCATGCCGCCGCTCGCCGACGGCGAGGGCGCTGCGCCGGTGGCGGCCTCCAAGGCGCTGACCGTGTCCGGCCGGCTCGAAGTCGATGCCGCCCTCGGCCCCAAGGTCGCGGCGGAAGATGCGGTGTTCGTGTTCGTGCGCGGCGAGGCCGGCGGCCCGCCGCTGGCGGCGCTGCGCTTCAAGGGCAGCGAGCTGCCGCTGGACTTCAGCTTCAGCGGCGCGACGATGATGATGGGTGACGCGCCGGTGCCGGAGCGCGTGGTGATCGCCGCCCGCGTCGCCAAGGGTGGGGACGCCAGCGCACGTGCGGGTGACCTCGAAGGCGCGAGTGTGCCGGTGGCCGCCGACGCCAGCGGGGTGAAACTGGTCATCGACCGCGTCCGCGACTGAGGACGCCTGCAGGCTCGTCCGCCCGGGGTCAGCGTGATCCGGTGGCGGTCAGTGCCGTCGTACGCCGGGGGCGGAGGCCGCCGAGCGGGCTTCGCCGTCCGTTTCCGCTGCGCGCGGCAGCTCTCAGTCGCTGTAGCTGAAGCGCACCCGCTTGACGTTGCACAGCAGTTCGTAGGCGATCGTGCCCGCGGCCTGCGCCACCCGGTTCACCGCCACCTGCCGCCCCCACAGCTCGACGCGGCTGCCGATGCCCGCGTCCGGCAGCTCGCTGAGGTCCACCGTCAGCATGTCCATCGACACCCGGCCGATGATGCGCGCCGGCCGTCCATCCACAGCGACCGGCGTGCCGTCCGGCACCACGCGCGGATAGCCGTCGGCATAGCCCATCGCCACCAGGCCGACGCGGGTCGGGCGCCCGGCGACGAAGCGCCCGCCGTAGCCCAGCGCCTCGCCGGTGCCGATCTCGCGCACCGCCATCACCGCGCTCTCCAGCGTCATCACCGGCTGCAGCACGTGCTTCTCCTCCGGCATCGGATCGGCGCCGTAGAGCAGGATGCCCGGTCGCGCCCAGTCGCGGTGCGCCCGCGGCCAGCCGAGGATCGCGCCCGAGTTGGAGAGACTGCGTGCACCGGGCAGGTGCGCGGTGGCGGCGTCGAAGCGCGCCACCTGTTCTTCGGTGGTGATCACCTGCGGCTCGTCGGCGCGCGCGAAGTGGGTCATCAGCGTGATGTCGGCGACCTTGCCGCTCGCCTGCAGGCGCTGCCAGACGGGCTCCACCGCGGCAGGCAGGAAGCCGGCGCGGTTCATGCCGCTGTTGATCTTCAGCCAGACGTGGATCGGTGCCGCGAGCGGGGTACGCTCGAGCATCTCGATCTGCGCCTCGTGATGGATCACGGTCCATAGCCCGTGGCGGGCGACCTCGGCCAGCTCCTCGGCCGCGAACACGCCTTCGAGCAGCAGGATCGGCTGCCGCAGGCCGGCGGCGCGCAGCTCGAGCGCTTCCTCCAGGAAGGCCACCGCGAAGCCGTCGGCCTCCCCGGCGAGCGCCTGCGCGCAGCGCACCGCACCGTGGCCGTAGGCATTGGCCTTGACCACCGCCAGCGCGCGGCCGCCGTGCAGCCGGCGGGCGAGACGGTAGTTGTGGCGCAGGGCGGCGAGGTCGATCAGGGCACGGGCGGGACGCATGGCGATGTCCGGAAAACGGGGAGGCGAAATGGTGCGGCGAAAGCGCCGCGGCTGCAATGCGCGCGGGCGCGGCGCGCGTTTCCGCGGCCTGGGCGCGGGGCGTCCCGGGATCTCCCCGCGCCGCAACTCGCGAGGCGCCGCGGGGCTTGTGGATGCCCGGCCCTCAGGCCGTGCCGAGCGGCTGCTGGCGGACAGGTGCCCGCGTCGACACGGTGGCCGCGCGCGCGTAGCGCACCAGGCCGAGATCGTCGTGGCGGATCGCCGGCGGGTGGCCGGTCACCAGGTCGGCGACGAGCTGGCCGGCGCCGCAGGACATGGTCCAGCCCAGGGTGCCGTGGCCGGTGTTGAGGAACAGCTCGGGGTAGGGCGTGGCGCCGATGATCGGGGTGGAATCGGGCGTCATCGGGCGCAGACCGGTCCAGAACTCGGCGCGTTCGAGGTCGCCGCCGCCGGGGAAGAGGTCGCCGACCACCATTTCCAGGGTCTCGCGCCGGCGCGGGTCGAGGCGCAGGTCGAAGCCGGCCAGCTCGGCCATGCCGCCGACGCGGATGCGGTCGTCGAAGCGTGTCACCGCGACCTTGTAGGTCTCGTCGAGCACGGTGGACACCGGTGCCGCATCGGCATCGACCAGGGGCACGGTCAGCGAGTAACCCTTGACCGGATACACCGGCAGGTCCAGTCCGAGGCTGGCCGCCATCGGGCGCGAGTAGCTGCCGAAGGCGAGCACGTAACGATCGGCCGTCAGCACCTCGTCCGCCACAGCGGGAGTCTTGCCTGCGATGCGCACGCCGCCGATGTGGCCGCCGCTGCGCAGCAGCTCGCGCACCTGGACGTCGAAGCGGAACTCCACGCCCGCGGCGCGGGCGAGTTCGGCGAGGCGGGTGGTGAACAGCTGGCAGTCGCCGGTCTCGTCGTTGGGCAGGCGCAGGCCGCCGGCGAGCGTGCCGGGGCGGCGGGCGAGCGCCGGTTCGGCGCGTGCCAGCGCCTCGCCGGTCAGAAGCTCGTAGGGTACGCCGCATTCCTCCAGCACCGCGATGTCGCGTGCGGCGGCGTCGAGCTGGGCCTGGGTGCGGAACAGCTGCAGAGTGCCGCGGCTGCGCTCCTCGTAGCCGATGCCGGTCTCGGCGCGCAGTGCGCGCAGGCAGTCGCGGGCGTACTCGGAGACGCGCATCATGCGCTCCTTGTTGACCATGTAGCGCGCGCTGGTGCAGTTGGCCAGCATCTGCGCCATCCAGCGCAGCTGGTACAGGCTGCCGTCGGCGCGGATGGCGAGCGGCGCATGGCGCTGGAACAGCCACTTCAGTGCCTTGAGCGGGATGCCGGGCGCGGCCCAGGGCGTCGAGTAGCCGGGGGAGACCTGGCCGGCGTTGGCGTAGCTCGTTTCCAGCGCCGCGCCGGGCTGGCGGTCGATCACGGTCACTTGCGCGCCGCGCCGGGCCAGATACCAGGCCGTGGTGGTGCCGATCACGCCGCTGCCGAGTACGATCACGTGCATTTCAGGTCTCCGGGTAAAATGCGATGGAATTGCGGCAGTTTATTGATCAATCAGCAGGCGTTTTCACTTAGTTAAAGCTGTCAGATAGTGAAAAATACTTCTTTGTCTGCTGCCTTGCCCGGAGCGTAGTGAAATGCGCGAACTCGACCGTATCGACCTGAAGATCCTCGATTTCCTGCAGAAGGACGGGCGCCTGTCGATGACCGAGCTCGCCCAGCGCATCGGCCTGTCGGCGACGCCGTGTACCGAGCGCGTGCGCCGCCTGGAGCGCGAGGGGGTGATCACCGGCTATCACGCGCGGGTCGATCCGCGCGCGCTCGGCCGGCCGCTGCTGGTGTTCGTGGAGTTGAAGCTGGCTGCGAAGTCGAACGACACCTTCGAGCGCGTCAAGAAGGAGCTCGCCTTCGTGCCCGAGGTCATGGAATGCCACCTGGTGTCCGGCGACTTCGACTACCTGATCAAGGCGCGCATCTCCGAGATGAGCGACTACCGGCGCCTGCTCGGCAACATCCTGCTCAAGCTGCCGTCGGCGACCGAGTCGCGCAGCTACGTGGTGATGGAGGAGGTCAAGGAGAGCCTGTACCTGCCGCCGCAGGTGTGAGCGGTGCATCGCCCAGCCAGTGCAGCGCGCCGCGGCCGGCGGCAAGGCCGCTGGCGAAGCAGGCGGTGAGCAGGTAGCCGCCGGTGGGTGCTTCCCAGTCGAGCATCTCGCCGGCGATGAATACGCCCGGGCGCGCGCGCAGCATCAGGTGCGCGTCCACCGCCGCGAAGCGCACCCCGCCGGCGCTGCTGATCGCCTCGTCCAGCGGCCGGGTGGCGACCAGGGTCAGCGGCAGGGACTTGATCCCGGCGGCGAGGCGGGCGGGGTCGGCGAAGTCGGCCTTCGCCAGGCATTCGCGCAGCAGTCCGGCCTTGACGCCCTTGATCCCGGCCTGGCTCTGCAGGTGGCTGGCCAGCGAACGGCTGCCGCGCGGACGGGCGAGTTCGGCGGCGAGGCGCTCCAGGTTGCGCCCCGGGGCGAGGTCGAGATGCAGGGTGGCAGTGCCCTGAGCCACGATCGTGTCGCGCAGCGGCGCCGAAAGTGCATAGATCAGGCCGCCTTCGATGCCGGTGGCCGAGATCAGGCATTCGCCGGCGCGCTCGTGCACCGTGCCGTCGGCGGCGGTGAAGCGGGCGAGGACCGACTTCAGCGGCTGGCCGCGGAAGCGCTCGGCGAAGTGGGCGCTCCAGCCGGGGAGGCGCGCGCCCTGCCCATCGTCCGCGCGGCGGCCGACGTCGAAGCCGCAGTTCGCCGGCAACAGCTCGGCGACCTCGATGCCTGCCGCGCGCAGCAGCGGCACCCAGGCCCCATCGGAGCCGAGCTTCGCCCAGCTGCCGCCGCCGAGCGCCAGCACTACCGCGTCGGCATGCACGATGCGTTCGCCGGCGGGGGTGTCGAACAGCAGTGCGTGGCCGCCTGCGGACTGCGGCGGCGACGCCCAGCCGCGCCAGCGATGGCGCACGGCGAACTGCACCCCCGCCGCACGCAGGCGCGCGAGCCAGGCGCGCAGCAGCGGCGCGGCCTTCATCTCGGTGGGAAAGACCCGGCTGGAGCTGCCGACGAAGGTCTCGATGCCGAGCCCGTGCGCCCACTCGCGCAGGCCCTCGGGCCCGAAGGCCGCGAGCATCGGTGCGAGTTGCGGGCGGCGGGCGCCGTAGCGGCCGAGGAAGGCCTCGCGCGCCTCGCTGTGGGTCAGGTTGAGTCCGCCGCGGCCGGCGAGCAGGAACTTGCGCCCGACCGAAGGCATGGCGTCGAACACGGTGACCCGCAGCCCGGCTGCGGCGAGCACCTCCGCCGCCATCAGGCCGGCGGGGCCGCCGCCGATCACGCAGGCCTGCGCCGTGTCGGCGGGCTCAGCCGAAGCGCGCACGAAAACCTGCCGGCACCGGCACCTTGCGCCGTTCGCGGTAGTCGAAGAACACGATGCCGGTCTTGCCGCGGGCGACTTCGCGGCCGCTGTCGGCCTCCGCCATGCGCCACACCAGGTCGCAGCCGAACTCGCCGAAGTCGGTGGCCGCCATGTCGACCTTCATGCTCTCGCCGTGGAAGGCCTCCGAGCGGTATTGCAGGGCGGCATCGGCGACGATGATGCCTACGCCCTCGACGTCGAGCTCGGAGTAGCCCATCGACTTCAGGAAGCGCAGGCGGGCCTCGGACACCACGCCCAGCAGCTGCGCGTTGTCGAGGTGGTTGCCGTAGTTGATGTGGGAGATCAGCAGCGGGATGGCGGTGCTGAAGGCGAAGCGTTCGGGCAGGTCGATCCTGATGCGGGCCATGGGCAGGGCGGCGTCGAGCGCGGGCTTGAGAAAAGGAAAGGCCCGAGCGTAATAGCCCGGGCCTGCAGGGGGCAAGCCGCGTGCCGCTCAGCCTTGCGACGGAATGCGCAGCACCTGTCCCGGATAGATCTTGTCCGGGTGGCTCAGCATCGGCTTGTTGGCCTCGAAGATCGCCGGGTACTTGTTGGCGTCGCCGTAGAACTTCTTCGCGATCGCCGACAGGGTGTCGCCGCGCACCACGGTGTGGAACTGCGCCTCCGGTTCTTTGCGGGCGACCGACAGCTTGTTCTCCACCTCGGCGACGCCGGCGACGTTGCCGGCGGCGAGCAGGATCTTCTCGCGCGTGGCCTGGTCCGGCGCGGTGCCGGTAACGGTGACCAGCGAGCGGGCGCCGTCGAAGCTGACACCGAGGTCGGGCGGCGCGAGCTTGAGGGCGACGATGTAGTTGTGGATCGCTTCCGCGGCCGTCGCGTTGGCGGTCGCCGGGTCGGCAGCCTTGGCTTCGCCTGTGCCGAAGAGCTTTTCGCCGGCTTCCTTGATGAATGCGAACAGACCCATCTGAACCTCCTGTCGTGTGAAATCTCGCGTCCAGCATAAACGCTTGCGTCGGTGCGGTCCATGCGCCCGGGGCGCGGCGCCGGCCTCGTTCCCCGGTGTCAGCAGGCACGGAATTAGTGCGCGCTTAGGTGCTTGTCATGGTGCGGATGGTTTTGCCGAAAATCATGCACCGGAACGGTGAATCTGATGCACAATTATGCGCAATCACGCGATGGCCTCGGTTAATCCCGAGGCCATCGCGTGCGCGCGTGTGCTCACTTTTCTTGTCGTCAATCAATCCATGGGTCCAACATCATGAAATATCAGTCCCTCGAGGAGTTTCTGGCCTACGTCGAACAACGCAATCCTGGCCAGCCCGAGTTTCTGCAGGCGGTCAGCGAGGTCATGGAGAGCCTGTGGCCCTTCATTTCGGCCAACAAACGCTACGCCGAGAATGCGCTCCTCGACCGACTGATCGAACCCGAACGCGTGATCATGTTCCGCGTGTCCTGGGTCGACGACAAGGGTGATGTCCAGGTCAACCGCGGCTACCGCATCCAGCACAGCTCGGCGATCGGCCCCTACAAGGGCGGCCTGCGCTTCCATCCCTCGGTGAACCTGTCGATCCTGAAGTTCCTCGCCTTCGAGCAGACCTTCAAGAACGCGCTCACCACGCTGCCGATGGGCGGCGGCAAGGGCGGTTCCGACTTCGATCCCAAGGGCCGCAGCCCGGGTGAAGTGATGCGCTTCTGCCAGGCCTTCATCAGCGAGCTCTATCGCCACGTCGGTCCCGACACCGACGTGCCCGCCGGCGACATCGGCGTGGGCGGCCGCGAGGTCGGCTTCATGGCCGGCATGATGAAGAAGCTGTCGAACAACGCCGCCTGCGTGTTCACAGGCAAGGGCCTGTCCTTCGGCGGTTCGCTGATCCGTCCGGAATCGACCGGCTACGGCACCGTCTACTTCGCCAACGCGATGCTCGAGCACGCCGGCCGCGACTTCAAGGGCCTGCGCGTCTCCGTGTCGGGTTCGGGCAACGTCGCCCAGTTCGCGATCGAGAAGCTGATGCAGCTCGGCGCCAAGCCGATCACCTGCTCGGACTCGAGCGGCACCGTGATCGACGAGGCCGGCTTCACCCCCGAGAAGCTCGCCCTCCTCATGGAGATCAAGAACCACTACTACGGCCGCGTCTCCGAGTACGCCGAGCGCGTCGGCGCCCGCTTCGAGCCGGGCGTGCGCCCGTGGCACGTGCCGGTCGACGTCGCCCTGCCGTGCGCGACCCAGAACGAACTCGACGGCAACGACGCCGCCACCCTGGTCAAGAACGGCGTGATCGCCGTGGCCGAGGGCGCCAACATGCCGAGCACCGCCGAAGCCGTGAAGATCTTCGAGCACAACGGCGTGCTGTACGCGCCGGGCAAGGCCTCCAACGCCGGTGGCGTGGCCACCTCCGGCCTGGAGATGAGCCAGAACGCGATGCGCATGTCGTGGACCCGCGACGAGGTCGATGCCCGTCTGAAGGAGATCATGCTCGGCATCCACGCCGCCTGCCTGAAGTACGGCCAGCGCGAGGACGGCAGCGTCAGCTACGCCGACGGTGCCAACGTCGCCGGCTTCGTCAAGGTCGCCGAGGCCATGCTGGCCCAGGGCGTGGTCTGATCGCTCTTCGTCGGTAGCAGCAGTGGAAGCGGGCTTGCCCGCGAATCGGCCTCTGATCGAGCGCTGCTTCGCGGGCAAGCCCGCTTCCACGTTCACGCGCCGGACGGGTATCCGCCCGTCGGCTAAACTGCGCGCCGAATCCACATCCTCAGGAGCGCTTCCGATGATCCAGGCCACCATCGTCCCCGTCACCCCCTTCCAGCAGAACTGCAGCATCCTGTGGTGCGAGCGCACGAAGAAGGCCGCCGTGGTCGATCCCGGCGGCGACGTCGAGCGCATCCTCGCCGCGGTGGCGGAGCTGGGCGTGAGCGTGGAGAAGATCCTGATCACCCACGGCCACATCGACCACGCCGGCGGCACCGCGAAGCTGGCGCGCGCGCTCGGCGTGCCGGTCGAGGGACCGCAGGAGGAAGACCGCTTCTGGATCGAGGGCATGCCGCAGCAGAGCAAGATGTTCGGCTTCCCCGACGTCGAGTCCTTCGAGCCCGACCGCTGGCTGCACGACGGCGACACGGTGACGGTCGGCGAGGTCGTGCTGAAGGTCATCCACACCCCCGGCCACACCCCCGGCCACGTCGTCTTCTTCGATGAGGCGGCGCGCCTGGCGATCGTCGGCGACGTGCTGTTCGCCGGCTCCATCGGCCGCACCGACTTCCCGCGCGGCGACCACCAGACCCTGATCCGCTCGATCCGCGAGAAGCTGTTCCCGCTCGGCGACGACATCACCTTCATCCCCGGCCACGGCCCCACCTCGACCTTCGGCGAGGAGCGCGACAGCAACCCCTTCGTCGGCGCCTACGGCTGAGCGGCTGGCCGTCATCGGCAACTTCGCCGGGCCGACGATTGTTCCCCGTCCGATTCCGGCGCAATATTCCCGAGTGAGTGCCGATGCCCGTGCGTGCGGGGGTTTTTCAGACAGGGAGCATGCAATGAACAGCGAGAAGAACAAGAAGGGCTACCAGTGGCGGTTCTTCCGCTCGGGGGGCTTCGACCAGGTCCGCATCGAGACCGTCGATGACCTCCGCCACCTTGGCGAACTGGACCAGAAGCTGTGGTCGGTGCTCGCCTGCCCGACCTCCGGCCTGGAGTTCGACACCCGCACGCTGCAGCTGCTCGACGGCGACGGTGACGGCCGCATCCGTGTGCCCGAGATCCTCGCCGCGACGCAGTGGGCGTGCGCGGTGCTCAAGGATCCCGAGGTGCTGTTCCGCGGCGTCGACGGCCTGCCGCTGGCCGCGATCGACGCCGATCACCCGGAAGGCGCGAAGCTGCTGGCGACCGCGAGGAAGGTGCTCGACTACGTCGGCAAGGCGGATGCGGACGCGGTCGGCGTCGCCGATGTCGCCGACACTACCCGCCTGTTCGCGCCCGAGCACTTCAACGGCGACGGGATCGTCCCCGCCGAGCTCGCCACCGACGCCGAGCTCGCGCGCACGATCGCGCTCATCATCGACGGCTTCGGCGCCGCCGAGGACCGCAGCGGCAAGCCCGGCGTGGACCAGGAGCGGGTGACCGCCTTCTTCGCCGCCGCCCAGGCCATCTCCGACTGGTACGCCCAGGCCGAGGCCGACGCCGCCACCGTGCTGCCGCTGGGCGCGGGCACCGCGGCCGCCGCGGCCGTGTTCGACGCGGTGAGCGCCAAGGTCGATGACTACTTCACCCGCTGCCGCCTGGCGGCCTTCGACGAGCGCGCCGCGGCCGCCCTGAATCCGGCCGACACCACCTATGCCGGCCTGGCGGTGCAGGCGCTCGGCACCGATGCCGAGGGCGTCGCCGCGCTGCCGCTGGCCCTGGTCGGCGCCGGCCGTGGCCTGCCCTTGCGCGCCGGCCTCAATCCGGCCTGGGAAGCAGGGATCGCTGCGCTGCGCGACGAGGTGGTCAGGCCCGTCCTCGGCGAGCGCGACGAACTCTCCCATGCCGAGTGGCAGGATCTCGCCGCGCGCTTCGCCGCCTACCGCGCCTGGATGGGGACCAAGCCGGCCAACCCGCTCGCCGCGACGGACATCGCCGAGCTGCGCGCGCTGCTCTCCGGCGGCACCCGTGCCGCGCTCGAGGCCCTGATCCAGCAGGATCTGGGCGCGGAAACCGCAGCCGACCAGGTCGATGCGCTCGAGCGCCTGACGCGCTACAACCGCGACCTCGTGAAGCTGTTGCGCAACTTCGTCACCCTCAGCGATTTCTACGGCCGTCACGAGAAGGCCATCTTCCAGGCCGGCACCCTCTACCTCGACCAGCGCAGCTGCGAGCTCTGCCTGCGGGTGGCCGACATGGGTCGCCACGCCGCGCTCGCACCGCTGTCGGGCACCTACCTGGTGTATTGCGAGTGCGCGCGCCAGGGCGAGGCGCCGATGACCATCGTCGCCGCGATGACCGGCGGTGACGCCGACGAGATGATGGTCCCGGGCCGCAACGGCGTGTTCTACGACCGCTTGGGTCGCGACTGGAACGCCAGCGTGGTCAAGGTCGTGGAAGCGCCGATCAGCGTACGGCAGGCCTTCTGGTCGCCGTACAAGCGCATCGGCCGCATGATCGGCGACCAGATCCACAAGTTCGCTGCCGCGCGCGACCAGGCGGTCGACGCCAAGGCCGCGGCCGGCGTGGCCGATGCCGGTGCCAAGGTCGAAGCCCCCGCCGCCGCGGCTACGGCACCCGCGGCACCTTTCGACATCGCCAAGTTCGCCGGTATCTTCGCCGCCATCGGCCTCGCCCTCGGCGCATTGGGCACCGCGCTGGCGGCCGTGGTGTCGGGCTTCCTGTCGCTGCCGGCCTGGCAGATGCCGCTGGTCATCGTCGGCATCGTGGTGCTGATCTCCGGCCCGTCGATGCTGCTCGCCTGGCTCAAGCTGCGCCAGCGCAACCTCGGTCCGCTGCTCGACGCCAACGGCTGGGCGGTGAATACCCGTGCGCGCATCAATATCCCCTTCGGCGGCGCGCTCACCGGTGTGGCCGCGCTGCCGCCCGGCGCGGCGCGTTCGCTGTCCGACCCGTACGCGGAGAAGGAAACCCCCTGGGGGACCTGGCTGTTCCTGCTGATCGTGGTCGTGATCGCCGTCGTGCTGTGGCGGCAGGGCTTCCTCGACCGTTTCCTCGGCTGAGCGCAGGGCGCCGGGCCGATTCCCGGTCGGTACGGGGGCCGGTTCGCGGACAGGGGCATTCGCCTCCTGCTCGCGAACCGGCCCTTCTTCATGTGTGTCCGGAACGCCCCCGGGGCCGCCCCGGAGCGCGATCGGCTATCCTTGCGCCCCTATGCTTTCCGTCCTTCAGGTCCTGCTCAGTGGCGTCGCGACCGGCTGTGTCTACGGCCTGGTCGCGCTGTCCTTCGTGCTGATCTACAAGGCCACCGAGACGGTCAGCTTCATGCAGGGCGACCTGCTGATGGTGGGCGCCTTTGCCGCGCTCGGCCTGCACCTGCAGGTGGGGATGCCGCTGCTGGCCGCCGCCGCGGTCGCGGTGGTGGCGGTCGGCGTGCTCGGCGCCGGACTGGAACGCGCGGTGCTGCGCCGCGCGCTCGGCCAGCCGCACCTGGTCGCGGTGCTGCTGACCTTCGGCCTGGGGATGATGATGCGCGGCGGCGTCGCCTCGGTGCCCGCCGCGGCGCAGGAGGTGCACCGGCTGCCCTTCGCCGCGGACACCATCGCCCTCGGGCCGCTGGTGCTGGCCGCCAGCCATCTGTGGGTGACGCTGGCGACGGTGGTGCTCGCCGCGCTGCTCGCCGCCTTCTTCCGCTACACCCGCGTCGGACTCGCCCTGCGCGCCTGCTCCGAAGACGCGCGCGTCGCCGCGCTGATGGGCGTGCCGGTGGCGCGCATGCACACGCTGGCGTGGGCGCTCGGCGCCGCGCTCGCGGCCTGTGCCGGGCTGCTGCTGGCGCCGGTGACCTTCGTGCATCTGAACATGGGCCTGATCGCGCTGAAGGCCTTTCCTGCCGCGGTGCTGGGCGGGCTCACCAGCCTGCCGGGGGCGCTGCTGGCGGGGGTGCTGCTCGGCGTCATCGAGGCCCTCGCCGGCCTGGCGCTGCCCGAAGGCGTCAAGGACGTCGTGCCCTATGCGCTGCTGATGGCGGCGCTGCTGCTCTTCCCGCAGGGCCTGGGCGCGCGTCGCGGCGGGCGGAGCGGGGCATGATCGGGTTGCCGGGTGAGGGCAAGGCGGCTGGCGCAAGGCTGCCGGGTGCGCTGCGCAGCCTGCTGCCTTGGGCGCTGATCCTGGCGCTCGCCGTCGCCGTGCTCGGCGCCGATTACGCGCTCGGCAAGGCGACCCTGGTGGCGACCTACGCGATCGCCGGCCTCGGCGTGGTGATCGTGGTAGGCCAGGCGGGGCAGATCGCGCTCGGCCAGGCGGCGCTGGTGGCGCTCGGCGCCTATGCCCAGGCCGTGCTCGTGGCCCGTGGCCTGCCGCCGCTGCTGGCGCTGCCGGCCGGAGTGGCGGCGGGTGCGCTCGGCGGCGCGCTGGCGAGCTTGCCCGCGCGCCGGCTGGGCGGGCTCTACTTCGGCATGAGCACGCTCGCCTTCGCGCTGATCGTCGAGGAGGCCCTGGTGCGCGCCGAGGCGTGGACGCACGGCGCCGCGGGGATGACGGTGGGGGCGTTCTCGATCTTCGGCTGGCGTGCGGGTTCGACCCTGGCACAGGCGCTGGTGAGCGTGCTCGCCTTCGCCGCCGCCGCCTTCGCCTGCCGTCGCCTGCTGCGCTCGCGCCACGGCCGCGCCTGGCGCGCGGTGCGCGACGACGAGGTGGCCGCCGCCGCCTGCGGCATCGCCCCCGCCGCGGTGAAGATGCAGGCCTTCGTCGTCGGTGGCGCGCTGTCCGGGCTGGCTGGTGCGCTCTATGCGCACTGGATCGGTTTCGTCAGCCCGGAGCAGTTCGGGCTGGTGTTCTCCTTCGAGCTGCTGATGCTGGCCTTCATCGGCGGCGCGCGGCGCCTGGCCGGCGCGGCCTGGGGCGCGCTGGTGATCGTCGTGATCCCGCAGCTGATCGCGGTGGCGCGCGACCAGCTGCCCGGCGACTGGGCGCGTGCGGCAGGGCTCGAGCTCGTGCTGTTCGGTGCGGTGATCGTGGCCGTCGTGCTGCTGCGGCCCGCGGGCCTGGCCGGAAGGAATTGAGTGCGTCTGCGCGCCTGCCGCGCTTGAATTTTGCGTTGCAGCAGCCGATAGTTACAGTCTCATTTCCCGCTGCCTGTGGAGTCGAACGCGATGAGTGCCTGGAGCTGCCCCCACGACCTGAACGGCATCTGCCAGCGCGTGCGCGGTGCGATCTGCTCGCCCGGCATGCGCGGCTGCGAGCTCGAGGGCAAGGTGCGATTCGCGCGCGAGGAACTGAACCAGCCGCGCAAGCCGGTCAGGGCGCCGGTCGCGGCGGCCGGCTCCACTTCGGGCGCGGAGCAGAAGCCGGCCACGCCGCGCCGCCGCCTGCCTTTCTGAACCGGACGAAGTCGTGCATAGCATCCGCCCCCTGAGCCTTCTCCGCGGCCTGGTCGCCGCGTTCGCGCTCGCCGCGACCGCGCTGCCGGCGACGGCGGCGGAGGTCGTCGGAGACGAGATCGTCGTCGGCACCGTTTCCGACCTCTCCGGCCCGATCGCGCTGCTCGGCGTGCCGGTGCGCGACGGCATGCTGATGCGCTTCGACGAGGCCAACGCCGCCGGTGGCGTGCATGGGCGGCGCATCCGCCTGGTGGTCGAGGACGCCGGCTACGACCCCAAGCGTGCCGTGCTCGCTGCGCGCAAGCTGGTCCAGCGCGACCAGGCCTTCGCCTTCATCGCCAACATGGGCACCCCGGTGGTGATGGCGACCATGCCCATCGTCGTCGATGCCGGGCGCCTGCACCTGTTCCCGTTCTCGCCGCACCGGGCGACCTACGAGCCGCTGCATCCGCTCAAGTTCCAGAACTTCGCGCCCTACCAGGACTACATGGAAGCCGCCACCCGGCACATGGTGCGCGAGCGCGGCTACGAGCGCACCTGCCTGCTGTACCAGGACGACGACTACGGCCTGGAGGTGATGAAGGGGGTGGAGAAGGCCCTGGCCGGCCTCGAGCGCGAGCTGATCGAACGCACCAGCTACAAGCGCGGCGCCACCGACCTGTCCAGCCAGATCGCCCGCCTGCGCGCTGCGCGCTGCGATTTCGTCGTGCTCGCCACCGTGGTGCGCGAGACCGTGGCGGCGATGGCCGAGGCGCGCAAGATCGGCTGGGAGGTCGACATGCTCGTCACCGCCTCCGGCTATTCGGCGCAGACCCACGAGCTGGGCGGCGCGGCGGTGGAGGGGCTGTACGGCGTCTCGGTGCTGCCGCACCCCTACGCCGAAGGCGCCAACAGCCAGCTCGCTGCCTGGATCGAGCGCTACCGCGCGCGCTTCGACGCAGACCCCAACGTGTGGAGCGTGATGGGCTACACCCTGGCCGACCTGTTCGTGCGCACCGCCGAGCTCACCGGTCCGACACTCACGATCGAGGCCTTCGCGCGCACGCTCGAGCGCATGGAGTTCACCCGCGATTATTTCGGCAGTCCGACCTACCGCTTCACGCCGGACGACCACCTCGGCAACCGCCACGGCCGCCTGGCGCAGATCCGCAACGGGCGCTGGGAACTGATCACCGACTATCTCGAGTGAGCCCAGCCCGGATGAATCCGCCCCGCACCGTCACCGTCGCCTTCACCGGCGCCTCCGGCCTGCCCTACGGCGTGCGCCTGGTCGAATGCCTGCTGCAGGCCGGCTGCCGGGTGTGGCTGCTGTACTCGCAGGTGGCGCAGATCGTCGCCCGCCAGGAGATGGACTGGAACCTGCCGGCGCGCCCGGCCGAGGTCGAGGCCGAGCTGTCGGCGCGCTTCGGTGCGGCGCCGGGGCAGCTGCGGGTGTTCGGCCGCGAGGAGTGGTTCGCGCCGCCGGCCTCCGGCTCCAATCCGCCCGACGCGATGGTGGTGTGCCCGTGCACGGTGGCCACGCTGGCTGCGATCGCCGGCGGCCTGAGCCAGAACCTGATCGAGCGCGCTGCCGACGTCGTCATCAAGGAAGCCCGCAAGCTGGTGCTGGTGCCGCGCGAGACGCCGTATTCGGCGATCCATCTCGAGAACATGCTCAGGCTCGCCCGCCTCGGCGTGTGCATCCTGCCGCCGAATCCGGGCTTCTACCACCATCCGCAGACCGTCCAGGATCTCATCGACTTCGTCGTCGCCCGCATCCTCGACCAGCTCGGCGTGCCGCATGCGCTGATGGCGCGCTGGGGCGAGGATCGCGTGCCCGCGGCCGAGCCGGGCGAGCAGGCGCGCTGAGCCGCCGGCGCCCGAGTTCAGCCCATTCGCCCAGGAGGGCACCATGACCACGCCGCCCGAACGCCTGCCGCTGTTCCCGCTCAAGACCGTGCTCTTCCCCGGCGGCGTGCTGCCGCTGCGCGTGTTCGAGCCGCGCTACATGGACATGATCACCCGCTGCATGCGCGAGGACTCGGCCTTCGGCGTGTGCCTGATCGCCGCCGGCGAGGAGGTCGGCGAGGCCGCGGTCCCGCATCCGGTGGGCACCGAGGCGCGCATCGAGCAGTGGGACATGGCGCAGACCGGGGTGCTGAACCTGCTCACCCGCGGCGGCCGGCGTTTCCGCATCGAGGACCACGAGCTCGAGCGCGACGGCCTGCTGGTCGCCAGCGTGCGCTGGCTGGAGGAGTCGCCGGCGGAGCTGGTCCCCGAGGCCCAGGCCGATCTGCTGCCGCTGCTGCGGACCATCGTCGGCGAACTCGGCGAACGCCTGCCGCCGCCGCACGATTTCGACGATGCAGGCTGGGTCGGCGCGCGTTATACCGAACTGCTGCCGATCCCGCTGCTCGCCAAGCAGAAGCTGCTCGAGCTCGACGACCCGCTCAGCCGCCTGGAAATCCTGCAGAAGTACCTGCGCGAGCACGGCCTGCTGCCGAACCTCGCCTGAGCCGCCGCGCCCTTCAGCCGGCGGAGAACAGGTCCGGCGCGGCGAGGGCGTCGAGGATGCGCCGCACCGGCGTCGGCAGCGCGGCGTCGGCACGGGCGGCCAGTGGCTGCCAGCACAGCGCACCGTCGTCGGCCGCGTGCAGGCGGGGCTGGCCGCGGGGCGAGGCCACCCCCAGCAGCACCGGCTGCAGCTCGAGCACGAAGTGGGTGAAGGCGTGGGTCAGCGGCGCCAGCGTCTGCGCGCCGGCGATGTCCAGGCCGAAGCGCTCGCCCGCCCAGCGCGCGGCGTCGCCGCCTGCGTCCGGGATTTCGGGCAGGGCCAGCAGTCCGCCCCAGATCCCGGTCGGCGGCCGGCGCTCGAGCAGCACCGCGCCGTCATGTACGATCACCGCGTAGCGCGCGCTGCGCCGCGGCACCGCCTTGCGCGGGCGCGGCGTCGGTAGTTCGGCGACGCGCTGCTCGCGGTGCGCGACGCAGTCGGTGGCGAAGGGGCAGCGCGCGCACGCCGGGCGGCCGCGGGTGCACAGCGTGGCGCCGAGATCCATCTGCGCCTGGATGTAGCGCCCGACCTCCCGCGCCGGCAGCAGCGATTCGGCGAGACCCCACAGCCGGTTCTCCACCGCCTTGTCGCCCGGAAAACCGTCGACGCCGAAGATCCGGCACAGCACGCGCTTGACGTTGCCGTCGAGGATGGCGGCGCGCTCGCCGAAGGCGAAGGCGGCGATCGCCGCGGCGGTCGAGCGGCCGATGCCGGGCAGCTCGGCGATCCGTGCGGCGCTGGCGGGGAAGCGCCCGCCGTGCTCGGCCACGATCACCTGCGCGGCACGGTGCAGGTTGCGTGCCCGCGCGTAGTAGCCGAGCCCGCTCCACAGCGCCATCACGTCCTCCACCGGCGCCGCGGCGAGCGTGCCGACGTCGGGGAAACGCGCGAGGAAGCGCCGGTAGTAGGGGATCACCGTGTCGACCTGGGTCTGCTGCAGCATGACCTCGGACAGCCAGATCGGGTAGGGGTCGGTGCCGCCCTGCCAGGGCAGGTCGTGGCGCCCGTGTTCCCGCTGCCACGCGAGCAGGCGGCCGGCGAAGTCGTTCATGTCGCGGTTTTTCCTGTGTTTTTTTTGCATGCATCAAGGCTTTCGCCCTCGACGCTGGTCGCGTGCGCGGCGATAATCCGCGCTTCGATTGCACTGCAACAGAGCGCGGACCCACCGCGACGTCTCATTCCATGACCCAACAGAGCTTCCCGGGCGAGGATTTCTCGCGCCGCTTCCGCAACTCGCTAGGCATGTTCGCCACCGGCATCACGGTGGTGACCACGCGCACGCCGGCCGGCGAGCCGATCGGCCTCACCGTCAATTCCTTCAACTCGGTGTCGCTCGATCCGCCGCTGATCGTATGGAGCCTGGCCAAGGACCTGCCCAGCCGCGCCCTGTTCGAAGGCTGCGAATACTACGCGATCAACGTCCTCGCCGAGGACCAGACCGAGCTGTCGCAGCGCTTCGCCAGCCGGCTCGACGACAAGTTCGCCGGCCTGGCCTGCGACGAAGGGGTCGGCGGCGTGCCGCTGCTGCGCGGCTGCTGCGCGCGCTTCCAGTGCCGCAACACGGTGCGCCACGAGGGCGGCGACCACGTCGTCTTCATCAGCGAGGTGGTCGATTTCGATCGCGAGGCGCGTGCGCCGCTGATCTATTTCGGCGGCGCCTACCGCCAGCTCGAGGCCTGAGCCGGCGCGGGGAAGCGCTCACGCGCGCTTCTTTCCCGCCGGACGTTCGACGACCTCGACGGTGTGCGCGATCGAGGGGTCGAGGGCGAGCGCCAGCACCGAGATGCGGCGGCGCGTGCCCTCGAGGTCCTCGCCCTTCTCGTGCCCGCTCAAGGCCTCGCGGCAGAACGCGCCGTCGGGGTGGAAGTTCCAAGCGCCAGCCGGAACCATCGCGCAGTCGGCGATCAGGCCGTCTGCGATCCGCACCCAGCACAGCAGGGTGCCGCGCGCGGTGGCCACGCGCGCCATGCCGACCCCCGGGGCCGCCTGCACCGCGTCTATCAGCGGCGGGACGTCGTCGGTGTAGGGATGGCGCATCCGGCTCGCGCAGTCGGCGACGTCGATGGCCTTGGCGAACAGGCGCGCCGACACCCGGTGGCCGCGGTCCAGCAGCAGGCGTACCAGCGGCGACGGCGCATGGCGTGCCAGCGGCCCGGTCTCGGCGGGCGCGCCGGCATAGGTCGGACAGCGGACGAAATCGGCGTCCGGCCACTCGCCGACGCTGCTCACCCAGGCCGCGGCGCTGAGCGTGCCCAGCAACTGGGTGGGGCCGCCACGCGGTGGCAGCGAGGCGCCCATCGCGATCAGCTCGTTCATGACCGTGCTCAGGCTGCCCCCCGCGTTGAGCCGCTCGATGAATTCGCCGAGGCCGTGCGGCATGCGGATCTGGCTGAAGAAGCCGGCGAGCATCTCGCGCGCGACCAGGTCGAGCACTTCGCCGCCGAGCGCGAAGGCAGTCTCCGCATCGGACGGCGCGATCAGCTGGCGGTGAAACTCGGCGAAGCGGTTCAGGCGCGGCTCGAAGCCGAACTGCGGCGGCCAGTCGATGAGCAGGCGGCGCAGGTGGGTGTCGGCCATCTCGGCAGCGAGGGTGCGCTCGATCACGAGCTGGGCATCCCGGTCGTCGGCCGCGATCGCCTGCTCGCCGAGGGCGAGCGCGCAGGCATGCTCGACCGCGCAGGCATGGGCGCGCGGGCTGTGGCTGGCGTGGGCGAGCAGATGGGCCGTCGCGGCGGCGGGCGTCATGCCGACCACCTGTCCCCCCATCCAGGCCAGCGCGGGGATCCGTACCTCGACTCCGGTGATGGCGTCGCCCTGGCGTGTTGCGGTGATGCGGATGGTGTCGTCGCCGGCAGGGGCTTGCGTGTTCATCGTCTGTATCTTTCGTCGTCGTGTCGCTGGAGGGAGCATACGCCCTGTTGTTGCCCGAAGTGGGTTCGCGATCGGTGGCGCGCGCTTGAGGAACCCGTGCTATGCGTCATGGTGGACCTCACGCGCCGGCAACAGGAAACGCCCCACAGGCCGCGAGGGTGCTAGAATCCGCCGCGTAGAACGGACTTTCCAAATCCCACTCACACCAATCGAGGAAAAGCATGAATAAAGGTGAATTCGTCGAAGCCCTGGCCGACCGTCTTGATGTTTCGCGCGCTCAGGCCGACCGCGCGCTGTCCGCCGTGCTCGACATCATCGCCGAGCAGCTGGGCAAGGGCGAGAAGGTCGCCTTCACCGGCTTCGGCTCCTTCGAGGTTTCCGAGCGTGCTGCCCGCACCGGCCGCAACCCGCAGACCGGCGCCACCATCGAGATCGCCGCGTCGAGCGTGCCCAAGTTCACCGCCGGCGCCACGCTGAAGGCCGCGGTCAACAAGTAATCAAGTAATCCCAGACATCCGTTCGGGGCTCGTCCCCGGCCGAAGCGGGCCCGTACGCACGTACCGGCCCGCTTTTCTTTTCCGCTTCGGTCCCGCGGCGGAAGAAAACAGGCGACAGCACGAGCGGAAAGGATTATACTACGTCTCGTTGTGCAATGCAGCATCAGGGCCACATGCAGAGTAGTGAGCTTTCAGGCGCGGACAAGGGTGCCCGCTCGAAGCTCGTCAATCGGCCCCAGGGACTGTAACCACAGCCCCATCGCCCCCGACCTCCCGCCGAACCCCATTCGTTCTTCCGATCGTCTGGCATCGTGACAACCGGTTGGTGCCGATGCGCGGTCCTTCCGCAGCGGTCCACAGACCGTCCTGCAGATTGACCGGCCACGCCCATCGCGCGTTCGTCGCCCTTGCGATTCCGTGCACACTGCCCGCCTGGCGGACCGTGCGCACCGCGATGCCATGCGACCCGACCATCGTCGGGTCCGAATCCGTCCGCCCCTCATCCATGGGCCGGACAGCAGGACACAGGAAGAACCCAATGACTTTCCACAGCCTCGGCCTCGCCGCAGAACTCCTCAAGGCCGTCGAGCAGACCGGCTACACCACGCCCACCCCGGTGCAGATGCAGGCCATCCCCGCCGCCATCGCCGGCCAGGACCTGCTGGTATCCAGCCACACCGGAAGCGGCAAGACCGCCGCCTTCACGCTGCCCGCGCTGCACAAGATCATCGATCGCCGCCCGGCCTCGGGCAGCGGCCCGCGCGTGCTGGTGCTGACGCCCACCCGCGAACTCGCGCTGCAGGTGGAGAAGGCGGTGCAGACCTACGGCAAGGCGCTGCGCTGGCTCAACACCGCCTGCCTCGTCGGTGGCGCGCCGATGTTCGCCCAGATCAAGCAGCTGCAGCGCCAGTGCGACGTCGTCGTCGCCACCCCGGGCCGCCTGCTCGACCACCTCAACCGCCGCAAGGTGAAGCTGTCGGACGTCGAGGTGCTGATCCTCGACGAGGCCGACCGCATGCTCGACATGGGCTTCGCCGAAGACATCGACGCCATCGTCGCCGCCACGCCGGCCAAGCGCCAGACCCTGCTGTTCTCGGCCACGCTCGATGGCGTGGTCGGCAGCATGGCCACCCGCATGACGCGCGACCCGCAGCGCATCGAGATCGAGGTCGCCCAGGAAGACCGCGGCCAGATCGAGCAGCGCCTGATGTTCGCCGACGACCTCGGCCACAAGAACCGCCTGCTCGAGGCCCTGCTGGGCGAGGACGGGATGAACCAGGCCGTGGTGTTCACCGCCACCAAGAAGAGCGCGGACGAGCTGTCGCTGTCGCTGCAGGAGAAGGGCATCGCCGCCGCCGCGCTGCACGGCGACATGCACCAGACCCAGCGCAATCGCACGCTCGACCGTCTGCGCCAGGGTCGCATCGGCGTGCTGGTGGCGACCGACGTCGCCGCGCGCGGCATCGACGTCGCCGGCATCAGCCACGTGATCAACTTCGATCCGCCGCGCCAGGCCGAGGACTATGTGCACCGCATCGGCCGCACCGGCCGCGCCGGTCGCGACGGTATCGCGATCACGCTGTCGGGCCCGCGCGAGACCGGCCTGATCCGCGCCATCGAGCGCTTCACCGGCGGCCGCCTGGAAGTTCACACCATCGCCGGCATGGAGCCGTCGCCGCGCAAGCCCGCGGGCCCGCGCCCGGGCGGCAATGGCGGTCGTCGCTTCGGCAATGGCGGTGGCTATGGCCGTCCCGGTGGCGACAATCGCCGCAGCGCGGGCGGCTTCAGCCGCGATGGCCATCCCTCGCGCAGCGAGCGCAGCCACGGCGACCGTCGCTCGCGCGGCTGAGCGGACGGCCCCGTCCCCGGAGCGATCGTGCCCCGGGGGCAGGCCATGAAGGCCCGCGGCTTCCGCCGCCCCTTGCAGGACACCGTTCGCGGCGGTCCTTGAAGGCGGTGGCGGAGGCCGCGGGCCTTCGCATTTCGCCGCGCCTTCGCGGCCAGCGTTCCGTCGCAACGTTTTCCCGCCGCCACGGTCAGATTTGCCAGAGCCTGGCAGTCCGCAGCGGTGGGAGGGCGTCATGAAGGACATCCTGATCGTCGGCGCGGGCAAGATCGGCACGGTGATCGCCGACCTGCTCGCCGGCAACGGAGACTATGCGGTCACCGTGGCCGACCGCGACCCTGCCGCGGTCGAACGCATCGGCGCCGAGCTGGCCAGGGTGCGCGCGACCTGCCTCGACGTCGGCGACCCGGATGCGCTCGCCGCCATGCTGGAGGGGCGCTGGGCGGTGATCGACGCCGGACCCTTCGACATCGGTGCCGGCATCGCCACCGCTGCCACGAGCGAAGGGGTGCATTACCTCAACCTCACCGAAGACATCGCCAGCACCCGCCGCGTGCGCGAGCTCGCCGCCGGCGCGCGCAGCGCGCTGATCCCGCAGTGCGGGCTGGCGCCCGGTTTCATCTCCATCGTCGCCCACGATCTCGCCGCGCGCTTCGACGAACTGCGCGACGTGCGCATGCGCGTCGGCGCGCTGCCCAAGTACCCCTCCAACGGCCTCAAGTACAACCTGACCTGGAGCACCGACGGCCTCATCAACGAGTACCTCAACCCCTGCGAGGCGATCGTCGACGGCGTGCGTCGCGAGATGCCGGCGCTGGAGGAGCTCGAGCACTTCTCGCTCGATGGTGACGACTACGAGGCCTTCAACACGTCGGGCGGGCTGGGCACGCTGTGCGACACGTTGCAGGGCCGGGTGCGCAACCTCAACTACCGTACCGTGCGCTACCGCGGCCACCGCGACGTCATGAAGCTGCTGCTGCACGACCTGCGCCTGGGCGAACGGCGCGCGCTGCTCAAGGACATCCTCGAGTCGGCGATCCCGGTGACGATGCAGGACGTGGTGCTGGTCTTCGTCACCGTCAGCGGCCGGCGCGAGGGCCTGCTGATGCAGGAGACCTTCGCGCGCAAGCTCTATGCGGCCGAGGTCAACGGCCGCCTGCGCAGCGCGATCCAGCTCACCACCGCGAGCGCGCTGTGCGCGGTGCTCGACCTGCTCGCCGCCGGCCGCCTTCCGCAGCGCGGCTTCGTGCGCCAGGAGGACGTCGATTACTGCGACTTCGTCACCAACCGCTTCGGCCGCCATTTCCTGACCGATGGCGAGGAGGTGCGCTGCGCCGCCACCGGCGTGCTCGCCGAGCCGCCGCCCGGCGCCTGAACACGAGGAGGATGCCAGCATGTTGAGCAATGCCCGCTTCCTGCCGCTCGGCCTCGATGCCGCCCGCCTGCGCGAGGGTGCGCTGGCCGTACATAGCCCGATCGACGGCAGCCTGCTCGCCCGCCTCGCGCCGCACGACGCCGCCGCGACCGAGGTCGCGATCGCGCGCAGCGTGGAGGCCTTCGCCGCCTGGCGTACGGTGCCCGCGCCGCGGCGCGGCGCGCTGGTGCGCCGCTTCGCCGAGGTGCTGCGTGCGCACAAGGGCCTGCTCGCCGAGCTGGTCACCCTCGAGTGCGGCAAGATCCGCAGCGAGGCCGAAGGCGAGGTGCAGGAGATGATCGACATCTGCGACTTCGCGGCCGGCCTGTCGCGCCAGCTGCACGGGCTGACCATCGCCTCCGAGCGTCCCGGCCACGCGCTGCGCGAGACCTGGCACCCGCTCGGCCCGGTGGCCATCGTCACCGCCTTCAATTTCCCGGTCGCGGTGTGGGCGTGGAACGCGGCGCTGGCGCTGGTGTGCGGCGACAGCCTGGTGTGGAAGCCCTCGGAGCGCACGCCCTTGTGCGCGCTCGCCTGCCAGCGCCTGCTCGAACAGGCGGCCGCAGGCATGGAAGCGGTGCCGCCGGGACTGTCGGCGGTGATCGTGGGCGGCGCCGAGCGCGCTTTGCAGCTCGCCGACGACCGCCGCGTGGCCCTGCTGTCGGCCACCGGCAGCTGCGCGATGGGGCGCGCGCTGGCACCGCGGGTGGCGCAGCGGCTCGGGCGCAGCCTGCTCGAGCTCGGCGGCAACAACGCGGTGATCGTGACCCCGAGCGCCGACCTGGAGCTGGCGCTGCGCGCGCTCGTGTTCGGCGTCGCCGGCACTGCCGGCCAGCGCTGCACCAGCACGCGGCGGCTGTTCGTCCACACGGCGGTGCGCGACAGGCTGCTGGAGCGCCTGCACGCGGTGTTCGCCGGGCTGGTGGTGGGCGACCCGCGTGCCGCCGACACCCTGGTCGGTCCGCTGATCGGTCAAGAGGCCTTCGCCCGCATGCAGGCCGCGCTGGCCGCGGCACGCGCGCAGGGCGCCCGCATCGGCGGCGGCGAGCGCGTGCTCGCCGAGCGCTTTCCGCAGGCCTGGTACGTGCGCCCGGCGCTGGTCGAGCATCCGCCAACGGTGACGAACAGCATGGAGGAGGTCTTCGCGCCGCTGCTGAACTGCTTCGAGTACACCGCGCTCGACGACGCCATCGCGCGCCACAACGCCGTGCCTCAGGGCCTGTCCTCGGCGATCTTCACCACCGACCTGCGCGAGGCCGAGCGCTTTCTCTCCGCCACCGGCAGCGACTGCGGCATCGCCAACGTCAACGCCGGCACCAGCGGTGCCGAGATCGGTGGCGCCTTCGGCGGCGAGAAGGATACCGGCGGCGGGCGCGAGGCGGGCTCGGACGCCTGGCGCGCCTACATGCGCCGGATGACGGCGACCATCAACTACTCCGATGCGCTGCCGCTGGCGCAGGGGGTGAGTTTCGCGCCGGCTGACTGAGCCCCGGCCGGACAGTTCCTGTCCGAGGTTTCCCGTGCCGGAGCGCCGGCAGGCGCGAACAGGGCCGCTCCTAGCTGGGACGAGTGTGCAGGCCGGCACGCCGGATTCGCGCCTGCCGGCGCTCCCACATGGGGGCGTGCGTGGGCGTCAGTCCGGGATCGCCGCGCCGTCCGCCACCACGACCGCGAACAGGTCCGCCAGCGCGGCCAGTGCCGCGGCCTGCAGGGCGGCGGCTTCGACCACGCTGCCGTCGGGCGCGGCCAGCGGCCGGGTGGCGGTGGCCGCGGCGGGCACGGTGACCGCGTAGCCGAGATTGAAGGCGCCGCGCGCGGTCGAGTTGATGCACATGTGGGTCATGAAGCCGACCACGACCAGGTTCTTGACCCCCGCCGCCTTCAGCAGCGCGTCGAGTTCGGTGCCGACGAAGGAGTTCGGGTAGTGCTTGAGCACCACCGCCTCGCCGGCCACCGGCGCCACCTTGTCGGCGATCGCGCCGGATTCGGCGTTCGGGTCGTAGGGCGAACCGGGGCCGGCGTCGTGCTGGATGTGCACGACCGGAATCTTCAGTGCGCGCGCCCGCGCCAGCAGCCCCGCGCACTCGTCCAGCGCCGGCTCCACGCCGCTGAGCTGCATGACGCCGCTGCGGTAGGTGTTCTGGGCATCGACGATGACCAGCGCCGATTCGGACAGGCGGGCGGGGGTGGCGGGCAGGCCGGAAAGCTGGCGCAGGGTGGTGGATGCGATGCTCATGGGCAGTCTCCTTTGGGATTGCGGGATGGCCGGCGGCACTCCCGGGATTCAGAGCATGCTGTCGAGGAAGGCGCGGGTGCGCGGGTGCTCGGGGCTGGCGAAGAACTCGGCCGCCGGGCGCGACTCGATCAGCTCGCCGCCGTCCATGAACACCACGCGGCTCGCCACTTCGCGCGCGAAGCCCATCTCGTGCGTCACCACCAGCATGGTCATGTGCTCGTCGGCGAGCTGGCGCATGGTGCGCAGCACCTCGCCGGTGAGCTCGGGGTCGAGCGCCGAGGTGGGCTCGTCGAACAGCATGATGTCCGGCTCCATCGCCAGCGCGCGCGCGATCGCCACGCGCTGCTTCTGGCCGCCGGACAGGCGCGAGGGGTAGGCGTCGCGCTTGTCGAACAGGCCGACCTTGCGCAGCAGTTCCTCGGCCTTGGGCAGGATGGCCGCGCGCTTCATGCCCTTCACCGTGATCGGGGCCTCGATCACGTTCTGCAGCACGCTGAGGTGCGGGAACAGGTTGAAGTGCTGGAACACCATGCCCATGCGGCGGCAGATGCGGCGCACCTCGGCGTCGGCGACGTAGCGCGCGTGGCCGTGGGCGTCGTTGTCGACGAGCACCTCGCCCTCGATCACGATGCGCCCCGCGTCGATCGTCTCTAGATGGTTGAGGCAGCGCAGGAAGGTGCTCTTGCCCGAGCCCGAGGGCCCGATCACCGCGACCACCTCGCCCTTGGCCAGCGTCAGCGACACGCCCTTCAACACCTCGTTGGCGCCGAAGCGCTTGCGGATGCCGTCGGCGAGGATCATCGGAGCGGTCATCGAAGTCGTCACCGGCGTGGCCTCAGTCATAGACGGCATGGCGTTTCTCCAGGCGCTGGAACAGCCAGGTCAGCACCAGCGTCATGATCAGGTAGAAGGCTGCGGCGACGATGAAGGGGGTGATCGTGAAGTCGCGCTGCACGATGCCGCGCGCGGCGCGCAGCAGGTCGTTGAGCGCGAGCACGTAGATCAGCGAGGTGTCCTTGACCAGGGTGATGGTCTCGTTGCTCATCGGCGGCAGGATGCGCTTGACCACCTGCGGCAGCACGATGCGGCGCATCGTCTGGCCGTAGGAGAACCCGAGCACCTTGGCGCCCTCGTACTGGCCGCGGTCGATGGACTGGATGCCGGCGCGGAAGATCTCGGCGAAGTAGGCCGCGTAGTTGAGCGCGAAGGCCACGATCGCCGCCGGGAAGTCGGGCAGGCGGATGCCGATCACCGGCACGAAGGGCAGCGCGTAGTAGATGAACAGCATCTGCAGCATCAGCGGCGTGCCGCGCATCAGCCAGATGTAGCCGTTGACCGCCTGGCTGGCGACGGTGAAGCGCGAGATGCGCACCAGCGCCAGCCCGAGCCCGAGCGGCACCGCCAGCAGCAGGGTGATCAGGAAGAGCTGCAGCGTGACCAGCGAGCCCTCGGCGAGCGGGCCGAGGATGCTGAGGATGTAGTCCATGGCGGGACGCCGGGCGAGCGGCGGGCAGGTGGGGGGACGAGGGCGTCGGCGCGGCGCGGGTGGTGCGTCCTGCGTTCGAGTCCGCGTGTGGCGGGGAGTGGAAAGCTTCGCGGCTTCCGCCGCTCCCACGGTTCGGCGTTTGCACCGTGGGAGCGGCGGAAGCCGCGATCTTGCCGAGTGGACTTACTTGATGATGTCCTTGCCGAACCACTCGGTCGAGATGCGGGCGGCGCTGCCGTCGGCCTTCATGTCGTCCATCGCCTTCTGCAGCTTGCCCAGCAGCTCGGTGTCGTCCTTACGGGTGCCGACGCCGTACTCCTCGGTGCCGAAGTGGTCGTCGAGCACGACGTATTCACCCGGCTTCTTGGCGGTGTAGTAGCGGCCGACGACTTCGTCGAGCACCACCGCGTCGAGGCGGCCGGTGGTCAGGTCCATCAGCGCGGTGACGTTGTCGCCGAATTTCTTCAGCTCCTTGAACGAACCGGCGACCGGGTCCTTCTGCACCGCGTCGACCGCGCTGCTGCCGTCCTGGATGCCGATGACCTTGCCGGCGAGCTCGGCCTTGGTCTTGATCGTCGAACTGGCCGGCACCACGATGATCTGGTGGTTTTCCATGTAGGCGCTGGTGAAGCCGATGTTCTTCCTGCGCTCCTCGGTGATGGTGAGGCCGTTCCACAGCGCATCCACGCGCTTGCCGTTGAGTTCGGCTTCCTTCGCGCTCCAGTCGATCGGCTTGAACTCGACCTCGACGCCCAGGCGCTTGGCGGCTTCCTTCGCCAGGTCGATGTCGAAGCCGACGAGCTCGTTCCTGTCGTTGCGGAAGCCCATCGGCGGGAAGTTGTCGTCGAGGCCGATGACGATCTTCGCCGGCGCGGCGGGCGCTGCTGCGGACTGGGCGGCGGGTTCGTTCTTGCCGCAGCCGGCGACGAGCGCAGCGGCGGTGAGGGAGAGCATCAGCAGCGAGGAGAATTTCTTCATGGTCTTGCCCGAAAGAGGGAGTGAGGGCGGGCCGGGTGGGTCCGCCGCGGGAATGCGCGCCGGGGTGGCGGCCGCAAAACCATGATTTTCGCTGCGATGCGGCGAGGGAGCAACCTCGGCGCGGGGAGCGAGCGATCGCAGGCGCGAAGTGGGAGCTGCAGCCGCGATTCACCCTCGGTGGTCGCCGCCGCGCTGGCATTCATCTTCGCGGCTTCCGCCGCTCCCACGGCGCGCCACGCGAGGTGCGCGAGTGGGAGCGGCGGAAGCCGCGAAAAAACGTCCATGCCCGCGAAGATGTCGCCGGACATCCGCAGGCAGTTGCTCCCACAGGGGCTTCAATGCGGGGCGTTCAGTTGCCGCCGGCTTCGCGCAGATGCTCGCGCCACTGCGGGCGGCCGCGCTCGTCGCCGCGCTGCTCGTCGGATGCGGCACGCTTCTCGTCGCCGCGGCGGCGTTCCGCGCCGCGCTCGCTGATGCGTTCCTGGTCACGGCGGATCATGAGGCGTTCGCTGCGGGGCTCCTCGCCCAGCCGCCGGCGCTCCGATTCGGCCTGGATGCGTTCGCGCGGCGTGAGCTGCGGGCGCGGAAACACGCCTGGTCGAGCGCCCTGCCGAGGCTGCACCTGCTCGCGATCGATCCGGCGCTCGCGCTCGCGGACCAGCGCGCGTCTGCGCTCATCGTCGCGGTCGGCAGTGCGGTCGCGCACGCCGTCGCGGTCGCGCACGCTGTCGCGCCGATCGTCACCGCGACGGCCGTCGCGCCAGCCATCGCCATCGCGATCGCGATCGTGTCGGTCGTCGCGGCGATCGCGCCACCAGCGCTCGCGACGGTCGTCGTCACGATCGCGCTCGTAGTAGCGGTGTTGCACGATCGAGCGCTGACGCGTGCCCGGTGGCGCCCAGTAGCCTGGAACCCAGTCGTGGCGATGCCCGCTCCAGTTCCAGTAGCCGTCGATCCAGATGTAGCCGACGGTCGGCGGCAGGCCGCGGTATTCCACCCGCGGCGGCGGAGTGACGATGACCGTGTCGTGCTCGTAATAGCCGTAGTCGTCATCGTAGTAGCCATATTCATCCACCGGCACCACGGCACAGCCGCCGAGCACGAGGCTGCCGGCGAGCATCAGGGACCACAGTCGGGATGGGAAGGTCATGGCGGCGTCCTGCAAGGGTGGGGCGGACAGGGCGCGGGGACGGGACCGGGCGCATTGCCCGGCGGCCCGTTCCGCGTTTCTGCTGTCTCCACCCGAAAGATAGGCGAATCGCCGGGCGCCAGGTGTATCGCGGGGTAATGAGTTGTAAAGGCCGGTTGCGGGCCGCTTCTCAGCAGATCCGCGGCAGTTGCTCGGCTGCCAGCCAGTCCACCATTCGCCGTCCGCCGAGCGGGGTGCGCAGCTGCACGAAGCGGCGTTCGTCCGCGACCACGGTGCCGATGCGCGCCGCCGCGGCGCCGAGCGGATGCGCGCGCAGGGCGGCGAGCGCGGCCTCGGCCGCGTCGGCGGCGCAGATCACCACCAGCTTGCCCTCGTTGGCGATGTTGAGCGGATCCAGGCCGAGCAGCTCGCAGGCCGCGCGCACCTGGGGGGCGACCGGAATCGCCGCCTCGTCGAGCTCGAAGCCGACGCCGGACTGGCTGGCGATCTCGTTCACCGTGCTCGCCAGTCCGCCGCGGGTGGGGTCGCGCAGCACGTGGATGGCTTCGGCCGGTACCGCGGCGTAGAGCGCCTCGACCAGGCCGTTCAGCGCGGCGCTGTCGGAGACGATCTGCGACTCGAAGGCGAGCGATTCGCGCTGGGCGAGGATGGCCATGCCGTGGTCGCCCAGCGTGCCCGAAACCAGCACGACGTCGCCCGGCCGCGCCCGCGCGCCGCCCGGATCGCGCCCGGCGGGCAGGGCGCCGACGCCGGTGGTGGTGATGAACACGCCGTCGCCCTTGCCCTGCTCGACGACCTTGGTGTCGCCGGTCACGACCTGCACGCCTGCGGCGCGCGCGGCGGCGGCCATCGAGGCGACGATGCGCGCCAGCTCGGCGAGCGGGAAGCCTTCCTCGAGGATGAAGCCGGCGGACAGCCACAGCGGACGCGCGCCCATGACCGCGAGGTCGTTCACCGTGCCATGCACGGACAGGCTGCCGATGTCGCCGCCGGGGAAGAACAGCGGGCTCACCACGTGACCGTCGGTGGCCATCACCAGGCGCTCGCCGGCGGCCGGCGCGGGCAGCACCGCGCCGTCGTCGCCGCGGGCGAGCGCCGGGTTGTCGAAGGCGTGCACGAAGAGGTCGGCAATGAGCTGGCTCATGCTGCGGCCGCCGGCGCCGTGGCCGAGGTCGACGTGGCCGCGGCGAAGGTCGAGCGGGCGGATGTAGGCGGTGGTGGCGCTGCGCATGGCGGGGGGCGGGCTCCGGAGGGGGGCGAGTGGTGAGAGGTCGGAGGATCGCGGCTGCCGCCGCTCCTACGGGGCGGCGGGCTGGTCGCGGAAGCGGCCGTAGTTGTAGTGCGCGGCGCAGGCGCCTTCCGAGGACACCATGCACGCGCCCATCGGGGTTTCGGGCGTGCACACGGTGCCGAACAGCCTGCAGTCGGTGGGGCCCTTGGCGCCGCACAGGATGGCGGCGCATTCGCAGGACTTGTGGTCGGGCACCGGGCGGTCCTCGAGACCGAACTTCGCTTCCGCGTCCCAGGCCGCGAAGGCCGGGCGGATGCGCAGTGCGGAGGCGGGCAGTTCGCCCAGGCCGCGCCAGGCGAAGCGCTCGCGCAGCTCCAGCACCTCCGCCATCAGCGCCTGCGCCTTGCGGTTGCCTTCGGTGGTTACGGCGCGGGTGTATTCGTTCTCGACTTCGGCGCGGCCCTCATCGACCTGGCGCACCAGCATGCGCACCGCCTGCATCACGTCGAGCGGCTCGAAGCCGGTGATCACCACCGGGGTGCGATGGCGTTCGGCAACGAAGGCATAGGGTGCGCTGCCGATGATCACCGAGACGTGGGCCGGGCCGAGGATGCCGTCCAGGCGCGGGCGGGAGAGGCCCGATGCGGCAGGAGCGGACAGCAGGCCGTCGATCGCCGGCGGGGTCAGCACGTGGTTGCAGATCACGCTGAAGTTGCGCAGGTTCTCGGCCGCGGCCTGGCGGATCACGAGCGCGGTGGGCGGGGTGGTGGTCTCGAAGCCGATGGCGAAGAACACCACCTCGCGCCCCGGTTCGCGCCGCGCCAGCGCCAGCGCGTCGGCGGCGGAATACACCATGCGCACGTCGGCGCCGCGCGCCTTGGCCTTCAGCAGCGACAGGCCGTCCGAGGCCGGCACGCGCAGGCAGTCGGCGTAGGTGCACAGGATCAGCTCGGGGCGGGCGAGCGCGAGGCGGATCGCCATGTCCACCCGGCCCACCGGCAGCACGCACACCGGGCAGCCGGGGCCGTGGATCAGGCGCACGTTCGCGGGCAGCAGGTCGGCCACGCCGTAGCGCGAGATGGCATGGGTGTGGCCGCCGCAGAACTCCATGAAGGCGTAGTCGCGGCCGGGTTCGACCTCGCGCGCGATGGCTTCGGCGAGGCCGGCGGCGAGTACGCCGTCGCGGAACTCGGTGACGTATTTCATCGGGCGCCGGTCTGCGCGAACAGCGCCAGCGTCTGCGCGGCCTCTTCCGGATCGAGGCGGCTGAGCGCGAAGCCGACGTGCACGATCACGTAGTCGCCGACGGCGACGTCGTCGACCAGGGCGAGCGAGATCGTCTTGCGCACGCCGTCGAGCTCGACGACGGCGTCGTCGCCGGCGAGCCGTTCGACCACGCGGGCGGGGATGGCGAGGCACATGGGGTCAGGTTTCCTTGTCTGTGAGGCAGTGCAGTGCGACCCAGGCCTGGCCGAGGGCGAGGCCGGCGTCGCCCGGGGACAGGCGCAGGGCGCCCAGGGTTTCGAGGCCGCGCGCGGGCAGGCGGGTGTGCAGCGCGTCGGCGAGCAGGCGATTGTGCAGGCAGCCGCCGCTCAGGACCACGGTGGCGCAGCCGGTCAGGGCGGCGGCGCGCGCCACCCAGTCTTCCAGCGCGGCGGCGAGCGTGGCCTGGAAGCGTGCGGCGCCGCGGCCGGCGTCGGGCTCGTCGGCCAGGCGCAGCAGCAGGGGGTGGAGGTCGAGTTCGAGGGCGAGGGCGAGGTCGCTGCGGGGTTTGGCCGCGTCGATCCGCCAGTCCGCCGGATCGACTGCGGGCGCAGGGTGCTGCGCGGCCAGCCTTTCCAGCGCGATCGCGGCCTCGGCCTCGAACTGCATGATTTCGCAGATGCCGAGCAGGCCGGCGGCGGCGTCGAAATGGCGGCCGAGGCTGGAAGTCTGCGGGCTCAGCGCCGGGCGTGCGAGCACCTGCGCCAGCATCGCCGCCGCGGGATGACGGGCGAAGCGGTCGGCGATCTCGTCGCCGCGGCCGCCGGCGTGCAGCAGCGCCGCCGCCATGCGCCAGGGCTCGCGCGCGGCGCGGTCGCCGCCGGGCAGGCGCAGCGGGCGCAGGCGGCCCAGGCGCTGGAAGCGCCCGCCTTCCACGCGCAGCAGCTCGCCGCCCCAGGCCTCGCCGTCGCTGCCGAGGCCGACGCCGTCGAGCGCCAGGCCGAGCACCGGGCGGGCGTCGAAGCGGCCGTGCTCGGCGAGCACCGCGCCGACGTGGGCGTGGTGGTGCTGCACGCCGATCGCCGGCACGCCGAGGCGCGCCGCGGTGGCGAGCGCGACGCGGGTGGAGTGGAAGTCCGGGTGCAGGTCGTGGGCGACGGCGCGCGGCGTACGCCCTGCCGCCGCGAGCAGGGCCGCCACCGCCGGCTCGACGCCGGCGCAGGCCTCCGCGTTGTCGAGGTCGCCGAGGTTGGGGCCGAAGGTCCAGCCGTCCGCGTCCAGCACGCAGGCCGCGTGCTTGAACCAGGCGCCGAGGGCGAGGATGGGGCGCTCAGCGTCGGCGCCGGGCGCTGTCCGGGACGGCGGGCTCATGCTGGCGTGGCAGCCTTCTGTAGGTCGGCCCCACGGGTATCCGCGAGCCGGGTCTCGAGCCAGGCGAGCCATTCGTCGAGACCTTCGCCGCTGGTGGCCGAAGTCCGGATCACCCGCAGGCGCGGATTCACCCGCAGCGCGTAGTCGATGGCGCGCTGCACGTCGAACTGCAGATGGGGGAGCAGGTCGATCTTGTTGAGCAGCATCAGGTCGGCGGCGGCGAACATGTCGGGGTACTTCAGCGGCTTGTCCTCGCCCTCGGTGATCGACAGGATCACCACCTTGTGCGCCTCGCCGAGATCGAAGGCGGCCGGGCACACCAGGTTGCCGACGTTCTCGATGAACAGCAGGCCGCCGTCGGCGAGCGCGAGCCGGGGCAGGGCGCGGGCGATCATGTCGGCGTCGAGGTGGCAGCCCTTGCCGGTGTTGATCTGCAGCGCGGCGACGCCGGTGGCGCGGATGCGCTCGGCGTCGAACTCGGTCTGCTGGTCGCCCTCGATCACCGCGGCCGGGACGCGGCCGGCGAGCAGCTGCAGCGTGCGCACCAGCAGCGAGGTCTTGCCCGAGCCGGGGCTGGAGACCAGGTTCAGCGCCAGGATGCCGTGCGCGGCGAGGGTGGCGCGGTTGCGCGCGGCGAGGGCGTCGTTCTTGCCGAGGATGTCGCGCTCGATGCGCAGCATCTCGCCCTGGCTCATGCCGGGCACGTGGGCGCGCGCGGGGCCTGCGCCGAAGTGGAGGTGGTGATGGCCGGCGGCAGGCGTGGGTGCGGGGCCGGCGGGCGCGACGATCGCGACGCCGTTCGCCGGCAGCGTGGCCGGCTGGCCCCCGCCGGCTGCTGGCGCCGCGTTCTCCGCGCTGGCGAGCGCGCGCCAGTGGTGGGGCGTCGCGGCGGCCGCGTGGGCGCCGGCCGCCGTCGCGGGCTTGCGCCGCGCGCCGCCGTAGGCCAGTCCGACCTGCGCCTTCCCGCCGCATCCGCATACCGTGCACATCGTCCGTGTTCCTCCCTCAGCCTGCCGTCACTCGACTTCCAGCGCGCTCACCCGCATCCGTGTCCCGCCGCGCACGTCCAGCCCGTAGGCGCCGCAGCGCGGGCAGGGGTCGTAGCGCTCGTGCATCGGCACCGTCCGCGCGCACGCCGCGCACCAGCCTTCGCCGGGCACCGCGCCGAATTCCAGCTGCGCGCCCGCCGCCACCGAGCCCTCGAGCACGACGTCCAGGCAGAACTGCAGGGCCTCGGTCTCGACCGCCGCCAGCTCGCCGATCTCGAGCACGATCCGGCGCACGCGGCGGAACCCCTGGGCATCGGCGGCGTCTTCGATGATCTCGCGCACATGCTCGGCGAGCGACATTTCGTGCATTCGGGTCCGTCCGGGCGGGCGTGCTAGAGTCGGCGCCGCGGTCGTCCTGCCTGCCGGCGCCGGCCAAGTCATGACATGAGGCGTGCGGGTTGCCGGTCGTCATTCGATACAGAGGGAGTTTACTCCATGGTGCTTCGTCCGCTTTTCCTTCTTCCGCTCGCCGCGCTGCTCGGCGGGTGTTCGCTGTTCGGCGATCGTGCGGCGTCGAAGCCGCCCGCCACCCCGGCTGCCACCTCGCCGGCGAGCGCGCAGCCGGCTTCGTCCGCCGCGCCGGCTGCCGGGGAGGCGCCCCGCGATGCGGCCGTGCTGGCGCTCGACCCCCAGCCGCCGCTGCGCTTCCGTTGCGGCGAGCAGACCGTCACCCTGCGCCATTTCGGCGAACTGGCGACCCTGGAGGCCGGGGGGCGGACCTACACCCTGCATCCGGTGCGCACCGCGTCCGGCGCGAGGATGGTCTCGGTCGATGACGACCGCACCTCGATCTGGGTCAAGGGCGATGCGGCGCGGCTGGAGATCGACGGCGCGGCGCAGCCCGAATGCCGCCTGGTCGGCGAGCGGCCGCTGTTCCGCGCGGTGGGCAACGAGCCCGGCTGGCGCCTGGACGTGCGCGCCGACGGCCTGTCGCTGCTGCTCGATGGCGGCTACACGCACGTGTTCGCGCCCAGCCCGCTGGTCATCGACGGCGACGGCCTGCGCAGCTACGAGGCGGTTTCCTCCGGCTGGCCGCTGACGGCGCTGGTGTTCGAGCGCTACTGCGAGGACGCCATGAGCGGCATGCCGCATCCGAACACGGTCGAGGTGCGCTGGCAGGACCGCGTGCTCGAGGGCTGCGGCGGCGATCCGGCCGTGCTGCTGCAGGGCGGGCCGTGGGAAGTGGTGGAGATCGGCGGCAAGGCGGTGGCCGATCCCGCGCGCACGACGCTGGACTTCGCGCCCGAGGGCCGGCTGGGCGGCATGGCCGCGTGCAACCGCTATTTCGGCAGCTACGCGCTGTCCGGCGAGGGCCTGCGCCTGTCGCCGCTGGGGGCGACCAAGATGGCCTGCGAGCCGGGAGTGATGGACGAGGAGCGGCGCTTCATGGAGGCTGCCGGGCGCATCACCGGTTTCGCGATCGCGGCCGACGGCAGCCTGATCCTGCGCGCCGGCGACCAGACGCTGATGCGCGCCCGGCGGCCGTGAGATCGCGGCTTCCGCCGCTCCCACAGAAAAGCGTGGCTTCCGGCGCTTCCACGGAAAAGCGCGGCGGCTGCTCCCACAGAAAGGCGTGACTTCCACCGCTCGCACGGAAAAGCGCGGCAGCCGCTCCCGCCGAAGCGCGGCGCCGCCGCCCTGTGGGAGCGACGGCAGTCGCGAATGTGGGCCGGCCGCCGGCAGCGGGCGTTCAGCCGCGCTTGGCGCGCGCGGCTTCCACTTCTTCCGGCCGGATGCGGGCGGCGAGCTTGTCGAGCACGCCGTTGACGAACTTGTGGCCGTCGGTGCCGCCGTAGCCCTTGGCGAGCTCGATGGCCTCGTTGATCACCACGCGGTAGGGCGTCTCGATGTTCTGGCGCAGCTCGTGGGTGCCGAGCAGCAGGATCGCGTGCTCGATCGGCGACAGCTCGGCGAGCGGGCGCGACAGCAGCGGCTCGAAGTGGCCGCGCAGCTCGTCGGCGCCGGCGATCGCGCCGCGCAGCAGGCTGACGAAGAGCTCGCGGTCGATCCTGTCGAGGTTCTCGGTCTCCGACTCCAGGTGGCGCTGCACCGTGGCCATCGTGTTGCCCGACAGCAGCCACTGGTACACGCCCTGCAGCGCCAGCTCGCGCGCGCGGCGGCGGGCCATCTTGCTGGTCGGGTTGGGGGCGCCGCTGCCCTCGGGCGCCGGGCTGGTGTTGTCCATGTCGCTCATCGCACCACCTTCAGCAGGTTCGCCATCTCCACCGCGGTGCGGGCGCAGTCGGCGCCCTTCTCGCGCATGCGCGCGATCGCCTGGTCCTCGTCCTCGGTCGTCAGCACGCCGTTGGCGATCGGCAGGCCGGTGTCGAGGCCGACGCGGGTCACGCCCGCGCCCATCTCGTTCGACACCAGCTCGAAGTGATAGGTCTCGCCGCGGATCACCGCGCCGAGCGCGACCAGGGCGTCGTACTTGCCGCTGCGGGCCATGGTCTGCAGCACCAGCGGGATCTCGAGCGCGCCGGGCACGGTGACGATGCGGATGTCGCCGCGCGCCACGCCGAGCTGCAGCAGCTCGTCGGTGCAGGACGACAGCAGGCCTTCGCAGATGTCGAGGTTGAAGCGCGCCATGACGATGCCGACGCGCACGCCGGCGCCGTCGAAGCTGGGGTCGATCTCGTCGATGCCGTCGTAGCGGGCGCCCTGGCGGGCGTTTTCGGGTTGGTTGCGTTGCATGCTGTTCTCTGCAGTTCGGTCAGTTCTTGTCGACGAAGCCGGTGATCTCGAGCCCGAAGCCGGTCATGCTCGGGATCTTGCGCGGGCTGGCGAGCAGGCGCATCTTGCCGACGTTCAGGGCGCGCAGGATCTGGGCGCCGACGCCGAACAGGCGCGCGTCCCATTTCACCGGGCGGTCGTGGGTGCCGTTGAGGCTGGCGAGCAGCTCGCGGCCCGACATCGGGCGGTAGAGCAGCACGATCACGCCGGCCTCGGCCGTGGCCAGGGTCGCCAGCGAGTCATTGACCGGGAAGCTGTGGCGGCCGCTCGCCGGGTCGAGGAAGTCGACCACCGAGATCGGCTCGTGCACCCGCACCAGGGTCTCGCGCTCGGGCGTGATGTCGCCGCGCGACAGGGCGAAATGCACGTCGCCCGAGGTCTTGTCCTCGAAGGCCGACAGCACGAAGCGGCCGTGCGCGGTGTCGACCTCCTTCTCGCTCACCTTCTCGATCAGGTGCTCGGTGGCGGCGCGGTATTCGATCAGGTCGCGGATGGCGCCGATCTTGAGGCCGTGCTCCTTGCCGAACTCGACGAGGTCGGGCAGGCGCGCCATGGTGCCGTCGTCCTTGAGGATCTCGCAGATCACCGCCGCCGGTTCCAGTCCGGCGAGCTGGGCGAGGTCGCAGCCGGCCTCGGTGTGGCCGGCGCGGATCAGCACACCGCCCTTCTGCGCGGTGAGCGGGAAGATGTGACCGGGGGTGACGATGTCCTCGGGCCTGGCGTGACGGCCGACCGCGACCTGCACGGTGCGCGCGCGGTCGTGCGCCGAGATGCCGGTGGTGACGCCGGTGGCGGCCTCGATCGACACCGTGAACGCGGTGCCGTGCGGCGTGCGGTTGTCGCGCACCATCTGCTGCAGGCCGAGCTGGCGGCAGCGCTCGTCGGTGAGCGTCAGGCAGATCAGGCCGCGGCCGTGCTTGGCCATGAAGTTGATCGCTTCCGGCGTGACGAATTCGGCCGCCATCACGAGGTCGCCCTCGTTCTCGCGGTCTTCCTCGTCCACCAGGATGACCATCCTGCCGGCCTTGATGTCGGCGATGATCTCGGTAATCGGCGCGAGTGCGCTCATGCTGTGTCCTTTGTGTGCGTTCTTGCTGGCCTGGCTGCGCGGCATGGGGGCTGGGCGGGGGCGATCAGGCCTGCGCCGCTTCTTCCCGCTTCCACTCGAGCATGCGCTCGACGTAGCGGGCGATGAGGTCGATCTCGAGGTTGACCTTGCTGCCGGCCGCCAGGTGCTTGAGGTTGGTCATCGCCACCGTGTGCGGGATCAGGTTGATCCAGAAGTCGCGGCCTTCGACGCGGTTCACGGTGAGGCTCACGCCATTGACGGTGATCGAACCCTTCTTGGCGATGTAGCCGGCGATCGTCGCCGGGGCGCGGATCACCAGCTCGTGGCTCTCGCCGATGGGCGCGAACTTCACCACCTCGCCCACGCCATCCACATGGCCGGTGACCAGGTGTCCGCCGAGGCGGTCGGCCAGGCGCAGCGCCTTCTCCAGGTTCACCTCGTTGCCCACCGCATCCAGGCCCACGGTGCAGTTCAGCGTCTCGCGCGAGACGTCGTACTTGAGCCTGGGGCCGTTCATCTCGATCACGGTCAGGCACACGCCGCTGTGGGCGACGCTGTCGCCGACGATGACGTCGGACAGGTCCAGGCCGTTGGTGTCGACGGTGAGGCGGATGCCGTCCGCGAGCGGCTCGATGTGTTCGATGCGGCCGACGGCCGCGACGATGCCGGAGAACATGAAGGGTTTGAACCGAAAGGGGAAAGGCGGGATTGTAGGGGAAAAACCGGGGCTTGGCCGGGTTGGGGCGGTTTTCCGTGGGGTGGCTGCCGCCGTATGTTCCGCGAAGTCAGCGCGGGCTTGAGCGCTGTTTTCGCGGCTCCCGCCGCTCCCACGGCAAACCTCGCCGCGCACCGCAGCAGGAGCCGCGGAAGCCGCCAACACAGCACGCGCAACTGTGGGAGCGGCGGAAGCCGCGAGCTGTTTTTCCTCAGAGCGCCCGGTCCAGCACCGTCGCGAACGGTTCCGCCTTCATGAAGCCCACCACGCGCATGCCTTCGCGCTCCTTGCCCTGGCCGTCGAAGAAGATGATGCCCGGCGGGCCGAACAGGCCGAAGCGCTTGAGCAGGGCCTTGTGTTCGTCGTTGTTGGCGGTGACGTCGGCCTTGAGAAGCAGCATGCGGCCCATGCGCTCGGCCACGCGCGCGTCGCTGAAGGTGAAGCGCTCCATCTCCTTGCACGACACGCACCAGTCGGCATAGAAGTCGAGCATCACCGGGCGGTCGGTCTGGGCGAGGCGCGCGTCGAGCTCGGCGATGGAGTTCACCTTCTCGAACTGCGGCACATTCACCGGCGCCGCGGCCTGCGCGCGCAGCACCGACAGCGGCTGCAGCGGGTCGCGCGAGCCGGCAAGCGCGCCCACCAGGATCGCCGCGCCGGCGAGCAGCAGCACCACGCCCACGCCCTTCCAGAAGCGCTGCCAGCCCTTGGCGTTGTGCGGCAGCGGGTCGATGGCGTGCAGGAAGATGGCCGAGAACAGCAGCAGCGCCGCCCAGCCCAGCATCATCGCCAGCGGCGGGATCACCGGGGTGATCATCCACAGTGCCACCGCCAGCAGCATCACGCCGAAGGCCTTCTTGACGCCTTCCATCCACGGCCCGACCTTGGGCAGCAGGCTGCGCGAGGCCACGCCCACCGCCAGCAGCGGCGCGCCCATGCCCAGGCCCATCACGAACAGCGCCCAGCCGCCGAGCACCGCGTCGCCGGTCTGCGCGATGTAGAGCAGCGCGCCGGCCAGCGGCGCCGCCACGCAGGGGCCGACGATCAGCGCCGACAGCACGCCCATCACGGTCACCCCGCCCAGGCTGCCGCCCTTGCCGTGGCTGGCGGTGGTGGCGAGCCGGCTCTGCAGCGCGGTGGGCAGCTGCAGCTCGTAGAAGCCGAACATCGACAGCGACAGCAGCACGAACAGCAGCGCGAAGGCGCCCAGCACCCACACGTTCTGCAGCGCGGCGGTCAGCATGGTGCCGGTCATGCCGGCGGCGACGCCGGCCAGCGCGTAGGTCGCCGCCATGCCCAGCACGTAGGCCAGCGACAGCACGAAGGCGCGCATGTGCGAGACCTTGTTGCCCTGGCCGACGATGATGCCCGACAGGATCGGGATCATCGGGAAGGTGCAGGGCGTGAACGCGAGCAGCAGGCCGAAGCCGAAGAAGCTCAGCAGCACGATCGGCACGCTGGCGCCGGCGAGCAGGCGGGCGATGTCGCCGGTCTCGTCGCTGGACACGGCGCCGTCCGCAGGCGCATCCGTGCCGGCGGGGCTCGCGGCCACGCCTGCGGCGGAAGCGCCCGCATCGCCGCGCAGCACGCTGTCGAGGAAGCCGCCACCGCTCTTCTGCGGCGGCGCGGCGAGGTCGATCGAGGCCTGCTGCGTGGTCGGCGGGTAGCAGATGCCGCCGTCCCAGCAGCCCTGCACGGTGGCGAACAGCTCGAAGCGCGTCGTGCCCGCGGGCGCCTGCACCGGCAGCAGGATGCGCAGCGTCTTGCGGTGGGTCTCCACCTCGCCGAAGAAGTCGTCCTTGTGCTTCTTGCCCAGCGGCTTCTCGGGCGGGCCGAAAGTGACCTCGGCGGGCTCGGCCTCGAAGCGGAACTTGTCGCCGTACAGGTAGTAGTCCTTGGCGACCTCGAACACCACCTCCACCGTTTGTGCATCGAGCGCCTGCGCGCGCATCGCGAAGGCCTTCTCGGGTTCGATCGGATTGGCGCGGGACAGCGTGGGGGCGAGGAGGCTCGCGACCAGCGCGAGCAGCAGGAGCAGACGATGCATCGTGATCTTCATGAAGGTTTGCGCGCGGCGCTCAGTCGGCGGACGCGGTTTCGGCAGCGACCCAGTCGAGATACCCGGGCAGGCCCTGCGTCACAGGGACTGCCACGATCTCGGGAAGTTCATACGGATGACGGGCGCGGATCGCCGCCTCGAGCGCTGCGTAGCGCGCCGGCGTGGTCTTGATCAGCAGCGGCACCTCGGTCGCGGTCTCGACCGCGCCGTTCCATCGATACACCGAGGCGCACGGCGCGAGGATGTTCACGCAGGCCGCCAGGCGCGCCTCGACCAGCGCCGCGGCGAGCGTCTGCGCCTGCGCGGCGTCGGGCAGGTTTGTCAGGACGAGGAGGGCGGGCGGCGCGTCGGCCGCGGGAGAGGGCGCGGGCATGGTCGGGGATCCGTCGTGGAGCGGGCGCCATTGTCCCAGACCTGGCCGGCGGACGCCCTGTGCGGGATCAAGCCGCGCGATTGCCCGCCCCGCCCACCACCGCTATGCTCGAAGCGGTTAATCCCTGATGCGCAGCGAGGAAGACCATGAGCCTGCCCCAAGCCAAGATCCCTTTCGGTCCCGACGACTACCTCGTCTGGGAGCAGGACCAGCCCGGCCGCAACGAATTCGTCGATGGCGAGGTGTTCGCGATGAGCGGCGCTTCGGACGCGCACGGCACGGCGGCGGGGAATCTCTTCGCCAGCCTGCATGCGAATTCCCGTGGCACCCCCTGCAAGCCCTTCATCGCCGACATGAAGGTCCACGTCGAGGCCGCCAACGCCTTCTTCTACCCCGACATCCTCGTCACCTGCGACGCGCGCGACCGCGCGCCGGAAGCGAGCCACGTCAAGCGCCATCCGCTGCTGATCGTCGAAGTCCTGTCGCCCACCACCGAGGCCTACGACCGCGGCAACAAGTTCGCCGCCTACCGTACACTGGCCTCGCTGCAGGAATACGTGCTCGTTTCCCTCGAGCAGCGCCGCATCGAGGTCTTCCGCCGCGACGCCACCGGGCACTGGGTGCTGTATCCCTTCGCGCTCGACGAGGCGCTGGAACTCGCCAGCGTCGATTTCCGCTGCCCGGTGGCCGAGATCTTCGAGGGGGTGGAGGGCGAGTAGCGTGGGCGGAGACTTTCGCTGCCCCCGGCCGCCCGCCTGCGCCCCGCCCGTCAGAGCTTGGTGTGTGTGCCGTCGCAATACGGCGGCTTGGCCGTGTGCTTGCAGCCGCACAGATAGACCGTGCCCGACTTCTCGGCGGTGAAGCCGGTCGGACTGAAGCCCGTGCCCTTGTGCGAGCCGTCGCAGAAGGGCTGGTTCTTGCTCAATCCACAGGCGCACCAGAAGTACTGCTTGCCGGCCTCGAGCTCGACGGCGTAGGGCGATTTCTGTGCGATATGGGGTTCACGTTGTTCGGACATGGGCTCGTCTCCTGTGGGGGTGTCGTCGCGCCAGGCGGAGGCCGGGACGGCTGCCGAGCGGCATGAGGACACTGCGCCCGCCGGCGATGGGATGTCAATCGGGGCGAACAGGCGGTCGGCTACCACTTGCTTCGATTGCAGTCGCTTTACCAACGATTCGTCGTCGAGCCAAACCAGCGCCAATCCGCGGCTCCCTTCTCCTTGCCGTCGAACATGGCCTGCTCTAGACTTAGTCCGGTAACTTAGTCCGATAGGTGCGCCATGCCGCTGACCGTCAACGTCCACGAAGCCAAGACCCAGTTCTCGCGCTTGCTCGAGCAGGCGCATGCCGGGCAGGAGATCATTCTTGCCAAGGCGGGGAAGCCCTATGCGCGGCTCGTACCCCTCGCGCCCGATGAGGGCGCTGTCCGCAAGCCCGGTCGCCTCGCTGGCAAGCGGCTGTCCGCGGCCTTCTTCGAGCCGCTGCCCGCCGAAGAGCTGGCCGCCTGGGAGTGACGATGCGTCTGCTGCTCGACACGCACGCGCTGCTGTGGTGGTGGACCGACGACCCGCAGCTCTCCGCAAACGCGCGGCGCGCCATTGCCGACCCGCTCGACACGGTGCTCGTGAGCGCGGCCACTGCATGGGAACTGGCGACCAAGCACCGTCTCGGCAAGCTCGGCGAAGCCGGCGAGGCCGTCGGCCGCTTCGACGAGCTGGTGTCGGCCGATGGCTTCCAGCATCTCCCGGTGAGCTACTACCACTGCCTCAAGGCCGGCGGCTATGCAGTCGAGCATCGCGACCCCTTCGACCGCATGCTGGCGGCACAGACCGAGCTGGAGGGCCTCGTGCTTGTCACCCGAGATCCGGCGTTCGCGTTGTTCGCGACGGCAACCTTGTGGTGACGAGAAGGAAATAGGAGGAAATAGGGGACAGACCCCAATTCCGCCGCGCCAATTCCGCCGCCCGGTTTGCTTCGACTGCCGCCGCCGTTGCCTCGATCGATTGTCGTGTATATGCATATATCATTCATCGTGGCCGCTGATCAGGCACGGAGCGGCTGGCCCTGCCCACCGGCTTCTGCGGCGTCCCTGCTAATTGTAAAGCAATGATATACAGACTATGATTGTCTCGTTCCGTCACAAGGGGCTCGAAGCATTCTTCCGCACCGGCGTGCAAGCTGGCATCCAGCCAATGCACGGCAAGCGGCTGCGGGAGATGCTGACCGCGCTGAACGCTGCCGCCAGCCCCGCCGACCTTGCCCGTCCGTCGTGGCATTTGCATGGTCTGAGCGGCGATCGCGCGGGCTTCCTGTCCTTGACGGTGCAAGCCAACTGGCGGCTGACATTCCGTTTCCATGGCACGGACGTGGAGCTGCTCGATTACCTCGACTACCACTGAGACCCGAGATGATGGACATGCACGACCCCGCTCCTCCCGGCGACCTGCTGGCCGGCTGGCTCGAAGACCTGAACCTGAGCGTGACGGCCTTTGCCGCGCACATCGGCATCAGCCGCGTCATGCTTTCGCGCATCCTGCATGGGCATGCAGCGGTCACGGCCGACACCGACCTGCGCCTCTCCGAGGCCTTGGGCACAACGCCGGGCTACTGGCTGAAGCTCCAGGCACAGCGCGACCTGTGGAGCGCGGGTGAACGTGCCAAGGCGCGCGCACCGGTAGCGCGCATCGGCGCCTGACGGCGGACGCAATGGCGGAATAGAGGAAAGACCCCAATTCCGGACCCCGATTCCGCCGCTGCTACCTCGACTGGCTCGGGCAGGACGACCGCTACCTGCCGAGCTGCATGCGCTATATCGAACTCGATCCGGTGCGGGTCGGCATGGTGGGTCATCCCGGCGCCTGCCGCCGGTCGAGTTGCCGCGCCAATGCTCGGGGTGAAGAGGACGCGCCGATCCGGCCTCATCCTGTCTTCGCGGCTCTCGGCGGCGATCGTCGGACATGCGCCGAGCGTTACCGCGAGCTGTTTCGACATGCCCTCGAGCCCGGCGAGGTCGATCGGATTCGCGCGGCGACCAAGGGCAACCATGCGCTCGGGAACGACCGCTTCGCCGCCCAACTTGCAGGTGTGCTCGGTCGGCGTGTCACCCGGGGCAAGGCGGGGTGTCCGCCGCGCGGGTCGGAGGTGGAGCTGAGCGGGGAGTGGTTCAAATAGGGAAATTGGGGTCTGTTCCCTATTTCCAGTGTATAGAAAGGAAAACCCGCCGGGCGTGTGCGCGGCGGGTTTTGGGATGCGGCTAGGCTAGGTGGGAAATTGGGGTCTGTCCCCTATTTCGCTATCTCTTACGGGCAGTCGCCTTGACCGGACTTGAAGCCACGCGTGTCGTTGCAGCTGGTTCCGCTGTTCGTCCATGTCATGTTTGCGTCGCCTGCAGCCACACTCGGAGTATCGACGATCGTCAGATTGGTTCCATCGGTAAGTGTCGCACCGGTGGTGACCGTGATGACACCGTCAGTGACCGAGGTCACCGTAGTAATGTTTTCGGTGGTTTGAATCGTGGGAACACCGTTGGATCCTGCACTGCATCCCGTCAATGTGCCCAACTCTTGAAAACACACGGCGATTGCTGTCTTTGTCGAAGTGATTTCGCTCATTGCACCCGCAGCGCGAGCGCGCGACGTATAGTCGCCGTACATTGGAATCGCAATCGCCGCCAGAATGCCGATGATAGCCACGACGATCATCAGTTCGATCAGCGTGAAACCTTGCTGGATCTTTTTCATGTCACTTCTCCTTTAGGGGGAAACCGCGGAAAACCCGCTTGTTCCTCCTTCAGCAAGGCGCGTGCCATCCTCATGACAGCGGTTTTTCGTGACGTAGTTCCGCTGCCTTGACATGAATCCAGGTCCACAGCTGACAAGCGCCGTGCATCGGCCTGTCAACTTCTGACAATAGGAGGGCGTGGGGGGTGAAATGGGGGACGGGCCCCGATCTCCTCTGGTCGGCGAGTTCCAGCGAGCGGTTGCCTATCCCACCGTTTGAACCGCAATTCCGACCGACGCTGCAGCCCGGGCCAGTGTGCCGTCCGCCGTGCACAGTCGGGCGCCCAGTCGCGCGCACACGGCGAGGTGGAGCGCATCCCCCGCCCGCAGTGCCCTGCGGTAATCGGCAATCCAGAGCCTTGCCCGGTCGAAATCCGCGGTGTTCACCGGTTCGACGGCAAGCCGCGAGGCAAGCGGGTGGATCAGTGGCCGCCTCCGATCCGCACTTCGCGCACGACCTCCGTTGCCGTGCGGGGCTGGAGAGGCTGGGCGAGCACGAAGTCGCGCAGTTCGGCGGTGATGGACGCGATGTCGGGCGCCATCCTCGTCCGTTCGGGAATGATGCGCGCCACCGGGCGCCCGCCGCGGGTGATGACGATCTCCTCTCCGGCGATGACTTCGTCGACGACGGCGGAGAGTTGCGATTTCGTTTCGGCGAGAGTGAGCGTACGCATTGCAGTTCGTTCGTGACTATCTGACCAATTGCAGCGTGGCCGGGCGGGACGAAGGTGTCACGACCCCGCTCACCCCGCCGGCGGTTGCGTGCGCTTGAAGCTTTCGCGCTCGAACATGCGCTCGGCGAAGGGCACCAGGCCGGGGTGGCGGTTGCGCCAGTCGAGGTCGGGGAAGCGCAGGTCGAGGTAGGCGAGGGCGACCGCGGCGGCGATGTCGCCGAGCCGGATCTGGCCGCCGTTGAAGCTGTGGCGGCCGTCGAGGCGGCGCTCGAGTTCGGCCAGGCCGCGGTCGATCTTCTCCTTCTGGCGGGCGATCTCGCGCGCGCTGCGCTCGCCGTCGGGGCGGCGGGATTCGAGCAGGGCGGCGACCGCGGCATCGGTGACGCCGTCGGCCAGCGCCTCGGTCTGGCGCACGCGCACCGCGTCGAGCGCGTCGGCCGGCAGCAGCGCGGGCGCGGCGCCGAGGGTTTCCAGATAGCCGGCGATGACCGGGGAGTCGAAGAAGGTCTCGCCGCCGTCGGTGATCAGCACCGGCACCTTGCCGAGCGGATTGACCTCGGGGATGCGGGTGTTGGCCTCCCAGGGCGAGTCGACGACGAGCTCGAAGGGCAGCGCCTTCTCGGCGAGGATGACGCGGATCTTGCGGGCGTAGGGGCTGGTGAGCGAGGCGAGCAGTTTCATGGCGGCGTGTCTCCTTGGGGTGAAGGGGACGATACGCCGTGGTGCAGGACGCGGGAATTAGGGAAACCGGGGACGCGGAGCCGAGTGGGGAGAAGCCAGGGCGCACGCGGGTGTGGGAGCGGCGGCAGCCGCGAACGCGGCGCGTGAAGGCGCGGTGGCGGTGTATCTGCCGCTTTTCTTCGCGGCTGCCGCCGCTCCCACAGGGAAGGGGGCGTGAGGGGGAGGCGGTTTCAGGCCGGATCGACGTTGCGCGCGATCAGCTCGCGGATCAGGTGCAGCTTGCCGTGGAAGAAGTGGTCGGCGCCGGGGACGACGATGATCGGCTGTTCCTGCGGGCGGGCCCAGTCGAGCACGTTGGCGAGCGCGACGGTGTCGTCGTTCTCGCCGTGGATGACGAGCGCGGGGATGTTCTTTGGCAGCGCCGGGGTGTCGTAGCTGCGGCCGCTGCCGGTGGTCTCGCCGGCGGCCATGCCGACCAGCACGAGCTGGCGCGGCGGGGCGATGCCCTCGGCCAGGCGGTTGGCGACGCGCACCTGCACGTAGCCGCCGAAGGAGAAGCCGCCCAGCGCCAGCGGCAGCGCGCCCCAGCGCGACTCCGCCCAGCTGATCACCGACAGCATGTCCTCGGTCTCGCCCTCGCCGTGGTCGTGCTCGCCCTCGCTCTTGCCGACGCCGCGAAAGTTCGGCCGGATCACCGCGAAGCCGAGGTCGCGGTAGGCGCGCGCGAGCGTGTGCGCGACCTTGTTGGTGTTGGCGCCGCCGAACAGCGGGTGCGGGTGGCAGACCAGGGCGATGCCCCTGACCGTCTCCGGGGCGTCGATCAGCACCTCGATGGCGCCGGCGGGGCCGCGCAGCAGCGCGCCTTCGGTGGGCAGGGGGCGGCTCATGCGGCGTCCTCCGGCAGGCGCAGGCGCTCGACCACGCGGCCGTGCACCAGGTGCGAGTCGATGATCTCGTCGATGTCTTCCTTGTCGACGTAGGTGTACCAGACGTTGTCCGGATAGACGACGATCACCGGGCCGTCGTCGCAGCGCCCGAGGCAGCCGGCCTTGTTGACGCGCACGCTGCCCTTGCCCTTGAGGCCGAGCGCGGCGGTGCGTTCCTTGGCGTAGGTCTGCAGGGCGCTGGCCTGGTGGTCGTTGCAGCAGGACTCGCCCGCCGGGCGCTGGTTGCAGCAGAAGAAGACGTGGTGTTTGAAGTAGCTCATGCGCTCTCTCGTATGGGGCGGCGCGCGGCGCCGATGGTCGTGGCGCGCGCGGACGACGGGGATTATAGGCGGCGCTCGCGGCGCGCGGGCGGGCCGCCGAGATGCTCGCCGCGCCACAGGCCGAGCGCCGACAGGTAGGCGAGTGCCACGTAGGGCCACAGGCTGTCGACCAGCGCGGTGAGGCCGTGGAAGTTGAGCACGTTGCTGAAGCCGGCGAGCTGGCGGTCGTAGGGCAGGTAGGGGTTCTCGGGGATCAGGTTCACCAGCGCGGTGGCGAGCAGCAGGCTGGTGCCGGCGATGGCGTGCTGGGCCAGGCGCGGCAGCAGCAGGCAGGGCAGCAGCAGCGCGGCGCCGATCGCCAGGCCGCGCTCGGCGCCGGGGGTGAGCCAGGCCAGCGGCGCGGGCGGGCTGAAGAAGGTGAAGGTGGCCAGCGTCTTGACGCCGATGCCGAGCGCGAGCACCAGCAGCACCGGCAGCGGGTTGGCGCCGCGCGTCATGCAGCGCGTGAACAGGCCGACCGCCACCAGCGCGCTCGCGGTCAGCGCGGTGTCGAAGGCGATGAAGCGCTCGGCGCGGAAGGGCAGCGGCGCCGGGATGTCGAGCAGGCTGCGGATGTCGCCGCTGGCGAACAGCAGGTCGGTGGCGCTGAGCTGGCCGACCAGCCACAGCACCAGCAGCACCAGGCCGGCCTCGCCGGTGCGCCCGTCGATCAGGTAGCGCGTGCGCCAGCGGTGCAGGCGCCCGTAGGGGCCGAACACCGCCGCCCCCCAGCGTGCGCCGGCGAGCGCGCCGAACAGCGCGCCGGCGAGGTTGCCGCCGAGGTCGAGGTTGCTGGCGATGCGCGAGGGCAGGAAGTTCTGCGTCGTCTCCAGCCCCAGGCTGAGCAGGCCGGCGAGCAGCGTCGCCGCCGTCACCTTGCGGCCGAAGCCCAGGTCCGCCGGCAGCGCGGCGGCGAGCAGCAGGCCGAGCGGCAGGTAGCCGAGGATGTTGAACACGAAGTCTTCGGGGATGAAGTACTTCGGCCACGGCGCCCACAGCCAGTCGAACAGCGGCAGGCCGCTGTCGCGCCAGCCGGCGAGCGGATGCAGGCAGGCATAGGCGACCAGCAGGGCGTAGGCGAGGGCGAGGGAGCGGGCCAGCGAATCGGCGGGCCGGACGGCAGGCATGCGGGGCATTGTGCCAGCTTGGGGGCGAGGCATCACCCGGCCCGGGGCGGATCCGTCCCCGCCGCGCCGTGGCGGCGATCCGCCGCGCACAGCGCGCGCGCCTCGTCCGCGCTCAGGCTGCGGCCGGGCCAGGGGATCAGCCCCGGCACTCGTGCGCGGTAGTGCGCATAGGCCTCGCCGTGGAAGGCGAGCAGCTTCCGTTCCTCGAGCAGCGAGCCCGCCCACAGGTAGAGGCTGATGCACAGCGCGCTCACCAGTCGCGCCTCGTCCATGTCCCGCGTCCACAGGATGACGAGGCCGAGGCTGTACCAGGGATGGCGCACGTGGCGGTGCAGCGGCGACAGGCTGAGGCCGCCCGGGTCTTCGGCGGCGCCGTGGCGGGTCCTCCACTGCCTGCTGCCGGCGAATGCCGCCATGTCGTAGTAGCGCGTCGACCACACGAAGCCCGCCACCGCGGCCAGCGCCAGCCCGTTCGCCACCCACGCCCAGCCGCCTTCCCAGGACCACAGCAGCGGGCCGCGCCAGGCGATGGTGAGCCACAGCGGCGGCACCAGCAGGATCGCCGCGAACGCGTTGAACGCCAGCCGGTAGCCCGGCGCCAGCCCTGGCCAGCGCGCCACCACCCGGCGCTTGAACCACAGCGAGGCGAGCAGCGAGTGGATCGCGGCGTAGGCCAGCCAGCACAGCAGCAGGGCGAGGATCCGGTCGGTGGAAAGCGTCATCCGTGGGGCCTGTCGTTTCGAACACAAAAAGTCGAGACGAAGTCCACAAAGGACTTGCCTCGATTTATGTTGCAGTGCAACATAGAAGTGCACCGAGTCAGCGATGCGGTGTCGCCCAACCCAAGGAGTACACCATGAACACCTCGCCCGAGAAAATCCTCGCCAGTGCCAAGAGCAGTGCCGAAGCCCGCGTCAATGAAATCGCCGCCGCCGGCGACAGCGTGCTGTCCGCGGTCGAGCACCTGACCGCGCTCAACCTCAACACCACCCGCGCCTTCCTCGACGACGCCATCGCCCTCGGCCAGGCCGTCGCCGCCACCCGCGACCCCAAGGCGCTGGTCGAGCTGCAGATCGGCGCCGTCACCCCGGTGCTGCAGAAGAGCTACCAGTACTTCAAGACCGTCGGCAGCCTCGCCGGCCAGGCCCAGGCCGACGTGCTCCGTCTGGTCGAAGCCGGCATGTCGCAGTGGCTGCAGGGCGTCATCGTCGCGCTCGAAGGCCTCAACCGCAACGTCCCGGTCGGCTCCGAGTTCGCCGTCAAGGCGCTCAAGACCGCGGTGGCGAACGCCTCGTCGGCCTACGAAGGCGCCACCAAGGTCGTGAAGCAGGTCTCCGAGACCGCCCAGGCCAACGCCGACCAGGCCGCCGCCGTGACCGTCGAGGCGGTGAGCAAGACCACCCGCGCCACGGTCACGCTGCTCAAGAGCGCCGCGTAAGCGCACGCCGCCCCTGCCGGTCGTAGCGCCGGAACCGGAAGAGGCCAGCCGCCCTGGGGCGTTGGCCTCTTCCTTTCTTGCGGGCGCCCACAACGGCGGGGTCAGGCAACGGCGGCGAAGTTCCGGATCGCGTACCCAGAGGCTGAACGGCGCCCGGAAAGCAAAAAGGCCAGTCCGTGAGAACTGGCCTAAGTGCTTGAATTCGTTGGTGGGGGCACTAGGACTCGAACCTAGGACCAATTGATTAAGAGTCAACTGCTCTACCAACTGAGCTATACCCCCGGTGCCTTGCGGCGGATCGGATTGGCGCCCGATCGAAGAGCGCGAATGATACGCGCGTCCGCGCTGCAGCGCAATAGGTTCGTGGTGCTTCGTGGTGTAGGTTCGTGGTGCGGGGCTGGGGTTCAGCCGAGGATGCGTCCCGCGCGTCGCCGGGTGCCCACGCCGGCCCGCCCGCCCAGGCCCTGGCTGCCGTGGGCGTGGCAGATCGCGCACGCCAGCGCGTCGGCGGCGTCGGGGCCGGGGCTGGCGTCGAGGGCGAGCAGGCGCTGGACCATGTGCTGCACCTGTTCCTTGTGCGCCTTGCCGTAGCCGACCACCGACTGCTTGACCTGCAGCGCGGTGTATTCGGCTACCGGCAGGTCGCAGGACACCGCGCCGCAGATCACCGCACCGCGGGCCTGGCCGAGGAGCAGGGTGGATTGGGGATTGACGTTGACGAAGACCTTCTCGACCGCGACCACGTCGGGCCGGTAGGTGTCGACGATCTCGCGTACGCCGTCGAGCAGGGTCTTCAGGCGGCCGGGGAGTTCGCCGTCCTTGGTCTTGATGCAGCCGCTGGCGACGTAGCGCAGCTGGGTGCCGAGCTGGTCCACCAGGCCGAAGCCGGTGATGCGCAGCCCGGGGTCGAGGCCGAGGATGCGGGTGGCGACCGTGCGGCTGGCGGCAGCGGTCAAATCTTCACCGCGGTACCGCTGACGCACACCATCAGCATGCCGTTGTCGGCGCCGAGAACTTCGTAATCGACGTCGATGCCGATCACCGCATTGGCGCCGAGCTTCTTCGCGTCCTCCTCCATTTCTTCCATGGCAATGCGGCGTGCGTCGGCCAGCGTGCGCTCGTAGCTGCCGGCGCGGCCGCCGACCACGTTGCGGATCGAGGCGAACATGTCCTTGAACAGGTTGGCGCCGATGATGGCTTCGCCATTGACCACGCCGAGGTACTGGCGAATCGGCTGGCCGTCGAGGTTCGAGGTGGTGGTCATCAGCATGGCATGCTCCTGCAGGGTTGGCTGGGAGCCCGATTCTAGCCCTTGCGCGCCAGCCACACACCCGACACGGCCAGCGCCATGCCGGCGATGGCGAGCGTGGACAGGGTCTCGCCGAACATCGCCCACGCGATCAGCGCGGTGGTCGGCGGGGTGAGGTAGAACAGGCTCGCCACGTTGACCGCGCTGCCGCTGCGGATCAGCAGGTTGAGCAGGCTGATCGCGCCCACCGACAGCACCAGCACCAGCCAGCCCAGCGCAAAGACGAAGTCGCCACTCCACGCAATGACCATGGTCTCGGTCTGGCTGGCGATGAGCGCGGTGATCATCAGGCTGGGCAGGAACTGCAGCACCGAGCCGGTGCGCAGGTCGAAGCGCGGGCAGTAGCGCTTCTGGTACAGCGTGCCGGCGGTGATGCCGAGCAGCGCCGCAAGTGCGGGGATGAGCATGTGGATCAGCGCATCGCCATCGACCCCGTCCACGCTCGCCTTGCTGCCGACCACCAGCGCCACGCCCCCGAAGCCGAGCGCGAGCCCGGTCCACTGCCGCGCCGATACGCGCTCGCCAAGCAGCACGCCGGCCAGTGCCGCGGTGAGCAGCGGCTGCATGCCGACCACCAGCGCCGAAACCCCCGCCGGCAGGCCGCGGTGGATCGACATGAACACCCCGCCCAGATACAGCGCCTGCACCAGCAGGCCGGTGACGCCGATGTGCACCGCCTCGCGCGGGCTGGCCGGCCACGGCGCGCGCATGGCCAGCGCGAGCAGCCCCATCACGCCGATCACCAGCACGTAGCGCGCGACCAGGAAGGTCAGCGGTTCGGCGTAGGGCAGGCCGTACTTGGCGCCGATGAAGCCGGTGCTCCACAGCAGCACGAACAGCAGCGGGGTCAGGCGGGTGAGGAGGGACGGTGTCGGCATCGTGTCGGGCCCATCAAACAAAAAAGCGGCGCGGGCGCCGCTTCCCTGGGGCAGATCGGGGGGCTTACTCGTCCATCTCCGCCGAGGTATACACCTCCTGCACGTCGTCCAGGCTCTCCAGCGCGTCGAGCAGCTTCTGCATGCGCACCGCCTCGTCGCCGGCGAGCTCGATGACGTTCTCGGGCTTCATCGTCACTTCGCCGAACTCGGCGGTGAAGCCGGCCTTCTCCAGCGCTTCCTTCACCGCGGTGAATTCCCACGGCCCGGTGATCACCTCGATCGAGCCGTCATCGTTGGTCACCACGTCCTCGGCGCCGGCCTCGAGTGCGGCTTCCATCAGCGCGTCCTCGCTGGTGCCGGGGGCGAACAGGAGCTGGCCGCAGTGCTTGAACTGGAACGCAACGCAGCCGTCGGTGCCCATGTTGCCGCCGTACTTGGAGAAGGCGTGGCGCACGTCGGCGACGGTGCGGGTGCGATTGTCGGTGAGGCAGTCGACCATGATCGCCGAGCCGCCGATGCCGTAGCCCTCGTAGCGCACTTCCTCGTAGCTCACGCCCTCGAGTTCGCCGGTGCCCTTCTTGATCGCGTTGTCGATCTTGTCCTTGGGCATGTTGACGCCCTTGGCCTTGTCCACCGCCAGGCGCAGGCGCGGGTTGAAGCCGGGGTCACCTCCGCCCATCTTGGCGGCGACGGTGATCTCCTTCGCCAGCTTGGAGAACGCCGCACCGCGCTTTTCGTCCTGACGACCCTTGCGGTGCTGGATGTTGGCCCATTTCGAGTGACCCGCCATATTGAAACCTCTGTGCTGCCCGAGCGATTGAAGAGGCGCGCATTATAGCGCCGGGTGGCTTGGTACTGTGGGAGCGGGCTGCCACGGTATCGGCGCCCGCGCTGTTAAACTCGCGGACATCATTTCCCCGCCTGCAAGGAGCTTTAAATGGCCGAACCGATGCTGATCGCGCGTGCACACGACAAGGACGCACTCAAGGACATCTGCCTGCTGCCGCGCCTGGCCAACCGCCATGGTCTCATCACCGGCGCCACCGGTACCGGCAAGACGGTGACCCTGCAGAAGCTCGCCGAGTCCTTCGCCAACATCGGCGTGCCGGTGTTCGTCGCCGACATCAAGGGCGACCTCTCCGGCATCGGCGCCGCGGGCACCGCCTCGCCCAAGCTGCTGCAGCGCCTGGAGGCGATCGGCATCACGGAGTACACCCCGCGCGCCAACACCGCGGTGTTCTGGGACGTGTTCGGCGAGCAGGGCCACCCGGTGCGCGCCACCATCTCCGACATGGGGCCGCTGCTGATCGCGCGCCTGCTCAACCTCAACGACACCCAGACCGGCGTGCTGACCCTGGTGTTCAAGATCGCCGACGACAACGGCATGCTGCTGCTCGACCTCAAGGACCTGCGCGCGATGGTCCAGTACGCGGGCGAGAACGCGAAGAGCTTCACCACCGAGTACGGCAACATCTCCACCGCGTCCATCGGCGCCATCCAGCGCAACCTGCTGGCGCTCGAGGAGCAGGGCGGCGACGTGTTCTTCGGCGAGCCGATGCTCGACATCAACGACCTGATGCAGACCGATGCCGACGGCCGCGGCGTGATCAACGTGCTCGCCGCCGACAAGCTCTACCACTCGCCCAAGCTCTACTCCACCTTCCTGCTGTGGATGCTGTCCGAGCTGTTCGAGCAGCTCCCCGAGGTCGGCGACCCGGACAAGCCCAAGCTGGTGTTCTTCTTCGACGAGGCCCACCTGCTGTTCAACGACGCCCCCAAGGCGCTGATCGAGAAGATCGAGCAGGTGGTACGCCTGATCCGCTCCAAGGGCGTGGGCGTCTACTTCGTCACCCAGAACCCGCTCGACGTGCCCGAGACCGTGCTCGGCCAGCTCGGCAACCGCGTGCAGCATGCGTTGCGCGCGTTCACGCCGCGCGACCAGAAGGCGGTGAAGACCGCCGCCGACACCATGCGTCCGAACCCGGCCTTCGATGCGGTGGCGGCGATCACCGAGCTGGGCGTGGGCGAGGCGCTGATCTCCTTCCTCGACGAAAAGGGTCGGCCGCAGGTCACCGAGCGCTGCAACGTCATCGCGCCCGATTCCCGCCTCGGCCCGCTGCAGCCCGCCGAGCGCCAGGCGGCGATCACCGGTTCGGTGATCTACGGGCACTACGAGAAGGCGGTCGACCGTGAATCCGCCTACGAGATGCTCAAGGCGAGCGCGGCCACCAAGGCCGCGGTCGAGGCCGGGCGCGAGGCGGCGAAGCAGGTCGGCGGCGAGGACACCGGCAGCATGGTCAGCGACATCCTGTTCGGCGCCACCGGCCCGCGCGGCGGCAAGCGCGACGGCCTGGTGCAGATCGCGGCGAAGACGGTCACGCGCACCATCGGCAGCTCCATCGGCCGCCAGATCGTGCGCGGGATCCTCGGTTCCCTGCTCGGCGGCAGGCGCTGAGCTTCGTCGGCGCTCAGCGGCCCGCGAGCCCGAGCCGGCTGCAGATCTCGGTGGTCGGGCCGGCCATGTTCATGCTGTAGAAGTGCAGGCCGGGCGCGCCTTCGGCGAGCAGGCGCTCGCACAGGCGGGTGACCACGTCGAGGCCGAAGGCGCGGATCGCGTCCGCGTCGTCGCCGTAGCTCTCGAAGGTCTTGCGCATCCAGCGCGGGATCTCGGCGCCGCAGGCATCCGAGAAGCGCGCCAGCTTGCTGAAGCTGCCGATCGGCATGATGCCGGGCACGATCGGGATGTCCACGCCGAGCTTGCGCACCGCGTCCACGAAGTACAGGTAGGCGTCGGGGTTGTAGAAATACTGGGTGATCGCCGAGTCTGCGCCGGCCTCGGCCTTGCGCTTGAAGGCGAGCAGGTCGTCCCGCGGGCTCCTCGCCTGCGGGTGCCATTCGGGGTAGGCGGCGACCTCGATGTGGAAGTGCTCGCCGGTTTCGGCGCGAATGAACGCCACCAGCTCGTTGGCGTAGCGGAATTCGCCCGGGTCGACCACGCCCGAGGGCAGGTCGCCGCGCAGGGCGACGATGCGGCGGATGCCGGCGTCGCGGTACTCCTGCAGGATCTCGCGGATGCTGGCGCGGGTGGAGCCGACGCAGGACAGGTGCGGCGCGGCGTCGAAGCCGGCGGCGGCGATTTCCTTCACGGTGGTGAAGGTGCGCTCGCGGGTCGAGCCGCCGGCGCCGTAGGTCACGGAGAAGAAGGACGGCTTCAGCGCCGCCAGCTTGTCGCGCGTGGCGCGCAGCTTCTCCGCGCCTTCGGTGGTGGTGGGCGGGAAGAACTCGATCGAGATTTCGGTGCTCATGGGGTGTCCGGATCGGTGTCGCCACCCGGCGCGCGGATGGCGTGGAAGAAGAATTCGCGGTTGCCGTCGCCGCCGGTGATCGGCGAGTCGAACCAGTCGAGGATGATCAGCCCGGCGTCGTGGGCGGCGGCGCGCAGACGCGTTTCGACCTCGCCGTAGAGCGAGGCGTCGCGCACGATGCCGCCCTTGCCCAGGCCTTGCGGGCCGACCTCGAACTGCGGCTTGACCAGCGCCAACACGTGGCCGGCGGGCGACAGCAGCGCCGCCCACTGCGGCAGCAGCAGGGCCAGCGAGATGAAGCTGGCGTCGCACACCAGCAGGTCGAAACCCTGTGCCGGACAGTGCTGGCCGAGGTCCGACGCGGTGAGCTGGCGGGCGTTCAGGCCCTCGAAGGTGACGCAGCGCGGCTCCTTGCACAGGCGCGGATGCAGCTGGTCGTGGCCGACCTCGACCCCGACCACCTTCGTCGCACCCGCCTGCAGCAGGCAGTCGGTGAAGCCGCCGGTGGACTGGCCGATGTCGAGGCAGGTGGCGCCGCGCACGTCCAGCCCGCTGCGCGCGAGCGCGCCCTCGAGCTTGAAGGCGCCGCGCGACACGAAGCGGTCGCTGTCGTCGGGCGTCACCGTCAGCCTGGCGTCGGGCGGCAGTTCGAGTGCCGGCTTGGTGACCGGCTGGCCGTCGTGGCTGACGCGTCCGGCCTCGATCAGCGCCCGCGCCGCGGTGCGCGAGGGCGCCAGCCCCTGCGCCACCAGCAGCTGGTCGACGCGCAGCAGGCCGTGGCGGTCCGCCGGGCCCTTGGCGTGCGCCGCCGGCCGGGGCTTGCCCTGGCGGGCGTGGAAGGAGTTCATGCTCATCGGCGAGAGGCGCGTCCTTGCAGGAGCGGCGGCAGCCGCGATCGTGGTGCGTTTCGCGGCTGCCGCCGCTCCCACGGTGGGACGTGCGGTCCGGCGCTCAGTAGCGGTACGAGTCGGTCTTGTACGGACCTTGCTTGGGCACGCCGATGTAGGCGGCCTGCGCGTCGGTCAGCTCGGTGAGCTGCACGTTGAGCTTCTTCAGCTGCAGGCGGGCGACCTTCTCGTCGAGGTGCTTGGGCAGGGTGTACACGCCCACCGGGTAGTCGGCCGTGCGGGTGAACAGCTCGATCTGCGCGATGGTCTGGTTGGCGAAGGAGCTCGACATCACGTAGCTCGGGTGGCCGGTGGCGCAGCCGAGGTTCACCAGGCGGCCCTTGGCGAGCAGGATGATCCTCTTGCCGTCCGGGAAGATCACGTGATCGACCTGCGGCTTGATCTCCTCCCACTGGTAGCCCTCGATGCTGGCGACGTCGATCTCGTTGTCGAAGTGGCCGATATTGCAGACGATGGCCTGGTCCTTCATCTTCGCCATGTGATCGTGGGTGATCACATGGTAGTTGCCGGTGGCGGTGACGAAGATGTCGGCCTTGTCGGCCGCGTAGTCCATGGTCACCACGCGGTAGCCTTCCATCGCCGCCTGCAGCGCGCAGATCGGGTCGACCTCGGTCACCCACACCTGGGCCGACAGCGCGCGCAGGGCCTGGGCCGAGCCCTTGCCCACGTCGCCGTAGCCGGCCACCACCGCGACCTTGCCGGCGATCATCACGTCGGTGGCGCGCTTGATGCCGTCGACCAGCGATTCGCGGCAGCCGTACAGGTTGTCGAACTTCGACTTGGTCACCGAATCGTTGACGTTGATCGCCGGGAACTCGAGCTCGCCGCGCGCGTGCATCTGGTACAGGCGGTGCACGCCGGTGGTGGTCTCCTCGGTCACGCCCTTGATCTGCGCGAGGCGGGTCGAGTACCAGGTCGGGTCCTGCGCGAGCTTGGCCTTGATCGCCGCGAAGAGGATGGTCTCCTCTTCCGAGCCCGGCTTGGCCAGCACCGAGAGGTCCTGCTCGGCGCGCGCGCCCAGGTGCAGCAGCAGCGTGGCGTCGCCGCCGTCGTCGAGGATCATGTTGGAGTAAGCCCCGTCCGACCACTCGAAGATGCGGTGGGTGTAGTCCCAGTAGTCCTTCAGCGACTCGCCCTTGACCGCGAACACCGGGATGCCGTCGGCGGCAATGGCGGCGGCGGCGTGGTCCTGGGTCGAGAAGATGTTGCACGAGGCCCAGCGCACCTCGGCGCCGAGCGCGGTCAGCGTCTCGATCAGCACCGCGGTCTGGATCGTCATGTGCAGCGAGCCGGTGATGCGCGCGCCACGCAAAGGCTGGCTGGCGGCGTATTCCTCGCGGATCGCCATCAGGCCGGGCATCTCGGTCTCGGCGATGCGGATTTCCTTGCGGCCCCAGTCGGCGAGCGAGAGGTCGGCAACGACGAAATCGGTGAAGTTCTTGTCAGCCACAGCGTTCATGTGAAGCTCCATGCTATGGCCGGGCGGGACATGGGGGAGGGCGGCGTATCGCCGCAGGGAGCTCACCCGACATCCCGAACCCGGCAGGGTTGAAGACGATTAGCAGGGTGAGCGCCGTTGTACTGCAACCCGCCGGGCGGCGGGGTCCGAGCCTGGGGGCCACGGCCGGCGATGCCGGCGGGCGCCTCGCAGCGCTCCTCGGAAGAAGTCGCGATTATAGCAAAGCCGCGCCCTGTGGGCGCGGTCGTCAGCCGCGGCTGCCGTTGGCGCGCACGATGCTGACGACGATGGTGATCACGGTCAGCGGCATCACGTAGCCGAGCATGATCCCCGAGAACGCCGGCAGGACGGCGTGCTGCTGCGCCTGCAGCACCAGCCAGGCGGTGTAGGCGGCGTAGTAGGCGAGGAACACGCCCCCCTCCCAGCGCGCGATCTCGCGTCCGGTGATCATGATCGGCAGGCAGGCGAAGGCCACCGCCAGCATCACCCACAGGTCGAAGTTGCGCGCCGCCTCCGACACCGGCAGGCCGGCGCCCGAGGCGATGCCGGCGGCGCCGAGCACGGCCAGAATGTTGAAGATGTTGCTGCCCACCACGTTGCCCACCGCGATCTCGCGCTGGCCGCGGATCGCGGCGACGATCGAGGTGGCGATCTCGGGCATCGAGGTGCCGACCGCGACCACGGTGAGGCCGATCACCAGGTCGCTGACGCCGAAGGTGCGCGCGAAGCCCACCGCGGCGTCCACCAGCCAGTCGGCGCCCACCACCAGCATCACCAGGCCGACGGCGATCAGTCCGGTCTGCACCGCCCAGTGGCGGTCCCAGGCGGAGGTCGGGATCCCGGTCTCGAACTCGTCCTGCACCGCCTTCGAGGCGCGGCGCGACTGCACGACCAGGAAGACGGTGTAGGCGATCACCAGCGCGAACAGCACGATCGACTCGAGCAGGCCGAGGTGGCCGTCGAGCGCCATCACCACCAGCAGGGCCGAGACGCCGATCATGATCGGGATCTCCTGGCGGATGATCTGCTCGTCCACCAGCAGCGGCGTGATCAGCGCCGAGATGCCGAGGATCAGCAGCACGTTGGCGATGTTGCTGCCGACCACGTTGCCGATCGCCAGGTCCGGGCTGCCGGCCAGCGCGGAGCCGACCGAAACCGCCATCTCCGGTGCACTGGTCCCGAAGGCCACGACCGTGAGGCCCACCACCAGCGGCGACACGCCGAAGGACACGGCCAGCCGCGAGGCCCCGCGCACCAGCACGTCGGCGCCGATGACGAGGGTGACCAGACCGAGGACGAACATCAGGACTTGCTGCAGCATGGGGAAACCCTGTGGGGAGAGCGGGGAAGGGGGCGGGGCCGCCCGCCCGGTGGCTTACAGCCCGGCGTCGGCGCGCAGCGCCGCCGCCTTGTCGGTCTGCTCCCAGCTGAACTCCGGCTCGTCGCGGCCGAAGTGGCCGTAGGCGGCGGTCTTCGAGTAGATCGGGCGCAGCAGGTCGAGCGACTGGATGATCGCCTTCGGGCGCAGGTCGAAGTGGCGGCCGATGAGCTCGACGATCTTGTCGTCGGCGATCCTGCCGGTGCCGAAGGTGTTGACCATCAGCGACACCGGGCGCGCCACGCCGATCGCGTAGGCCACCTGCACCTCGCACTTGTCGGCCAGTCCGGCGGCGACGATGTTCTTCGCCACGTAGCGCCCGGCGTAGGCGGCCGAGCGGTCGACCTTGGACGGATCCTTGCCCGAGAACGCGCCGCCGCCGTGGTGGGCCGCGCCGCCGTAGGTGTCGACGATGATCTTGCGCCCGGTCAGGCCGCAGTCGCCGTGCGGACCGCCGACCACGAAGCGGCCGGTGGGGTTGACCAGGTAGCGCACATCGCCCTGCATCAGTTCCTTGGGCAGCACCGGCTTGATGATCAGCTCGATGACCGCCTCGCGGATCTGCTTCTGGGTCACGTCCGGATCGTGCTGGGTGGACACCACCACGGTGTCGATCGCCACCGGCTTGCCGTCGACGTACTTGACCGTGAGCTGGCTCTTGGCGTCCGGGCGCAGCCAGTTCAGGCGGCCGTCCTTACGCACCTCGGCCTGGCGCTGCATGATGCGGTGCGCGTAGTAGATCGGCAGCGGCATCAGGCTGGGCGTCTCGTTGGTGGCGAAACCGAACATCAGGCCCTGGTCGCCGGCGCCCTGGTCGAGCGGATCGTCGTTGGCGGCATTGACGCCCTGGGCGATGTCCGGCGACTGGCGGTTGATCGCCGCCAGCACCGCGCAGCTCTTGTAGTCGAAGCCGATGTCGGAGTTGTCATAGCCGATGCGGCGGATGACGTCCTGCGCGATCTCGCGGTAGTTGGGATGGGCGGTGGTGGTGATTTCGCCCGAGATCACGACCAGGCCGGTCGACACCAGCGTTTCGCAGGCGACGCGAGCCTTGGGGTCTTCGGCGAGGACGGCGTCGAGCACGCCGTCGGAGACCTGGTCGGCGACCTTGTCCGGATGGCCTTCGGAAACCGATTCGGAGGTGAAGAGAAATTCAGCCATGGTGCTGCTCCTTGAAAGACAAAAATCCCCGTAAGCCGTGGCCTTGCGTCTGCGGCCAGCTCCGGGGATTTCGTCGAGCAGCCGACGCTTTAGCAGTATTTGTCGGCAACTTCCGGCTGCCGTTCCGCCCTGCAAGTTGTCGAGTTAACTCGGCGGTAAGTCGCGGATTATAGACCGAAGCGGCCGGGTGTGTAAGCATTCGGCCCGGACCGTGATTTCCGTGTCGCCGCGGGAGCGGGCTTGCCCGCGAACACCGGGCACTCTTACTGGACCCTGTTCGTGCTGTTTCAGAGCTTATTCCGCCTCCTGTCCCGCCTGCCCCTGTCCTGGCTGCACCGCATCGGTGGCTGGGCGGGCTGGCTGACCTACAAGGCCTCGCCGTCCTACGCCCGCCGCCTGCGCGCGAACCTGTTCAACGCGCTCGGCCGCGAGGACGAGGCGGTGCTGCGTGCGGCGGTCGTCGAGGCCGGCCGCCAGGCGCTCGAGCTGCCCTTCATCTGGGGCCGGCCGGCGTCCGAGGTGGTCGCCAGCGCGGTGCGCACCGAGGGCTGGGAACTGGTCGAGGCGGCGCGCGCCGAGGGCGCCGGCATCCTCTTCATCACCCCGCACCTGGGCTGCTTCGAGATCACCGCGCAGTGCATCGCCGCGAAGATCCCGATCACCGTGCTCTACCGTCCGCCGCGCAAGGAGGTGCTGCAGCCGCTGATGGAGGCGGGGCGTGCGCGCGGGCAGATGCGCACCGCGCCGGCCGACCTCTCCGGGGTGCGCAAGCTGGTCAAGACCCTGCGCAGCCACGAGGCGGTGGGCATGCTGCCCGACCAGGTGCCGGGCGCGGGCGAGGGCGTGTGGGCGCCCTTCTTCGGCAAGCCGGCATGGACCATGACCCTCGCCGCGCGCCTGGCCGCGGTCAAGGGCGTGCGCGTGATCTACACCTGGGCCGAGCGCCTGCCGCGCGGCGAGGGCTACGTCTTCCGCCTGCAGGCGCCCACCGAGGCGCTGACCGGCGACATCGACACCGACGTCGCCATCATCAACCGCGAGGTCGAGCGCATGATCCTGCAGTGTCCGCAGCAGTACCTGTGGGGCTACAACCGCTACAAGGGCCCGCGCCGCGAGCGCGAGGACGAGGCGGCGGCGGGCGATGGCGAGCGCGGCGCGGAGCGCGCGTCGTGAGCCGCATCGTCGTCGCCCTGATCTGGCTGCTGCACTGGCTGCCCCTGTCGCTGCTGGCGCCGATCGGCAGCGGTTTCGGCCGCCTGCTGTACTGGGTGATCGTGCCGCGGCGCAAGGTGGTGCTGATCAACCTGCGCCTGTGCTTCCCGGAGCTGTCCGAAGGCGAGCGCCGCGCGCTGGCCAGGCACCACTTCGCGGTGACCGGGCGCAGCATGCTCGAGCGCGGCCTGGCGTGGTGGGCGAGCGCCGAGCGCCTGCGCGCCATCGTGCGTATCGAAGGCCTCGAGCGCCTGAACGCGCTGCGCGCCGCGGGCCGGCCGGTGTTGCTGCTGGCGCCGCACTTCGTCGGTCTCGACATGGCGGGCACCCGGCTGTCGATGGAGGGCGACTTCGTCAGCGTGTATTCGCCGCAGAAGGACAAGGTGATCGACCACTGGCTGCACCATGGCCGCAGCCGCTTCAACGACCAGCTGCTGCTGTCGCGCCACGACGGCGTGCGCGCCACGGTCAAGGCGATGAAGTCCGGCCGCCCCTTCTACTACCTGCCCGACCTCGACTACGGCCGCAAGGAGTCGATCTTCGTGCCCTTCTTCGGCGTCCCGGCGGCCACCATCACCGGCCTGCCGCGCCTCGCGCGCCTGGCCGGCGCGGCGGTGATGCCCTGCGTGGTGCGCATGGGCCCGGGTGGCGAAGGCTACGTGCTCGAACTCGGCGAGCCGTGGACGGACTACCCCTCGGACGACGTCGAGGCCGACACCCGGCGCATGAACGCCTGGCTCGAGGGCGTGATCCGCACCATGCCCGAGCAGTACTACTGGGTGCACCGCCGCTTCAAGACCCGCCCCGAGGGCGAGCCGCGGATCTACTGAAACACTGGACTGACAAGATGAAACTGCGCTTCACCAAGATGCACGGCCTGGGCAACGACTTCGTCGTCATCGACGCCACGCGCGCGCCGGCCGAGCTCACCCCGGCGCGGGTGAAGGCGATCGCCGACCGCCACTTCGGCGTCGGCTGCGACCAGCTGCTGGTGGTCGAGCCGGCCTCGCGCGCGGACGTCGATTTCCGCTACCGCATCTTCAACGCCGACGGCGGCGAGGTCGAGCAGTGCGGCAACGGCGCGCGCTGCTTCGTGCGCTTCGTGCATGACAAGGGCCTCACCGCCAAGGACGAGATCAGGGTCGAGACCAAGTCCGGCGTGATCGCGCCGCGCCTGCGCGCCGACGGCCTGGTCACGGTGGACATGGGCGTGCCGGAGCTGACGCCGGCGAAGATCCCCTTCGTGTCCGACTCCGATGCGGTGGTCCAGCCGCTGCAGGTGGGCGACGGCATGGTGGCGATCACCGCGGTGTCGATGGGCAACCCGCATGCGGTGCAGGTGGTCGCCGACGTGGATTCGGCGCCGGTCGCGGAGCAGGGCGCTGCGATCGAGCGCCACGAACGCTTCCCGGCGCGGGTCAATGCCGGCTTCCTGCAGGTCGTCGATGCCCACGAGGTTCGCCTGCGCGTGTTCGAGCGCGGTGCGGGCGAGACCCTGGCCTGCGGCACCGGCGCCTGCGCCGCGGTGGTCGCGGGCATCCTGCGCGGGCTGGTGGAGTCCCCGGTGCGGGTGCACACGCGCGGCGGCGAGCTGGAGATCGCCTGGGCGGGGCCGGGCACGCCGGTGCTGATGACCGGCCCGGCGGTCACCGTTTTCGAAGGCGAGATGGAACTGGAGTGACGAGCATGAATGCCCAAGACATCGCGCGCTACCTGCGCGAGCATCCCGAGTTCCTCAGCGAGCACCACGAGCTGTTCACCGAGCTCACCGTGCCGCATCCGCAGCACGGCGGCCAGGCGATCTCGCTCGCCGAACGCCAGCTCCATGCGCTGCGCGACAAGATCCGCCAGCTGGAGCTCAAGCTCGCCGAACTGATCCGCTTCGGCGAGGAAAACGACGACATCAGCACCAAGGTGCATCGGCTCTCGGTCGCGCTGCTGCAGGCCGCCAGCGTCGATTCGGTGCGCCAGGCCCTGATCGACGGCCTGCGCGACGACTTCTCCGTGCCCTATCTCGGCCTCAAGCTGTGGGGCGTGGCGGCCACCGACGATGCCGACGGCGTGGCCCGTCCGGACGCCTTCGGGGTCAGCGAGGCGGCGCGCCGCCATGTCGAGGGCCTGCGCCATCCCTACTGCGGCGCGCCGGAAAGCATCGAGGTGGCGAGCTGGTTCGGCGAGGCGGCGTCGCACATCCGCTCGCTGGCGCTGATGCCGCTGCGCGACCAGGGCGTCTGCTTCGGCCTGCTCGCGCTGGGCAGCGCGGAGAGCGAGCGCTTCTATCCCGAGATGGGCACGCTCTACCTCGGCCGCATCGCCGAACTCGCCGCCGCGGCGCTGGCCGCGCGTGGGCGCTGAGCCCGCCCGTCGACAGCGTCGCACGGACGAAGCGCCGATGTCCCCACCGCTCGACCCCTCCTCGCCGCTGCCGGCCGAGTTCGAGGCCTGGCTGGACTGGCTCGCCACCCAGCGCCGCGCCTCGCCGCTGACGCTCAAGGCTTACCGCGCCGGGCTGCATGCGCTGCTGCGCCTGGCCGACGGTCGTCCGGTGGTCGAACTGGAGGTGCAGGACATCCGCCGCTTCGTCGCCCGCCTGCACGGCGAGGGCCAGCAGGGGCGCTCGATAGCCCGCCACCTGTCGTCCTGGCGCGGGCTTTACCGCTGGCTCATCCGCCATCACGGCGCGCGTGCCAATCCGGTGCTCGGCGTGCGCCCGCCCAAGTCGCCGTCCACCCTGCCGCGGGTCCTGTCGCCGGAGCAGGCCAACGCCCTGCTCGATCCGCAGGCGGAGAGCCTGCTCGAGGTCCGGGACGTCGCGATCTTCGAGCTCTGCTATTCGTCCGGCCTGCGCGTGGCGGAGCTGGCCGGTCTCGATGTCGATGGCGGGCTCGACCTCGCCGCGGGCATGGTCATCGTCGCCGGCAAGCGCCAGCGCCAGCGCAGCGTGCCGGTGGGCAGCAAGGCGGTGGCGGCGCTCGCCGCCTGGCTCGCGGTGCGCGGCCGGCTCGCGCGCGAAGGCGAGCGCGCGCTGTTCGTCACCCGCAGTGGCGGACGCCTGAGCACGGGCGGCATCGCCAGCCGCCTCGGGCATCGCGCGCGCCTGCTCGGGCTGGGGGTTCACGTTCATCCGCACATGCTGCGCCACAGCTTCGCCAGCCATCTGCTGCAGTCCAGCGGCGACCTGCGCGCGGTGCAGGAGCTGCTCGGCCATGCCAGCATCCGCAGCACCCAGGTCTACACCCACCTCGACTTCCAGCATTTGGCCAAGGTCTACGACGCGGCCCATCCGCGGGCGCGGAAATAGCTCACGTTGTGCATGGATTTCCCCATCTTGGGGATTCCCGCCCACCGTGCTGCGCGCTCTCGGCTATGCTTTTGGCCTGTCCGTGAACAGAAGCTCGCTCAATAGCGCCGCCAACTCGCAGAACTGCCCAAGTCGGGTGAGGCGCGACCGGAATCGCATGTCCCCAACAGTTCAAACACCCCCAACGTCCGGTGCGCCGGCGGCAGCGCATCACGAGCAACCCTCCCCGCACCGCGTCCTCAAGTCGGTGGCGCTGCTCCTCGCTCGTCACGAAATCCGCAGCCTGCGGCGCTGGTTCGAGGACTTCGATCGCGACATCCTGCTGCCCATCCTGCTCGGCGAGATCGCGCTGCACAACATCGGGGCGTTGCAGAACGGCGTTGCGCGGCGTTCCGCCACCCGCAGCACGCGTGCGCTCGCCGGCGGGAACGAGCCGAGCGAAGCCGCGCTCCGCGACCTCAAGCCCTGCAATGCCTACTCGATCGCCGCGGCCACCGGTCTGCCGCGCGAGACCGTCCGCCGCAAGATCGTGCGCCTGGTCGAGCTCGGCTGGATCCATCGCCGCGGCAACGGCCATCTGTTCATCACCGACATTGCGCTGGAGCAGTTCGGCGCGGTGCTGAGCTCGCGTGCGCTGACCGAACTGCTGGAAACCGCCGACCACGCCCGCCGCCTGCTTGGCCAGAAGACGGACTGAGGAGCGACCGGGAAGCGATTGAGCGCCCGCCGGTCGTGGTGGTGGCCGCGGCCCCGGGGAAGCAAGCCGCGCCGACGCGACCCTCAGGCCTCGAACAGATCGCCGCCGCTGCGCGGTGGCGCCAGTCCGAAGTGCTGCCAGATCGAGTGCGTGGCCATGCGCCCGCGCGGCGTGCGCTGCAGGTAGCCCTGCTGGATCAGGTAGGGCTCGATGACGTCCTCGATGGTGTCGGTGGATTCGCCGATCGCCGCGGCGATGTTGTCCAGCCCGACCGGGCCGCCGCCGAACTTCTCCAGCATCGCCGACAGCAGCTTGCGGTCCATCAGGTCGAGCCCGAGCGTGTCGACATCGAGCATCTTCAGTGCTGCATCCGCCACCGCCGCGGTGATGTGGCCGCCGGCCCTGACCTCGGCATAGTCGCGCACCCGGCGCAGCAGGCGGTTGGCGATGCGCGGCGTGCCGCGTGCGCGGCGGGCGATCTCGAGCGCGCCGTTGTCGTCGATCTCGACGTTGAGCAGGCGCGCCGAGCGCCCGACGATGAAGCCGAGCTCTTCCGGGGTGTAGAACTCCAGCCGCGACACGATGCCGAAGCGGTCGCGCAGCGGGTTGGTCAGCATGCCGGCGCGGGTGGTGGCGCCGACCAGCGTGAACGGCGGCAGGTCGAGCTTGACCGAGCGCGCTGCCGGGCCTTCGCCGATCATGATGTCGATCTGGTAGTCCTCCAGCGCCGGGTAGAGGATTTCCTCGACCACCGGCGACAGGCGGTGGATCTCGTCGATGAACAGCACGTCGTGCGGTTCGAGGTTGGTCAGCAGCGCGGCGAGGTCGCCGGCGCGCTCGAGCACCGGGCCCGAGGTCTGGCGCAGGTTCACCCCCATCTCGGCGGCGACGATGTGGGCGAGCGTGGTCTTGCCCAGCCCCGGCGGGCCGAACAGCAGCACGTGGTCCAGCGCCTCGCTGCGCCGGCGCGCGGCCTGGATGAAGATCTCCAGCTGCTCGCGGATCTTGGCCTGGCCCACGTATTCGGCCAGGCGCTTGGGGCGCAGCGCGCGCTCGATCGCGTCTTCCTGGCGATCGGCCGGTGCGGCGGAGATCAGGCGCTCGGCGGGGGCGGCGCGCAGCTTGTCGGTTTCGATCATGGCTTGAGCCTGGCCTCCGTTCAGCCTTTCGACAGTGCCTTCAGCGCCTGGCGGATGCCGTCGGACACGCCGACGTCCTCGGCCAGACCCTTCATCGCGGACAGCGCCTCGCGCTCGTTGTAGCCCAGCGCCAGCAGGGCGTTGAGGATGTCGCTCTTCGCGTCGGGTGCCGCGCCCGGCGCCGCGGCAAGGCGCACGCCGGCCATGCTGGGCAGGGCCTTGCCGAGCTTGTCGCGCAGCTCGAGCAGCAGGCGCTCGGCGGTCTTCTTGCCGATGCCGGGGATCTTCACCAGGCGCCCGGCCTCCTGCAGCGCCACCGCCTGCGCGAGGTCATTGACCGACAGCCCGGACAGCACCGCCAGCGCCATGCGTGCACCGATGCCCGACACCTTCAGCAGCTGGCGGAAGGTCGCGCGCTCCTCGTCGGTGGCGAAGCCGAACAGGAAGTGGCCGTCCTCGCGCACCACGTGGTGGGTGTGCAGGCTCACCGCGCCGCCGGTGGCGGGCAGGTTGTAGAAGGTGCTCATCGGCACGTCGATCTCGTAGCCGACGCCGTGCACGTCGACGAGGATCTGCGGCGGGTTCTTTTCCAGCAGGGTGCCGGTGATGCGTCCGATCATGGCGGAAGGAGCAGCGTGGTTTGGTTGGGGATGTCGATGCCGGAGTCTACCAGCCTTGGCGCCCGCGGCCGGCAGATCGGTGAAATTTCATACAGCATCGCCTCCCGGTGGGAGCGGCTGCAGCCGCGAGGCGGTGCTGCGCGCCCGACCCTGCCACCGTCGCGGCTGCCGCCGCTCCCACGGAGGACGTTGCGGGCGGTATTCGCCGGCCCTTTTGTTTAGAATCGCAGGCTTTCGCGCCCGGCACGGCGGTTGCCGCGCGCCACAATCCAACGGAGGAGACCCCCCAATGCTGCAGATGAAGAAGCTGTCCGTCGCCCTGGCGCTGTGCAGCGCTGCTGCCCTCGGCGCGAGCGCCCACGCCGCCGACATCAAGGTCGGCATCGCGCTCGACATTTCCGGCCCGTTCTCGGCGCTCGGCGCCGAGGCGCGCGACGGTTTCGAGCTGGCGATCGAGAAGCTGGGCGGCAAGCTCGGCGGGCAGCCGGCCGAATTCATCCGCACCGACTTCGGCGGCAACCCCGAGCAGGCCAACCAGCTCGTGGCGCGCTACCTGCAGCGCGACAAGATCGACTTCTTCACCGGCCCGATCGGCTCCAACGCCGCGCTCGCGGTCGGCCCGGCGCTGTTCGCCGCCAAGGTGCCCTACCTGTCGGCCAACCCCGGCCCGAGCGCCTACGCCGGCGAGAAGTGCAATCCCTACTTCTTCGCCCAGTACCAGAACGACACCTACGACGAGGCCGCCGGCAAGGTCGCCAACGAGAAGGGTTACCAGAACGTGGTGCTGATCGCCCCCAACTACCCGGCGGGCAAGGACCACCTCGCCGGCTTCAAGCGCCTGTACAAGGGCGCGGTCAAGGACGAGATCTACACCAAGCTCGGCCAGATCGACTACGCCGCCGAGATCGCACAGATCCGCGCCGCCAAGCCGGATGCGGTGTTCTTCTTCCTGCCCGGCGCGATGGGCATCAACTTCGTCAAGCAGTTCGTCGGCGGCGGCCTCAAGGACATCCCGCTGATCGCCCCCGGCTTCTCGGCCGACGAGGACGTGATCCAGGCCGTGGGCGAGCCGATGCTGGGCGTGCTCAACACCGCGCACTGGACGCACGACCTGCAGAACCCGGCCAACGCCGAGTTCGTCTCCGCCTTCCGCAAGAAGTACGACGGCCGCTACCCGTCCGTGTATGCGGCGATGGCCTACGACACCCTGATGGCGATGGATGCCGCGGTGCGCGACGTCGGCGGCAGGATCGAGGACCGCGACGCCCTGCTGAAGGCGCTGAAGAACCCCAGCTTCCAGTCGCTGCGCGGCGAGTTCAAGTACGGCGCCAACAACTTCCCGGTGCAGAACTACTACCTGCGCGAGGTCGGCAAGGACGCCGAGGGCCGCATCACCAACAAGCTGGTCGGCACCACGCTCGAGCGGCACCAGGACGCCTACGTCGGCGCGTGCAAGATGTAAGGGCGCCTGGCCGTCGCCCCGATGGATGCCATCTTCGTCTTCGAGCAGCTGCTCAACGGCCTCGGCTACGGCCTGATGCTGTTCCTGATCGCCGCCGGGCTCACGCTGGTGTTCGGCATCATGGACACGATGAACCTCGCCCATGGCTCGCTGTACATGGCCGGCGCCTATGTCGCCGCGCGCGTGCATGAGGCCAGCGCCTCGTTCGCGCTCGCGGTGGCCGTGGCGGTCGCGGTGACGGTGGCGGTGGCGGCGGTGCTCGAAGTCCTCGTCGTCCGCCGCCTCTACCGGCGCGACCACCTGGTCCAGGTGCTCGCCACCTTCGGCATCATCCTGATCGCCGACGACGCGGTGAAGGCGATCTGGGGCGTGGCGCCGCTGCTGGCCTCGACGCCGGCGGCGCTGGCCGGGCCGGTGCAGCTCTTCGCGGGCCTGCCGTACCCGTCCTACCGCCTGCTGTTGATCGGCGCCGGGCTGGCGGTGGCGCTCGGGCTCTACCTGCTGGTCAACAACACCCGCATCGGCATGCTGGTGCGCGCCGGCGCCTCGAACCGGCAGATGGCGGAGTTCATGGGCGTGCGCGTGGGCGCGGTGTTCGCCTTCGTGTTCGCGCTCGGCGCCGGGCTCGCCGCGCTGGCGGGCGCGCTGATGGCGCCGATCAGCGCGGTGCAGATCGGCATGGGCGAGGCGATCCTGATTCCGGCGCTGGTGGTGATCGTGATCGGCGGCATCGGCTCGGTGCGCGGTGCCTTCGTCGCGGCGCTGCTGGTCGGCCTGGTGGACACCGCCGGGCGCGCCTTCCTGCCGCCGGCGCTGCGCGCGGTGCTGCCGCCCTCGGTGGCGGCCGACCTCGGTCCGGCGCTGGCCGGCATCGCGATGTACCTGCTGATGGCTGCGGTGCTGACGCTCAAGCCCGCGGGGCTGTTTCCGGCGCGCGGATGAGGGACGCGATGCACGAACGCTTCCCCGGCCTCGCGCGCCGCCTGCCCTGGCTGGTGCTTGCCTTGCTCGCCGCCTTCCCGCTGCTCGCGCCGGCCTTCGGGCTGGAGTACTACGTCGGCTTCGTGCGCCGGGTGCTGATCGTCGCCATCGCCGCGACCAGCCTCAACTTCATCCTCGGCTACGGCGGCATGGCGGCGCTCGGCCATGCGGGCTTCATCGGCGTCGGCGCCTACACCGTGGTGGCGCTGGTCGAGGCGGGCTTTTCCTCGGCCTGGCTGGCCTGGGGCGGCGCGGCGGTGGTGGCCGGCCTGGCCGCGGCGGCGATCGGCGCGGTGTCGCTGCGCACGCGCGGGGTGTATTTCATCATGATCACGCTCGCCTTCGCGCAGATGCTGTACTACCTGGCGGTGTCGCTGCGCACCTGGGGCGGCGACGACGGCTACGGCATCTACACGCCGCTGGAGATGGGCGCCTGGCTCGATGGCGCGCATCCGCAGGTGTTCTACTGGGTGGTGCTGGCGATCGCGGCGCTGGTCTTCGCGCTCTTCAGCCGGGTCGCGCATTCGCGCTACGGCCATGCCTTGCGCGGCATCCGCGACAACGAGACGCGCATGGTCGCGCTCGGCTATCCGGTGTATCGCCTCAAGCTCGCCGGCTTCGTCGCCGCCGGCGCGGTCGCGGGGCTGGCCGGGGGCCTGCTCGCCAGCCACAACGCCTTCGTCAGCCCGGGGATGATGCACTGGACGCAGTCCGCGCTGCTGCTGGTGATGGTGATGCTCGGCGGGCTCGGCCGGCGCTGGGGCGCGCCGCTGGGTGTGGCGCTGTGGCTGACGCTGGAGGAAGCGCTGAAGATGCATACCGACTACTGGCACTGGCCGCTCGGCGTGTTGCTGCTGCTGGTGGTGTTCCATGCGCCGCAGGGCGTCGCCGCGCTGTTCGAGCGGCGCGCCGGCAAGGAGGCGGCGCGATGAGCCTGTTCAGGGCGGAGGGCCTGGTCAAGCGCTTCGGCGGCCTGCTCGCCACCGACCACGTCGACCTCGCCGTCGAGGCGGGCGAGATCCATGCGCTGATCGGGCCGAACGGCGCGGGCAAATCCACCCTGGTCAACCTGATCTCCGGCCTGCTGCCGGCCGACGCTGGGCGCATCGTGCTCGACGGCACCGAGCTCGGCGCGCTCGCACCGCACCAGCGCAGCCGCCACGGCCTGGCGCGCTGCTTCCAGATCACCAGCGTGTTCCGCAACGACTCGGTGCGCGACAACCTGCTGCTGGCGGTGCAGGCGCACGCCGGCTCCAGCTTTCGTTGCCTGGCGCGGCGCGATGCCGAGCACGCGCTGCAGCAGCGCGCCGAGGCGCTGGCGCAGCGCGTGGGTCTGGCCGAGGTCCTCGAGCGCAACGCCGGCACCCTGCCGCACGGCGTGCAGAAGCGGCTGGACGTGGCGCTCGCGCTGGCCTCGCGGCCGAAGCTGCTGCTGCTCGACGAACCGATGGCGGGCATGGGGCCGGAGGACTCGCAGCAGATGGTGGCGCTGATCCGCAGCCTGTCCGGCGAGATGGCGATCCTGCTCATCGAGCACGACATGGACGCGGTGTTCCAGCTCGCCGACCGCATCTCGGTGCTGGTGTACGGCAAGGTGCTGACCTCGGGCGACGCCGCCCACGTGAAGGGGCATCCCGAGGTGCAGTCGGTCTATCTGGGCACGGAGGCGGCGGCATGAGCGCCGCGCCGCTGCTGACTTGCCGCGGCCTGGAGGCGGGCTACGGTCTCAGCCAGGTGCTGTTCGGCCTGGACTTCGACATCCGCGCCGGCGAGGTGGTCGCGCTGCTCGGGCGCAACGGCATGGGCAAGAGCACCACGATCAAGACCCTCGTCGGCGGCCTGAGTCCGCAGCGCGGCGAGATCCACTTCGAGGGCACGCCCATCCACGGCGCGCGCGCCGACGCCATCGCCCGCCTCGGGGTGGCGATCGTCCCCGAAGGCCGGCAGTGCTTTCCCAATCTCACCGTGCGCGAGCACCTCGTCGCCTTCGCCGCCCTCCGCAACGGTGTCGCCCAGCCGTGGACGCTGGCGCGCCTGTACGCGCTGTTCCCGCGCCTGGCCGAGCGCGCCGGCCACATGGGCAACCAGCTCTCGGGCGGCGAGCAGCAGATGCTGGCGATCGCGCGCGCGCTGTCGACCAACCCGCGCCTGCTGATCCTGGACGAAGCCACCGAGGGCCTGGCGCCGGTGATCCGCGACGAGATCTGGCGCTGCCTGGCGCTGCTCAAGGCGCAGGGCCAGACCACGCTGGTGGTCGACAAGTACGTGGAAAAGCTGCTGCCGCTCGCCGACCGCAACCTGATCCTGGAGCGCGGGCGCATCGCCTGGCAGGGCAGCTCGGCCGAGCTCGACGCCCGCCGCGAGCTCTGGCAGCGCTATCTCGGCGTCTGAGCGGGCGCCGAGCCGGAGCGCCCGATCGCGGCTGCCGCCGCTCCCACGTGAGACCGGTCGCGGCTTTTGCCGCCTGCGCGGGGTGGCTGAGCTGTTTTCTGTGGGAGCGGCGGCAGCCGCGAATGCGGGGCAGAGGCGCGCGCTGTGGCTTTTCTATCGCCGATTTCGCGGCTGCCGCCGCTCCCACGCTGGATCTGGGCGCGCTGCGTCGTGGGGGCGTTGATTCAGGCGAAGGCGAGCACGCCGGTCAGGACGATCCCGTGCGCCAGCGCGGCGGCGATGGTGCGCTTGATCGCGGGCGCGAGCTCGGCCGGCCGCGAGGCGTACTCGAGCAGGTCGCGCCCGGCGGGGAAGGCCAGGGCGACGGTCAGCGCCGCGGCGGCGGTCTTCTGCGGCAGCACCTCGTTGGCGACCATCAGGATCAGCCAGGCGTGGGCGACGATGGCGATCAGCAGGTAGCCCCACTTCGCGGTCTGCGGGCCGAGGCGCACGACCAGGGTGCGCTTGCCGCTGGCGGCGTCGCCGTCGTGGTCGGGGAACTGGTTGATGAACAGCAGGTTCGCGACCAGCAGCGCATAGGACAGCCCGGCCGCCACCGGCAGCAGGTCGAAGGCGCCGCGCTGCACGAAGTCCGCGCCCACCACCACCAGCAGCCAGCAGGCGGCGATGACGAGCTCGCCGCAGCCGCGGCTCACCAGCTTGAGCGGCGGCGCCGAATACGCCCAGCCCAGCACCAGCCCCGCCAGCCCGATCAGCACCAGGCCCGGCCCCGCCTGCCAGCTCAGCCACAGCCCGCCCGGCACCACCGCGGCGAGCAGGCCGTAGCCGAGGAGCGCGGTCTGGCGCGCGCTATGCACGCCGTTCTGGATGAAGCGGCTGCCGCCGGTGAAGGGGAACAGGCGCTCGCGGTTGGCATCGTCGGCGCCGCTGAGCGCGTCGTGGTAGTCATTGACCACGTTGCCGCCGGCGTGGGCCATCAGTGCCAGCAGCACGGTGAGCAGCGCGCGCGGGACGTCGATCGCCACCCCGCCGGCATGGGCGCTGGCGATGCCGAGCAGGCAGCCGACCAGGGTCACCGCCAGGAAGGCGGGCCGGGTGGCGGCGAAGCAGCGCGCGAAGGCATTGCCGAAGCGCTCCGGGCGCGGTTCGGCCGAATGCAGCGCGCTCATCGCGGGCAGGGTGCCGTCAGGGATCGCGGCGCGGGGCAGGTGGCAGGCGAAGGATTCACAGCAGCACGATGTCGTATTGTTCCTGGGTGTAGCTGCCCTCGGCGTGGAGCGACACCTTCTTGCCGATGAAGTCGGACAGCATCGCCAGCGACTGGCTCTCCTCGTCGAGGAAGAGGTCGATGACGTTGGGCGCGGCGAGCACGCGGAACTCCTTGGCGTTGAACTGGCGCGCCTCGCGCAGCAGCTCGCGCAGGATCTCGTAGGCCACCGTGCGCGCGGTCTTGACCTCGCCGCGGCCGCTGCAGGTCGGGCAGGGCTCGCACAGCAGGTGGGCGAGCGACTCGCGGGTGCGCTTGCGCGTCATCTCCACCAGGCCGAGCGCGGTGAAGCCGTTGATCGTCATCTTGGTGTGGTCGCGCGCCAGCGCCTTGCGGAACTCCTCCAGCACCATCTCGCGGTGCTCGACGTTCTCCATGTCGATGAAGTCGATGATGATGATGCCGCCGAGGTTGCGCAGCCGGAGCTGGCGGGCGATCGCCTGGCTGGCCTCGAGGTTGGTCTTGAAGATGGTGTCGTCGAAGTTGCGCGCGCCGACGAAGCCGCCGGTGTTCACATCCACCGTGGTCATCGCCTCGGTCTGGTCGATGATCAGGTAGCCGCCGGACTTGAGGTCCACGCGGCGGGCGAGCGCCTTCTGGATCTCCTCTTCCACGTTGTAGAGCTCGAACAGCGGGCGCTCGCCGCTGTAGTGCTCGAGCAGCGGCAGCACCTTGGGCGTGTATTCCTGCGCGAAGGCGGTGAGCTTCTGGAAGTTCTCCCGCGAGTCGACGCGGATGCGCGCGGTCTCGTCGGTGACCAGGTCGCGCAGCGTGCGCTGGCCCAGGCCCAGGTCCTCGTGCAGCACCCTGGGCGGGAACAGGCCCACCGTCGAACCGGAGATCTCGGCCCACAGCTTGCGCAGGTAGGCGATGTCGGCGGCGAGCTCCTCGTCCGAGGCCGACTCCGCCATCGTGCGCACGATGAAGCCGCCCGGCTCGTCCTCCGGCACCAGCGCGGTGAGGCGGGCGCGCAGGGCCTCGCGCTCGGCCTCGTCCTCGATGCGCTGCGAGATGCCGATGTGCTTTTCCTGGGGCAGGTAGACCAGCAGCCGCCCGGCGAGGCTGATCTGCGTCGACAGGCGCGCGCCCTTGGTGCCGATCGGGTCCTTCAGCACCTGCACCATCAGGCTCTGGCCCTCGGCGAGGATGCGCTCGATCGGGCGCGCGGTCTCGCCGGCCTGGCGGTCGCTCCAGATGTCGGCCACGTGCAGGAAGGCGGTGCGCTCCAGGCCGATGTCGACGAAGGCCGACTGCATGCCGGGCAGCACGCGCACCACCTTGCCGAGGTAGATGTTGCCGACGATGCCGCGGCTGGCGGTGCGTTCGACGTGCAGTTCCTGCACCACGCCCTGCTCGACGAGCGCGACGCGGGTTTCCTGCGGGGTGAAGTTGATGAGGAATTCGATGCTCATGGCTGGGGCGCGCTCATACCGGATAACCGAAGATTTCGAGCAGGGCCGCGGTCTCGAACAGCGGCAGCCCCATGATCCCGGAGTAGCTGCCGCGGATCTCCTCGATGAAGACCGCAGCGTGGCCCTGGATGCCGTAGGCGCCGGCCTTGTCCATCGGCTCGCCGGTGGCGACGTAGCGGCGGATGTCGTGCTCGGACAGGGTGCGGAAGCGCACCTCGCTGACCGACAGCCGGCTGCGGGTGCGCTCGCCGTCGCTGATCGCGACCGCGGTCAGCACGCGGTGCTGGCGGCCGGACAGGCGGGCGAGGATGGCGTGCGCATCGGCGGAGTCAATCGGCTTGCCGATGATCTCGCCGTCGAGTTCGAGCGTGGTGTCGGCGGCCAGCACCGGTCGCGCCAGCAGCCGGCGCCACAGCACCCGGCGTACGCCGGCCTCGGCCTTGGCGAGCGCGAGGCGCTCGACGTAGTGATCCACCGCCTCGCCTGCGAGCGGGGTCTCATCGACGTCGGCATCGTCGCCCCGCGCGCCGGCGCGGAAGGTGAGGACATCGAAATTGACGCCGATCTGGCGCAGCAGTTCGCGGCGGCGCGGGCTCTTCGAGGCGAGATAGATGCGTGGGGTGACGGTCATGGACGGGTTTCGGGCAGGGCGGCTACTCGCGGTGGTAGGGGTGGTTGCGCAGCACCGACCAGGCGCGGTACAGCGCCTCGGCCAGCAGCGGGCGCACCAGGGCGTGGGGCAGGGTCAGGCTGGAGAGGCGGATCGCCTCGTGCGCCGAGGCCTTGAACTGCGGCGCCAGGCCGTCCGGGCCGCCGACGATCAGCGCCACGTCCTGGCCTTCGCCCTGCCAGGCCTCGAGCCGGCGCGACAGGGCCATCGTGCCGAGATCGGCGCCGCGCTCGTCGAGGATCACCCGCCGGCAGCGCGGCGGCAGCGCGGCCTCGATGCGCGCGGCCTCGGCCGTCATCATCGCCTCCACCGTCTTGCCGCTGGTGCGCGGCTCGGCCTTCACCTCGACGAGCTGCAGCGGCAGCTCGCGCGGCATGCGGCGGGCGAACTCGTCGAAGCCGGCCTCGACCCAGCCCGGCATGCGGTGGCCGACGGCGACGACGAAGAGCTTCATCTCAGTGCGCGGCGCTGCGGCGGCTGGCCGGCGGCGTGCTCCACAGTTCCTCGAGCTTGTAGTGCGCGCGCACCGCGGGCTGCATCACGTGGACGACGATGTTGCCGAGGTCGACCAGCACCCATTCGCCGGTCTCCTGGCCTTCGGTGCCGATGATCTCGCCGCCGGCTTCCTTGACCTTGTCGTGGACGTTCTGCGCCAGCGCGCGCGTCTGCCGGCCGGATTCGGCGCTGGCGATGACGATGCGGTCGAACAGCGGGGTGTGCTTCGAGGTGTCGATGACTTCGATGTCGCGCGCCTTGATGTCTTCCAGCGCGGCGACGACGATCTTTTCGAGGGAGGGGGTGTCCATGTGCTTCCTGATGAGGCTGGGCGAGGAGCCGCTCAGCGGTAGAGATGGTGCGCGGCAATATAGTCGAGAACGGAATCGGGCAGCAAATAACGCGCGCTGTGGCCGTTGCGCACCAGATCGCGGATCAGCGAGGCCGAGATCGCCAGCGGCGTCATGTCGAAGGGGATCACGCGGCCGGCGGGCGCGGCGCGCAGCGCGGCGGGGTCTGCGGTGTGGCGGTCGCGGCAGGCGGCGTCCAGTTCGGGCGACAGCGTGGCCGGCCAGCGCCGGCCGTGGGGCGCGTAGCCGGGGCGGTTGGCGACCGCGATGTGGGCGAGGGCGAAGAGCTCGGTCCACCGGTGCCAGGTGGGCAGGCCTTCGAAGGCGTCGGCGCCGAGGATCAGCACCAGCGGGCGCTGCGGCCCGAGTTCGGCGCGCAGGCGCTCCAGCGTCAGCACGGTGTAGCTCTTCTGCTGCGCGCGCACCTCGCCGTCGTCGATCTGCAGCGCCGGGTTGCCGGCGATCGCGCGCCGGGCCATCGCCAGGCGATCTTCCGGCGTGCTGCCGGGCTCGCCGCGGTGCGGCGGCCGGCCGGCGGGGATCAGGCGCAGGCCGCCGAGGCCGAGCGCTTCGCGCGCCTCCTCGGCCAGGCGCAGGTGGCCGAGGTGGATGGGATCGAAGGTGCCGCCGAGCACGCCGAGCGGCAGTTCGTCCGCCGCGGCCGGCAGCGGGTGCTCAGCCGCCATCGCGTTCGTCCGCCGCGGCCTCGGGGGTGCGCGGCGGCTGGCCGTCGGGCAGGCCGAAGACGTCGCGCGTGGTGGTGTAGAAGCTGGCGAAGATCACCGGCAGGATGATCAGCGGGATCGGCAGCGAGGCGAGGCTGCCGAGCGTGGGCGAGAGCAGGCCGAGCACGCCGATCAGGATGCCGGGCAGGATGGCGCCGAAGATCGCCAGCCCGATCGCGTAGGCGAGGAAGGGGCGCCAGTTGCGCAGGCAGGCGTAGAAGCTGAAGAACATCGCCTTGGGCGCGGGCACCTTCCACCACCCGGCGAGCGCGGGCGCGAACCAGTAGGCCATCATCACCGGCGTGGACAGCAGCAGGCCGACCATCAGCGTGAAGCCGAGCGCGGAGTCGCCGCCGATCTGCGGCTCGATCTCGTCGCCGCGCATCACCACGGCCAGGCTGCCGTCGTCGACCAGCGACACGAGCAGCAGCACGACGAGCGTCGCGGCCAGATACAGGCCGCCGATCGCGATCAGGGCCGGCAGGTTGGTCTTGAAGCCGGAGAACAGCACGTCCGGCCCGACCTTGCGCCCGGCGTCGGTGGCGCGGCAGGCGTTGAGCACGCCCACCGACAGCGCCGGCATCAGCAGCGAGGCGACGAGCTGGCCGAGCAGCGGCACCAGGCTGATCACGACGATGGACAGCAGGTAGCCGAAGGTGGCGAAGGTGATCAGCGCCGGATTGCGGCGCCACAGTTGCAGGCCTTCGCGCAGCCAGGCCCAGCCGCGCGCCATCGGGAGTTGTTGTGCTTGCATTCGGTCGGATCGGATCAGGTTTCGGGCGGCTCGTCCGCAGGCGCGGGCCCGGGGTCGGGGGGCGCCGGCAGCAGCGGCGAGAAGGTCTCCTTCCACGCGGCGTAGAGCGCGCCGGCGATCACCGGGATCAGCACCAGCATGCCCAGCCCGGCGGGGATCATCGCCACCCACACGCCGACGTAGAGCAGGGCGGCGAGGACGATGAAGGCGAGCAGGTTGTGCACGCAGGCGCGCGCCGACAGCTTCATGGCGTCGAGCGGCGCGACCTCGTGCAGCATCACCAGCGCCGGGGCGAACCACAGCGCCATCATCAGCAGCGCCCACAGCACGGTGAACGCGACCACGCCCAGCATCATGCCGCCCGCGGTCATGCCCATGCCGGCCATTGCCCCCACCGCCATGCCGGTGAGCGCGGCGCTGCCGCCGATCGCCGCGGCCACCATCGCCGCCAGCAGCAGGCCGAGCAGGTGGAAGGCGCCGACCAGCAGCAGGTTGCCGGCGTGGCGGCGGACGCCGTCGAAGAGCGCGTCGATGCGCAGCGGCTCGCCGCGGTCCACCGCCTGCGCGCCCGACAGCATGCCCGCCACCAGCACCGGCAGCGCCACCGGCGCCGCCGCCCAGCCGAGGAAGGGCAGCATGCCGAGCGCGGCGATGATCACGAAGAAGATCAACGCCTGGATGACCCACTGCGCGGGCGCCTTCATGAACAGGCGCCAGCCCTCGGCCAGCCAGTTGAGGGCGTGGCCGGGGGCGACGTCGCCGGGGGCGGGCGGGGGCGGATGGGGCGGGCGCGGGGCGTGGTTCATGGCGGCTTCGATCGGTTCGTCGACGACGGCGTGCGGCGCGTCAGCGCGGCAGCGGCGGCACGCCGGCGCCGCGCAGGCGCAGGATGTCGCGGTACTCGTCGGGGTCCTTCACCAGCACCATCTCGCCGGCGCGCGGCAGGTGGAAGTCGGCCGCGCGCGACAGCCAGAAGCGCAGCGCGGCGGCGCGCAGCATCGCCGGCCAGGCGGCGCGCTCGGTGTCGGTGAAGGGGCGCTCGGCATGGTAGGCGTCGAGCAGCGCCGCGCTGCGCGCCGCGTCCAGGCCGCCGTCCGGGGTCGAGCACCAGTCGTTGACGGTGACCGCGACGTCGAACAGCAGGGCGTCGTAGCCGGCGAAGTAGAAGTCGATCACGCCGCCGATGCGCACGCTGCCGTCGGCCTCGGTGTCCCACAGCACGTTGTCGCGGAAGAGGTCGGCGTGGATCGCGCCGCAGGGCAGGGCGTCGGGGTCGATGGTCGCCTGGCTGGCGATCTCGGCGTCGAGCAGGGCCTGCTCGTCGGCGGGCAGGAAGGGGCGCACGACCTCGGCGGTGGCGGCGCGCCAGCCGGCGCCGCGCGGGTTCTCCTGGCGGCGGCCGTAGGACTGGCCGGCCAGGTGCAGGCCGGCGAGCATGGCGCCGACCTTCCCGCAGTGCGCCAGGCCGGGGTTCATCTCCGAGCTGCCCGACAGGCGCACGACCAGCGCCGCGGGGCGTTCCTGCAGGGTGCCGAGGTATTCGTTGTCGCGGTTGGCGATCGGGCCCGGCACCGGCAGGCCGTGGCGCGCGAGATGCGCCATCAGGTGCAGGTAGTAGGGCAGCTCGGCGCGCGACATGTCCTCGAACAGGGTCAGCACATAGCGCCCGAGCGTGGTGGTGACGAAGAAGTTGCTGTTCTGCACCCCGGCGGAAATGCCCTTGAGCTCGACCAGGCGGCCGACGGCATAGTCCTTGAGCCATTCGGCGAGCACGGATTCGGGGACGGGGGTGAAGACGGACATGCGGGCTCCGGGGCGGGGCGGTTGAAGCGGATCAGGCGGCCTGCGCGGCCGGGGTGTGGTGGCCGGCGGCGGCCTTCACCGCCTGCCAGGCGGCGAGCTTGGCCTCGAAGCCGCGCGCGGCGTGCGCGGGGCTGGTCGAGGGCAGGCGGGTGAAGTGCAGCGCCGGCAGCGCGATGCGTCCGCGCACGTGGCGGCGGAAGGCGGTCTCGGCGGCGGTGCCGTTGAAGAACACGTGGCCGATGTGCGGGCAGTCGCGGAACAGCCGTGCGAAGTCGTTGGCCTGGACGCTGGCGGGGGCGATCGCGCTGTCCAGGCTGCCCGGGCGCTCGCAGGCGGCGATCACGTCCCACAGCGCGACGCCGGCGGCCTTCAGGCGCAGCAGGCGTTCGGCGTAGGGCAGCGCCAGGCCGGCGCCGAACAGCGCGCCCATGATCGGCCAGAAGGCGTTGCGCGGGTGGGCGTAGTACTCGGCCGCAGCGAGCGAGGCCGCGCCCGGCATGCTGCCGAGCACGAGCACCCGCGCGTCGGCGCGGAACACCGGCTCGAAGCTGCGGCAGGCGAGGGCCGTGCTCACCAGGACTTGATCACCCACATCGGCACCGCGAGATTGGGCGCCGCGTCGTCGCGCACCATCTGGCCGTTGCCTTCCTTGTCGATCAGGTAGTAGGGCACGCCGTGCGGTGGCGTCACCTTGACCATGTAGAGCTTGCCGCGGATGCGGTACTCGGTCACGGTGTCCTCGCCGCGCTTGACGATGGTGACCTCGGGCTCGTCGACCGCGGCGCCCTCGGCCGGCATCGGCGGCGGCTCGGGAATCGGTTCGAGACCGGCGGGCTGCTGGGCGAAGGCCGGCGCGGCGGCGGCCAGCAACAGGGCGATGAGGGTGCGGCGCATGATGTTCTCCTGATCAGGCCTCGATTCTAGCCGTTTTCGCGGCTTCGGCCGCGCCTGCGGAAGCGGGCGCTCACAGGTTCAGCATCATCTCGCGCTCGGCCGGCAGGGGCTGGAAGCCGCGGCGCTCGTAGTGCTTGAAGATGGCCTCGACCACCTCCTCGGGCTTGTCGATGACCTGCACCAGGTCGAGGTCCTCGCGGTTGATCATGCCCTCGGCGACCAGGCGGTCGCGCAGCCAGTCGAGCAGGCCCTGCCAGAACGGGCGGTGCACCAGGATGATCGGGATCTTGCGGCTTTTCCTGGTCTGCACCAGGGTCATCGCCTCGAGCAGCTCGTCGAGCGTGCCGAAGCCGCCCGGCATCACCACGTAGGCGGTGGCGAACTTCACGAACATGAACTTGCGCGCGAAGAAGTGCTGGAAGGTCTGCGAGATGTCCTGGTAGGGATTGGCCGCCTGTTCCAGCGGCAGCTGGATGTTGAGCCCCACCGACGGGCTCTTGCCGAAGAAGGCGCCCTTGTTGGCCGCCTCCATGATGCCCGGGCCGCCGCCGGAGATCACCGCGAAGCCCGAGTCCGACAGCAGGCGGGCGATCTGCTCGGCGAGCATGTAGTACATGTGGTCGGGCGGGGTGCGCGCGCTGCCGAAGATCGACACCGCCGGGCGGATCGCGGACAGGCGTTCGGTCGCCTCCACGAACTCTGCCATAATCCCGAAGATCCGCCAGGACTCGCGCGCGTTGTAACGCGGCGTCGTGCTGTCCGGCACGCTGCGGGGGAGTTTTTCTTTCGCGGTCATGTTGTTCTCGTGTTCAGGGATGGGGCCCACGGTGTTTCGAGTGCGGCGCGGCCCGCCCGGTTTCCCGCAAGGATGTTCCACAAGATGCCCACCCTGCTGCTCGTCGACGGCTCCAGCTATCTCTATCGCGCCTTCCATGCGCTGCCCGACCTTCGTAATGCGCAGGGCGAGCCGACGGGCGCGATCCGGGGGGTGCTGTCGATGCTAAGGCGGCTGGAAAGCGACTACAAGGCAGAATTTCGCGCCTGCGTCTTCGACGCCAAGGGCAAGACCTTCCGCGACGACTGGTATCCGGAATACAAGTCGCACCGCCCGCCCATGCCCGACGACCTGCGCGCGCAGATCGCGCCGCTGCACGAGGCGGTGCAGGCCGAGGGCTGGCCGCTGCTGGCGGTGGAGGGCGTGGAGGCCGACGACGTCATCGGCACGCTCACCCGCCAGGCGCTCGAGCGCGGCTGGGAAGTGGTGATCTCGACCGGCGACAAGGACCTCACCCAGCTCGTGCGTCCCGGGGTGCGCTGGGTCAACACCATGAGCGAGGAGGTGCTGGACGAGGCCGGCGTGGAGGCCAAGTTCGGCGTGCCGCCCGAGCGCATCGTCGATTACCTCGCGCTCGTCGGCGACACCGTGGACAACGTGCCCGGGGTGGAGAAGTGCGGACCCAAGACCGCGGTGAAGTGGCTCACCGAATACGGCACCCTCGACAATCTGGTCGCCAATGCCGACAAGGTCGGCGGCAAGGTCGGCGAGAACCTGCGCCGGCACCTGGATTTCCTGCCGCTCGGCAAGAAGCTGGTGACGGTGGCGACCGATGTCGAGCTGCCTGTGGCGCTGGACGAGCTGCCCGCGCGCGAGGACGACAAGGCGGCGCTGAGGGCGCTGTACGAGCGCTTCGAGTTCAAGTCGTGGCTGAAGGATCTGGATGGCGGGGCGGAGAGCGTGGCGGCATCGAAGGCCGCGACCGATTCGCGCCGCTTCGCGGCTTCCGCCGCTCCCACAGCGGGGCGGGCCGGCGCCGACGGCAACAGGGGACAGACCCCAACTTCCGATGCTTCTGTGGGAAATAGGGGACAGACCCCAGTTTCCGATGCTTCTGTGGGAGCGGCGGAAGCCGCGAACTCGGAGGCGCGTATCTCAGACGACCCGCCCGGCGCGCACCGCAAGGGCTATGTCGCCATCCTCGACTGGCCGACTTTCGATGCCTGGCTGGCAAGGATCACCGCCGCCGAACTCACCGCCTTCGACACCGAAACCACCAGCCTCGACCCGATGGCGGCGAAGCTGGTCGGGATGTCCTTCTCGGTCGAGCCGGGCGAGGCCGCCTACCTGCCGCTCGTGCACCGCGCCGCCGACGCGCCAGCACAGCTACCTCTGAACGAGGTGCTGGACAAGCTCGGGCCCTGGCTGGAGTCCGACCAGCACGCCAAGCTCGGCCAGAACCTCAAGTACGACGCCCACGTGCTTGCCAACCACGGCATCCGGCTTGGCGGCATCGCCCACGACACCCTGCTCGAATCCTACGTGCTCGAATCCGACAAGTCGCACGACATGGATTCGCTCGCCAGGCGCCACCTCGGCCTCGCGACGATCCCCTACACCGACGTGTGCGGCAAGGGCGCCAAGCAGATCGGCTTCGACGAGGTGGACGTCGCGCGCGCCACCGAGTACGCCGCCGAGGACGCCGACGTCACCCTGCGCCTGCATCGCCACCTGTTCCCGCAGCTGCAGGCCCTGCCGCAGCTCGAGGCGCTCTACCGCGAGCTCGAGATGCCGGTGCTGGGCGTGTTGCAGCGCATGGAGCGCACCGGGGTACTGATCGACCCCTTCCTGCTCAGCCAGCACTCCGAGGAACTCGGCCGCCGCCTGCACGCGCTCGAAGGCGAAGCGCACGCGCTCGCCGGCCAGCCCTTCAACCTCGGCTCGCCCAAGCAGCTCGGCGAGATCCTGTTCGGCAAGCTCGGCCTGCCGGTGGTCAAGAAGACCGCCACCGGTCAGCCCTCGACCGACGAGGAGGTGCTGGAGAAGCTCGCCGAGGACTACCCGCTGCCCAAGCTGCTGCTCGAGCACCGCAGCCTGTCCAAGTTGAAGAGCACCTACGCCGACAAGCTGCCGCGCATGGTCGACCCGAAGACCGGCCGCGTGCACACCAGCTTCTCGCAGGCCACCGCGGTCACCGGCCGGCTGTCGAGCTCCGAGCCCAACCTGCAGAACATCCCGATCCGCACGCCCGAAGGCCGCCGCATCCGCGCCGCCTTCATCGCGCCGCGCGACCACCTCATCGTCTCGGCCGACTACTCGCAGATCGAGCTGCGCATCATGGCCCACCTGTCGGACGACGCCCGCCTGCTCGAGGCTTTCGCGAAGGGCGAGGACGTGCACCGCGCCACCGCCGGCGAGGTCTTCGGGGTGGCGCCGGCCGAGGTCACCAGCGAGCAGCGCCGCTACGCCAAGGTGATCAACTTCGGCCTCATCTACGGCATGAGCGCGCACGGCCTGGCGAAGAACCTCGGCATCGAGCGCGCCGCGGCGCAGAGCTGGATCGACCGCTACTTCGCGCGCTACCCCGGTGTCGCCGCGTACATGGACCGCACCCGCGCCGAGGCGCGCGAGCAGGGCTTCGTCGAGACCGTGTTCGGCCGCCGCCTGTACCTGCCCGACATCCGCGCCAGCCAGGCCGGCCGCCGCGCCGGCGCCGAGCGCGCCGCGATCAACGCGCCGATGCAGGGCACGGCGGCGGATCTGATCAAGAAGGCGATGATCGCCACCGACGCCTGGCTCGCGACATCCGGCCTGAAGTCGAAGCTCGTGCTGCAGGTGCACGACGAACTGGTGCTGGAGGTGCCCAAGGCCGAGCTCGACACCATCCGCGCCGAGCTGCCCAGGCTGATGGGCGGCGTGGCGGCGCTGAAGGTGCCGCTGCTGGTCGAAGTCGGCGCCGGCGACAACTGGGACGAGGCGCACTGATGACGGCGCCGGCGCTCGCGGAGAAGCCGCCCGCCAGCAGCATGAAGGTCTACCTGCGCCTGCTCGGCTACACGCGGCCCTTCCTCGGCTACTTCGCGCTCAGCATCCTCGGTTTCGCGATCGCCGGCGCCTGCAAGGCGGCGCTGGCGAGCGTGCTCAAGTACTTCATCGACGGCCTCGCCGCGCCCGATGCGCCGATCGCCACCGGCCTGCCCTGGCTCGACGCGCTCGACCTGATCTTCGCCATCCCGGTCATGATCGTGGTCATCGCGCTGCTCGAAGGCCTCGGCACCTTCCTCGGCAACTACGGCATCTCGCGCGTCTCGCTCGGCCTCATCCACGACCTGCGCACCCAGCTCTTCGGCAGCTTCCTGGTGCTGCCCAACCGCTTCTACGACGCGCACAACTCCGGCCACCTGGTCTCCAAGCTCACCTACAACGTGTCGATGGTGACCGACGCCGCCACCGACGCGGTGAAGATCCTGTTCCGCGAGGGCCTCACCGTCGTCGCGCTGCTCGGCTACCTGCTGTGGATGAACTGGCGCCTGACGCTGACCCTGCTCGTGGTGCTGCCGGCGATCGCCTGGCTGGTGTCCAACGCCAGCCGCAAGTTCCGCCGCCTGTCGAAGAACATCCAGATCTCGATGGGCGAGGTCACCCACGTCGCTTCCGAGACCATCCAGGGCTACCGCGTGGTGCGCAGCTTCGGCGGCGAGGGCTACGAGCGCGCGCGCTTCGTCAAGGCGAGCCGCGACAACACCAAGCGCCAGCTCAAGATGGTGCGCACGCAGGAGACTTTCTCTGCATTGATGCACCTGATCGTGTATTCGTCGATGGGCCTGCTGCTATTCACCGTGCTCAAGGTGCGCGGCGACGCCTCGGCCGGCGACGTGGTCGCCTACATCACCGCCGCCGGCCTGCTGCCGCGCGCGATCCAGTTGCTGGGCGGGGTCAGCGCACGCATCCAGCGCGGCGTGGCGGCGGCCGACAGCATCTTCGAGCAGCTCGACGAGGCGCCCGAGCCCGACACCGGCACGGTCGAGCGCGAGCGCGTCGCCGGCCGCGTCGAGGCGCAGGGGCTGGGCTTCGGCTACCCCGGCGCGGAAGGGCGCGCCCTGCACGGCATAGACTTCAAGGCCGAACCCGGGCAGATGATCGCGCTGGTCGGCAGGTCCGGCAGCGGCAAGTCGACGCTGGCCAACCTCATCCCGCGCTTCTACCAGCATGACGAGGGCCGGCTGCTGGTCGATGGCGTGCCGGTCGAGGACTACACGCTGGCCAACCTGCGCCACCACATCGCGCTCGTCACTCAGCAGGTCACGCTCTTCAACGGCACCGTGGCCGAGAACATCGCCTACGGCGAACTGGCCGGCGCCAGCCGCGACGAGATCGTCGCCGCCGCCGAGGCTGCCAACGCCCGCGAGTTCATCGACCGCCTGCCGCAGGGCTTCGACACCGAGATCGGCGAGAACGGCGTGCTGCTCTCCGGCGGCCAGCGCCAGCGCCTGGCGATCGCGCGCGCACTGCTGAAGAACGCGCCGATCCTTATCCTCGACGAGGCGACCTCCGCGCTCGACACCGAATCCGAGCGCCTCATCCAGGCCGCCATCGAGCGCCTGATGGCGGGGCGCACGACCATCGTCATCGCGCACCGGCTATCGACGATCGAGAAGGCGGATCAGATCCTGGTGATGGAGGCCGGGCGGATCGTCGAGCGCGGGACGCATGCGGAGCTGGTGGCGCGGGGTGGGGCGTATGCACGACTGCAGGCGATGGGGGAGGAGCAGGGACTGGCCTGAGCCGTGGATGCGGAAGCAGGCTTGGCCGGAATGGCCGACCCGCAGCTTGAGCCCGCTGTATCGACCGGCTATTCTCAGCCGACACAAGGAGTACGCGCCATGGCCCTGCCCAAGACCAAGCCCGAATTCGACGTCGCCGCCTACATGGCGTGGGAAGAGGATCAGCCCGAACGCCACGAGTATCTCGCCGGCGAGGTGTTCGCCATGTCCGGCGGTACGGATGCGCATTACACGATCCTCCTCAACACGGCGACGAGTCTCAAAGCCACCCTCTCCGGCAAGCCCTGCCGCGCCTTCGTCTCCGGCATGAAGCTGCGCATCGACCGCGCCGACGCGGTCTTCTACCCCGACGTCTTCGTCACCTGCGATGCGCGCGACCGCCAGCCCGAGGCCAGCCTCGCCAAGCAGCATCCGGCCCTGATCATCGAGGTCCTCTCCGACTCCACCGCCGCCTTCGACCGCGGCCGCAAGTTCGAGCTCTACCAGCAGATCGACACCCTGCAGGAATACCTGCTCATCGAGCAGGACCGCAAGCACGCCGACCTTTTCCGCAAGAACAGCGAGGGGCTGTGGGTACTGCATCCGGCGGGCGAGGGCGACGTCGTCCGACTCGAAAGCGTCGGGGTCGAGCTGGCGCTGGATGGGTTGTATGAGGATGTCGAGCTGTGAGTAAATTCAAGACCTGACCCCAGCACCCCTTATGACCCTGCTCAACGGCAAGCCCGGATTCAACTCCGTTCGCCCCCCCTCAACAACCTGCGTGCAAGCACCGTCTGCATGTCGCGCCGGCCATCGGCGACCACATAGATCACGACCTGCCTGCCCATGACACGGTAGATCACCCGGTACGGCTTGAACGAGGTCTGCCGGTACTCCTTGATGCCGACCGCGAGCAATTCCTTGGGATGGCCGCCGCGCTCGGGAAACGTCGCCAAGCTTTCGATGACGCTGGCAAGCTGGTCGAGTACGTAGTCGGCGCTCGCTGCACAGTCGAACTGGGCGATGTAGTCGTAGATCGATTCGAGGTCCTGCTCCGCGCCTTCGGTGAGCAAGACCTCGAACGTGGAGGACGACTCCCTCACTCCGCGCTGGCTCGCTTCGAGCGCAGGCGGGCAATGACCTCGGTCGCTGGTTTGACCTTGCCTGCCGCGACTTCCTGGTTGCCCAGCGCCAGGATCTTCAGCAAGGCCAGGGTCTCCTGCGTTTCCTCAAAACTGGCCACGTCCTGTAGCACCGCCTTGGCTTCACCATTCTGGGTGATGACGAGGGGCTCCCGGCATTCGGCCAGTTGGACCAGCACCTCCGCGGCGTGGGCCTTGAGATAGCTGATCGGTTTGACTTGCGTCGAGTAGCGCATGGCTGCCATCCGGGTGCTTAGATGAGACTGAATATAGTCCTTTTTCGGTCTTTGGCAACGTGCAGGGGAAAATTGGGGTCAGACCCCGATCTCTCCCTGAATGCGTTGGTTTCCAAAACGTAGCCTTTCGGGCCCGGTAGAGATCGCCACAACTACTGCGGTGCCCGTGCGCCGCGCAGCAAGCCTTCCGTGCTCAAATCCTCATCGATCATCGGCCAGTGGATGCCGTACCCGCCTCCGGCCAATTCCCAGTGGCTGCGCTGTTCGGCCGTTGCGTTCGCCAGCCGTGGGTACCATGCCAGCGGCACCGCGATCGTACGGCCGTCCATGAGGTCGACCTCAAGCCGAGTCTCATCGATCCTCACGTTCATCACCCGCACATCGGTGTCATGCGCCAAAGAATGCATCCCACGCTCCTTTCAACACCTATAGTCGATAACCCTCGACCCGCAAGATCGTCGGCACCCTGTCTCCTCAATCAGCATTGTTCGCTGCTATTGCTGCGAGCACGAAGTGTATCCCGGCTCCTGCGCGCGATTCGATTCAATGCCGCGCCGGCTCATTTGTCCTTTGCTCGGTGTCCGCACACTCAAATCGCCCAGTTCGCCAGTTGCAGCGCTTCCACGCGCTCGAACTCCCGCAGGTTGTTCGACACCAGCGTCAGCCCCTCGCTGCGTGCGTGAGCGGCGATGTGCAGGTCATTGACGCCGATCGTCTGGCCGCGCGATTCGAGATGGGCGCGGATATTTCCATAGTGCATCGCGGCCTTGGGCCCGTAAGGCAGCACTTCAAGGCGGCTGCAGAAATCCTCGACTGCGGCCAGTGAGCGCGTCGGCGCGTTGCTCTCTTCAGCGCCGTGCATCAACTCCGCGAGGGTGATCGACGAGATCGCCATGTGGCCGGCGTTTTCGTTGAACAAGGCCAGCGCCGACAGCGGCCGGCGCTTGATCACGTAGATCACGATGTTGGTGTCGAGCAGGTAGCGCAGCATCAAAGCGCCTCGCGTTCCTGCTGTTCCTGGCTGGCGCGGGTTTCCATGAAGTCGTCGGCGACCTGTGGGCCGTCGATGAAGAACGAGTCCCAAGTATGGCCCACCGGCGCGATGATTCGCTCCACGCCACGCGCGCGGATATCCACCCGCTTCACATCGGGGGGCAGGCGCACGTCGGCCGGCAGGCGCACGGCCTGGCTGCGGTTGTTGGTAAAGACGGTGCTCGCGGTCATGAGCGGCTCCTTGGGCAAGTGGGATACGGCACAAGTATATCCCTCTGCTGGGGGAGGTAACCTAGTGCCGCGCCGGCTCATACTCCGGCACCCACCTCTTCAGCACCATCCGCACCGCCTCGTCCGGCCACGGCCCCACGTGGCAGCACCCCTTATGCCGCTTCCCGCATCGGCACGATCGCTTCCAGCGAAGCGCCAAGCGCATCGCGTGCGCGCTCGACGTCGTAGCGCCGCTGCAGGTTCAGCCAAAGGTCTTCCGACGTGCCGAAGTAGCGGGCCAAGCGCAGCGCTGTGTCGGCCGTAATGCCGCGCTCTTCACGAACGATCTCGTTGATCCGCGCCGCGGTCACCCCCAGCGCACGCGCAAGCGCATTGCTGGAGAGCCCGAGCGGTACCATGAACTCCTCGCGCAGCACTTCGCCCGGGTGCATGGGGGCAAGCTTCTCGCTCATCGCGGCCTCCTTTCAGTGGTAATCGACAATCTCGACGTCCTCAGCCCCATCTGCCGTCCAGCGGAAACACACGCGCCACTGGTCGTTGATGCGAATGCTGTGTTGCCCCGCCCGATTACCCGACAAAGCCTCAAGCCGGTTTCCTGGCGGAATGCGTAGATCCTTGAGATCCTTTGCCGCGTCCAGCAATACCAGCTTTCGGCGAGCGCTCGCCTCAATATTGGCGAAGCGTGCAACACGTTCCCGTGCAAACAGTGCTGCGGAAAGAGGACAGCGGAAGCTCAGGATTGACATAAAAGAATGTATATCGATAACCGATACTTTTCAAGGCTCTTACCTCAATGCCGCGCCGGCTCATACTCCGGCACCCACCGCTTCAGCCCCATCCGCACCTCTTCGTCCGCCACCGGCCCCGGCTGTGCAAGCCACTGCTCCAGCTCTTCGAGGAACGTCCCATTCACCGGCCGCGAGCGCGCAATGCGCAGCTTGGGATGCGGCGTCTCGCGCGTCTCCTCCGCATCCGCCAGCAGCTCCTCGTACAGCTTCTCGCCCGGCCGCAGCCCGGAAAACTCGATGCGGATCTCGTCCTCCGTATACCCCGACAGCCGAATCATGTTGCGCGCCAGGTCCACGATCTTCACCGGCTCGCCCATGTCGAGCACGAACACCTCGCCGCCGTTGCCCATCGCCGCGGCCTGGAGCACCAGCTGCGCCGCCTCGGGGATGGACATGAAGTAGCGGTTGATCTCCGGGTGGGTCACCGTCACCGGACCGCCGCGGGCGATCTGTTCGGCGAACTTGGGGATCACGCTGCCGGTGCTGCCCAGCACGTTGCCGAAGCGCACCATCTCGATCTGCGTGCTGGCCGTACCCGAGCTGTGCAGCGCCTCGCAGGCCATCTCGGCCAAGCGCTTGGTCGCGCCCATCACGTTGGTCGGGTTCACCGCCTTGTCGGTGGAGATCAGCACGAAGCGCTCGGCGCCATGGCGCTGCGCGTGCGCCGCCACCAGTAGCGTGCCGAGCACGTTGTTGCGCACCGCCTGCCAGGCGTTGCCCACTTCCATCAGCGGCACGTGCTTGTAGGCGGCGGCGTGGAAGACGAGCTGCGGCTTCCAGGTGGCGAAGATCTCGTCGAGGCGCGCCGCGTCCTTCACGTCGCCGGCCAGTGGCACGATCTGGGTCTCGGGCTTGTGCACGCGGAACCACTGCTCGATGTTGTAGAGGGCGAACTCGCTCGCCTCCACCAGCACCAGCCGTGCCGGTGCGAAGCGGGCGAGCTGGCGACAGAGCTCGCTGCCGATCGAGCCGCCGGCGCCGGTGATCAGCACGGTCTTGCCGCCGATCATGTCCTTGAGGTGGGCGGAGTCGATCTTCACCGGCTCGCGCCCGAGCAGATCCTCGATATCCACCGGCCGCATGGCGTTGATCGCCACCTTGCCGCTCATCAGGTCTTCGATGCCGGGCACGGTGAAGACGTGCGCGCCGGCGCGCACCGCGGAGTCGGCTGCGCGCTTGAGCGCGTCCGCCGCGGCGGAGGGCATGGCCAGGATCACGTGCTGGGCCTTGAAGTCCTGCAGCACCTGCGGCAGTTGTTCGATTCCGCCGGCCACCGGGTGGCCATGGAGCTCCAGGCCCCACTTGGCCGGGTTGTCATCGACGAGCGCGACCACGCGCCAGTCCGCGCTGCGCTCAAGCTCGCGCACCAGCATCGCGCCGCCCGAGCCCGCACCGACAACCACCACCGGCTTGCCCGCTGCGCGCAGGTCGCCGTAGATGCGGTGCTCCTTCCACATCCGCCAGGCGGCGCGTCCGCCGCCCATCGCGATCAGCAGCAGCAGCGGGTAGAGCACGAGCATCGAGCGCGGAATGACCGGGCCCGGCATGCGATCGAGCGCCATCAGCGCAACCAGCGCGAGGGCGGAGACACCCACCGCGCGCAGCACACGCTTCAAGTCCGGCAGGCTGGCAAAGATCCACATGCCGCGGTAGAGGCCGGCCCAGCGGCAGGCGATTGCGTGGATCACCAGCAGCACGCCGAGGCCCATCCAAAGCTTCTGCATGTAATGGCCGGGCAACTCGAAGTTGAAGCGGATCCACATCCCACCGACCCAGGCGATCACCACCGCAAGCAGGTCGAAGAGGAAGACAAGAACGGATCGGAATGAGTTATTCATAGACAAGCAAGTATCCAACTATCGCCCGAGCGGGCGGCTTGTAGAGGGTGTGGGCTCAGGCGGAGCGCGCCTCGCCGGGCGCAAGCACCGCGTCGTCTTCGACCTGCACGCCGTAGCCGAGCGCGCTTCCGGCCTGCATCCAGGCGCGATGCCCCAGCACCGACCCACCCGCCATGCAGGCATTCACGCCGAGGTGTCCGAAGGCATCCACCCGGCAATGGTGGTCGACCGTTGCCCCGCAATTGACGATCACGCCCTCGCCAAGCTGGGCTTCCGTCCCCACCACGGCGCCCGCCATCACTGCGCAGCCCGCGCCCAAGGTAGCCGTCGGCGACACGAAGGCCGCGGGGTGAATCACGTTCAGCAGTTCGAAGCCGCCATGCCGCACTCGCGCGTGCAGCTTCTCGCGGACTGCGTTGTTGCCGATCGCGACTACGACGGTGTCGGCAAGCGTGCGCAGAGTGTGAAGCGAGTCCGTCCTGCCGAGCATCAGATACGACCACACCTTCGCGTTCGCATCCGCGCCGTCATCGACAAAGCCGATGAGTTCATCCCGCCCGACCAGTAGAATCGCCTCCGCCACGGAGCGCCCATGGCCGCCCGCCCCAATCACGATGACGCGCTTGCTCATGCCGCCTGCCTCACTTCATTTCACCCGCATGGAACTTGATCGCCAGGAGCACGAGCGGTCCATAGGCCAGCACGACCCCAATCACCCCGTCGACCTTGCCCGTGCCGACGAGCAGCGCAATCGGCAGCAGCCATGCCAGGTTGATCACGCCGACGGCCAGCGTCACCGGCAGATGGCGCCCGAACTGCCGTGACGCGTACTGGTAGGCATGACTGCGGTGCGCTTCATACACTTTGTCGCCACGCAACAGACGGCGCACCAGGGTGAAAGTCGCATCCACCACGAACACGCCGAGCAGGATCACCCAACTCCAGAACAACGCCGGATCCACCCAGCCCGCCTGGATCGACATGATGCCCAGTACTATGCCCAGGAAGCCGCTGCCCGCGTCGCCCATGAAGATCCGCGCGGGCGGGAAGTTCCAGTACAGAAATCCGGCCACTGCCGCGGCAAGCATCAGCGGCAACAATGCCAGGTCCGGCTTGCCAAGCAGCACATAAAGCAGCGCCCCACCCACGCACACACAGATCGCCTCCACGCTGGCGATCCCGTCGATGCCGTCCATGAAGTTGTAGAGGTTGAGCAGCCAGACCAGATACACCGCCACCAGGGCGAACCCGAGCCAGCCGAGATCGAACAGCACCCCGAAAAGCTGCAATGCCGGAGCGCCGCCCAGCCAGCCAAGCGCCCAGAAGGCCGCGACGAAGTGCGTGAGCAAACGCCAGCGCGCCGCGATGTGGCCGTGGTCATCCAGAAAACCGACCAAGGCGACGAATCCGCCCGCGCCAAGCAGCGCAATACTGGCGGACCAATCGAGGCCGCCCGTTGCCGCAATGAACGCAAGCGCAACCAGAAAGCTCACGACGATGGCAACCCCGCCACCGCGCGGCGTCGGCACCGAGTGCGAACTGCGCGCATTGGGGATGTCCATCAGGCTTCTCGCCAAGGCGTACCGGCGAAGCACGTACGTAAGTAGCAAGGCTGCACCTCCAACGCCCGCTACCAGCAACCAACTACTCATATCTGACCATCTCTCTAAAAGCCCGCTGCCACACGTGCTAATCCTTCGTCCACCGTCAATGGCGGCTTCCAGCCCAACACTTCCCGTGCCTTGGTGATATCCACCTGAAGCGAGCCACACAGGCGCTCGACCATTCCGCTCTTGCCGGCCGCACGCGCCATCGCCTTTAGCACGGGGACCGGCACAGGCAACAGGCGCGGACTCACGCCAAACGCTTTCGCCATTCTGTGCAAAAGATCCGCTGTCGATAGGTCTTCGTCATCGCCTGCCAGGAAGACCTGGTTTGCTGCCGCGGGGTGATATGCGCAAGTCATGATCAAGTCCACTAGATTATCCAGCCCAACGAGTGTCCGTCGATTCTGGGTTACCGCCCCGAGCGGCAGTGGAATCCCGCGTCTAACGGCGTTGGCGAGCTTTCCGAAATTGCCTGGCGCGCTTGGTCCATAGACGAGAGGCGGTCGAATGATCACCACTTCCATCCCCGTTTCCCTGGATAACTCCATCAAACCTTGTTCAGCTTCCCGCTTGGAAACGGCGTAGGGTTCCACTGGCTGCGGCGTATCCGATTCGTTGAAAGGTTTGATGCTTTGCGTGCCATTAACGCCGATTGAGCTGAGAAAAAGGAAGCGCTTCACCCCGACTTCGGCCGCTTGTCGCGCTAGCCGCAGCGTCCCTGCTGTGTTCACCTCCTGGAATAGCCTGAGAGGATCTTCTGCGTTTTCATTCAGCACGTGCGCTCTCGCAGCCGCATGAACCACAATGTCAACTTGTTCAAGCAGGGGTGACCACTCCGCATCATCTCCAAGCAAAGGCGACGGTACGTCAGTCCTGAGGTCCGAGGGCTGCCTCGTTGCGCCACGGACCACTGCATTCTCAGTGGAGAGTCGCGTCATAATCCTCCGGCCAACAAAACCACTTGAACCAGTTACAAGGAATCTCGATTTATTTGGGCTCATAAAATGGCTCTAAGCCGTTTCCAGTGGAAATTGACTTCTCAACATACATGATGGTAGTGCCCGTAGTCGCGGGCGATTGCCGGCACCAAGGGGCTTTGCGGTAGATGCTCGAGCTTGGACATTCGCAGGTAGGCGATCGCGATGAAGTTTTCCGGGTCACGGAAACCTCGGGCGGCGGCTTTCGCCTTCTGCAACAGGCTGTTCATCGCCTCGACGTAGGCGTTGCTGCGCCCGTCGAGCATGCCGCGCACGACACCGCCGAGATGTTCTTTCAAGGTGACCGCCAGGCGCTTGAACGGCTCGAGCCGCGAGCGTCGCGCCCAACTCATCCACTTCGTCAATGCGCCGAGGGCGATTGCTTCGCTGTTACTGTCCCGCGCCTCGCGGTAGACCAGCCGCAGGGCCTGCTTGAGTCGCCAGGCCCGCGCGCTCTTCAGATTCGAGCGCTGCAGCCAGTGCATCGCCTCGAACTGCGCGCGAGTCCAGCTCGCCGAGTCCTTGCGCATGCCCCACAGCAGTTGGCGAAGGGTCTTCTTGCCGTGCACGCCCACCGCCTCGCGGGCCGCTTCTGCCGAGTTGCGCATCTCTTCGCGTCGCACCTCATCCATCGCCGCGTTGGCAAGCGCCACGACGTGAAAGCGGTCATAGCTGATCTGGGCGTTCGGCAGCGACTGCTCGATCCCCTTGGCGTACGCCGCGCTCATGTCGATGCAGGCGTGTTCGATGGTGGCCGGATCGCCGCCATGCACGCGCATATCCTCGGCGAAGGCCCCCAGGGTTTGATGGTCACGACCGGGGCAGGCGAACAGCAAACGCTTGGCCGCCAGGTCATGCACCACGGTGATGTACTGGTGCCCGCGCTTGACGCTGGTCTCGTCAATGCCCACGTGGCGCACGCCCGACATGTCGTCCTTGGCACGGGCCACCTCGACATAGTGGCGCACCCGCCGCCACAGCCGCTTTGGCGCAACCCGCATCTGATTGGCGGCCTGGCGCACCGGCAATTCCCGGCACAGCGACAGGCCCAGTGCCTCGAACAGCAAGGTGAAGCCACTGCCCTCTCGTGCCCACGGCACCGGCAACTGCGTGGTCTTGCCGCAGCCCGAGCACTGCACGCGCGGCACCTCGGCATGCAACCACGCTTCGAACTGGAAGAAATCCAGGTGTCGCCAACTGCGGCGCACGCGGTCATGGATCAACTGATGCTCGAACCCGCATGCCGGACAGGCCGCACGACGGCCGGTGTGCTCAACCTCGAAGTCGATCCGCCGCTTGGCTGTGTTGAGCTCGACCTTGGCGACGTGCCAAGGCGGCTGCAGGCCAAGCGCGGTGGTGAAGAGGGCTTCGATCTGGTTGTTCATCAGGTGCGAGGTCGGCGTCAGTGTCGGGCGGTTGTACCGCCGCAGGTCATGTATGTTGAGAAGTCAATTTCCACTGGAAACGGCTTAGAGCCCATAAAATTTGAGTGGGCCAAGCACTGGCTCGGATCCGGTGAACTATTCACTTGCTAATTTGCCCGTTAGTAGTTCTATTGTTAAGTCCACAAGCGTCTCTAGATTTACCGCGATTAAGATTATTGAATGTAAAATGTTGGGTGCTGGAGCGAGAGCAGGGCACCAATTCGTACCCCAAACTCAAAAGTGGTGAGCGGGTTTCCCATGCCCCCTCCGTTGATCGCTTTACGGCTCCAACTACATTCATGCTATCGGACATAACGCGAAGCACGACAGCGCGTCCGATGAACCCCCTCGCACCGGTGACCGATGCCACGCACTCCTGGCCTGTTTCGGCAGGCTTAGGAAAAAGCCCGCCTAAACTTCTCGATCAAGCACGCGCCGATAAACATCCAGCGTCCGCTTATACATAACGTCGAACGAGAACTCTTGTTCGTAAATCTCCCTTCCCTTTCTACCCATCAGCTGCCGCAGAGGTGCATCCTCTAGCAGTCGAATAAGTCGATCTTTTAGTACCGATCTGTTCCCTTTGGGAACTAGGAAACCGGTTTGATTCTCTGCGAGAGACTCCGATACGCCACCCACATCCGAGGCGATCACAGGCAATTGAGCACGCATCGCCTCAAGGATTGATAGAGGAAGCCCCTCCCAGTTCGAGGTTAGTACAAATAAATCAGCACGAGCGAGCCGCGCGGGTACGTCATTGCATAAGCCCGAAAACTTAACACGGTTTGAAAGGCCGGCCCTGAGCACTCTATCCTTAAGCGCTGCCGTAAGCGGGCCATCCCCGATCAATTCAAGTGTCCAACGCGAATCACGAATTTCTTCCAGTGCGTCGATAAGAAGCGCATGATCTTTCTGCGCATCCAATCGTGCAACACAGACGATGCGTACGGCTTCTCCATCACCCCCTTGCGACCGAAGTTCTACAGGGACGTCTGGAACGCCGTTGTGTATTCGGATAAGAAGAGCTTCGTCTCCGACCCCTAACTTTAGTGCCAAACGTCTGTCGTACTCCGATACGCATATAATGGCGTTGCTGTATGCTGCCGAAATTCGTTCAAGGAGCAAAGATAGTCTGCTTGAGACTGCCGGAGTGCCATCAGTAAACGCCCATCCATGTGCCGTGAATACAGTGGGTAATCCAGCGAATTTTGCGGCAATCCTTCCGACTAACCCCGCCTTGGTTGAGTGCAAATGAATAATATCCGGACGGAGGATCCGAAGTGCTTTCCGGAATTCAAGAATAGCTAACAAGTCCAGATGCGGGCGAATGGGCCTGACTAGGAATCGCAAACGGATTACGCGGATGTTGCTTCGGCGAAGTAAATCAACGTATGGTCCGTCTCCGCCCACCAAAACCACGACATCGTGACCGTCTGCTTGAGCTGCCGAAGCGAGATCAAGCAGATGTATATGCGCACCGCCCACGGTGTCCGATCGTGTTATCAGAAATGCGATTTTCATCTGAAGCCCCATGGTGCTACGCGCCAAATTTCCCGCCTTTTCCGAGCAGTCCATGTGCCCAGCCAAGCGATATGTATTTAAGGTACCGTAGTTTGTTTGGTACAAATAATAAGAAAACGGCGACTCTAGATACGGAATAAGAAAGCTCTCGGATCTTATATTTCCAGGGGATGTAAGGCAGTTTGATAATCAGAAGCCCATTCCTAGATAAATAGTAGCGTCGTAACGGGGAGTGAATACTTATCTCTCGGCCGAGCACCCTTAAGCGATTGTCTCCAACGCTATGCTCCATCGAGACGCCGGGCACTCCAAATGACTTAAAGCCAAGTGAGCGAGCGCGTAAGCACCACTCGATATCAACGTAATCAATGAAGAATTCCTCGCGCATTAGCCCGACCGCTTCCAGTGCCTCTGTGCGAATTAAACTACCTGACGAAATTAGAAAGCTCGCTTCTATGACGGGGTTTTCGGGGCTAGGATAAATACTTCGTAGTTTAAAGCCGTCGATTTTAGAAAAAGGATACGGGTTATTTGTTCTAGGGTCAAAAAATGAAGGTCCTACTGCAGCAACCTTCTCCCCTCTTTCCAATAAAGTGGCTTCTGCTTTTAATAATTCTTCCACGAGGTTTGCAGGGGCGTAGCTGTCTTGGTCAAATATCAAGACATGGCTCGCGCCGCTTGCCCTGGAAGTCTGTATCCCTACGTTATGGGCCTTCGCAATACCGTAGTTATCTCCAAGTGCAATATGGCTGATTTTGTCAGACTCTGGGATTTGCGCCTTCATCTCCAAAAAATTGGTGCTCCCATTATCGACAAGCAAGACGTGTGAGACTTGGTTCAGGATACTATCAACAAGTCTTGCTAAAATGGGAATGTCAGGATTAAATAAAACAATCACGGAGTAAATAGAAGCGGGTCTTCTATTATTTATTGAGAGCATGCGGAGTGATCCTGTAGCGGAACAATTTAAAGTAAATTATCAAAAATACGGTAATGTATATCCAGAGAGTGAGAAGCTGGAAATACTGATCGTCAAAGAACTGCATTATGAGCGGATAGTATAAGAGGCTGTGAATTATTATAAACGGGGCGCTTCCCCCTCTTGCCTTCAAGTAAGAGTAAACGCTGATGAATCCCAGTAGGCCATTAAAAAAGAAAACGCCAAGTAAACCAAAGTCTATGAGATATGGTCTCAAGTACGTATATACATTTGTTCCGTATGGAACGTAGACATATGGCTGCAGCATCGGCGGGGGGGTAAGGTCGAATCCCAGTCGGGATAGCCACACCACCAGGTTGCGGAATACGTGCTCGCCGTTGCCCGATAGCCCAAAGCTGGTAAGCTCAGTTAAGGCGGGCAGTCCTGCTAAAGAGTAAACTTTTAACGATTCAACTACGAATTCCGAGCCCGCGGCCGAATCGGAGCTTCGCGCGAAAATAATCAAGAGAAAGGTCGATCCCAAAATCGCCGAAGCGAGCGCTATTGCTTGTGCTGACGTTGCCTTGCGCTGGACTAGCGTGGCGCCCACGAAAGCGCACAACAGAAACAATATGAATCCTTTCTGTACAAACAGAATTGAAACGCAAATAGGGAGCGTAAAAAAAATGACGTTCCGTATTGTAAAAATCCGTTTAGATACTATGTAGTGCAACAAGAAAACTATTAGGCAGAAGTAGAAGTAGTAGCCAATTCCAAACATATTTTGGCCGTCATTTTCGGTGAGCGCTTCACGCAGCCGATAAAAAAAACCTTGTGATATATCAAAGTTTGCAATTGCGAGGATGCGCCATAGGAAAAACGGGAAGATCGCCACGGCTAAAATCGTAAGGGCCGTTAGCGCGCGTGTGTAGTCCTTACTAGGCTCGATTTCCAATTTGCGCCTTTCCTTTCTTTGAGAGGCGTAGGCTGTCCATCCTCCTGTGCTAAAGCCTACGGCGGCGAGCGTGACTGCCGTGAGAATAAACTCATTAACTGAGGAGAAGTCGGGCCCAAATATTGCCAGTAGGGAAAGTACGGCGATCCAGACAAGATTCTGCAAAAAAGGAGGGTATGCAATGTCACGGGCGACAAAGATGTTTAGGCTTGCAAGAAGTCCGAGTGTCGCCGCCGTTAGTATTAACGTAAGGTCCATAATGACTGCTTTTTTCGCACTAAATAGTCAGCGGAAGGATTAAAGTTTAAGATACTTTGCCCTCAAGAGCAGGGCGATTAAGTCAAACGCTACTCGGCTCACCCACGCTGCTGCCGCGCCGAACAAACCAAAATGATAAATACCTATATACAGAATTGGTACATAAAGAGTTAGTTCAAGTAGGTGAAGCTGGGCTGTCGTTCGTGCGTCACCCGCGGCTTGGATTGCCGCATATGGTACGTAGGCCACTCCGTTCAGGAAAAGGCCAAGTGCCATTATCGTGACGACTCTCCATGAGTGCTCAGCGAACTCAGTCCCAAGCCAAAAGGAGAGGCCCCAATTAGAACAGATTGCAATGATCAGACAGATTGGGAAAAGCGTTAGTGTGACGACCTTTAGCGACCGCCTATACAGTAGCCTAGCAGCAGGTTTGTCAGTGATCATCACGGCGGTGAGGCGAGGAAATAGGACGGACGTCAAGGCAGCAGGAAGGAGTAATACACGAATCAAAATTTCAAAAGGTACGGTGTAGTAGGCGACAACGCTTGCTCCTAGCATGCTAGAGATGACAAATCGATCGGCTGTGACCATTAGTGGACTCGCGACGTTTGATAACGTCATCCACGCTCCGAAGGATAAAAGGCCCTTCAGGTTCTTGTGGGACATGCGTCCGGATCCGAGCGATCTAGGTAGCGTGCGACTTACAAATACAGCGTGCGCAGTGAGCGCAAATGCGCGAGCGACCATTAGGCCTCCGACCATTAGGGGTAGGGAGTCGCTAATAAGAAGAACAGATAATGCAGGAAGTCCGAAATTTGCCAAGCCAAGAGCAATTCGCAATATATTGACGGTTTTAAAGTCTTCGTAAGCTTCTAAAACGCCGCGTAGGCCGCTGGTGATGGTGGTCAGTGGAATGCCGATAGAGGCAATAAGTAGGGCGTGTGTAGTGCTTTCCTGAAGGCTAGGACTCACATTAAGCCAATGAAAGCCTAAAAGATTTGACGTTGAAGCTAGTAGAACTCCACCGACGGCTCCGGTGGCCGCCGCAAGAAATAAACCTGTTTTGATGAGGTCCGGGAGCGTCGATAGCTGATCGGCTGCTCGAGCCGAGGCGACTTGTTGGGTAAGTGCTCTGCCGAGGCCAAAGTCGAAGAGACTGAAGTATCCTATTAGGGCCCAAACTAAGGTAAGAACGCCGAATGATTCGACGCCAATCTTTTCTAAAAGATATGGAATCGTTATTGCTCCGAGCGCGAGAGGTAAGGCTATGCCTATTAAGTTCCAGACGGTATTGCGTTTTAAAGACATTTGGATTTTAGCGAGTCCGTCGTGCTGGTTCAGTTTGTAGTTAATTGTTTGGATAGCCGATCATTAACCGGAGATAAAGTTGATGACTTGCAGAGTGTACTGAGTGCACGCACGAGCGACGAATCCCGTACGTGATCCGTCAGGCGTAGGGCAATGGATTGCTCGGGAGCACGTCCCTCAAGAGAAGCGTGGCCCGGTCCTGGTAGTCGATACGGATTGCGACGCTGTCATGAGTTATGAGTGCCCCTCGGGGTTGCACTTCAGAATGTGTGTGCGAGCGGGTTGGTAAAGTACTTTGATCTGCTCACCGCTTTCAATAACCCACTCGCGGAGAGGGCTAGGGTAATGTGCATACCGACTGCCGACGCTCAGGAGTACTTTGGCGGAAACATGCAAGAGCATATTTTTCAAGAAGAGGGTGATGCGTCATGCATTGACGCGCCCTTGAGGGACGGGCGGCGCAACGCACCCTGTTTACTTGTTGCCGACAGCAGCGGCGTGCGTTGATGGCGGTTACGGACTACCGGCCGAAATTAGGGCTGATCCACGTCATGGAGTAGCCGGGCCGTGCGGTCCAAGACGAGTGTCGAAAGGAACTCAACATCGCGCTACAAACGTCTGCCTCCGTCACAGCGTCGTTTGCAAAGAATGTTTATCTGCGAACTGCATCCTGTGCTTGGCTATGAAGTAACCTAATCGGTCGTTGGATTAATCGGTTGGCCCGGCGGGCATGCTTCGATCAATCTTAGGCCTTTAGTGTCCTTTTCAGATAGTTTTGGTGTGGCGATGCCATGTTCTAATATTGGCCAATGAATATTCAGATCTGAGTCGTTCCACACAATGCATCGCTCGTTCTGTGGTGAGTAATACTCTGTGGTCTTGTAGAGGAAATCGGCAAATTCGGAGAGTACAAAGAAGCCATGTGCAAAGCCTTCAGGTATCCAAAGTTGATGTTTATTTTCCGCCGATAGCATCGCACTTACCCACCTGCCGAAAGTTGGGGAGGATTGTCTAATATCGACGGCCACGTCGAACACCACGCCATTGGTAACGCGGACGAGTTTCCCTTGCGGTTTCTGGATTTGATAATGCAAGCCGCGCAGCACACCTTTGCTAGAGCGCGAGTGGTTATCCTGAACGAACTGGCGCTGCAGGCCCGTAGCGTCCTCAAAGACTCGTTGATTGAAGCTTTCTAAGAAAAATCCACGATCGTCACCGAATATCGTTGGCTCAAATAGCACTACATCAGGAATGGCGAGACGTTTTGCTTTCATTGGGACGGAGCCTCGTTCAGCAGGCGTTGCAGATAGCGGCCGTAAGCGTTTTTGAGAAGCGGCTGAGAGAGTGTGTCGAGTTGGCCTGCATTGATCCAGCCTTTACGGAATGCAATTTCTTCTGGACAGGCGACCTTGAGCCCTTGGCGATGTTCCAGCGTGGCAATGAATTGGCTGGCGTCAAGCAGAGACTCATGGGTGCCGGTATCGAGCCAAGCGTAACCGCGGCCCATGATCTCAACGCTAAGGGATCCTTGTTCGAGATAAAGACGATTGAGGTCGGTAATCTCCAGCTCTCCCCTTGGGGAGGGGGTCAAGCTCTTCGCCAGTTCAACGACTTGGTCGTCGTAAAAGTACAGACCGGTGACTGCGTAACTTGACTTAGGCTGTGCGGGTTTCTCTTCGAGCGACAAGACCTTGCCATTGGTATCGAACTCGGCGACGCCGTAGCGCTCGGGATCGTTGACGTGATAAGCAAAAACACTCGCGCCTTTGGTGCGCCGCATCGCGCTACCAAGTAACCGGTGAAAGTCGTGGCCGTAGAAAATGTTGTCACCGAGCACGAGTGCAGACTGATCACGTCCAATGAAGGACTCGCCGATGATAAATGCCTGTGCTAGCCCGTCGGGTGAGGGTTGTACCGCGTAGTCTAGGTTCAGTCCCCACCGATCGCCGTTGCCCAAGAGTTGTTGAAAGCGAGGTGTGTCCTGAGGTGTCGATATAATTAGAATCTCGCGGATTCCAGCCAGCATCAGAGTGCTAAGTGGATAGTAGATCATTGGTTTGTCGAACACCGGCAGCAGTTGCTTGCTTATCGCAAGCGTCGCTGGGTGCAGGCGGGTTCCAGAGCCGCCAGCGAGGATGATGCCTTTTCGATTCATGTTCATGCCGTAACGCCTAGTCGTTCGCGTTGATAAGATCCATCTTGTACTCTGCGCGCCCAGTCTAAATTGCCGAGATACCACTGGACTGTCTTGCGAATACCGCTTTCAAATGTCTCTTTCGGAGTCCATCCTAATTCGCGCTTGATCTTGCTAGCGTCGATGGCGTATCGCAGATCGTGGCCGGGCCGGTCCTGTACGTAAGTGATGAGATCCTCAAAGTGCTTCACTCCAGAGGGTTTTATGGGTGCAAGTTCATCGAGTAGGGCGCAAAGTGCCCGTACAACGTCAATGTTGCGCTTCTCGTTGTGACCCCCAATATTATAAGTTTCGCCCACTACGCCATCCGTGACTACCTTGTATAATGCGCGGGCGTGGTCTTCAACGTAGAGCCAGTCGCGTACTTGATTGCCTTTTCCGTAGATAGGCAATGGTTTGCCGTCCAAGGCGTTGAGGATCATCAACGGAATGAGCTTCTCCGGAAAATGATAGGGGCCATAATTGTTCGAGCAGTTTGTGACAAGGGTGGGTAGACCGTAGGTGCGGCGCCAGGCGCGCACCAAATGATCGGAACTGGCCTTGCTAGCGGAGTACGGCGAACTAGGGGCGTAGGGCGTGGTTTCGGTAAAGAGATCCTCGGGACCTTCAAGGTCGCCATAGACCTCGTCCGTGGAGATGTGGTGGAAGCGGAAGCGCTCGTGGCCGTCCTCTTCTAGGCTATTCCAATAAGCGCGTGTGGCCTCGAGAAGGGTGTAAGTGCCAACGATGTTGGTCTCGATGAATGCGGCAGGACCGTCGATCGAGCGGTCGACATGCGATTCGGCGGCGAGATGCATCACTGCGTCGGGTTGGTGTTCGCGAAACACGCGATCCAACTCGCTGCGGTGGCAGATATCGACCTTTTCATATGCATAACGAGCATTGGTGCTGACTGTTTCTAGCGACTCTAGGTTGCCTGCATAAGTCAGCTTATCTACGTTCACGACGCTATCTGTCGTGTTGTTAAGGATATGGCGAATAACGGCAGACCCGATGAAGCCTGCGCCGCCAGTGATCAGTATTTTCATGTCTGGTCGGAATGTTTATTCAAAAATTGACCGCTTTGGTCAAATGAGTAGGCTTTGCGAACAACATCGGCAATTCCAGCCCCAAATTAAACGCGGACGGCCCGGCGCTGAAATGTTCCGAAAGCCTCGTTACTACAACGATTTGGACGGTCGCGTTGAAGTTGTTGCCTGAGGTTGCAACGACGTAAGGCTCGCCGCCGCGGGCCGATACTTCCTTGATCTTGCAGAGCAGGCTTTCGTCGGGCGATGTTCAATGTCCAGTCGTGGATGTTCGGCCCGAGATCCTGCAGCCGACTACCGGCGCTGATGAGCTCGAGCGTGTTGGCCAGCGCCTCGGGCTGCTCGAAGATCTCCTTCTGCATGTAGTGGCGGTACTGGCCCAGCTCGACCGCGTCGGCGGAGAGCTGCGAGACGACGACCGGGCGCTCGACGGGCGCGCCGCTGGCGTCGGCGATGCGCAGGCGGTCGGCGGTGAGCTCGGCGATGTCGCCGTTTTCCAGGTAGATGAGCTTGCGCGTGACCTGCAGCAGGGCAGAGGCGTCGGACGCGGCGTAGTGCCCGGCATGTGCGCCGTCCTCGACCAGGCCGAGCAGTAGCGGCGAGCCTTCGCGCGCGACGACGACCTTGCCCGGCTGGCGCTCGTCGATGACGGCGATGGCGTAGGCGCCGACCAGTTGGCGGGTGGCGGCGAGCACGGCGTCGAAAAGGTCGGGCCGCGTGCGCAGCTCGGCCTCGACCAGGTGCGCGATGGTTTCGGTGTCGGTGTCCGATGTGAAGACGTAGCCCTGGGTGCTGAGCGTGCTGCGCAGGGCCTCGTGGTTCTCGATGATGCCGTTATGCACGACGGCGATGCCGCCCGAGACGTGCGGATGGGCGTTGCGCTCGCTCGGCGCGCCGTGGGTGGCCCAGCGCGTGTGGGCGATGCCGGCATGGGCCGCGACGCCTTCGCTCGCAGCCGCCAGCTCCGCCACGCGGCCGGCCGTACGCACGCGCTGGACGCCGGTGCCGTTGAGCACGGCGATACCGGCCGAGTCATAGCCGCGGTATTCGAGCTTGCGCAGGCCTTCGAGCAGGACCGGGACGATATTGGCGGCCGGCGAGACGGCAGCGACGATTCCGCACATGGGGGTCAGGCCTTTGCGGCTGCGTTCGCCTTGGCTTTCGCGACGAATTCGGCGACGAAGGCGAGCATCACGCCCCCCATCATTCCCAGTACGGCGGCGAGGGCGAGCACCAACGCCTTCTTGGGCTTGGAGGGTTTGGCGGGTGCGGTGATCTCGCCGATCAGTTCGGTGGGGCGGGTCGCAGGCGGTGTCATCTGCTGGGACAGACGCAGCCGCTCGGTCGCTTGCTGATCGAGCGAGTTGGTGATCGGACTGCGTTCGATCATGAGCAGGGAAGCCTGGACGTTGTCGCGATCCTTGAGCTTCTCGGCGAGCTGAGTGAGGTCGGCGTATTGCTGCTGCAGCGCGGTGCGCTGCTCGTCCAGGCTCTTGAGGCGCTCGGCGATGGGCTTGAGGTTGTCCTCGAACATGGTCGTGTGCGTTTTCTGCACGCCCTTGACCACGTCGTCGAGCAGGCGCGCCGCGTCTTCGGGGCTATCGCCCTCGGCGGTGAGCTGGACGGTGGTCGTCACGCCCTTCTGCACGCTCGCGGTGGTAATGAAGGGGCGTTCGCGCTTGACGCCTGTGGCGACGTCCTCGCCGTACTGGGTGAGGATGCGGGATGAGAGTTCCTCGGCATTTTCGAGCATCACCGGCGGCGCAGCGTCGTCACCCTTCACCTGGCCGATCCGCAGCTTGACGCTGGCCTCATAGACGGGCGCCTTGAGGAACGCGAATGCCGCGCCCCCGGCCAGACAGAGGACGAAACAGGCCAGGATGAGCGCCTTTCGCCGGGCGAGGATCTGCCAGAGCTCGATCAGGCTGATCTCGTCGTCATCGTAAGGCTGGGTAGGCGGCTGGGAGGTCGGCATGGCGGGGAGGTCATTCGGGGAAACCCGGATTATCTCACTTGAGTGCCGCAGGCAGAAACTGGACGAACGTAATAGTTTTGTGCAGTGGGGAACTTCGGTCGAGGCACTTTGCGCGTGGGGCGCTTCTCGCAGGGGGCGGTGGGGTCAAGCCTTGCATTTCCTTATGCCTTGATTGTCAGTACGTTATCCGGACGTTATGATGAGGCTCGTCTCAGAAGATAGGAGTTGCCATGAGCGCCTTGAACCCCTCCAAAACCGAACGGATCGATGTCCGCGCCAGCAGCGCCGTCAAACAGTTGCTGCAAGAGGCAGCGCGCTCGTGCCACAAGAACGTCAGCGAGTTCCTGCTCGATGCCGGGGTGACCGCCGCCAACCAGGCCCTGGCGGATCGTCGTCACTTCGTGTTGAACGATGAAGAGTGGCAGGCCTTTCAGCAAGCGCTGGATCGTCCGGTGCAGGCCAAGCCGCGCCTGAAGAAGCTGCTCGGCGAGCCGGGAGTTCTGGATTGAGTGCAGCCTATGAACCGGTCCGCAAGCTCTCGGCAGAGGATTCGGTGGAGGCGTTCGAGTGTGGGCATCCGGCACTCGACCAATTCCTGCAGCGCTACGCGCTGGTCAACCAGAAGGCGAATAGCGCGCAAACCTACGTTTGTTGCCGAGGCGGCGAGGTGGTGGGCTTCTATAGTCTGGCCGTCGGTGGCGTTGATCCGGAGGATGCGCCGGCACGCGCTGTGAAGGGCTTGGCCCGGCATCCGGTGCCGGTCATGATCCTGGCGCGACTCGCCGTAGACAAGGACCACCAGGGCAGAGGGCTGGGCAAGGCGCTGCTGAAGGACGCGCTTCTGCGCACTGCCCAGGCCGCGGACATTGCCGGCATTCGTTGCTTGCTGGTTCACGCCAAGGATGAGGCGGCGCGGCAGTGGTATGTGTCCTGGGAGTTCGAGCCAAGCCCGACCGATCCTTACCACCTGTTCTTGATGGTCAAGGATCTGAAGGCGTTGCTGGTGGCGTGAATGATGCTGGGGTCAAGTCCTGCACTTGCTCAGCTACGTCCTTGCCGCGTCGAGGTGAGCCAGGAACCACGCATAGGTTGCTTGCAGGCCGCCCTGAAGTGAAATGCGCGCCTGCCACCCCAGCCGCGCCAGCCGGCTCACATCCATGAGCTTGCGCGGCGTGCCGTCCGGCTTGGTGGTGTCGAACACCAGCTTGCCCTCGTAACCGATGACTTCCACCAGCGTCTCCGCCAGTTCGCGAATCGTCACATCCGTGCCCGTGCCGACGTTGATGTGCGATCGCATCGGCTCGGTCTCGCTGGCGTAGCGTTCCTGCGGGATGTTCTGCAGATGCACGACGGCTTCTGCGAGGTCGTCCACATGCAGGAACTCCCGCATCGGCGTGCCGCTGCCCCAGATCACCACCTCGGGCGCTTTGGCCAGCTTGGCCTCGTGGATGCGTCGCATCAGCGCGGGGATGACGTGGCTGTTCTCGGGATGGAAGTTGTCGCCCGGGCCGTAGAGGTTGGTGGGCATGGCGCTGCGGTAGTCGCGCCCGTACTGGCGGTTGTAGCTCTCGCACAGCTTGATGCCGGCGATCTTGGCGATGGCGTAGGGCTCGTTGGTGGGCTCGAGCAGGCCGGTGAGCAGCGCCTCTTCCGTCATCGGCTGCTCGGCGAACTTGGGGTAGATGCAGGACGAGCCGAGGAACATCAGCTTGCTCACCCCATGGGTGTGGGCGGCATGGATGATGTTGGCCTCGATCATCAGGTTCTGGTGGATGAACTCGGCCGGGTAGGTGTTGTTGGCGTGGATGCCGCCGACCTTGGCCGCGGCCAGATAGACCTGGTCGATGCGATGGGCGGCGAAGAAGGCATTGACCGCATGCTGGTCGGTGAGGTCGAGCGCGTCGCGGCCAGCGGTGAGGATGTTGGCGCAGCCCAGGGCCTGCAGCCGGCGCACGATGGCCGAGCCGACCATGCCACGATGGCCGGCGACGAAGAGGGTGTCGGTGAGGTTCATTCTGCTGTGGGAGCGGCGGCAGCCGCGATCTCCAGGTTCATCATTTTTCAACGGCCACCGGCACGTCGTGCCCGTGCGCCTTCAGGAACGCATGCCGCTGCGCCACCTTGAGGTCTTCCGCCACCATCTCCGCGCACATCTCCTGCACGGTGATCTCCGGCGTCCAGCCGAGCTTCTCCTTGGCCTTGGTCGGATCGCCGAGCAGAGTCTCGACTTCGGCGGGGCGGAAGTAGCGCGGGTCGACTCGCACGATGACATCGCCGGCTTTCAGGGCCGGCGCCTTGTCACCCTCGATACGTTCGACGACCGCATGTTCTTCCACGCCCTTGCCCTCGAAGCGCAGCGTGACGCCCAACTCCGCCGCCGACCAGCGGATGAACTCGCGCACCGAATACTGCACGCCGGTGGCGATCACGAAGTCTTCCGGCTGATCCTGCTGCAGCATCATCCACTGCATGCGCACGTAGTCCTTGGCGTGGCCCCAGTCGCGCAGTGCATCCATGTTGCCCATGTAGAGGCACTCTTCCAGCCCCTGCGCGATGTTGGCCAGGCCGCGCGTGATCTTGCGGGTGACGAAGGTCTCGCCGCGGCGCGGGCTCTCGTGGTTGAAGAGGATGCCGTTGCAGGCGTACATGCCGTAGGCCTCGCGGTAGTTCACGGTGATCCAGTAGGCGTAGAGCTTGGCCACCGCGTAGGGGCTGCGCGGGTAGAAGGGGGTGGTTTCCTTCTGCGGGATCTCCTGCACCAGGCCGTAAAGCTCGGAGGTGGAGGCCTGGTAGAAGCGCGTTTTCTTGTCCAGGCCGAGCAGGCGGATGGCCTCGAGCAGGCGCAGCGTGCCCATGGCGTCGACGTCGGCGGTGTACTCGGGCGACTCGAAGCTCACCGCCACGTGCGACTGCGCCCCGAGGTTGTAGACCTCGTCGGGCTGTACCTGCTGCAGGATTCGGGTGAGGTTGGACGAGTCGGTGAGGTCGCCGTAGTGCAGGACCATGCGCGGGTTGGGTGTATGCGGATCCTGGTAGATGTGATCGATGCGCTGTGTGTTGAAGCTCGAGGCGCGGCGCTTGATGCCGTGGACTTCGTAGCCTTTGGCGAGCAGGAATTCGGCGAGGTAGGAGCCGTCCTGGCCGGTGATGCCGGTGACGAGGGCTTTTTGGGTCATGTGTACATACCGGGTTGGAGAGGTGTGGCTCAGTGGTGCCCCTGTCGGCTGGGCTACAATTTGCGCTGACCGTGCCTGAGGGGGCGCCGCATTATCCCACGGGCACATGAGCGCACAAAACGACCACACTGGACCTTCATGTCGATCTCTGCACCTCCCGCGAGCGATCGCGATCTTGTAGTCCGCCTCAACATGGACGTGGCCCCTGGCGGCATGGCCTTGTTGAGCCCGGGCGGGGCGATGCGCTGGGGGCGGTGCTTGTTCGACCTGAATCCTCCGCCCGGTGGTCGGGCCGACTTTGCAGTCGTGCTGGCGAACGCGCGGCCCTATGATCGTTTCGTTTGTGCGCCGCAGAACACCTTGTTCATCGCGGGCGAGCCGCTGGAAAAGAAGTTGTATGCGCCGGGGTTTTACCGGCAGTTCGGGCATGTGCTCGACACGCATCCGATGTCGCGTCATCCAGGCCTGATCCTCGGCGCGCCGGGGCTGAACTGGCATGTCGGACTCGACATGCGTTCGCGCACGTATAGGTTCGGATATGACTATCTCAAGGCGCTCACTCGGCCACCGAAGGAGAATCGTATCGCGGTGGTGTGTTCGAGCGCCAACTTCACGCAAGGCCAGCGCCACCGCCTTGCTCTGCTCGATTATCTCAAGCAGCGCCTGGGAGATCGCCTCGTTCACTTTGGACGCGGTTTTCAGCCGATCGACGACAAGATGGATGCGATTCTGCCGTATCGATACCAGTTGGTGCTTGAAAATACCTGTGCCGAGAACTATTGGACCGAGAAACTGGCCGACGCCTACCTGGGCTGGGCGTATCCGGTTTACCTCGGCTGCCCTAACCTGGATGCATTCTTTTCCCCCGACGCCTACTGTGCTATCGATGGCGGTGACTTCGCGGTCGCGGGGGATCGCATCGAGCGTTTGCTCGAACGGCCGGAGAGCGAAACGGAGATTGCTGCAGTGGCCGAGTCGCGTCACCGCGTACTGGACATCTACAATCCTTTGGCATGGGCTGCGCACTGGGCCGAGACGCTATACCGACCGGCGCCGGAGTCGGAGGTATGGATCCGCATCCACAAAGCGTTCAGGCCTTTCCCGCGTGGCTTGATCTATCGGATGCGTCAGGCTCTGGCTGGCTGAGTCATCCGCGTCATTCATTGCCCCATGAGCCGGTGCCGTCCGCGCACGTAGAGCTTTTCCAGTAGGTAACGGGTTCCCAGGGCTGGGTTGCGCTTGAGGCGGTTTCGACTTTGAATCAGGCAGCCGTCTTCCGGGATTGTGGCTGCCGTATTCTTTTCGTTCACGATCCGACAGATTGTGGCGATGGGACCGTATTTTTCCAGGATCAGCCGGCGGCTTTCAAGGATTGCGGGGAGACGTTGTTCGTATAAATTGTCGGCAATGGCGCGTTCGATAGTCGCGAAAGCGCCTTCGTAGTCCCGAATGTCGATCGGGATGTAACTTTCATCCGGAAAATAATCGGTAACGTTCGGGCAGCCGAAATAGAACGGTAGGCAGGCACCGAGAAAAGCGTCGGCGAGCTTTTCGGTCCAATGGTGCTTACCGGCGTAGTTCTCGATGGCCAGGTGGTAACGATAGGCATCCAGTGCGTCCGCCTTCTCGTCCAGCGGCTGCATGCCGTGACCGAAGATATCGAGCTCGGGTAGGTGCTCCTTGAGTGCCATTGTGAATGCGAAGCGCAGGTGGTGCAGCGTGTGTTTTTGCTGTTTCGATGAGCACACTGTTGAAATCAGGCGCGTCTTGTCGAGTGGTGGGTGCTCCACCATGTGGTCATAGTCTCCCCGTGGCGAGCGGGTCGAGTAGAACCAAGTCAGTGCTGGCTGTTCGTACAGCTGACCCGGGTGGTGCCGCAGCGCCCATGGCTCCTGCGCACTTAGCACCCAGCGAAACTGGTGCAGGTATGGTGAGCCGTAGGCCTTGATGGTAGAGGGTTCTACGGTAATCAGCAGGGTGTGCGCCTGGGGACATGCCAACTCCTCTTCCCAAAGTGAGTGGCGCTCACCGCTGACGGACGGCAACTCGTCATATACGACGAGCCAGTCGTAATTGCGTTCATGGCGATCGAAGACGAATCGACAGTTGCCCCATACGGGGTCGCGCCTTGGAAAGAGTCGCAGCCAGTCCTCGCCATCGTGGCCGGGTTTGCACTTGCTGAGGAGCTTGACGCGGATTTCTGGTTGAAGAGTATTGTTCATGCTTGAGAATGCTGATCAAAATCCGCGCTTTCTTTTGATCCAGCCTCGACCTGCATCGTGAAGTCCCTGTAGCCAGAACAGAGTTCGGCGCAGTGCTTTCGAGACGGAGTAGGGCAGAGTTCTACGTGCGTTGTCCGGGATGGCGGTAACGTGCTGTTTCTCGTAGCTGCGCCCTGTAATGTCGGAAATATCGTCTTTCTGATTGATGATCGATGTGCTCAAGGCAAGCACGATCATCGCTCTTGAAAGCGTTCTCGCATACCAGCGGTCGATTGCCCGGTTGCGGGTCAGCCATCGCCAGACACTTTGCCGTGTGGGGAGTTGGCTCAGCAGGAAGGAGTAGGCACTTTGATTGACGAGGTAGGCGTGCGCGGCGTTGCAGCCGTAGATTTGTACAAGGCGATATTGCCCAGAGAGCTGAGCGCTCTCACGAAATGGCCCAATGGGGTCGGTATAGCCGAGGTAGCAGACGTCCCAGCGCGTCGTGTCTAGCGCCTGCTTGAGCGGTTCGATGAGCGCGTCGAAATCATGTTCGAATTGGATATCGTCTTCCAGGATAAGCACTCGTTTCCAACCGCTTCTTGCAGCTGTCTCAATCGCCGCACGGTGGGATAGCGCACAGCCCGCACGACCAGCCCAGGTTCTGTCTCTTTTTCGGCCATGAAAATATGGCTTATGGCCGAAACCTTCGAGGGAAACACCCTTTACAGCTGACAGTCGGATTGGGATGAGTGGTGCGAGTCGGTCTGCCGCGTTCGTGATGAAGCTCTGCCAACGGTCGGATCGTTTGTCCAGGTTGATGACCAGAACGCCGTCGGCAAGCGGCGAGTGAGTGCTCATGTTCATTCGCTCCAGTACTGCGCGAGCCAAGTAGCTGGGCGAGTGTAGTGGTGTGGTTTTCCGTCCGAATAGCCTTTGATGGCCTCGTCAGGGTCTGGACGGCCGTGAAAGACGAGAATACGGCAGTCTGGTGCAACCTTTGGAGTAAGAAACAAGTTGAGCGGGAAGATGGGGCGGCAGTTCCACTTGTAGCTCTGTACCCACTCTTCGGGCCACCAGTTGACCTTCTTCATCGCGTGGGTGAGGAAGGCCTGCTCGGTGTTGAACATTTTACGGTCTTCGGCTTGCGCCATTTCGCGCAGGAAGGTCTCGTAGACCTCATTCGATTTGCCTGCATCGAAGCGGAAAACCGAGGAGTTGCCGACGGCGGGGCGGCGACCAAGCAGCGCTTTGCGGCGGCTGACCCAGTTGTGGATGATGCAGTACTCGCCTGGCTTGTAGTCGAAGAAACAGTCGAGCTTGCCCAGGATTATGAGGTCAACATCCATGAACAGCGTCGGGCCTTGCAGGCCGCCGAACCCGTCCTTGAGGACCATGAGCTTGACGAGGATGTCCGGCCAGCCGCGCTTGACGCCCGGATTCTCGGGGAAAGGGATGATCCGGATGGCCGGGTTGAGGCCGGTGGGATCGTCGGTGCAGCAATGAAAAAGGAAGGGGCGCTCGAGGTTTCTCGACACCGAACGGAAAAGCGTATTGACGTAGTGAGGGCCATAGCGGGTACCCCACTTGAGGCAGAGGACATTGATCGGAGTTTGGTTTGAAGTCACGAGGCAAGGACTCCTTTGCGGTGGCTGGCGGCTGTCGTGTCTTGTTTGTGGGAGTGTCTTGCCATGCCAAAGGCGTGGCACGCAAGAGCGATGAGCAGCACCCAGGGTCCGCGGAAGTGGTTGGAGGTGAGAATGGAGTATTCCAGGGTGCCGGCGACGAATGCGGAAGCAAGCAAGGCTAGCAAGGTCCGGGTGAGCGGTGTGTCCATGCGCAAGAGCCGGTAGCCGACCAACGCGATCGAGAGCAGGAACGCGCCGAGCGCGATGACCCCGCTGCTGAGCGCGAGGTCCGCAAGCATGTTATGCGGGGCGTTGATCCCGCTATGGCCGGGAATACGCATGAATGATTGAAAGCCCCAGCCGGCGAGGGGCCGCTGAGCGATGGATTCGAGGCTGAACTTTAGCGCGGCGGCACGGGTGTCGTCGCTGTGAGCGTTTGTGTCCTGCCAGTGGCTGATGAAATAGGCGATGGCCAACGAGCCGAGGATGGCGCCGTAGAGGCTGATACGTCGTGCTGTGTTTGGTGGGAAAAGTACTGCGATACCCGTCGCAGCGGTGATGATCGCGCCCCGTGACCCGCTGCTCAGAATCCCGAGCGCGAAGATCGACGTCGCGATCCAGAGCACCAGCCTCAGGGTTTGCGATATGCCGCGATCTCGGAGCAAGGCGGCACTTAGCACGAGACCCAGAGCCATGAAGAATCCATACGGGTTCGGGTTGCCGACGATGCCTTGGATTCTGATTGAGCGCCATGCTGTAAGGCTGAAGTCCGGGAGAAGGATCCATTGGCCCATGCCGATGAGGCCGTGCGCGAGTAGGCAGCCCAGGATCACCATCGTGAGCTGGCGGAGCGTGAGCCACTGCTTGTGAAGAAGAAACAGGACGCCAAGGCCGACGCCGAGCAGCCTCAGAATCAGGGTTGCCTGTTCACTCCATCGTGTTGCGGTTTCGAGGTGCTGCACGTGCTGTAGGGCGGTCGCACCGATGACAGGCACTAGCCAGAGCAGGGTCAAGCGGGCATATGCGCGCGCGGGTAGCGAAACCCAGAAATCACGTCTTGCGAGAAAGAGGGTGAGCAAGATGAGGACGCTGGAGATGTGCTGCGTTGCCCATTTGGCAGGCGTGCTGAACAGGAAGATCACCAGCAGGGCTATCGTGGCAAGGCTGGCAGGAGCAAGGCGCTGTTCTTGTTTTTGTGAGGGGCCGGTCATCAGCGGATTGTGGTCGATTAATGATTCTGGAAAAAAAAGGAGTATAGCGAGAGGGTTTCCGATTGCATTTCACCCAGCAGGAATCGGTGATTGACACGCACTGCTTCGGCGTGCCCGGCAAGGATGCTCCTGACGCTGCGACTGGCCGCCGCGACATCCCCCTTCGCCACCGCCCCATGCGGGAACAGCTCCCCGAGGATCTCCGCCACCCCCCCGTGCGCATACCCCACCACCGGCCGCCCCATCGCCAACGGCTCCAGCACCGTGCGCCCGAAGGATTCCGGTGTGCTCGACAGGCTCAGCACGCAGTCCGAGATCGCGTAGATCTCGCGCACGTCGCTGCGGTGGCCGGTGAACACGATGCGCTCGCCCAGCCCGTCCGCCTGCACGCGTTCGCGGATCTCCTTCGCGTATCCCGGCCGCTTCGGGTCCTCGCCGCCGACGATCAGCCCGACCACGTCCAGCCCGTCCGACAGCAGCGTGCGGACCAGGGTGATGAAGTCGTGATGCCCCTTCAGCCGCGTCAGCCGTCCCGGCAGTGTCAGCACCTTGCGCCCGGTAATCTGCGGAAACTCGGTGTGGAAACGCGCCATCCATTCGTCCGACGGCTGGTAATCACGCGGGAATTCCGCCGGGTCGATGCCGCGCGGAATGACCGTGATGCGCTCGTCCGCCAGATGCGGCCAGCGGCTGGGCGGGTAGTGCGTGCGGATGAAGTCGCGCACCGTGTCGCTGACCGCGATCACGCGCTCGCCGGCGCACATGATGGCGCTGTAGCGGCTGACCGAGTGCATGCCGTGCACCGTGGTGACGAAGTGCGGCCGGGCGTGGGCCGGCATGCCGCGCCAGGCGAGCCAGGCCACCCAGGCGGGCAGGCGCGAGCGGGCGTGGATGACGTCGAAGCGCTCCTGCTCGAAGAGCGTGCGCAGCGCGCGGTACTGCAGGAAGGTGGCCGGCGACTTGCGGCCGAGGTCGCGCTGTATGTGGCGCGAGCCTTCGCGCTGCAGCTGCTCGACCAGCCGCCCGCCCTTGGACAGCACCACCGATTCATGCCCGGCGGCGACCAGCGCGCGCGCGATCTCCAGCGTGCCGCGCTCGACGCCGCCGCTGTCGAGCGCGGGCAGGAGTTGCAGGACCTTGAGGGGTTTCATTCGTGCCTCATCCCTCGAAGAGATCCGCATGGGTGCCCGCGCGGACGAAGGTGATCTGCCGGTCGTCGGCGGTGTAGATGAGCAGGAAATCGCCGCCGACATGGCATTCGCGGTGATCGGCCCAGTCGCCCTTGAGCGGGTGGTCGAACCATTCCGGGCCGAGCGGGGCGTCGTTGGCGATGAGCAGCAGCATGACTTCCTTGAGCCGCTTCAGGTCGAAGCGGCCGGAGCGACCGAGGCGTTCCCAGTCCTTGTGGAAGCCCTTGCTGAAATCCGCTGTGCGGGGCAGCGCCGCCCGCTTGGCCTTAGCGGGTTTTTTCGAGCTCATCGAACAGGGCGTCGGCCGATTCGAAGCGTGCCTGGCGAGCCTTCATCATGGCGCGCGCCTCTTCCATGGCGGCGCGCGTTTCGGCGTTGGGAACCTTGAGTTCGAGCGGGAAGGCCTGGTCGTTGACCACGCGCTTGAGGAAGATGCGCACGGCGTCCGACATCGACAGGCCCATGGCGGCCAGCGCCTCGGTGGCCTGGGTCTTGACCTCGTCGTCGACGCGGATGTGGAGCATTGAACTCTGTGCCATGGCTTCCTCGCTTGCTGGGTGCCGATTATGTATCGCATATGAGATGCGATCAAGCCGGGCGGTTCCCGTCACGGGGCGAAGCCGGGTCGGCCAGATCAATACTCCGGCTTCGGCAGGCGCTCGACCAGCGCATCCCACGCGATCGACACACCCGGCAGCACGCCGATCGGGGTTTCGTCCTTCAGTTCGTAGATGTCCGGCCGGCCGTACTGGCCGTTGTCGAGCACATAGACGGTGAGGGTGCGGTCACCGGGATGCACCAGCCAGTACTCGCGCACGCCGGCACGCTCGTAGGTGCGGCGCTTGGCGATCTGGTCGTGGGCGGCGGTGCTGGGGGAGAGCACCTCGAGCAGCCAGTCGGGCGCGCCGCGCACGCCGCGGCGGTCGACCTTGCCGGGGTCGCAGACGACCAGGACATCGGGCTGGACCACCGTGTCGATGGCGGCGTCGGCCTCGTCCGCGCGCGGCAGGCGGACGTCGACCGGGGCGATGTAGGGGCGGCAGGGCTTGCCGTCGAGCTGGTTCGCCAGCTGGCGAAACACCTCGCCTGCGACTTCCTGATGCTCGACCAGCGGCGCGGGCGCCATCAGAAAGGCTTCGCCGTCGATCAGCTCGTAGCGCGCGTCTTCCGGCCAAGTCAGGTAGTCGGCGTAGGTGTAGTGCTTTTCCTTGCGCAGTGCGACACCCATGGCGGTGCTCCGGTGCGTTGATGTCCTCGCCCGTATTCTAGGCGATCGCTTTGCCAGGGCGGCGCTTGGCCGTCATCGATCAGGGCTCCGTGGGAGCGGCGGCAGCCGCGAAAAAATCCGCGCGGATCTCAAGCGTTTGCGCTCCCCCTCGCACCGGAATCGCGGCTGCCGCCGCTCCCACAGGGCGCCGCGCCAGGTTTCAGGGTGGGAGCGGCGGCAGCCGCGATGCCCTCACTCCGCCGCCCCACAGGTGGGGGGCGTCTGCCGGTTACCGGGGCCAGCGTGACAGTACCGCCTCGGCGACCCGATCGGCCTCGGCCAGGCGTGTCGGTGGCGTGTGTAGGGCACCATCCCGCCGCCAATCCGAAAACGTGGTGACGAAGCCCTCGCGCTGCAGCTGCGCCACGCCTGCGGTGATGCGCGTCTCCCCCAGCCGCGGGACTCCGAGCAGCCCGGTGGCGGCGCCGGCGGTGAGGCTCTCGTAGACCATCGACACGCTGTCCTCGGTGACCCAGGCCTGCGCGCTGCGCGCCACCTGTTCCATCGCCCAGCCGGGCGGAGTGTTGCGTACCGGGCGCACGTCCACGCCGCGTTCGCGCAGGGCGAGCAGGGCGGATTCGGTGTCGGCCGGGGTGCGGCGCGAGGTGGTCAGCGTCCACCGCATCGCTGGCGTGGCGGTGAGGATGGCGTCGATCTGGGCGAGCAGGCCGGGGGTGTCCCAGCCGTGGTGCTTCGATGGACCGCCGATCAGGAACAGGCCCTTGTCGGCTTCGCGTTCGGCGCTCGGGCGGGCGGTGTTGAGCACGCCGCGGGTGGCGACGACGTTGGCGCGGGCGGGAGGATTGTCGTGCTGCGGGATCACGCACAGGTCGAAGCAGCCCAGCGGCAGGCTGGGACGCATCAGCGCGATCAGCCTGCCGCCGCGCGCGCGTCGCGCGGCGAGGCCGGCGAGGTGGGTGCGGTGTCCGGCGACGAGGATCAGGTCCGGATCCGGCAGCCCGGCCCCCAGCGGGAAGCGGCCGCGGACCCACTGCCACAGCGCGCTGCGCCCGGCCGGCGCGTCGATCCAGTGCGCCTCGACCGCCGTGCGTGCCGCCAGCGCCTGCGCCAGCCCCTGCAACTGGCTGCGGTGGCCGGGCTTGTTGTCGGTGATGAGCCAGAGGGTGAGCATGGGCGTTGCGACCTTTGAACGATTTCGAGTGCTGGACTGCGGTCTGGCGTTGAAACTGCCTGCCCTGGGCTTTCGCTGTCGTCCGCCAATACTGCTGTCTTACAAATTTAAAGTGGCCCTTTAGATTTGTAAGACTCGGGTGCTGACTCAGCGATTGAACCACTTCAACACCACCCCCCAGCTTTCCACGTCGATCCGCGTCACCTGCCCGCAGCCGAAGTCCAGCCCCAGCCAGCGCTCCGGCGGCAGTCCGAGGAGGTGACCGGCGATGGCGCGCAGCGGGCCGCCGTGGGCAACGACGACGAGGTGCTCGGCGCGTGGGGGGGCCTCCCGTGGGAGCGGGCGTGCCCGCGAATCTGCAGGCGACGAGCCATTCGCGGGCACGCCCGCTCCCACAGCGCGTTCCTCCGCCCGCGGCGCAGATTCTGAAATCGGGGTCTGTCCCCTATTTCCACTATTCCCGGTCGATCCTTCCCTGATCTCCTCGAGCCACGCCAGTACGCGCGCCGCCATCTCGCGCGGCGATTCGCCACCCGGCGCGCGAAAGCCGAGCGGGTCGGCGGCCCAGTCGTCGATGGCGCTGCCGATCTCGGCGAACGTGCGGCCTTCCCAATCGCCGAAGTGGATCTCCTTGAGTCGGTCGTCCAGGTGCGGCGTGCCGAGTTCTTTCGCGAGCAGACGGGCGCGCGCAAGCGGGCTGGCGTGCAGGGTGAAGGTCTCCGGCAGCAGCGGGCGCAGGCGCTCGGCGATCGCGACCGGGCATTCGGCGAGCCCGACGTCGGTCTGGCCATAGCAGACGCCCGGCTCGACGGCCGGGCGGGGGTGGCGGATGAGGTGGAGTTGCATGGGTGCAGGGGGCGGCGCGTGGTGCCTGCTCAGGCCCAGTTCTCCAGCCGCAGGCCGGCGACGCGCTCGAATTCGGACGTGTTGTTGGTGACCAGGATGAGTCCTCGCGAGCGTGCGTGCGCGGCGATCATCATGTCGTAGGGGCCGATCGGGCGGCCGGCCCGGTAGAGTTCGGCGCGGATCTGGCCGAAGTGGTGGGCGGCGGCGGGGTCGAAGTCCAGGGTATCGACACGCGCGACAAAGCCCTCGACGACGGCCAGGTTCGCCTCGGGGCGGGTGGAACGCTCGGCGCCGAACACGAGCTCGCCCAGGGTGACGCTGGAGATCGCCATCTGCCCGCCGTGCTGACGGAAGCGTTCGCGGACCTGGGCCGGCTTGTTCTTCACCGTGTAGATCACGATGTTGGTGTCGAGCAGGTACTTGAGCATGCTCAGAACGCCTCGCGGGCCTGGTCGTCGGGCTGCTCGCGCGCGACCATGAAGTCGGCGCTGACGTCGGGGCCGTCGAACCAGGCGTCCCAGCTTGCCTCGACGGGTGCGATGACGCGGGTATTGCCGATTGCGGTGATCGTGACCTTCTTGACCGACTCGGGCAGTTCGAGCGCCTTCGGCAGGCGAACGGCCTGCGTCTTGTTGCTGCGGAAGACGGTGGTTTGCGAGGAACTCGTCATGGCCTCACCTCGTTCTGTCTGGATATGGGGTGAGTATATCCTTGGTGCTCAGGTACTGACAGCGACGATGCCGACGTAGCACGCCAGTTCCGCCGCCTGCTGCACCGCGCCGAGCAGGTCGCCGGTGTGGCCGCCGAGGCGGCGCAGGAAGAGGCGGGCGAGCCACAGGGTGAGGAGCGCCGCCAGCGCCAGCGCGCCCAGTGCCTGCAGCGGGGCGAGCAGGGCGATGGCGGGCAGCAGGCCGACGGCGCTCGCCAGCGCCAGCTCGCCGCGCCCCAGCCGTTGGGCGACGGCGCCCGCCTTGCTGCTGTCGTCGCTGCGCGCGTAGGGCAGGGCATGCAGCACGACGGCGGCGGCGAGGCGCGACAGCGGATGGGCGACGAGGAGCGCGATCGCGGCGGCGGCGGGGCTGGCCGCGGCCAGTTCGATCAGCGCCGCGGCCTTGGCGAGCAGCATCAGCACGATGCCGATGGCGCCGTAGCTGCCGATGCGCGAGTCCTTCATGATCGCCAGGATCTGCGCCTTGTCCCAGCCGCCGCCGAGGCCGTCGCAGGCATCGGCGAAGCCGTCCTCGTGCAGCGCGCCGGTCAGGCGGATGGTGAGCGCCATCGACAGGATCACCGCCAGGCTCGCCGGCAGCACCTGAGCGAGCGCGTACAGCGCCGCGGCGCCGGCGATCCCGACCACCCAGCCCACCAGCGGCAGCCAGGCGGCCGCGCGCGCCAGGCGCTCGGGCGACCACGTCACCCAGGCCGGCACCGGCAGGCGGGTGAAGTAGCCGAGCGCGGTGAAGAAGCGGGCGAGTTGTTCGCGCATGGTCGGGCGCCGGACGGCGGCTTACTGCGCCACGTCCTGGTCGCTGACGCCCGCCGACTCGAAGCTCGCCATCTCGTTGAGGAAATTCACCGCCGCGCGCACCAGCGGCAGCGCGAGCGCGGCGCCGGTGCCTTCGCCCAGGCGCAGGTCGAGCTCCATCAGCGCCTGGGCGCCGAGGGCGTCGAGCTGCACGCGGTGGCCCGGCTCCTGCGAGCGGTGGGCGAACACGCAGTAGGGCAGCACGTTCGGCGCGATCGCATGCGCGGCCAGCAGCGCCGAGGTGACGATGAAGCCGTCGACCAGGATCAGCATGCGCTTCTCGGCCGCGCCGAGCATGGCGCCGGCCATCATCGCGATCTCGAAGCCGCCGTATTCGGCGAGCACGTCCGCTCCCGACTGCGGCCGCCCGCCGCGCGCGAGCGCCGTCGCGAGCAGGCCGCGCTTGCGGATCAGGCCGGCGTCGTCCAGGCCGGTGCCGCGGCCGGTGACGGTGTGCAGGTCGGCGTCGCGCTCGGCGCCCACCAGGCAGTGGGTGATCAGCGAGGCCGAGGCGGTGTTGCCGATGCCCATCTCGCCGAAGCCGACGCAGTTGCAGCCGTTGGCGGCGAGTGCATGGGCGATCTCGCGTCCGCGCTGCAGGGCCATGCTGCACTGTCCGGGCGTCATCGCCGGCTGTTCGAGGTAGTTCTCCGTGCCCGGCGCGATCTTGGCGTCGATCAGCCCGCTGCGCTTGCCGAAGTCGTGATTGACGCCGGCATCGACCACGGTGAGGCCCAGCTCCATCTGCCGGCTGAAGACGTTGATCGCGGCGCCGCCGGCGAGGAAGTTCTCGACCATCTGCCAGGTCACGTCCTGCGGATAGGCCGACACGCCGGCCCTCGCCGCGCCGTGGTCGCCGGCGAAGACGACGATGTGCGGCCGGCGGATCTCGGGCGTCAGCGTCTGCTGGACGAGGCCGATCTGATGCGCCAGCGGCTCGAGCCGCCCGAGGGCGCCGAGCGGCTTGGTCTTGCGGTCGATCTTGTGCTGCAGGGCGGTGGAGAGCTGGGTGTCGGGCGGGGTGATGGCGAAGGGCGTCATGCGGTGAATGGATGGGTTTCAGTTGGGGGTTGCGTCCGCTTCGGACGCGGCGTCCGGCAGGTCGCGGTACAGGTCGGCCAGCGCGAGTTCGAAGCCGAAGGCGGGCAGGGCGAGGCGGGCGGTTTCTCCGCTCGCCTCGCTGAGGATCCAGCGTGCGCCTTGGTCACGGGTGAAGCATTCGACATGCGCCCGGTCCTGGGACAGGAAGAGCACGGTCCTGAGGCCGGGGAAACGGCGGTAGGCGGCGAACTTGTCGCCGCGGTCGTAGGCCTCGGTCGAGGGCGACAGCACCTCGGCGATCAGGACGGGCTCTTCCTTGACCTGGCGGCGGGCGCGGTCGGCGTCCGAGCAGGTGACGAACACGTCGGGGTAGAAGAGGTCGTCCGACTCGGCCAGGCGCAGGCGGACGTCGGACATGAAGACGTTGCACCGCGTGCCCGAAAAGGCCGCACGAAGCCCGAAGGCCGTATTGAGGCTGATGGCGTTATGCACGTCCGACCCGCCCGCCATCATCAAGGCTTCGCCGTTGAAGAACTCCCAGCGCTCGGGCTGTCCTGCCTCCCAGGTGAGGAAGTCTTCCAGCGTCATCTTGTGCTTGGCTGCAGGCAGGCCCACGGCGGTCTCCCGGAATGTCTTGTCGCTCTGAAGTTTAGCCCCGCTTCAGCACCAGGGGCAGGCCGGCGGCGACGAAGACCACGCGCGGGCACAGCGCCGCCACCGCCTGGTTGAGCCGTCCGGCCTCGTCGCGGAACAGCCGGCCGAGCGGCGTCTCCGGCACCAGGCCGAGGCCGACCTCGTTGGCGACCAGGATGATGCGGCCGGGCAGCGTGGGCAGCGTGGCGAGCAGGGCGTCGCGTTCGCGGCGGAACAGCGGCAGCTCGTCCGCGCTCGCGCCCGGCGGCAGGCGGTCGGCGTCGGCGAGCAGGTTCGCCACCCACAGCGTGAGGCAGTCGACGAGCAGGCAGCGATCGGCGGCGGCCTCGGCGCGCAGCGTGTCGGCGAGCGCGACCGGCGCCTCCACGGTACGCCAGCCGGCGGGGCGGTCGTCCTGGTGGCGGCGGATGCGCGCGGCCATCTCGGCGTCGAGCGCCTCTGCGGTGGCGATCACGGTGACCGCCAGGCCGGAATCGGCGGCGCGGCGTTCGGCTTCGCGGCTCTTGCCGGAGCGTGCGCCGCCGAGGATGAGTTCGCAGGTCATGAGGAGAGCTGGGGTCGAATGTTCGCTGAGGATGGACGGGAGGGCCACGCGGCGCCGTAAATGCGACATGGCGCGATTGGGCGGAAGTGCGGGCGAGTGCTGTCGCCGGTGCGCCGATTTTGCAGTGCACGATACCGCCCCGTACGGTATCATCCGCGCCGACTGCCCCGAAAGGGGTAGCGCGTTATCGGTGCCCACGGGCGTTTCTCGCCCCGGGTTAAACGGGAAACAGGTGCGCGGCCCCTCGCAAACGAGGCCGCAATGCCTGTGCTGCCCCCGCAACGGTAAGTGCGCGCAAGGCGTGTCATGCAGCCACTGGGAGTTCACTCCCGGGAAGGCGACCCGCCCGTCCGGTCCTCAGGCCGGCACAGCGCACGAGCCCGGAGACCGGCCGGAACGCGAAATGGCGGATGTGCCGCGGGGTGGCGGCGACGGGCGCGGTTGGTCTTGCTCTCTTCGGTTCTACCCGGGTCGCGGTGCGTCCATGTGAAGTTGCCATGGCGTGCGGGGACGCGCGGCATGGCGAAGGGAGTTCAAACAATGAAAATCCGTCTTTCGGCGCTCGTTTCCGCGTGCGCGCTCGCTTTCCCGTTTGTCCCGGCCCAGGCCGACGACGCCCAGCTCGGCCACGTCGTGGTCACCGCCACCCGACAGCCCATCAGTGCCGATGAGGCGCTCGCCAGCGTCGATGTGATCGACCGCGACGAGATCGCCCGTGCGGGGAATCTCAGCCTCGTGCAATTGCTGGCCGGGCGTCCCGGTGTGCAGGTGTCGAGCAGTGGAGGCCCCGGGGCGAACAGCAGCGTGTATATCCGCGGTGCCAACTCCGGCCACACCTTGCTGCTGATCGACGGCGTGCGCGTGGGGTCGGCGACCAACGGCGCGCCCACGCTGGAGACCATCCCACTCGAACTGATCGAACGCGTCGAGATCCTGCGCGGCCCGGCGAGTGCGCTCTATGGTTCCGACGCGATCGGCGGCGTGATCCAGGTGTTCACGCGCAAGGGGCGCGAGGGCTTCCAGCCCAGCGTGCGTGCGGGCATCGGCACCGACGGCGCACGTACGCTCGGAGCCACGCTGGCGGGCGGGGCCGATCGGTTGCGCTACAGCGTGTCCGCCGGCAGCGAGCGCAGCGACGGCATCGACGCCAAGCCCAACTCCGCGCGCGGTAGCGACCGCGATGACGACGGTTTCCGCAACGAGTACTTCAGCGGCTCCGTGTCGCTCGGTTTCCGCGAGGCGGACGAGATCGGCCTGACCGTGCTGCATTCCGACCTGCGCAACTGGTACGACGACGCCAAGGTGTTCGACTCCTACCTGGACAGGCGCACCAGCTCGCTGGGCCTGCACATGCGCAATCAGATCACCAGCGACTGGACCAGCACGCTGCGCTTCGGTTACGGCGCGGACGAATCCCACAACTACGCCGATCTGAACGCGCGGTCCGAGTTCGATACCGAGCAGCGCCAGCTCACCTGGCAACACGATATTGCCCTCGGTGTCGGCTCCTTGCTGGCTGGCTACGAATATCTCGAGCAGGAGGTCGATTCGACCTCCGCGTACAGCAAGACGAGCCGCTACACCAACTCCTTGCTGCTCGGCTGGAGCGGCCAGTTCGACCGCCATCACCTGCAGGTCAATGCCCGCCATGACGAGGATTCGCAGTTCGGCAGCAAGACGACCGGTGCACTGGCCTACGGCTATCGCCTGACGCCGGAGTGGCGGGCGCATGCCAGCATCGGCACCGCGTTCAAGGCGCCCACGTTCAATGATCTGTATTTCCCCTGGGGTGGCAATCCGAACCTGAAGCCCGAGGAGGCGCTGAACCGCGAGGCAGGCCTGGTGTGGGAGCGTGACGGCGCCAGCGTCAGCGCGACCTACTTCAACAACCGCATCAAGAACCTGATCGCGTGGGCACCGGTGGATCCGGCGGACCCGATGAGCGACTGGGCGCCGGCGAACGTGGCGGAGGCGTCGATTCAGGGTGTCGAGCTTGCCGCAACGGCGATGCTGTGGGACTACCGTGTGCGTGCCAGCGTCGACCTCCTGGACACCGAGGATGAGGAAACCGGCGACGAACTCGGCCGCCGTGCGCGCATCGGCGGTTCGCTCGGCATCGAGCGCGCCATGGGGCCGTGGACCTGGGGCGTGGAATGGAACGGGCAGGGGCGGCGGTATGATCGCATTCCGAACAGCGCGGCCAACCGCATGGGCGGCTACGGGCTGCTGAACGCCTACGTGCATTACGCGCTGGCGCCGGACTGGAGCGTGGAGTTGCGCGCCAACAACCTCCTCGACAAGGACTACGAGCTTGCCCAGAACTACGGCACCCAGGGGGCCAACGCCTTCGTGGCCGTGCGTTACGCGATGCATTAAGCCGCGATGTTCGTCGCCACCCACGGCACCCGCGTCGTCAGGGCGCGGGGCCTGATGCGGCCCGGCCGCCACCATCCCTTGCTGCTTGCCGCCGGCCTGCTCGCGGCGGCAGCGCTGGCGCTGCTCTGGGCGCTGGTGGCGGGCGACATGCCGCTCGGTTTCGCCGAGGTGTCCGCGGCCCTGGCCGGCGGCGGGGGCATGGCGGCGGACATCATCCGCGAACTCCGCCTCCCCCGCGCCGTCGCGGCCTTCGCCTGCGGTGGCCTGCTCGCCACCGCGGGGGCGTTGATGCAGGTGCTGCTGCGCAATCCGCTCGCCGACCCCTACATCCTCGGTATCTCGGGCGGTGCGGCGGTGGGCGCGCTGGGGGCGATCACGCTCGGCGCGGCGACCGTCTGGATCGATGCCTCGGCCTTCGCCGGTGCGCTCGCCGCGATGCTGGTGGTGTTCGGCCTGGCGCATGGCGACGGCAGCTGGACGCAGACGCGGCTGCTGTTGACCGGCGTCATCGTCGCCGCCGGCTGCGGCGCGGCGGTGTCGCTGATGCTGGCGCTGGCGCCCGACACGCGGGTGATGTCGATGCTGTTCTGGATGATGGGCGACGCCAGCGCGGCGGCGCGGCCGTGGCCGGCGCTGGTGGTGCTGGCGCTGGCGCTGGTCGTGGTGATGCCCTTCGCGCGCGACCTCAACGTGCTCGCGCGCGGCGAGTTGAGCGCACGCGCGCTCGGCGTGCGCGTCGGCCATCTGCGCGTCGCGCTCTATGTGCTGGCCTCGTTGCTGACGGCGACGTCGGTGACGCTGGTCGGTTCGGTGGGCTTCGTCGGCCTGGTGGTGCCGCATCTGGTGCGCCTGGTGCTGGGCAACGACCAGCGCGTGCTGATCCCCGCCGCCGCGCTCGCCGGCGGTACGCTGCTGACCCTGGCCGACACCGCGGCGCGCACGGTGATCGCGCCGCAGCAGCTGCCGGTGGGCGTGCTCACCGCGCTGATCGGCGTGCCGGTGTTCCTGTTCCTGTTGTCGCGCGGTTCGCGCATCTCGCGATGAACGCCGCTCGCCGCGTGCCCATCGACGACGCCCCGCTGCTCGAGGCCGAACGCCTCGCGCTGCAGGTCGGCGAGCGCTGGCTGTGCTGCGAGTTCAGCCTCAGCCTCGCCGCGGGCGAATGCCTGGTGCTGCTCGGCCCCAACGGCGCCGGCAAGACCACGCTGCTGCACACCCTGGCCGGCCTGCGCGAGCCCACGGTGGGCCAGGTGCGCATCGGCGGCCTGCCCTATGCGGCGTGGCCGGCGCTGGAGGCGGCGCGCTTTCGCGGCCTGCTCGCCCAGCAGCAGCCCGACCCCTTCGCCGCCGGCGTGCTGGAGACGGTGCTGGTGGGGCGCCATCCGCACCTCGGGCGCTGGGGCTGGGAAGGGCCGCAGGACGTGGCGATCGCCCGCCGGGCGCTGGAGGCGGTGGGGCTGGCCGGCTTCGAGCAGCGCGACGTGCAGACCCTGTCCGGCGGTGAGCGCCAGCGCGTGGCGATCGCGACCCTGCTGACCCAGGCACCGCACCTGTTCCTGCTCGACGAGCCGCTCAACCACCTCGACCTGCACCATCAGATCGCCGCGCTCGACCTCTTCCAGCGCCTGGTGCGCGAGGACGGCGCCGGGCGCGGCAGCGTGCTGGTGCTGCACGACATCAACCTCGCCGCGCGCTACGCCGACCACATCATCCTGCTCGACGGCCGCGGCGGCGTGATCGCCGGCGACCGCGACACCGTGCTGCGCGCCGACCTGCTGAGCCAGGCCTTCGGCCATCCGCTGCGCCGCTTCGACAACGAAGGGCGCGTCGTCTTTCTTCCCGACTGAGATTCCCGTCATGAAGCACATCCTTCGCCGCCTGCTCGGCGGCCTCCTGCTCGCCCTGGCCCTGCCGGCCGCCGCGGCCTGTCCGCGCATCGTCAGCCAGTCGCCCTACATCACCCAGGCGCTGGAATGGCTGGGGCGCGGCGACTGCATCGTCGGCGCATCGCGCTACGACAAGCGCGATCTGCCGCGCACCGGTGGCATCATGGACCCCGACCTCGGCGCGATCGCCGCGCTGAATCCGGACCTGGTCGTCGTCTCCCGGGGCACAGATCCGGCCCAGCTCGACATGCTCGAGCCCGAGGCACGCATCCTGCAGGTCGATGGCTTCGACTCCATGGCCGGGACCGAGGCGATGCTGCTCGACCTCGCCGAGGCCGCCGGCGTGCCCGACGCCCGGGCCCGGGTCGATGCCTACGCGCGCGAGTGGCGCGAGCGCGCGGCGGCGGTGAGGGGCGGCGGCCGGCGCGTGCTGGTAATCTCTGCCTGCTCGGCGCAGCCTTACTCCTTCGGCCGCGGGCATGTGGTCGGCGACGCCTTCGCCCACGCCGGCTTCGAGGTGGTGGAGACGAGCGAACGCATCCGCCACCTGCGCCCGGGCGAGGAGATCCCCGGCATCGTCGCCGCCGTCGAGCGCTTCAAGCCCGAGATGGTGGTGTCGCTGACCCCGGACAACGCCGAGAGCTGCAGCGCCGAGCTCGGCCTGGTGTCGGTGCCGGTGATCGGCCTCGAAGGCCGTCACTTCTTCAACCCCGGTCCGGCCCTGCTGACCGGGCTGGCCCAACTTGCGGAGCAAACCGAGCAATGAGTGAACAGGATCGCGACAGCCGTCACAATGAACGCATGGCGCGCAAGAAGGCGGTCGTCGATGAGAAGATCGCCGAGGCGCAGGCCGAGCGCGGCGTGCTGCTGGTCAATACCGGCAACGGCAAGGGCAAGTCCAGCGCCGGCTTCGGCCTGGTGGCGCGCGCGCTCGGCCACGGCATGAAGGTCGGCGTGGTGCAGTTCATCAAGGGACGCTCGGATACCGGCGAGGAGGCCTTCTTCCGCAGCCAGCCCGGCGTGAGCTGGCACGTGATGGGCGAGGGCTTCACCTGGGAGACCCAGGATCGCGCGCGCGACGTCGCCACCGCCGGGGCGGCCTGGGACGTGGCACGCGGGCTGCTGTCCGATCCGGGCATCGGCCTGGTCGTGCTCGACGAGCTGAACATCGCGCTGAAGTACCAGTATCTCGACGCGGAGCGGGTGGTCGCCGACCTGCGCGCCCGGCCGCGGATGCAGCACGTGGTGGTCACCGGCCGCGGGGCGCCGCCCGCGCTGGTCGAGGCCGCCGACACCGTCACCGACATGACGCCGGTCAAGCACGCCTTCGCCGCGGGGGTGAAGGCGATGCCCGGCATGGAGTGGTAAGCATGACAGTCCCCGATCTCGCGGTTCATCGTCCCGGCCCGCTGCCGGGCTGTGTCTATCTGGTGGGCGCCGGCCCCGGCGACCCGGAGCTGTTCACGCTACGCGGCGCGCGCCTGGTGGCGGGGGCGGACGTCGTCGTGTACGACAACCTGGTCGCCCCGGCCATCCTCGAGCTCGCGCCGGCGTCGGCCGAGCGCATCTACGTCGGCAAGAAGGCGGCCGACCACTCGCTGCCGCAGGACGAGATCAACCAGCTGCTGCTCAAGCTGGCGAAGGAGAACAAGCGCGTGGTGCGCCTCAAGGGCGGCGACCCCTTCATCTTCGGCCGCGGCGGCGAGGAGATGGAGCTGCTGGTCGAGGCCGGGATCCATGTCGAGGTGGTGCCGGGCGTGACCGCGGCTGCGGGCGTGGCCGCCTACGCCGGCATTCCGCTGACCCACCGCGAGCACGCGCAGTCGGTGGTGTTCGCCACCGGCTTCCTCAAGGAAGGCAAGATCGACCTCGACTGGCCGATGCTGGCGCGGCCGCAGCAGACGGTGGTGATCTACATGGGCATCTCGCGTCTGGCCGACATCTGCGCCCAGTTCATCGCTCACGGCCTGCCGCCGAGCACGCCCGCAGGGGTCATCGAGCGCGGCACCACCCATGCCCAGCGCGTGGTGGTGGCCGACCTCGCCACCCTGCCGCAGCGCGTGCTCGAGGAAGGCGTGCGTCCGCCCTCGCTGACCGTGATCGGCAGCGTGGTCGGGCTGTATCCCAAGCTCGCCTGGTTCGAGCCCGAGGACCAGCCCAAGGCCTCGCCGCTGCCGCACGCCGGCTGTGCGGTGGTGCATGGGAAGGGCAGCGAGTGAGCGTGGTGGGCGTGATGCGGGAAACAAGCGACGCGCTGCGCGCGCCGACGGGCGAGCAGGGCGCGGCCTCGTGCCCGGCGCTGTTCGTCGCCGCGCCCGCCTCCGGGCAGGGCAAGACCACGATCACCGCGGCGCTCGCCCGCCTGCACACGCGGCTCGGCCGCCGGGTGCGGGTGTTCAAGTGCGGGCCGGACTTCCTCGATCCGCAGATCCACGCGGTGGCGAGCGGTGCGCAGGTGCATAACGTCGACCTCGGCATGTGCGGCGAGATGGACATCGCCTGGCGCCTGCATGCCGCGGCGCGCGAGTCCGACCTGATCCTGGTCGAAGGGGTGATGGGGCTTTACGACGGCGCGCCCTCGGGCGCCGACATCGCGCGCCGCTTCGGCATCCCGGTGATGGCGGTGATCGACGCGCGCGCGATGGCGCAGACCTTCGGCGCGGTGGCCTACGGGCTGGCGCACTACCAGCCCGGGCTGCCCTTTGCCGGCGTGCTCGCCAACCACGTCGGCAGTACCGGCCACGCCGAGCTGCTGCGCAACGCGTTGCCCGAGGGCATGCGCTGGTTCGGCGCGGTGATGCGGGACGCGGACGCGGCGCTGCCCGAGCGCCATCTGGGCCTGCTGCAGGCGGCGGAGATCGAGGACCTCGGTGCGCGCCTCGACCGCCTGGCCGATCATCTGCAGCGCACCGGCGCTGCCGAGCTGCCGCCGGCGGTGAGCTTTCCCGCGGTGGCGGCTCCGGCGATCGCGCCGCTGCTCGCCGGCAAGCGCATCGCGATCGCGCGCGACGCCGCCTACGGCTTCATCTACCCCGCCAACCTCGACACCCTGCAGGCGCTGGGGGCGGAGCTCGCCTTGTTCTCGCCGCTCGCCGGCGACGGGCTGCCCGAAGCCTGCGATGCGGTGTGGCTGCCGGGCGGCTATCCGGAACTGCACGGCGAGGCCCTGGCGGCCAACGCCGCCTTCCGCGCCGGGCTGCGCGCCCACGTCGCGGCGGGCAGGCCGGTGCTGGCCGAATGCGGCGGCATGATGAGCCTGTTCGACACGATCGTGGACAAGGCGGGCGTGGAACATGCCTTCGCCGGCCTGCTGCCCGGGCGCGCGGTGATGCAGCAGCGCCTGGCCGCGCTCGGCATGCAGCAGCTGGAGCTGCCGCAGGGCCGGATCACCGGCCACACCTTCCATTACTCGAAGACCGAGACCCCACTCGCACCGTGGCTGCATGCGCAGCGCCCCGACGGTGGCGCGGGCGAGGCGGTGTATCGCGCGGGGCCGATCACGGCCTCGTACGTGCATTTCTGGTTCCCGTCGAATCCGGCGGCGGTGGCGGGCCTGTTCGGCGGCGCGTGAGCGCCGTTTTCGCGGCTGCCGCCGCTCCCACAGCGGACGGCCCCAGGCGCCAGAGTGGGAGCGGCGGTAGCCGCGATCAGTCGCGCAGGGGCGCCAGAGTGGGAGCGGCGGCAGCCGCGATCAGTCGCGCAGGGGCGCCAGCGCCTTTCCGGCAGCGGCGGCGATCGCTCCCGCCAGCCGCGCCATCACCGGCGACTGCACCTGCCAGTGGTGCCAGTACAGGACCACCTCCTCGCGCTCCGGCGCCAGGTCGAGCAGCTCGCCGCGGGCGAGGTGCGCGCGCGCCTGGATCTCGGGGATGAAGCCATAGCCCAGGCCGGCGACCGCGAAGGCCATGAAGCCCTCGGACGAGGGCACGACGTGGTGCGGATACTGGCCGGCGTCCAGGCCGAAGTGGCGTTGCAGGAAGGCCTCGTGCATGTCGTCGTGGCGGCCGAACACGATCGCCGGCGCCTTCTCCAGCGCGCCGTGGGTGAGGCCGTGCGGGAACCAGCGCGCGCGGAATGCGGGTGAGCCGGCGCACAGGTAGGGCATCACCCCCAGGCGCTGCGCCGCGCAGCCGCGCATCGGGTCGGGCCGCGTCGACACGCAGCCCAGCACCTCGCCGTCGGCGAGCAGCGCATGGGTGTGGTCCTGGTCATCCACCACGCAGTCGAGCACCAAGCCTTCTTCCCGGACCACCTCGGCGACCGCGCCGATGAACCAGGTGGCGAGCGAGTCCGCATTCACCCCCACCGCCAGCCGCAGCGGGCCATGGGCCTGGCGGGGCGAGAGCGCGCGCCGGGCCTCCGCCTCCATCAGCCGCAGCTGCGCCAGATAGGGCAGCAGCCGGCGCCCGGCCGGAGTGGGGCGGACCGGCTTGCTGCGCACCAGCAGCACCTGGCCGAGTTCGGCTTCGAGCAGCTTTACCCGCTGCGACACCGCGGACTGGGTGAGCGCCAGCCGGCGCGCGGCGCGCTCGAAGCTGCCGTCCTGGAGCACGGCCTCGAAGGCCAGGAGGCGGGGGTCGATCATTAGCATTTCTACTTGGAAATGAATTAAATCGATTCTACTTAATGATCGGCCGGGTCGCGCCTATCCTCGCGTCTCTTCCCGCGTGGGGACGAGCTTGCCGCTCCCGCGGGGCGGCGTTCGCCTGCGCAGAAAACGACAACGGAACGCATCATGAGCAACGTCTACTTCAACGGTTTCATCCTCACGCTGGGCCTGATCATGGCCATCGGCGCGCAGAACGCGCACGTGCTGCGCCAGGGGCTGCGCGGCGAACACGTGCTGCTGACGGTGAGCGTGTCGGCGCTGTGCGACATGCTGCTGATCGGGCTGGGCATCGCCGGCCTGGGCAGCCTGTTCGTGGCCAGCCCCGAGCTGATGAGCGCGGCGCGCTACGGCGGTGCGGCCTTCCTGCTGTGGTACGGCGGCCGCGCGCTGCACTCCGCGCTGCGCGGCGGGCGGGCGATGGATTTCGCCGAGCACCAGCGCATGTCGCGCGGCCAGGCCCTGCTCGCGGCGGCCGGCTTCAGCCTGCTCAACCCGCACGCCTACCTGGACACTGTGGTGCTGCTCGGCTCGATCGGCAGCCAGCAGGCCGAAGACCTGCGTCCGCTGTTCGCCGCCGGCGCGATCACCGCCTCGCTCGTGTGGTTCGTGCTGCTCGGCTACGGCGCTCGCCTGCTGGTGCCGCTGTTCGCCAAGCCGGTGGCGTGGCGGGTGCTCGATGCGCTGGTGGCGCTGATGCTGTGGGGGATCGCGGCCTCGCTGCTGCTGGCGTGAGTGCTTCCGTGGACGCGCCGCCGTCCCCAGTGGGAGCGGCGGCAGCCGCGATCGCCTGCCGACGGCCGCGACCACGATGCGGCCGCCGAACCCCTCTTGCGACGGCGTGCCGCAGATCGGGCGCGTGCGAGCGAGCGCCGTATAATCGCGCTCTTCGCGGCCCTCGCCCGCAGCTCATCCAGGATCCCGTCGTGTCCGAACGTCTCGCCGTCGCCCTCCAGTACGCCCTGCCCAAGCGCCTGCTCACCCAGCTCGCCGGCAAGCTCGCCGGCCTCGAGGGGGGGAAGGCGACGACCGCGGTGATCCGCTGGTTCATAAAGCGCTACGGGGTGAACATGGCCGAGGCGGCCAATCCGGACCCGGCGGCCTACGCGAGCTTCAACGAATTCTTCACCCGGCCGCTGGGCGAGGGCGTGCGCCCGCTGGCGGAGGCGGACTTCGTGTGCCCGGTCGATGGCGCAATCAGCCAGTTCGGACCGATCGAGTTCGACCAGATCTTCCAGGCCAAGGGCCATTTCTACTCCAGCACCGCGCTCCTCGGCGGCGACCGTGCGCTCGCCGCGCGCTTCGAGCATGGCGATTTCGCCACGATCTACCTGTCGCCGCGCGACTACCACCGCATCCACATGCCGTGCGCGGGGCGGCTGACGCAGATGATCTATGTGCCGGGCGAGCTGTTCTCGGTGAATCCGGCGACCGCGCGCGGCGTGCCCGGCCTGTTCGCCCGCAACGAGCGTGTGGTGTGCGTGTTCGAGGGCGAGTTCGGCCCCTTCGTGATGGTGCTGGTGGGCGCGACCATCGTCGGCAGCATGGCCACGGTGTGGCACGGCGTGGTCAATCCGCCGCGCCTGCCCGACATCGAGAAGCGCAGCTACGCCGAGGGCGAGGTGGTGCTCGGCCGGGGCGAGGAGATGGGGCGCTTCCTGCTCGGCTCGACGGTGGTGATGCTGTTTCCGAAGCGCGCGCTGCGTTTCGCCTCCGACTGGGCGCCGGGACGGCCGGTGCGCATGGGCGAGGCGATGGCGCAATTCCGCCGCGCCGGCGACTGAGCCCGCGCCGGTTCCGCCGCGCGGTGCACGCACTGCGGCGGTGCGGCCGGGGCCGGCGATGCACGGCTTCGATGCGTGGGGCGGCGGTCGATGCTGCGCCGCAGCGCTCCGGCTGCCGTCACGATACGGTCAAGAATCTCCGCTAAAACAGGGGCTTGTCGCCAGCTCGCCGGTCCGGACCGGCAGCGCCGGCAAGCTGGCACGATTGAAGCTTGTCGACCGTGCCTTTCTCTATAAATGCAAAAGGAGACAGATCATGCCCAGCCGTCCGATCCACCAGGTCATTGCCGACCGCGCCTTCGTCAATGTGTCCGCGTTCACGTCCGTGCGGGAAGTCACCCGGCTCATGCAGGCGCAGCACTGCAGCGCGGCGTTGATCACCGAGCACGGCGTGCTCACCGGCATCTTCACCGAGCGTGACGCGACCTTCCGCGTGATCGCCGCCGGCCGCGATGCCGACACCACCATGGTGGGCGAGGTGATGACCGACAACCCGATGACGCTCGCCGAGGACAAGCCTTTCGGCCACGCCCTGCACCTGATGTACGAGAACGGCATCCGCCACGTCGCGGTGGTCGATGCCGCCAGGCGCCCGGTGGGGGTGGTGAGCGCGCGCGACGCGCTGCTGCTCGATGCGCTCGATTTCGGTGCCGAGCTGGTGCGGCGCGAGGAGATCACCGTCATCCTCTGAGAAGGTGCTCACCTGCGCCCCGCTGGAGCAACCGCCCGCGATTGGCTGTCGGCAGCCTAGAGCAGAAGCATCCTTTTCGCTGCTTCGCGCAGCTCGCCGCGGAAGTCGGGATGGGCGATGCCGATCAGTGCTTGCGCGCGCTGCTTGGCGGTCTTGCCGCGCAGTTCGGCGACGCCGTATTCGGTCACCACGTAGTTGATGTCGTTCTTGCTGGTGGTGACGTGCGTTCCCGGCGACAGCACCGGCGCGATGCGCGACACGGTGCCGTCCCTGGCGGTCGACGGCAGCACGATGAAGGCCTTGCCGCCCTTCGAGCGGTTGGCGGCGCGCACGAAATCCACCTGGCCGCCGGTGCCGGAGTAGGGCAGGTGGCCCAGGCTCTCCGAGCCGCACTGGCCGATCAGGTCGATCTGCAGCGTGGCGTTGATCGCGCACAGCTTGTCGTTGCGGGCGGCGAGGTAGGGATCGTTGGTGAAATCCACCGGATGCATCTCGAGCGCCGGGTTGCGGTGCAGCGTGCGGTACAGGCGGCGCGAGCCGAGCGCGAAGGTGGCGACCGTCTTGCCCGCCATGAAGGTCTTCTTGCGGTTGGTGACCGCGCCGGACTCGATCAGCGACAGGATGCCGTCGCCGATCATCTCGGTGTGGATGCCGAGGTCGCGCTTGTGCTGCAGCTGCATCACCACCGCGTCGGGGATGCCGCCGTAGCCGATCTGCAGCGTGGCGCCGTCCTCGATGAGGTCGGCGACGTACTTGCCGATCGCCTCCTGCACCGGGCCGATCTGCGGCAGGCCGACCTCGAACAGCGGCTCGTCGCTTTCCACCACGCCGGCGACCTGCGAGATGTGCACATGGCAGTCGCCGTTGGCGAAGGGCACGTTGGGGTTCACTTCCAGCAGCACCACGCGCGCGCGGCGGATCGCCGCCATGGTGTAGTCGGGTGCCAGCGACAGGCTGAAATAGCCGTGCTCGTCCATCGGCGAGGCCATCGACACCACGACGTCGGCGGGCGACAGGCCGCGGTCGATCAGCAGCGGCAGCTCGGAGAAGTAGGCCGGGACGTAATCCACCCAGCCCGCCTGGCCGCCCGCACGGGTGGCGCCGCCGAAGAAGTAGGCGTCGTGGCGGATGTTGGCGCGGGTCTCGGGGTCGAGGTAGGCGAACTTGCGCAGCGGCAGGATCTGGCTCACCGCCACGTCGCGCAGCGCATGGCGGCGTTCGGACAGCGCATGCAGCAGGGTGGGCGGCTCGCCGACCCCGGTGGGGACGACCACGGTGTCGCCGTCCTGGATCAGGCCGACGGCGTCGGAGGCCATCATGCGTTTCTGTTGGTACAGGGTTTCCGGATTGCCCATGCTGAGTCCGCCGCCAGTTGATCATCGAATCGGTACGCGGGGATTATACCTTCATCCATACTGATGCGTATGGGCACGGTGGCGGGGCGCGCGGCGCGATTGCAAAGCGTCACCCTTCCCCGATTGCAAAACCGCCGGGCATGGCGGATGCTGATGGCGTCGAAGCGCTCCCGGCCGCGTCCCTGGGCCGGTCGAGCGTCCGGACGGCGGATGGCGGGTGCCGTCGTCGATCAGCGGAGGACTTGCATGAAACGCTTCATCGCCTGGCTGTGCAGCGTGCTGTCGGCAATCGGCATCACCGCCTGCGACTACATCAACGTCAAGGAGCTCCAGCCCGGTGTATCGACCGCGGCCGAGGTGCGCCAGCGCTTCGGGCCGCCGCACATGGAGTGGCGCAACGAGGACGGCTCGGTGACCTGGGAGTTCAGCCGCCAGCCGCAGGGCGTCGAGTGCTTCATGATCACGATCGGCCCCGACCAGATCCTGCGCGACATCGACCAGGTGCTGAACGAGGCGAGCTTCGCCAAGGTCCAAAACGGCATGAACGGAGACCAGGTGCGCCGCCTGCTCGGCAAGCCGGCTTCGAGCCAGTTCTTCCAGCTCAAGCAGGTGACGGTGTGGGAGTGGCGGATCTCGCACGGCCCCGACGGCACCAGCGATCCGGTCTTCTTCACCGTGTCCTTCAACAATGACGGCCGGGTGACCGGCACTGGACGCTACACCCAGTACAAGCACTAGACGGGAGGTCGAGATGTTGTCCCGCATGCATTCTTCGCGCAGCCTGCCGCTCGCGGCGGGCTGGCTGCTGTTCCTGGTGCTGGCCGGGCTGATCGCCGGCTGCGCCAGCTTCGAACCGCCGCGGCCGTACGCGACCGAGGCCGAGGCGCTGGCCGCGCGCGGCGAGCCCACCCGGCGCTGGAGCAACGACGACGGCACCGCCACGCTCGAATACTCGACCCAGCCCAATGGCTGGACCTGCCTGATGGTGCAGGTCGACCAGGGCGGCATCGTGCTGCGCCAGTGGGATGCGCTCGCGCCCGAGAACCTCGCCCGCGTCGAGCGCGGCATGGACAAGGAGCAGGTGTCGCGCCTGCTCGGCACCCACCGCTCCGAGCAGCGCTTCCGCAACTCCGGCGAGGAGGTGTGGGACTGGAACATCCGCAACGACGGCCCCGGCATCGCCGTGCTGTTCAACGTGCACTTCATCGACGACAAGGTGGTGCGTACCAGCCAGACCTACGTCTATCCGCGCGATGGGGCGCTGTCCGGCGGCTGGGGTCATTACGCCTACCCGTGGGGCTGGGGCGGCGGCTGGTGGGGGTATCCGCGCCCTTTCTACCCGCATCCCTTCGTCCATCCCTGGTTCTGGTAGCGGCAGGCGCGCCGCGATAGCGCGGCGATGCGCGCTCTTGGCAGTGCCGCGGGACAGGGGCTAGAATCCGTCCCTTGCCGAGGAGCGCTGCGACCCACCGATCCTGTGCGGGCCAGGCTCGGCAACCGATCAACGGCGCTCACAAACCTTCAGCCGGTTTGTGGCGCCGTTCGCATTTGTGCGTGGCGTTGCCCGGCGACCGTCGAACGACCGAGGACACAGCCATGCAAGCCGACCGCAGCACCGAACTCCGCCAGCTTCTCGCCGAGCGCATCCTGATCCTGGACGGCGCGATGGGCACGATGATCCAGCAGGAAAAGCTGGGCGAGGCGGACTACCGCGGCGCGCGTTTCCTCGATCACCCCAAGGACCTCAAGGGCAACAACGACCTGCTGGTGCTGACCCGTCCCGAGGTCGTCGCCGGCATCCATCGTGCCTACCTCGAGGCCGGCGCCGACCTCGTCGAGACCAACACCTTCAACGCCACCCGCGTGTCGCAGGCGGAGTACGGGCTCGAATCCGTGGCCTACGAGCTGAACGTCGAGGGCGCGCGCCTGGTGCGCCAGCTGTGCGACGAATACACCGCCCGGAATCCCGCCAAGCCGCGCTACTGCGCCGGCGTGCTGGGGCCGACCTCGCGCACCTTGTCGATCTCGCCGGACGTGAACGACCCCGGCTATCGCAACATCAGCTTCGATGCGCTGGTCGACGACTACTACGACTCGGCCAAGGGCCTGCTCGAGGGCGGTGCCGACCTGCTGCTGATCGAGACCATCTTCGACACGCTGAACGCCAAGGCCGCGGTGTTCGCGATCGAGAAGCTGTTCGACGACCTTGGCAGGCGCTGGCCGGTGATGATCTCGGGCACGATCACCGACGCCTCCGGCCGCACGCTGTCGGGCCAGACCGCGGAGGCGTTCTGGAACTCGCTCAGCCACGCGCAGCCGATCAGCTTCGGCCTCAACTGCGCGCTCGGTGCCGACCAGCTGCGCCAGTACGTCGAGGAGCTCTCCAGCGTCTGCGACACCCATGTGTCGGCCCACCCCAACGCCGGCCTGCCCAACCCGCTGTCGCCCACCGGCTACGACGAGACGCCCGAGCACCTGGCCGGCCAGATCCGCGAATGGGCGCAGAGCGGGCTGGTGAACATCGTCGGCGGCTGCTGCGGCACCACGCCGGCGCACATCGCGGCGATCGCCGAGGTCGTCGCCGGCCTCGCCCCGCGCGCCGTGCCGGTCATCGACAAGAAGCTGCGCCTGTCCGGCCTCGAGCCCTTCAACGTCGGCAGCGACGCGCTGTTCGTGAACGTCGGCGAGCGCACCAACGTCACCGGCTCCAAGGCCTTCGCGCGCATGATCCTCGAGGGCCGCTTCGACGACGCGCTCGCGGTGGCGCGCCAGCAGGTGGAGAACGGCGCCCAGGTCATCGACATCAACATGGACGAGGCGATGCTCGACTCGATCGCCGCCATGGAGCGCTTCTGCAAGCTCATCGCCTCCGAGCCCGACATCTCGCGCGTGCCGATCATGCTCGACTCGTCGAAGTGGTCGGTAATCGAGACCGGCCTCAAGTGCATCCAGGGCAAGGGCGTGGTCAACTCGATCTCGATGAAGGAGGGCGAGGCCGAGTTCCTGCGCCAGGCGCGGCTGGCGCGCCGCTACGGCGCGGCGGTGATCGTGATGGCCTTCGACGAGCAGGGCCAGGCCGACACCTTCCGCCGCAAGACGGAGATCTGCGAGCGCGCCTACAAGCTGCTGGTGAAGCCCGTCGCCGAGGGCGGCGCCGGCTTCCCGCCCGAAGACATCATCTTCGACCCCAACATCTTCGCCATCGCCACCGGCATCGAGGAGCACGACAACTACGCGGTCGACTTCATCAACGCCGTGGCCTGGATCAAGGAGAACCTGCCGTACGCCAAGACCTCGGGCGGGGTGTCGAACGTGAGCTTCAGCTTCCGCGGCAACGACCCGGTGCGCGAGGCGATCCACACCGTGTTCCTGTACCACGCGATCAAGGCCGGGCTGTCGATGGGCATCGTCAACGCCGGCCAGCTCGGCGTCTATGACGAGCTCGATCCGGCGCTGCGCGACAAGGTCGAGGACGTGGTGATGAACCGCCGCCCTGGCGCCGGCGAGGCCCTGGTCGAGATGGCGCAGACGGTGAAGGGGCAGGCCAAGGAGTCGGCGCAGGACCTGGCCTGGCGCGAGTGGCCGGTCGAGGAGCGCCTGTCGCATGCGCTGGTGAAGGGCATCACCGAGTTCGTCGTCGCCGACACCGAGGAAGTGCGCGCCAGGCTCGAGGCCGAGGGCAAGCCGCCGCTTGCGGTCATCGAAGGTCCGCTGATGGCGGGCATGAACGTGGTCGGCGACCTCTTCGGCGCGGGCAAGATGTTCCTGCCCCAGGTGGTGAAGTCGGCGCGCGTGATGAAGCAGGCGGTGGCCCACCTGATCCCCTACATCGAGGCCGAGAAGCTGCGCACCGGCGCCAGCAGCAAGGGCCGCATCGTGGTCGCCACGGTCAAGGGCGACGTGCACGACATCGGCAAGAACATCGTCGGCGTGGTGCTGGGCTGCAACGGCTACGAGGTCATCGACCTCGGCGTGATGGTGCCGGCGGCGAAGATCCTCGAGGCGGCCAAGGAGCACGGCGCGCAGGCGATCGGCCTGTCCGGCCTGATCACGCCTTCGCTGGAGGAGATGGCCCACGTCGCCGCGGAGATGAAGCGCCAGGGCTTCAGCGTGCCGCTGCTGATCGGCGGCGCCACCACCAGCCGCAACCACACCGCGATCAAGATCGCGCCGCACTACGACCAGCCGGTGGTCTACGTGCCCGACGCCTCGCGCGCGGTGGGCGTGGTCACCGCGCTGCTGTCCGAAGGCCAGAGCGAGGCCTTCAAGGCCGAGGTCGCCGCCGACTACGAGAAGATCCGCGCGCTGCACGCCAACAAGAAAGGCGTGCAGCTGGTGAGCGTGGATGCCGCGCGCGCCAACGCCTTCCGTACCGACTGGACCGCCGAGCGCGTGGCCGCCTGCAGCACCGCCCATCAGGCCGGCTACGCTCCCTACCAGCCGCCGCGCCCCAACATGCTCGGCGTGCAGGCGATCGACGTCGAGCTCGGCGAGCTGGTCGACTACATCGACTGGGGCCCCTTCTTCCAGACCTGGGACCTCGCCGGCCGCTTCCCCGCCATCCTCGACGACGAGGTGGTGGGCGAGACCGCGCGCAACGTGTTCGCCGACGGCAAGGCGATGCTGGAGAAGATCGTCGCCGAGGAATGGCTGCAGGCGAAGGCGGTGTTCGGCCTGTTCGCGGCCAACGCGGTGGGTGACGACATCGAGATCTACACCGGCGAGGACCGCAAGCACCTCGCCATGGTGTGGCACGGCCTGCGCCAGCAGCACGAGCGCCCGGCGGGCAAGCCGCACTGGTGCCTGGCGGACTTCGTCGCGCCCAAGGAAACCGGTGTGCCCGACTGGGTCGGCGCCTTCGCGGTCACCGCCGGCCTCGGCATCGAGGCCAAGCTCGCCGAGTTCGAGGCCGCGCACGACGACTACCACGCGATCATGCTCAAGAGCCTTGCCGACCGTCTCGCCGAGGCCTGCGCCGAGTGGCTGCACGAGCGCGTGCGCCGCGAGTGCTGGGGCTATGCCGCCGACGAGACGCTCGACAACGAGGCGCTGATCGCCGAGCAGTACCGCGGCATCCGTCCGGCGCCCGGCTATCCGGCCTGCCCGGACCACACGGTGAAGGGGCCGCTGTTCGAGCTGCTCGGCGCGCGCGAACGCATCGGCATGGAGCTCACCGAGAGCTACGCGATGACCCCGGCCGCGGCGGTGAGCGGCTTCTACTTCGCCCACCCCGAGAGCCACTACTTCGCGATCCCGAAGATCGGCCGCGACCAGCTCGAGGACTGGGCGCGCCGCACCGGGATGGAAGTGGACGCGGCCGCGCGCTGGCTGGCGCCGCTGCTGTAAGCGATCCTTCCTGCCCGTCCTCGGGTGACCTGAGGCGGGCGCCGGCGTATGATCGGCGCTCGCTAATATTTTCATTTTCCGGAGCCGGGCATGCCCACCCTCGAAATCACCGCCGACAACTTCAACGAAGTCCTGGGCACCCACCCGATCGTCTTCCTCGACTTCTGGGCGGCGTGGTGCGGTCCCTGCCGCAACTTCGCGCCGGTCTACGAGGCGGCCGCCGATGCCAATCCGGACATCGCCTTCGGCAAGGTGGACACCGAGGCGCAGCAGGACCTCGCCGCCGCCTTCCAGATCCGCTCCATCCCGACCATAGCGGTGATCCGCGAGGGCGTCATGGTGTTCCGCGAATCGGGTGCGCTGCCGGCCAACGCGCTGAACCAGGTGATCGAAGGCGTGCGCGGGCTGGACATGGACCAGGTGCGCGCCGAGATCGCCGCCCAGCAGGCGGGCGAGCAGCAGGCCTGATCAGCCCATCTTCCCGGCCTGGTCGCGGATCACCTGCATTGCAGGATGCGCCAGCCGGCGCTCGGTCGTGATCGCATAGACCTGGTTGTTCACTTCGGCGATCTCGCCGACCGCCTCGACGCCGTACTGGCGGCAGACGTGGTCGGCGATCATGGTCGGCGCCGCGAAGGCGCCCGCGCCGCCCTGGCCGAAGGCCTTCATCAGCGCGCTGTCGTCGAGCTCGGCGACGATCGAGGGCTGCACCCGCCGCGTCTCGAACCACTGCAGCAGCGCGCCGCGATGCGCGACGTCCTCGCCCGGCAGCAGGAAGGGCGCGCCGTGCAGCGTCGCGGGAAAGTCCCCCTTCAGCCGCGCGGCCAGCGCCGGCGCCGCGAACACCGTCAGCGTGCCCTCGCCGAGCAGCGTGCTGTAGCCGCGCACGCTGACTTCGGGCGGGATCGGGCGGTCGGCGATCACCAGGTCGAGCCGGTGCACCGCCAGTTCGGCGAGCAGCTCGACCAGCGGCGCCTCGCGGCACACCAGGCGGCCCGGGCGTTCCACGTGCAGGGCAGGCTCGATCAGCCGGTGCACGACCGACTTCGGCATCGAGTCGGGAAAGCCGATGCGGAACGGCAGGCTGCGGCGCAGCGCGTCGTCGCGCACCACATCCACGATCTGGTCGCCGAGCGCGAAGATCTCCTCCGCATGGCCGAGGATGCGCTCGCCCGCCTCGGTCAGCTTCAGCCGCCGCCCGGCGCGGCGGAACAGGCTGACGCCGAGCGCGGCCTCGAAGGTCGCGAGCTGGGCGCTGATCGAATGCGGTGCCAGATCCAGCACCCGGCCGGCCTCGGCGATCGTCCCCACCCGCGCCACCGTCCAGAAGTAGCGCAGGTGCTTGAAATTGAGTTCGGCCACGATTCTCGCTCCGGTGTTCCGTCGAAAAAATCGATTATATGACTACGAATAGTCGACTTTTTAAGCGTTTGCTTGTCCTTTAGTCTGCAGGCGTCTGCAGGCGTCTGCAGCGCCACCGAGATCCGCCCATCCGGCCGATCCGGGCCCTGCAGCGATCCCGACACGACAAGGAGACAGCACCATGCGCCACTACGAAACCGACAGCCGCCACGCCGCCACCCGCCTGCTCGCCCTCACCGCGCTCGCCGACGGCGGGCTCGACCGCAACGAGATCGAGGCGCTCATGGACGCCGACCTCGCCCGTCGCCTGGGCATCGGCAGCACGGAGTTCGAACGCATCCTGCGCGAATACTGCGAGGACCTGATGGTGAGCGCGCACTACCTCGACGGCATGCGCCTGAAGGTGGCCGACGAGGTGCTCGACCTGCTGCTCGAGGACATCGCCGACCCGGCGCTGCGGCGCGCCCTGCTGCGCACGATGCAGGACATCGTCAGCGCGGACGGCGTGGAGACCACCGCCGAGGTCGAGGTGCTGGCGCGGGCGCTGGAGAAGTGGGGCGCACGTGTCGCGTCGAGCAGTCTGAACTGACTGCGATCGCGGCGCCGGGCCACCGCCCCGGCGCCGCAAGATGTGCAGATTGATGCGGAACCCGGGAGTACGACATGGACATCACGAAGATCGCGCGCCCGCCGGAACACGACAACCACCTCGGCGAGCGCGTCGACGACCCGCTGATCGACCGCCTGCACTGGATCATCCGCCAGGCGATCCGCGTGCTCGCGGTGCTGATGGTGGCGGTGATCCTGTGGACGGTGGCCGACGTCGTCCTCGTGCTGTACGAGAAGCTGTCCGATCCGCCCTTCCTGCTGCTCGACCTGAACGACATCTTCGTCGTCTTCGCCGCCTTCCTGGCGGTGCTGATCGCGATCGAGATCTTCGTCAACATCACGCTCTACCTGCGCGACGACGTCATCCACGTCAAGCTCGTGATCGCCACCGCGCTGATGGCGATCGCGCGCAAGGTGATCGTGCTCGACCTCGGCACGCTGGAGCCGACGTACCTGTTCGCGATCGGGGTGATCGTGCTCGCGCTCGGCGTGACCTACTGGCTGGTGTCGGCGCGACCGGGCGAGTGAGTGGAGCCGCGGCGCACGGCCGCGGCCGGCTGCGGAAATCGCTTCGCCGACGCGCGGAAGCTGTCAGAATCCACGCCTTCCCGCCTCTGCCCGCGCCCGCCCGTCGTGATCGTCCGTCCCCGTCCGCACTGGATTCACCTGCTCTTCGTCCGCCGCGGCTCCCTGCTGCCGCGCATCCTGCCGCAGCAGATCTTCGTGCTGCTGCTGTCGTGTGCCGTGGTGCTGGCCCACGGTCAGCTCTTCCACATCAAGGTCACGCTGACCTCGGCACCGTTCTCGCTGATGGGCGTGGCGCTGGCGATCTTCCTCGGTTTTCGCATCAACGCGAGCTACGACCGCTACTGGGAGGCGCGCAAGTTCTGGGGGGTGGTGCTGGTCGAAGCGCGCAACCTCGCGCGCCATGCGCTGACGCTGACCGCCGACGGGGTCGATGTGCGTCCCTTCGTGCTCGGCCTGATCGCGTTCGCGACCACGATGCGCAACCAGCTGCGCGGCCGCCCGCGGGACGAAGGGCTCGACGGCCTGCTCCCCGACGAGGTGCTCGCGCGCGTGCGGACCGTGCGTTTCGCACCCGCGCTGGTGCTGCTGTGGCTCGGACAATGGTTGCGCGGCGTGCGCGAGGCGGGCCAGCTGTCGCCGATCCTGTCCCAGCACATGGAGCGCTCGGTTGACGAGCTCTCGGCCGCCCTGGGCGGTTGCGAGCGCATTGCCAACACGCCGCTGCCCTTCACCTACACGGTGATCCTGCATCGCAGCTCGTACGCTTACTGCATGCTGCTGCCCTTCGGGCTGGTGGATACGACGGGCTGGATGACGCCGCTGGTGGTCGGCTTCGTGTCCTACACCTTCTTCGCGCTCGAAGCCCTCAGCGACGAGATCGAGGAGCCCTTCGGCACGATGACGAACGACCTCGCGCTCGACGCCATCGTCTCCGCCATCGACGCCAGCCTGCGCGAACTGCTCGGCGAGGTGGCGCCGCCCGCGCCGCAGCCGGACGCGGAGTTCGTGCTCACCTGAGCAGTCGCCCCCTCACTCGAACAGCGCGCCCACGCTCTGGCCGCTGTGGATGCGCTCGATCGCGGCGGCGAACAGCGGCGCGACGTTGAGCACGGTGAGCTTGTCGATGCGCTTTTCGGCGGGCACGTTCACGGTATTGGTGACCACGATCGAGTCGATCGCCGCCTCGCGCAGGCGCTCGATCGCCGGGCCGCACAGCACGCCGTGGGTCGCCGCGGCATGCACGCTCTTCGCGCCGGCGGCCCTCAGCGTGGCGATCGACGCCACCAGCGTGCCGCCGGTGGCGATCTCGTCCTCGAAGATCACCACGTCGCGCCCGACGACGTCGCCCACCACCTGGCCCTGCTTCACCGCCGTGTCCGACACCCGGCGCTTGTCGATGATCGCCATCGGGATGCCGAGCTTCTCCGAGAAGCGCCCGGTGCGCTTGGCGCCGCCGGCGTCGGTCGCCACCGCGACCATGTTCGACAGGTCGTACTGGTTGCGGAAGTGGTCCGCGATCAGGGACACGGCGGTCAGGTGGTCCACCGGCACGCTGAAGAAGCCGTGCACCTGGTCGGCATGCAGGTCCATGGTCAGCACTCGGTCGGCGCCGGCGGTGTGCAGCAGGTCGGCGATCAGGCGCCCGGTGATCGAGATCCGTGGCGCGTCCTTCTTGTCCGAGCGCGCGTAGGAGTAGTAGGGGATCACCGCGGTGATGCGCTGCGCCGAGGCGCTGCGCAGGGCGTCGAGGGTGATCAGCAGCTCCATGATGTGCTCGCTCACCGGCTCGGTGAAGGACTGCAGCACGAAGACGTCGCGCTCGCGCACGTTCTCCTGCACCTGCACGCGCAGGTTGTCGTTGGAAAAGCGCGAGATCTCGAGCTGTCCCGGGCGCATGCCCAGGCGCTGGCTGATGTCGCAGGCGAGATCGCGGCTGGCGTTGCAGGCGAAGATCTGGAGGCCGTGCTTGATCATCGGTCGAAGACTCCTGTGGTGGATTGACCCGCGTGCGGGCGGTGCTGCCGATGTGGGGCGGGGCGGCGGCATGCGCCGGACGCAGACGCAATGCTACGGGAAGACGTCACGGCCGGGCGGGTCCGGGGGCTTGCGGCGCGCCGTTTTTTGCCACATCGTTGCCCAAAACAAGGCGGCCCGGGGACAGCCATCGTGAACCCGTCCGAACCGCCCGGACGAGCCTTTCGATTCGAGGCGCCTCATGGACGGGCATGGTTCGACACTCGGTCGTTTGCGGGGGGATTTCTTCGGCGGGCTGACCGCCGGGGTCGTCGCCCTGCCGCTCGCGCTCGCCTTCGGCGTGGCCTCCGGGGCCGGGGCGGCGGCCGGCCTCTATGGCGCCATCGTGCTCGGCTTCGTCGCCGCGCTGCTCGGCGGCACGCGCATGCAGATCTCCGGGCCGACCGGGCCGATGACCGTGGTGTTCGCCTCGGCGCTCGCGGTGGTGGGCGGGAATCTCGCGGTGGCGATGGCCGCGGTGCTGGTCGGCGGGCTGGTGCAGATCGGGCTCGGCCTGGTGCGTGCCGGCGGGCTGGTGCGCTTCATCCCCTACCCGGTGGTGTCGGGCTTCATGAGCGGTATCGGGGTCATCATCGTGCTGCTGCAGAGCGCGCCGCTGCTCGGTGCGCCGTCCCTGCCCTCGCCGCTGGCCGCGGTGCTCGGGCTGCCCGCCGTGCTGGCGCAGGTCAATGGCGAGGCGCTGCTGATCGGTTTCCTGACCCTGGTGATCGTGTTCCGCACGCCGATGGCGGTGAGCCGCATCGTGCCGGCGCCGCTGGTGGCGCTGGTGGCGATGACCGCGCTCGCCACCGCGGCCGGGCTGTCGGTGCCGGTGATCGGCGACATCCCGCGCGGCCTGCCGGAGGTGGTGCTGCCCGTGTTCACGCTCGAGACCTGGACCACCGTGCTGCTGCTCGGCATCACCCTCGGCCTGCTCGGCAGCATCGACAGCCTGCTGACCTCGCTGGTCGCCGACTCCATCACCCGCACCCGCCACCATTCCAATCGCGAGCTGATCGGGCAGGGCGTCGGCAACCTGCTGTGCGCCTTCGTCGGCGGGCTGCCGGGGGCGGGTGCGACCATGCGCACGGTGATCAACATCAAGTCCGGCGGCAAGGGACGGACCTCGGGCGTGGTCCATGCGCTGTTCCTGCTCGCGCTGCTGCTCGGGCTGGGGCCGTTCGCCGAGCGCATCCCGCTCGCGGTGCTGGCCGGCATCCTGATCAAGGTCGGCGTCGACATCCTCGACTACAGAATGCTGCGCCTGGTGCACACCGCGCCGCGCGCGGACGTCGCGGTGATGGCGGCGGTGTTCGTGCTCACCGTGCTGGTGGACCTGATCGTCGCGGTGGGCGCCGGGGTGGTGCTGTCGATGATGCTGATCATCCATCGCCTCGCCCGCCAGGCGAGCTTCCGCGTGCGCCCGCTGCCTCATGAAGCGGCGCTTGCCGACGCACGCCTGGAGGCCGACCTGGAAAGCGGCATCCGCGTCATCGAGATCGACGGCGCCTTCTTCTTCGGTTCGGCGAGCCAGCTCCTCGACCGCGTGGACCAGGTGATCGGTACCCGGGTGGCGGTGTTCGACTGCAGCCGGGTGCCGTTCATGGACCTGTCGGCGCAGTTCGCGCTCGAGGAGATGATCGAGCGCCTGAAGGCGCAGGCCATCGCCGCCCTGGTCGTGGTGCCGCCGGCCATCCACGCGCAGCTGCTGCGCCTGCGCGCGCCGCACCTGCCGGCGGCGATCCTGCGCGACGACCTGGAGACGGCGCTGGCCGAAGCCCGTGCGCTGGTGGCTCCGGCGCGCTAGAACGACAGGAGGGGCGCCCACCTGCGTATGCGACCGCGCGCGGATGGGCGCTGTGACCCGGGCGGCGGGTGAGCGGGAGGGCAGCGGTGTCGGGGATCTTCATCAGCCACAGCAGTCGCGACCGGCAGGCGGCCGAGGACATGGCTGCGCGCCTGCGCGCCCGGGGCTACCAGTCGCTGTTCCTCGACTTCGATCCCGCCGACGGCATTCCCGCCGGGCGCGACTGGGAGCGCGAGATCTACGCCCGCCTGCGCGGCTGCAGCGGCGTGGTGGTGCTGTGCAGCGCGCACTCGATGGCCTCGGACTGGTGCTTCGCCGAGATCACCCATGCGCGTGCGCTCGGCAAGCGCCTGTTCCCGGTGCTGATCGGCGAATGCGCGCTGCGGCCGCTGCTGCTCGACACCCAGGTCGTCGATGTGCGCATCGATGCCGAGGACGGCTATGCCCGCCTGTGGCGCGGCCTGCAGGCCGCCGGGCTGGATCCCGCCGACAGCTTCTCCTGGGACAGCGGGCGCGCGCCCTATCCCGGCCTCGCGCCCTTCCAGGCCGCCGACGCCGCGGTGTACTTCGGCCGCGACCAGGAGCAGCGCCGCTGCCTCGACACCCTGGCGCAGATGCGCCGCTACGGCGGCGATCGCCTGCTGGTGGTGGTCGGCGCCTCGGGCAGCGGCAAGTCCTCGCTGGTGCGCGCAGGCGTGCTGCCGCGCATCGCGCGCATGGCGGAATGGCGGGTGCTCGGTCCGATGCGGCCCCTGCACCGGCCCGACGAGGAGCTCGCCCGCCTGCTGCCGCCCGGCCAGCCCGCGTCCGCCGTGGAGCCCGCCGCGCTGGGCAGGGCGTTCGCCTCGGCCTTCGCGGCCGAGCCCGGGCGGCCGGCGGTGCTGCTGGTGGTCGACCAGCTCGAGGAGCTCGTGACCACCAGCACGCCCGAGGCGGCGGTGCGCTTCGTGCAGGCGCTGCGCGCGGCGCTCGCGCCCGAATCGGGCGAGCTCTACTGCCTGGCGACGCTGCGCGCGGACTACCTCGGCGCCCTGCAGACGCTGCCGGCCTGGGCTGCGCTGCCCTTCCGCCAGCAGGCGCTGGCACCGATGAACGCCAGCCATTTCGCCGAGATCATCACCGGCCCGGCACGCGTCGCCGGACTCGAGCTGGAGGAGGGCCTGGTCGAGGCCCTCGCGCACGACACCGGCAGTCCCGACGCGCTGCCGCTGCTGGCCTTCACCCTGAACCGGCTGTGGCGCGACTTCGGCGACGATCGCCGCATCACCCTCGACGAGTACCGCGAGCGCTTCGGCGGCCTGGAGGGGGCGATCCGCGACGAGGCCGCGGCGGTGCTCGCCGCACTCGCGCCGGCGCCCGATGCGCTCGCCGCGTTGCGCAGCGCCTTCCGCCAGCTGGTGCGGGTCGAGCCCGAGGGCGGCTACACCCGGCGCGCGGCGCGCTGGGAGGATCTGCCCGCGGCCGCGCATCCGCTGCTCGAGGCTCTGGTCGCCGCCCGCCTGCTGGTGTCCGGCCAGGAGGAGGGTGGGGCGCGCACGCTGGAGGTGGCGCACGAGGCCCTGTTCCGCGCCTGGGACCTGCTGCGCCGCTGGCTGGACGAGGACCGCGTGTTCCTGCTCTGGCGCCAGCATGCGCTGGCCGCCGCCGAGGCCTGGCAGTGCGCACCGGATGACGTCGGCCTGCTGCTGCACGGCGGTCCGCTCGCGGAGGCGCGGCGCTGGCAGGGCGAGCGTGCGCAGGAGCTGGGCGAGCCCCTGCGCGCCTGGATCGACGCCAGCGCGGCGGCGGCGCGGCGGGCGCGCCTGCGGCGGCTGGGTGCGCGCGGCGGGCTGGTCGCGTTGCTGCTGGCGTCCGTCGCGCTCGGCGCCGGTTTCTGGCAGCAGCAACGCGAGACCGCTCGACAGCGCGTAGACAGCTACTGGAGTGGTGCGCTGTCGGCGCGCGACGCCGCGGACGATGCGCTGCGTGCCGCCCATTACCTGGCGCGTGCGGCCGATCTGGGCGGTGGCGGTGCCGAGCGCGACAACGCGCTGATTGCGATCGCCATGCTCGCCGGCGGGCTCGAGCTGGCCGGCGAGATCACCCTGCCGGGCACGCCGGACGGTGTGCGGCCGGGGGCGGCGGCGCCCGTGGTGCTGGCCTGGCGCGGCCGCGCGGCGTGGGTGCACGCGCTCGGCGACGGCCGCCAGCGCGCGGCTTTCGAGCATCCGGATGCGGTGGCCGACGGCCTCGTCCTCGCCGACGGCCGGGTGACCACGCGCGACGCCGCTGGCGGTGTGTGGCTGTGGGGCGGGGAGGAGCCGCCGCGTGCGCTGGCGCAGGGCGGGGTGGCGCGCATCGCCGCCGACCGCGACGGCCGCTGGCTGGTCGGCTGGGGCGACGATGGCCTGCGCCGCTGGTCGCTGCCCGAGGGTGCGCCCGCCGGCCCGGTGCTTGGCGGCCAGGCGCTTGCCGGCGCCGCCTTCGTCGAGCGCGGCGGGCTGCTCGCCTGGAACGCCGCCGGCCGCTTCTGGCATGTGGACGCGGCGGGTGCGACGGTGGACTGGGAGACCGGCTGCGCGCCGCGCGGCGTGGAGCTCGCCGCCGACGGCCGCAGCGCGCTCAGCTTCTGCGACAGCGCGCTGATCCGCCACGACATCGTCGCGGGCCGGGTGACGGCGCGCTGGCATTCGCCCGAGACCATCGACGGCGTGCGCGTCGACGCCGGAGCCGGCGTGGCGGTGTCGTGGAGCGCCGGCCGCGGTCGGCTGCGGGTGTGGCAGGCCGACGATGGCACGCCGCGCTTCGATCATCCGCTCGACGGCGAGGGCAGCCTGTCGCGGGTGCTGCTGCTGCCGGGCGCGCGGCGCCTGCTCACCGCCGGCGCGGATGGCCGGCTGGCGGTGTGGGACCTGGAGTCCGGCACGCAGGCTGCGCGCGGACGTCACCATCGCGAGGAGGCGCCGGTGATGGCCGTCGCCGATGCCGAGGGGAACCGCGTGCTGGCCTGGAGCCGCGCGGCGGGTGCGAGGCTGTGGGACGCGGGCACGCTGACACCCCTGAGCCTGCCGCTGCGCCATCCCGGGCGCGTGACCGGTGCGGCCTTCGACGATACCGGCGGCACCATTCTCACCTGGGCGGACGACGGCAGCCTGCGCCTGTGGCGGCGCCAGCCGGCGCTCGAACTGACCGCGCCGGCGGCGCCGGGCGGGATGGCGGCCCTGCCGCGCGCGCAGCCGCCGGACGCCGCCCTGAAGGCGAGGCTGGACGAGCTCGGCCTGCACGACTACCAGCTGCTGCACGCCCGCGGCGAGCAGGTCCTGCTGGCGGGCGGACCGCTGGCCCGCCGCCTCGGGCCGGGGGCGCGCCTGTCGCCGCCGCTCGCGCTCGACGAGGCGGTGCGCGGCGGCGCCCTGCTCGACGGCGATCGCGTCGTGCTGTGGGGCGGCAGCGGCGTGCGCCTGTGGGACGCCGCCGGCGGGCGGCCGCTCAGCGCGCTGCTGCGCTCGGACGTGCTCTATCCCGCACAGGGCGTGATCGAGGGCGATCTGTTCGCTGCCGCCGGCCAGCAGGCGCAGGGCCAGGCGCGGCGCTGGCACTGGCCGCTGCCGCAGACCGCAACCGTCGACGTGGCGACCTGGCTCGCGCTCGGCAACGCGACCGCGATGGACGCGCAGGGCGCGATCCGTGCGCTCCCGCGCGCCGAGTGGTGCGCGCTCATGCTCGCTGCGCAACGCGCGGCAACCGGCTGCGCGCATTGACGCGCGCCCACCTGAACTTCCGGGGCCGTGTGCTTCACTGCACCAGCACGAGCGACTCAGACCAGGCGCCGACCCAGTCGCCGCCCTCGTCCCAGACCCGAACCTGGAGCTGGTGACTGCCGGCGGAGAGCCGGGCGTCGTCGTCGCGGCCGTCCCAGCGCTGCGTGGGCCCGCTCTCGATGCGGTGGTCGTGCTGCACCGGGCCGATGCGCTGGCCCCTGACGTAGCGCTTGCGCACCCCGTCCGGGCTCTGCGTCACCTGCATGAACTCGACCGCGGCGTGGTCGAAATCGGAGCGCGAATGGAAGGCGTAGCCGGCGGTCTCGCCGCGCGCGGGGCGCATCAGGCCGGGATCGAACTCGAGGCGGTCGACCGCCACCGAGCCGACCGCGCGCGGGCCGATGCCGAGGCCATGCACGCTGAAGCCGTCGATCGTCTCGCGGCCGGTGTCGAGGTCGGCCGCGGTGAGCGCGATCACCGCCGGCTGCAGGCGGTCGCCGAGGAAGGGCGGCAGCTCGAAACGCAGCAGGTGGCGGCCGAGGCCGAACTTGTCGAGCCGGTAGGTGACGGTGTCGGCGCCCGGGATCGCGATCCGCAGCAGCACCCGTCCGGGGCGGTGCTGGGCGTAATCGACCACCACCGGCCAGCCGCCGCGCACCAGGCCGCGCACGCCGAAGGCGCTGCCGTTGAACTGCGGGGCGAGTTGCGGGCCGTCGCGCAGCAGTGCGCGGGTGGCCTCGCCGTCGTCGCGCTGCTCGGTCTTCTCTTCCGCGAGCGCCTTGCCGATCGCGAACAGCGCCGCGGCGCCGACGATGATCGCCGGAATCACCCAGTTCCTGCCGCCACCGCGATCGCCCTCGGTCGGAGGGATCCCATCGCCGTAGTCGCGGCTGGCGGCGTCGTTCGTCGACAAGGGCGGCCCGTCGGTGGTCGGCGAGGGGGTGGTCGTCGTGGCCGGCGTCGCGCCGAGCCGTGCAGGTGATTGCTCGATGCCCTGCGCGCTCACCGCGAGCGGCTGCGCGCCCAGCGCGACAACAAGGACGAGACACAGGCTGTTGCGTGCGATCGTGTGTTTCATCGGGAACTCCTGCCGCGCACGGGCGCCCGCGTTCAGGCCGACTGGCCGCTGAAGTCGAAGGCCTCCTCGCCCGGCGTGCGGCAGGCGACGCCTTCCATCACTTCGCGCCGGCCGTCCACATAGACGACCTGGTCGAAGCGGCGGCACTCCTTGCCGGCTTCGGCGTAGAACTCCGAGGTCGGCGTCACCGCGAAGTCGCGCCCGCTGTCGTCGTTGTGCCAGCTCACCGTCTGTCCGCGCGGCGCGCTCTCGATCGTCTCGGCGAGCCGCTTCTTGTCGGCGTCGTCCATGTACTGGCCGATCATGCGTCCCACCACGCCGCCGAGCAGGGCGCCGATGGCCGCGCCGCCGGCGCTGTCATTGCCGATCTTGTAGCCGGCGAAGCCACCGAGGATGCCGCCGATCGCGGTTCCCCAGTCGCGCTTCTGCATGTTCTCGCAGCCCGCGGTCGATACCAGCAGGAGTGCGGCGGCGAGGGCGGAGGCCAGGGTTCGTGCGGCGGGTGTCTTGCGCATGGCGGTCACCTCGGGCGAGCGGGAGCGGCGGGCCTTGCCCGATCGGCCGTGGTCGTGGCGACGAGGGCGAAACGGGGGCGTCGAATTCATTCTAGGCCAGCCTGCGCGCCTTGCCCGGCGGGCACGGCGTGGCGCGCGGAAGCTTGCCCGTGAACGGCACGGGCGCGACCGCAGGGTTCGCGGGCAGGCCCGCTCCTACGGCCACCACCAGTAGCGCTGCCTGTGGTTGGTTTTCAGCCCGGGTAGCGCAGGAAGGGGCTGCGGGTCTCCAGCCAGGCGGCCTCGTCCGCGCAGGCCAGGGCGTCGAGGTCGGCGGTCGTCGCGGCCGGGTCGTCCACCCATTCGCGCAGCAGCGGCGAGCCGTTGATGAGGTCGATCGCCAGGCGCTCGTGCTCGTACTCGTAGGCGAAGTCGCGCCACAGCGGGTAGTCGGGCTGCAGGCGCCGGATGGCCTTGAAGGCCAGCGCCTGCACCCGCCACGGGCGGAAGGCCGCGTGCGCGTAGTGCGTCGGGTCCTCGACGTGGATCTGCACGCCGTTGCACAGCTTGCCGGCGTGCTTGTGGAAGGTCGGCTCGAACCAGCACTCGCGCAGCACGCAGCCGGCGAGCCACTCGGGCGCCAGGGCGCGCATCCCGGCGACGAGCGCGCGCGCATCCAGGTCGGGCGCGCCGAAGAGCTCCAGCGGTCGGGTGGTGCCGCGGCCTTCCGACAGCGTCGTGCCTTCGAGCATCACGGTGCCGGCGTAGGCGCGCGCCATCCACAGGTTGGGGGCGTTGGGGCTGGGGTTGACCCAGCTGCGCTCGCCCAGCGGCCAGCCGTAGCCGGGCGCGGCGTCGGGCTGCCAGCCTTCCATCTCGATCACGCGCCAGTCGAGGTCGAGCTTCAGCGTGGCGACGAACCAGGCGGCGAGCTCGCCCATGGTCAGGCCGTGGCGCATCGGCAGCGGGCCGGCGCCGACGAAGCTCTCCCAGCCGGGGCGCAGCAGCGTGCCTTCGACCGGGCGGCCGGCGGGGTTGGGGCGGTCGAGCACCCACACCGACTTGCCGTGCCTCGCCGCTTCCTCGAGCACGTAGCGCAGCGTGGTGATGAAGGTGTAGATGCGGCAGCCGAGGTCCTGCAGGTCGACCAGCAGCACGTCGAAGCTGTCCATCATCGCCGCGCTCGGGCGGCGCACCTCGCCGTACAGGCTGAACACCGGGATGCCGAGCAGCGGGTCGGTGTAGTCGGGCGACTCGACCATGTTGTCCTGCTTGTCGCCGCGCAGGCCGTGCTGCGGGCCGAAGGCGGCCGATAGGGTGAGGTCGGGCAGGGCGGCGAGGGCGTCGAGCGAGTGCGTCAGGTCGCGGGTGACCGAGGCCGGGTGGGCGAGCAGGGCGACGCGGCGGCCGGCGAGCGGGCGGCGCAGCGCAGGATCGGCGAGCAGGCGGTCGAGGCCGAAGCGGACGGGCGGCGCCATGGCTTCAGCCCGCCTTGCGCGCCGCGGTGGCCAGGGTCAGCACGAAGGTGTCGCGGGCGTGGAAATCCGGCTGCGCGGCGGCGTGGCGCAGCGCCCAGTACTCGAGCCGGCCGTCCTTGCGCTCGATCACCGCGCTCAGGCTCACCTGCAGGTCGGCGCCGGCGGGCACCGTCGGCAGCAGTTCGGCCGGGACGTGGGCTTCCAGCACCAGCGTCTCGCCGTCCTGCGTGCACGCGATTTCCGGCGCCACGGCGGGAGAGAACGCCTCGTCGCGCTCGCGCCAGGCGCGGAAGGCATAGACGGCCCACTGCCCGGAGGGCGAGAAGTTGTATTCGCGGTACTGCGGCTCGCCGGGTACGCCGAGGAAGACCTCGAAGCAGGTGTGCTGCCACAGGCCGTCGGCCGGGCCGGGCGGCTGCGGCGCGGGGATCGAGAGCTTGCCCAGCTGACTGTCCTCGAGGCGGAACTCGAACATCGCGCCGCCCTCCGGCAGCGCGAACATCGTCGCCAGCAGGCTGCCCACCGGCCCGGCGCCGGGTTCGCCGGCGTCGGGGCTGGTGGGGTGGGGGCGCAGGCCGACGGTGATGGTCGGGACACGGGGGCGTTCGGTGCGGGGCGGGCTCACGATGGATGGGGGCGCAGGCGGTCGATGATCGGCGGTCGGAGCGCGCACGGCCGGTCAAGCCGGTCCGGCAACGCGCGGGAAAGGCGCAATCTTAGCCGCTTCGGCGGGCGCGCCCAAGAACGCCCGGGCCGGCAAGGGATTTCCCGGCTTGAGCGGCGGCGCGCGGCGCCGCACACTCTGCCGCCATGCGCGCCTTCCCGCTTGCCGTCATCGTCATCGCCCAGCTCTTCGGCACCTCGCTGTGGTTCTCCGCCAACAGCGCGGGCGACGACCTGATGCGCGCGTGGGCGCTCAATGCGGCCGACATCGGGCGGCTGACGATCGCGGTGCAGCTCGGCTTCATCCTCGGCACGCTCGGCTTCGCGCTCAGCGGCCTCGCCGACCGCTTCGCGGCGAGCCGCATCTTCGCGCTGTGCGCCCTCCTCGGCGCAGCGGCCAACGCCGGCTTCGCGCTGCTCGCACAGGGGCTGGCGGATGGCCTGGCCTGGCGTTTCGCCGTCGGCCTGGCGCTCGCCGGCGTCTATCCGCTGGGCATGAAGCTGGTGGTGAGCTGGGTGCCGCAGCACGCGGGCGCGGCGCTCGCCTGGCTGGTCGGCATGCTGACCCTGGGTACCGCGCTGCCGCACGGGGTGCGCGCGCTCGATGCCGGCTGGGGCTGGCAGGCGACCTTGCTGGTGTCCTCGCTGCTGGCGCTGCTGGCGGCGGGGATGATCTTCGCGCTCGGCGACGGCCCGCACCTCGCCCGCCGCCCGGGCGCACCGCGGCTGCGCCTGGGCGAGGGCCTGTACGCCCTGCGCGAGCCGCGCTTCCGTGCCTCGGCCTTCGGCTACTTCGGCCACCAGTGGGAGCTGTACGCCTTCTGGACGCTGGTGCCGCTGCTGGTGACGGCGGCGCGCGGCACCGAGGCGGGGCCGCCGTCGGGCCCGGCCTTCGCGGTGATCGGTATCGGCGCCGCCGGCTGCGTGCTCGGCGGCTTGCTCAGCCGCCGCATCGGCAGTGCGCGGGTGGCGGCGCTGGCGCTCGCGGTGTCCGCGCTGTGCTGCGCGATCTACCCCTTCGCCAGCGCCTGGCCCCCGCTGCTGCTGGCGGGGCTGATGCTGGTCTGGGGCGCCAGCGTGGTGGCCGATTCGCCGCATTTCTCCGCCATGTCCGCGCGCGCCTGTGCGCCGGAGAGCGTGGGCAGCGCCCTGGCCTTCCAGAACGCGATCGGCTTCGCGATCACCATGGCCTCGATCGAGCTCACCACCCGCCTGTGGCCGCTGATCGGCGATCGCGTGGCGTGGGTGCTGCTGCCCGGGCCGGTGCTGGGGCTGATTGCGCTGCGGCCGCTGCTGCGGGCGTCGTGAGTCCGCCTGCAGCGGCGAGCGCCCATGCAGTGACGATTTCAGGCCGCAGCGTTTGTTTCGCTCTCGTTGCGCCACCAAGCCCGGATGAGCGCGATCATCATGCCGAGCATGCCCCCCAGCATGCCGCCGAGGACCACACCAAGGGCGAGACCGGGCTTGCGCACCTTGACCTCGGCGCCCTCGGGTGATGCCACGAAGCGCATGCTCGAAAGGTAGTTGCTCGACCAGTTTTCACGCTGCACGTCGATCTCGTTCCAGGTCTGCTCGACGATATCGAGCGTTCTGTCATGATCCTGGAATGCGGCCGTTTGGATGTTCTCCAGCGAGCGGAGAAACGCGCGACCGGTGGTGGGTTGCTGCAGCGCTTGTTGCGCCTGGCAGTAGTAATCCCGCTTCAGCGCACTGGCGATGCGCTCGCGCTTGCGGCGGGCTTCCGCGAGCTTCATGTCAGCGATGTGAATTTCCGACGCGACGAGCTGGGCTGCTGGGGAAAGGAAGCGCTCGGTACCCTTCTCGAGCGAGACGATCTGGCGGTTGTCGATCGTGCTTGCGGATGGATTGCGGGCGATGATCTCGCGCAGATTTGCAAGGCGCCCCTCTTCCTGCCTGATGGCGAAGTCGTTCTGGATCTGGGCGTTGCGCAATTCTTGCTCACGGGTGCTGTACTCGGTGCACTGGGCGAGCATCGTCGCTTCCATGTTCACCCGGATGATGGAGTCGCGGACGTATTCGGCGAGCAGAGCGACCGGGGTGCCGCCCGTTGGGTCCTTGTGTGCAAGCTGGATGCGGACGCCGATCATGGCGCTGGGATTGTCGTCGTCGAGCTTGACGCCGAATGTCTTCTGGTCGCGGTCGGTGAAGGCGAATTCGGGCTTGAGCGCATCACGCAGGGCATCTTGAGTATCGGCCAGCGTCCACAGCAGCCCGCCTTCGGGGGTCGTCGCCTGATCGGTGGTCTGGAGGAACTGCTGCAGGCGGGCGCCGCTGGAGAACACGTTCTCATAGCGCTTGTAGTTCGCTGCCGACACGCCGGGGGTCAGGAAAAGGCCTTCGGTCACGTGTTTGGTGGAGAACAGGCTCGCGCCCAGACCGATCGCCGCGCCGAGGACGCCGATGGCGATGATCAATACCTTCTGTCGCCAGAGTACGGTTACGAGTTGGCGCAGATCGATTTCGTCTTCAGTGTTTGCGGGGGGGGTACTGATTGGGCTGCATGACGCTTGGCTCGTCCGGAAAATATCAAATTGTTGCATTAAGTTTCAGATTGATAAATTAGACGAAGGTAATAGGTTGCTCGCGATAGTGATGATTTATTCGCGAATTAGTGCGACTGCCGGTCATCAGTACAATGATGAAAGCGCCCGATGTGGGTAACTCCTGGAGGAAAAACAATGAAGATGCACTCTGGCACAAGGATGTTCGCGCTCCTGGCCTGCGCGGCAACCCTGATTACGGGCACTGACTCCGCCTTCGCGCAGCAGGGCGAGGCCGCGCCCGCGCTGCGCCTCGAATGCGGCGGCATCGGGCTGGAGGAGTCGCAGCGCATGCGCGCGGAGGTGGGGATGCATGCGCTGACGCTGTTCTTCTCGACGATGGAGGGCGGGTTCGTCACCGACGTGGCGACGCGGGTGGATGATCCGCTCGGCGACCGCCGGGTGGAGGCGTCCTGCGGTCCGCTCGGCCAGCTCGACGTGACCGAGGCCGGGCGTTACCGCATCACCGCGACCTACGCCGGGCAGACGCAGGAGCACTGGATCGACCTGAGTCCCGGCGGCGGCGCGCGACTGGCGCTGCGCTGGCAGGAGTGAGTCCGCGTACGCGATCCGCCTTATCCGCACGCGCCGAAGCCGTTAAACTCGCGCTCCTTGTCCAGTTTGAGCCGGAGCGATCCATGACTGTCCAGCGCGTCCTCACCGGGATCACCACCTCGGGCACGCCCCACCTCGGCAACTACGCCGGCGCCATCCGTCCGGCGGTCGCCGCCAGCCGCCAGCCCGGCGTCGAGAGCTTCTACTTCCTGGCCGACTACCACGCGCTGATCAAGACCACCGACCCGCTGCGCGTGCAGCGCTCGACGCTGGAGATCGCCGCCACCTGGCTCGCCGCCGGGCTCGACACCGACCGCGTGTGGTTCTACCGCCAGTCCGACATCCCCGAGATCCCCGAGCTCACCTGGCTGATCACCTGCGTCGCCGGCAAGGGCCTGCTCAACCGCGCCCACGCCTACAAGGCGGCGGTGGACAAGAACACCGCCGAGGGCGTGGATCCGGACGCCGGGGTCAACATGGGCCTGTACATGTACCCGGTGCTGATGGCGGCCGACATCCTGATGTTCAAGGCGCATTCGGTGCCGGTCGGGCGCGACCAGATCCAGCACATCGAGATGGCGCGCGACATCGCCGGCAGCTTCAACCACCTCTACGGCGAGCATTTCGTGCTCCCCGAGGCCGCCATCGACGCATCGGTCGCCACCCTGCCCGGGCTGGACGGCCGCAAGATGAGCAAGAGCTACGACAACACCATCCCGCTGTTCGCGCCCACCGCCGAGCTGAAGAAGCTGATCTTCTCGATCGTCACCGACTCGAGGGCACCGGGCGAGCCCAAGGACGCCGACGGCTCGGCGCTGTTCCAGCTCTACCAGGCGTTCTCGACCGCCGAGGAGACGCGCGCCATGCGCACCGCCTTCGACGAGGGTATCGCCTGGGGCGAGGCCAAGCAGGCCCTGTTCGAGCAGGTCGAGGCCGCGGTGGCGCCGATGCGCGAGCACTACCAGGCGCTGATCGCCGAGCCGGCGCGCATCGAGAAGCACCTGCACGAAGGCGCGGCCAAGGCGCGCGCGATCGCCACCCCCTTCCTCGCCGAGCTGCGCCACGCGGTCGGCCTGCGCAACCTGGCCAGCGTGCCGCAGGCGGCCAGGGCCGAGAAGGCGAAGGCGGCGCTGCCGCAGTTCAAGCAGTACCGCGAGGCCGACGGCCGCTTCCATTTCAAGCTGGTCGACGCCGACGGCCGCCTGCTGCTGCAGGGCGCGGGCTTCGCCTCGCCGCGCGAGGCGGGCGCGGTGGTGGCGGCGCTCAAGCAGGGCGCCGCGTTCGCGGTCGAGGGCACGGCCGTCGTGGTCGATGGGCAGAACGTGGCCGCACTGGCCGCGGACGTCACCCCCGCCGAGCTCACCGAGGCCCTGGCGGCGTTCGCCGCCTGAGCAGGCGGGCAGTCCGCTGCCCGGTCCGTCAATGCCGGGTGATCACCACCTCGAGGTATTCGCCCGGCACCACCAGTGAATCCTCGCCGCCGACGTTGAGCGACTCGAGCAGGGCCGTCAGGTCGGCATGGAGGCGAGCCTGGCCGGTCTCGTCGAGCGCGGCGAAGGCCTTGTGGGTGGGGCCGTAGTAGTTGCGGAAGATCTCGATCCAGTGTTCCGGCGAGCGGTAGCGGAAGTTGAAGCTGCGCCGGCTGCACCGGATGTCCTCGGCGTGGGCGCCGAACAGTTCCACCAGATAGGGCTCGTCGCCCCATTTCACCGGCGAGCGCAGCCCGGCCGGCGGCGGCACGTGCGCGCCGACGGTGCGGAACAGGCGGCCGATGAAGCCCTCCGGCGTCCATGCGGCGATGCCGATGCGCCCGCCCGGACGCACGACCCGCAGCAGCTCCTCGGCGGTGCGCTGGTGGTCGGGCGCGAACATCGCGCCGAAGGTGGACAGCGCGACGTCGAACTCGCCGTCGGCGAAGGGCAGGGCCTCGACGTCGGCGACCTGGAAGCGCACCGCCAGCCCTTCGGCGCGTGCGCGTGCGGCGGCCTTGTCGAGCAGGGTGGACACGTAGTCGGTGGACGTGACCTCGGCGAAGCGGCGCGCGGCGGCCAGCGTGGCGTTGCCGTTGCCGGCGGCGACGTCGAGCACGCGCTCGCCGGCGCGCACGTCCGCGGCCTCGGCCAGGTGCTCGCCGACGATCTGCAGCGTTGTGCCGATGACCGCGTAGTCGCCGCTGGCCCAGGTGGCCTGCTGGCGCTGCTTGATTGCGGCGAGATCCGGGGTGGCGGGGGCGCTGGCGATGGCCGCGCGCAGTTCGGTGGGGGCGTTCATGTGATGTCTCCTTGCTCTGGGGTTGGGGCGGACCTCTGTGGATCCGTGCCGGGCGTGACTGCGACCGACGCCTGCATTCTTTCGCTGCGGCGGATTCGATGCTTCACTGGAAATCCGGCAGGCTTGATCGTGCGTCCGCCCTTGGCCACACGCGCCTGCCCGATTTGCGGAGGTCCTGCCCGATGGGGCGCGATACCCTGTCCGACCTGCTCGGCACCGTGCGCTTGCGTGCCGCGGTCTTCTACTACGTGAGCTGCTGGCGCAACTGGGCGACCGAGGCGCCGCCGGCGCGCGAGATCGCCGCGGCGGTGATGCCCGGCGCCGACCACGTGATGGCCTTCCACATGGTCGTGCGCGGCAGCGGCTGGGCCGCGGTGAGCGGCGAGGCGCCGCTGCGGCTGGCGAGCGGCGACATCGTCGTGCTGCCGCATGGCGATGCGCACGTGATGTCGAGCGCCCCCGGCCTGGCGGCCGAGCGCCTGCAGCCGGAGTGGGTGTTCGCCAACCGCGATGCGCCGCGGCCGATCCCGGTCAGCTACCGCGACGGCATCGGCCTGCCCGCCCCGGCAGCGCCCAGCGACGATGCCGACGCGGTGCTGGTGTGCGGCTTCCTGGGCTGCGACCTGCGCCCGTTCAACCCGCTGGTCGCTGCGCTGCCGCGGCTGCTGCACCTGCCGGCGGCGCGGGCTGGGGGCTGGATGGCGCACGTGATCGATCAGGCGGCGCGCGAGTCCGCCGAGCGCCGGGCGGGGGGCGATGCGGTGCTCGAGCGCCTGGCGGAGATGATGTTCGTCGACACCGTGCGCCGCTACCTCGACGATCTGCCCGCCGACGCCCGGGGCTGGCTGGCCGGGCTGCGCGACCGCCAGGTCGGGCGCGCGCTGGCGCTGCTGCATGGCGACCCCGCGCACGGATGGACGATCGACGAGCTCGGGCGGCAGGTCGGCCTGTCGCGCTCGGCCCTGCACGAGCGCTTCGTGCAGCTGCTCGGCCAGCCGCCGATGCACTACCTCGCGAGCTGGCGCATCCAGCTCGGCTCGCGCCTGCTGCGCGAGACCCGCCACACGGTGGCGGCGATCGCGGTGGAGGTCGGCTACGAGTCGGAGGCGGCGTTCTCGCGCAGCTTCAAGCGCCTGGTCGGCGTGCCGCCGGCGGCCTGGCGGCGGCAGGATCAGCCGGCCGTGCCGCCCACGGCATCGGCCACCACCGCCTCGGTCAGCTCCGGCGCGCACAGCTCGATGAAGCGGTAGGCGAAACCGCGCAGGTAGTGGCCGCGGCGCACCGCGATGCGGGTGACGTTCTCGGCGAACAGGTGGGTGCTGTCGAGCTTGCGCAGGCCGCGGTCGCGCTCGGGGTCGAAGGCCATCGAGGCCAGGATGCCGACACCGAGGCCGAGCTCGACGTAGGTCTTGATCACGTCGGCGTCGAGCGCCGACATCACCACGTCGGGCGCCAGCCCGGCGCGCGCGAAGGTGTGGTCGATCCGCGCGCGTCCGGTGAAGCCCTCGTGGTAGGTGATGAGCGGGTGGGCGGCGATCGCCTCCAGGGTCAGTGGCTGCACCTGCTCGAGCGGGTGTCCGGCGGGGACGACCACCGCGTGCTGCCAGCCGTAGTAGGGAAAGGAGGCCAGCTCCGGCACTTCGGCCAGCGCCTCGGTGGCGACGCCGATGTCGGCCTCGCCGTCGAGCAGCATCTGCACGATCTCGCCCGGGCTGCCCTGGTGCAGCTTCAGGTGCACCCTGGGGTAGGCGCGCTTGAAGGCGGCGACCACGGTCGGCAGCACGTAGCGCGCCTGGGTGTGGGTGGTCACCACGGTGAGCTGGCCCTGGTCGCGATTGCTGTACTGCTCGGCCAGGCGCTTGATGTTGGCGGCGTCGAGCAGCATGCGCTCGACCATCACCACCAGCTCCTTGCCGGGCGGGGTGAGGCCGAGCAGGCGCTTGCCCTTGCGCACGAAGAGCTCGATGCCGAGTTCGTCCTCGAGGTCCTTGATGTGCTTGGACACCCCCGACTGCGAGGTGAACAGCGCGTTGGCGACTTCGGTGAGGTTGAAGCCGCGCCGCACCGTCTCGCGGATGATGCGCAACTGCTGGAAGTTCATATGCCGGCGCCCGCGTCGAACTCGCCCGCGCCTGTGCTCGCGGCCGCCGGGTGCACGGTCTTGCCGTCGTGCGCGAACAGCGTCAGCCGCGAGGGCACGAGGCGCACCGGCTGGCCCTCCGCCAGGCCGAGGGCGGCCACGCGGTCGCGCGTCATCTCCACCTCGAAGTGCTGGCCGCTGGTGCCGTTGACGCCGTCGAGCTCGACGCGCGCGGTGACGCCGAAGGCGAGGACGCGGCCGACGCGGGCGGCGATGCCCACCGTCGCCGCCGGATCGACGACGATGTCGAGCTCGTGCGGACGGGCGAAGGCGACGACCTCCGCGCCGCTGTCGAAGCGCCCGTCGGCGTGCTGCAGCACCGCCTCGCCGACGTGCATGGTCTCGCCCTCGGCGCGGCCGTGGAACAGGTTCACCGAGCCGAGGAAGCCATACACGAAGGGCGTGGCCGGATGGCGATAGACCTCCTCGGGCGTGCCGATCTGCTCGACCGCGCCCTTGTTCATCAGCACCACGCGGTCGGCGACTTCGAGCGCCTCCTCCTGGTCGTGGGTGACGAAGATCGAGGTGATGTGCAGCTCGTCGTGCAGCTTGCGCAGCCAGCGCCGCAGCTCCTTGCGCACCTTGGCGTCGAGCGCGCCGAAGGGCTCGTCGAGCAGCAGCACGCGCGGCTCCACCGCGAGCGCGCGGGCGAGCGCGATGCGCTGGCGCTGGCCGCCGGAGAGCTGGGAAGGGAAGCGGTCGGCGAGCCAGTCGAGCTGCACCAGTTCGAGCAGCGCGTGCACCTTGTCGGCGATCTGCTTCTCCGACGGGCGCTGGGCGCGCGGCTTCATGCGCATGCCGAAGGCGACGTTGTCGAACACGCTCATGTGGCGGAACAGCGCGTAGTGCTGGAACACGAAGCCGACCTGGCGGTCGCGCACGTGGGTGCCCGAGGCGTCCTCGCCGTCGAGCAGCACCTGGCCGGCGTCGGCCTGCTCCAGCCCGGCGATCACCCGCAGCAGCGTGGTCTTGCCGCAGCCCGAGGGGCCGAGCAGGGCGACCAGCTCGCCGGTGGGGAAATCGAGCGAGACGTCGTCGAGGGCGACGAAGTTGCCGAAGCGCTTGTGGATGTTGCGAACCTGGATGCTCATGACTGTCCTTCGGAAACGTCGTACTGTGCGTGCGCGGCGCGGTGCTCGACCCAGGTCTTGACGCCCAGGGTCACCAGCGCCAGCAACGCGAGCAGCGAGGCCACCGCGAAGGCGGCGGCGAACTGGTATTCGTTGTAGAGGATCTCGACGTGCAGCGGCAGCGTGTTGGTCTGGCCGCGGATGTGGCCGGATACCACCGACACCGCACCGAACTCGCCCATCGCGCGCGCGTTGGTGAGGATCACGCCGTACAGCAGGCCCCACTTCACGTTCGGCAGGGTCACATGCCAGAAGGTCTGCAGGCCGTTGGCCCCGAGCACGACCGCGGCTTCCTCTTCCTCCTTGCCCTGCGCCTGCATCAGCGGGATCAGCTCGCGGGCGATGAAGGGGAAGGTGACGAACACGGTGGCCAGCACGATGCCGGGCACGGCGAAGATGATCTTGAGGTCGTGCTCCGCCAGCCACGGCCCGAACCAGCCCTGGGCGCCGAACACCAGCACGTAGATCAGGCCGGCGATCACCGGCGACACCGAGAACGGCAGGTCGATCAGCGTGATCAGGAAGTGCTTGCCGCGGAACTCGAACTTGGCGATCGCCCATGCCGCGCACACGCCGAACACCAGGTTCAGCGGCAGTGCGATCGCCGCGGCCAGCAGGGTCAGGCGCAGCGCCGACAGGGCGTCGGGGTCGACCAGCGCGGTGACGTAGGTTTCCCAACCCTTGCGCAGCGCCTCGATGAACACCGCGATCAGCGGCATCAGCAGGAACACCGCGAAGAAGGCGAGGGCGGTGCCCAGGATCAGCCATTTCACCAGCGGCGTCTCGCGCGTCGCCGCGCGCGCCTCGAAGCGGGTCTGGCCGATGGCCTGGGCCGCGCCCAGGCGGAGTGTGGTCGCGCCGGCCATCAGCGGTCCCTCCCGGTCCGTTTGGCGGTCCATGCCTGCAGGCCGTTGATGATCAGCAGCAGGGTGAAGGACAGGATCAGCATCACGGTCGCGATCGCGGTGGCGCCGGTGTAATCGTACTGTTCGAGCTTGGTGATGATCATCAGCGGGGTGATCTCCGACACCATCGGGATGTTGCCGGCGATGAAGATCACCGAGCCGTATTCGCCCACCGCGCGCGCGAAGGCGAGCGCGAAGCCGGTGAGCAGCGCCGGGAACAGGATCGGCAGGATCACGTGGCGGAAGGTCTGCCAGCGTTGCGCGCCGAGGCTGGTGGCGGCCTCCTCGAGCTCGGTGTCGAGGTCTTCCAGGATCGGCTGCACCGTGCGCACCACGAAGGGCAGGCCGATGAAGACCAGCGCCACCAGCACGCCGAGCGGCTTGAACGCCACCTGGATGCCGAGCGGCTCGAGGAACTGGCCGAACCAGCCGTTCCTGGCGTACAGCGCCGTCAGCGAGATGCCGGCCACCGCGGTGGGCAGCGCGAAGGGCAGGTCCACCAGGGCGTCGATCAGCTTCTTGCCGGGAAAGGAGTAGCGCACCAGCGCCCACGCCAGCATCAGCCCGAACACCGCGTTGATCGCGGCGGCGAGCAGCGCCATGCCGAAGGACAGCTTGTAGGACGCCATCACCCGCGGCGCGGTGACCACGTCCCAGAACTCGGCCAGGGTCAGCTCCGCCGTCTTCAGGAACACCGCCGCGAGCGGGATCAGCACGATCAGCGACAGGTAGCCGAGCGTGTAGCCGAGCGTCAGGTTGAAGCCCGGCAGCACGCGGAAGGTCCGGCTTGCGGTCATCAGCGTTTCACCACGAGCTGGTCGTAGATGCCGCCGTCGGCGAAGTGCGTCTTCTGCACCGCCGCCCAGCCGCCGAGCTTGTCATCGACGGTGAAGGTGCGCACCGGCGGGAACTTGTCGGCGTTGTTCGCCAGCACCGCGGGGTCGCGCGGGCGGAAGTTGTGCCTGGCGATGATTTCCTGCCCCGCGGGCGAGAACAGGAACTTCAGGTAGCTCTCTGCGACCTGGGCGGTGCCGCGCTTGTCCACCACCGACTTCACGACGGCGACCGGCGCCGATGCGTCGATCGAGATCGACGGATAGACCACGTCGAACTTGTTGCCGCCCAGCTCGCGGGCGATCAGGATGGCCTCGTTCTCGAAGGTCACCAGCACGTCGCCGACGTCGCGCTGGGTGAAGGTGGTGGTGGCGCCGCGGCCGCCGCCATCGAGCACCGGCACATTGGCGAACAGCTTGCTCACGAATTCGCGCGCGCCGGCCTCGCTGCCGGTCTTGTCGAGCGCGTAGCCCCAGGCCGCGAGGTAGGTGTAGCGGCCGTTGCCGGAGGTCTTGGGGTTGGGCACGATCACCTGCAGCCCGTCGCGTGCGAGGTCGTCCCAGTCCTTGATGTTCTTCGGGTTGCCCTTGCGCACCAGGAACACCGAGGTCGTGGTGTAGGGGGCGGCGTCGTGCGGCAACTGCTTGCGCCAGTCGGCGGCGACCAGGCCGCCGCGTTCGACCAGGATGTCGATGTCGGGCGCCTGGTTCATGGTCACCACGTCCGCCTCCAGGCCCGCGGCCACCGCCATGGCCTGCTTGCTCGAGCCGCCGTGCGACTGGTTCACCGTCACGCTGTCGCCGCCCTGCGCCTTCCAGTGCGCGGCGAAGGCCGGGTTGATGTCCTTGTACAGCTCGCGCGAGACGTCGTAGGACACGTTCAGCAGCGTGGTCTGGGCGACCGCGAGCGAGGCCGAGGCGCCGAGGATCAGGGCGGCGAGGGTGCGACGAAGGGTGGTCGAGCGGATTGCATTGGTCATGACGGACTCCGGAATGGGCTGATGAGACGGAGTCTAGCGACGTGCTGCAGGGCAAAAAAATAATAAAAAACGCGTTGCTTATTCTTATTTCAGCTAAACGCGAGGCGGGGACGTTTCGTCTGGTGGCGACACCGCCCGGCCAACGCTCGGGGTGATTCGCGTCCTACAATGCGCTGCCCGATCCGGATGAGGAAACGATGGCGGACTTTCTTGGCAATTTCGTGCTGGCCCTGTTGCTGGTCCTGCTGCTGCGCGTGCTCTACGCCGTCTGCGCGATGCTCGTGCGCACCCGCGACGGCGGCAACATCGCGTTTGCGATCGCCCTGCCGGCCGGCCTGCTCTACATCGTCGTGCGCAACCCGGTACCGGTGAGCAACTGGGCGGGGCTGGCGAGCGGCGCGCTGCTCGGTGCGGCGCTGCTGCTGGCGATCGCGCGCTGGCAGCGGCGTTGACCCTGACCAGGCCGCGGCCATGCGCGTCTGATCTGCAGCCCTGAATATCTAAGCAGAATTTCTTCATTCGGTTTCGACAGCGCATGCGCGAGCATGCGGCCCATCGAAACCCTGCGGAGAAGTGAGATGCCCATTGCCGATCGCCCGCTCGCGGCGCGGACGCGTGCCTTCCTCGACGGCCTGCCCCTCGAACGCGAGGGCGGGCGGCAGCTTCGCCGGCTCGCCGACGGTGGCGTAGTCGGGGACTGGTTCGGCTGCGAGCTGTCGAGCGTGTTCCAGCCGATCGTCGCTCCCGCCGATGGCCGCGCGATCGGCTACGAGGCGTATCTGCGCATTCTGGGAAGCGGTGAGCGCGCCCTGTCGCCGTGGACCCTGTTCTCGGCCAATGCAGATGACGATCAACTGGTTGCGCTCGACCGCCTGGCGCGGACGGTGCATGCGCTCAATTTCCTGCGCACCGTCGAAGGGGACGGCCTGTTGTTCCTCAACGTGCACGGTCGCCTGCTCGCCACGGTGAGCAGCGATCACGGTGCCGCCTTCCGCAAGGTGGTCGATGCGCTCGGTCTGCCGCCCGAGCGCATCGTCATCGAAACGCCCCTTGCAGCCAGCAGCCAGCCCGACCTGCTCGCCTTCGTGCTGCGCAACTACCGCAACAACGGCTTCCAGGTGGCGATCAACGTCGCGTCGCCTAAGCAGTGGCAGGCGCTCTGCATCGGCGTGCCCGCCCAGTTCGTCAAGATCGACGGCGCGCGGCTGCTCCCGGCCGAGGATTGGCGGGCACGTGTGGATGGGATGGCGGCCGTGCGCGAGCGGGTCCGCATCGTGTTGACGCGGCTCGAGCACAAGCTGAACGGCCCGCTACCCGAGGAGGTGTGCGTGCAGGGCCATGGCTATGGTCTTCCCGCGCAGTACGCCATGATCACGCGAGCCTGGCGCCGCGTGCCGGACCGCGTCGCTCTCTGAGCCCCGGTCCAGGAACCTGTCGAACTGAAGCGCATAGGCACTGCGGAAATCCGTCTTTGGAATCGGCGTGCGGGTTCGCTACCATCGAGCGCTCGTGCGCCCGCTCCATGATCGGAGTGTGGCGCAGTCTGCAAAGCCTTCGTTCAGGATTCCTCTCATGATCGTCTTCGTTACCGGCGCCTCCGCCGGCTTCGGCGCCGCCATCGCCCGCAGCTTCGTCAAGGGCGGCCATCGCGTCGTCGCCACCGCCCGCCGCAAGGACCGCCTCGATGCGCTCGCCGCCGAACTCGGCGATGCGCTGCTGCCGCTGGAGCTGGACGTGCGCGACGCCGATGCGGTCGCCGCGCTGCCGGGCGCGCTGCCCGCCGGCTTCGCCGAGGTGGATGTGCTGGTCAACAACGCCGGGCTCGCCCTCGGCCTTGACCCCGCACATACAGCCTCGCTGGACGACTGGCGGACCATGATCGACACCAACTGCACCGGCCTGGTACAGGTGACGCGCGCCTTTCTGCCCGGCATGGTCGAGCGCAACCGCGGCCACGTGTTCAACCTCGGTTCGGTGGCGGGGCGCTGGCCCTATGCCGGCGGCAACGTCTATGGCGCTACCAAGGCCTTCGTTCGCCAGTTCAGTCTCAACCTGCTCGCCGATCTGTCCGGTACCGCGATCCGCGTCACCGACATCGAGCCCGGCCTGTGCGGCGGCACCGAGTTCTCCAACGTGCGCTTCTACGGCGACGACGACAAGGCGGCCAAGGTCTATGCCGACGTCCAGCCGCTGACCGCCGAGGACATCGCCGACGCGATCTACTGGATCGCGACCCGGCCGGCGCACGTCAACATCAACACCATCGAACTGATGCCGGTGGCGCAGTCCTTCGCCGGGCTGTCGGTGCATCGCGGCTGACGGGGGGCTGCGCACGCCGGCCTGGCGCCCCGGGGGCGGCTGATCCCGGGGCGCCCGTGTGCACGATCGCGGTCGGCGGCAACCCGCCCCGGCCCCTCAGGCCAGCAGGGCGAGAAGGGCACGCGCGGTGGCCTCGGACGAAGCCGGGTTTTGCCCCGTCACCAGGCGCCCGTCGGTGACGACGTGCTCCTGCCAGTCGGCAGCACGGGAGTACTCGGCGCCGTTGGCCCTGAGCATGTCCTCGACCAGGAAAGGCACCACGTCGGTGAGCTGCACGGCTGCCTCCTCGGTGTTGGAGAAGGCGGTGACGCGGCGACCGCTGACCAGCGGTCGGCCATCCTGGCCCCGGGCGTGGCGGAACACGGCGGGAGCGTGGCAGACCGCGGCGACGGGCTTGCCGGCAGCGTACACGGCTTCGATCAGCGCCCGCGAGGCCGGATCCTCGGCCAGATCCCAGAGCGGGCCGTGGCCGCCCGGGTAGAACACCGCGTCGAAGTCTTCGGCGCGCACCGAGTCGAGACGAAGGGTCGAAGCGAGCTGCGCCTGAGCGGCAGCGTCGGCTCGGAAGCGGCGGGTGGCGTCGGTCTGGAAACCGGGGTCGTCGCTCTTCGGGTCGAGAGGCGGCTGACCACCGAGCGGCGAGGCCAGCGTGAGCTCGGCGCCCGCGTCCCTGAAGGCATAGTAAGGGGCGGCGAATTCCTCCAGCCAGAATCCGGTCTTGTGACCGGTTTCCCCGAGGCGGTCGTGCGACGTCAGTACCATGAGGATTTTCATCAGGATTCCCTTGTGTGGGGGCGGGGGCGCGTGTCGCCGCGTCCAGGACTACCCGGCAGTGCGCCTTGGATCTTGGCGCGCGCTTCTGGCGGGCGTCGTGGTGCAGAGCGTGTCCAGTTTAGTCGAGTTGCGGGTCTCGAACTCCCCCGTGTGGCAGAACCTGAGCGCCAGTCAGGCGTGCCCCACGCAAGTTCAGGAAGCGTCGCGTCTGGTGCCGGAGGCGGGCCAGTGCGCTGCCGCGCCCTCGCAGTGGGGCGCGCCGATCCGCGGCGATCAGCCCGAGCGGGCGGTCGGCCGCGCTGTCGCGCAACTGTTGAAGCAGGCTCAGCGCCAGGGGCCAAGGCCCGTGGCCGGAGTCGATGTTGATGTGGCCGGCATCGCCGATGTCGATCAGGCGACTGCCCCAGCGCGCGGCCAAGCTGCGGGCGGCCTCTGGCTTCAGCCACGGGTCGTTGCTGCTGGCCACCAGGATGCTTTGGCAGTTGAAGCCTGAATGCGGCAGGAAGGGGCCGAGCCCCGCGCTGCGTCGGGAATCCGCGCGCACGCCGAGCAGCTCGAAGCGCTCCGGATCGGCCGGGGCGACCAGCAGCAGGCCCGCCACGCGGTGTGGGCGGTCGGCCGCGGCCACCGCGCTGGCCAGGCAGCCGAAGCTGTGCGCGACCAGCCACACCGCGCCGGTGGCCTCGTCGATCTCGCGCCGCACCTCGCCCGCCCAGCGCGCCAGCAGCGGTGCGTCCCAGTCGATGCCGGTGACGCGCCGGGCATCGGGCAGCTCGTGCTCGAGCCAGGTCTGCCAGTGCCCGGGGCCGCTGCCGTGATAGCCAGGGACGATCAGCACCGTCTCGCGCATGGCGGCCTCACAGCGTGGCGATCGACACTTCGGTGGACTTCACCAGCGCGACGACTTCGGAGCCGGGCTTGAGCCCGAGCTCGTCCACCGGGCGCGTGGTGATCACCGAGGTGACGATGCCGGAGGAGGTCTCGACGTCGACTTCGCTGACCACGTCGCCGCGGATGATCTCCTTCACCCGGCCGCGAAACTGGTTGCGTACGTTGATTGCCTGGATTGCCATCGCCTCTCCCCTTATTTGCTGGCGTAGATCTGGTCGAACACCCCGCCGTCGGCGAAGTGCTTCTTCTGCGCCGCCTGCCAGCCGCCGAGGTCCTCGATGGTGATCAGCTCGACCTTCGGGAAGCGGGCGACGTCGGCCGGGTCGGCGTGTTCGGGCTTGACCGGGCGGTAGTAGTGCTTGGCGGCGATCTTCTGACCGACCGGCGAGTACAGGTACTCGAGGTAGGCCTGCGCCACCTTGGCGGTGCCGCGCTTGCTGGCCACGCCATCGACCACCGTGACCGGCGGCTCGGCGAGGATCGAGATCGAGGGCACCACGATCTCGAACTTGTCCGGCCCGAGTTCGTTGATCGACAGGAAGGCTTCGTTCTCCCACGCCAGCAGCACGTCGCCGATGCCGCGCTGGACGAAGGTGTTGGTGGCGCCGCGCGCGCCCGAGTCCAGCACCGGCACGTGCTTGAGCAGTTCGGTGACGAAGGCCTGTGCGCTCTGCTCGTTGCCGCCGGGCTGCTTGAGCGCGTAACCCCAGGCGGCGAGGTAGTTCCAGCGCGCGCCGCCGGAGGTCTTCGGATTGGGGGTGACGACCTCGACGCCGGGCTTCACCAGGTCGCCCCAGTCCTTGATGCCCTTGGGGTTGCCCTTGCGTACCAGGAAGACGATGGTCGAGGTGTAGGGCGAACTGTTGCTGGCCAGGCGTGTCTGCCAGTCGGCGGGAATCTTGCCGGTCCGCTCGGCGATGGCGTCGATGTCGTAGGCGAGCGCCAGGGTGACGACGTCGGCTTCGAGTCCGTCGATCACCGCCCTTGCCTGTTTGCCCGCACCGCCGTGCGACTGCTTGATGGTGACGGTCTCGCCGGTCTTGTCCTTCCAGTAGCGGGCGAACTCCGGGTTGAATTCCTGGTAGAGCTCGCGCGTCGGGTCGTAGGACACGTTGAGCAGGGTGGTCTGCGCCTGCGCGCTGCCGACCAGTCCGGCGGCGAGGGTGAGGGCGAGCAGGGTGCGGCGAAGGGGGCTGAAGCGCATCGTGATTTCTCCATGAGGGTAACTGCGATGGAGGAAATCTATCCGTGCCGCCTGATGATCCGAACCAAGAAAAAGCGCATTGCTTATTCCGCCCGGACGCGGGCGCACTTCACACAATCGCGCGAAGAGACTGTGGTGCGCGTGTAACAGTGTCATTTTTACGCCGCAGAATGGTGATAATCACCGCACTGCAATACCGTCCCGCCCGCCCGTGAGTCCCGACGTTCCGAATCCCGCGCCGGCGCCCCAGCGCCGCCCGTTCCGCCCCTGGCGCCTGCTTGCCGCCGTCATCGTCGTGCTGGTGCTGGTCGCGCTGGTGGCGGGCGTGATGCTGCTGTGGCACGAGATGAAGACCTCGCGCCTGCAGGCGCGCGAGATCGCGCGCCATGCCGCGCGCCTGGACTACGCGCTGGTGGCCGGGCCGAGCGACGCGATCCGCTTCCCGGCCCACGGTCCCTTCGACCAGCGCCTCGGCTACACCGGGCTGCCGCGTTTTTCCGAACGCCTGCAGGCGCGCGGTTTCGCGCTGACCGAGCAGGTGCGCTTCAACGACGCGCTCATCGAGCACGTCGAACGCGGCCTGTTTCCGCCCTATGCGGAGAAGACGCGCGCCGGTCTCGACGTGTTCGACTGCCGCGCCCAGCCGCTGTACGGCTTCCGCTACCCCTGGCGCGGCTATGCGCGCTTCGAGGACGTGCCGGCGATCGTCGCCCAGGCGCTGCTGTTCATCGAGAACCGCGACCTGCTCGACGAGACGCGGCCGACGCTGAACCCGGCGGTGGACTGGGTGCGCTTCGCGCGCGCCGCGCTCGGCCAGCTCGGGCGCATGGTCAATGCCGACCTCGACGCGCCCGGCGGCAGCACGCTCGCCACCCAGATCGAGAAGTACCGTCATTCGCCCGACGGCATCACCCTGGATGCGCGCGAGAAGCTGCGCCAGATGGTGTCGGCCTCGGTGCGCGCCTACCGCGAGGGCGAGCAGACCCTGCCGGTGCGCCGGCGCCTGGTGCTGGACTACCTGAACACGGTGCCGCTGTCGGCCGCGCCCGGCCACGGCGAGGTCAATGGCCTGGGGGACGGCCTGTGGGTGTGGTTCGGCGCCGACTTCGATCGCGTCAATGCGCTGCTGTCCGAGCCGGAAGGCAAGGGCGCCGAGCGTGTCGCCCAGGGCCAGGCCCTGCGCCAGGTGGTGGCGCTGATGATCGCCCACCGCCGCCCGTCGTGGTATCTCGCCGGCGGCCGCAACGAGCTTACCCGCAGCACCGACGCCCACCTGCGCCTGCTCGCCGAGGCCGGGCTGATCAGCCCGGCGCTGCGCGACGCCGCGCTCGGCCAGCCGCTGGTCTATCGCGACCTCGCCGCCGATCCGGCGGTGGTGCCGGCCAATCCGGGCAAGGGCACGACCGCGGTGCGCGCGCGCATGGCCGGCATGCTCGGCACCTCGCTGTACAGCCTCGACCGCCTCGACGCGCGCATGAGCACCACGCTGCACGGCAGCCTGCAGCAGGCGGTGAGCGACTACCTCGGCCGCCTCGGCGACCCCGCCTTCGCGCGCAGCCAGGGCCTGATCGGCGAGCGCATGCTGCATCCGGCCACGCTCGGTGCGGTGCGCTACAGCTTCACCCTGGTCGAGCGCACCGAGGGCGGCAACCGCGTGCGGGTGCAGACCGACACCACCGACCAGCCGCTCGACATCAACGAGGGCAGCAAGCTCGAGCTTGGCTCCACCGCCAAGCTGCGCGTGCTGGCGACCTATCTCGAGATCGTAGCCGAGCTCCATGGCCGCCTCGCTGCGCTCGATGTGCCGGCACTGCGCAAGGTGGATGTCGACACCCACGACCGACTCACGCGCTGGGCGATCGACCACCTCGCCACCACGGCCGACCGCAGCCTGCCGGCGATGCTCGAGGCCGCGCTCGAGCGCCGCTACTCCGCCAGCCCGGGCGAGGGTTTCTTCACCGGCGGCGGGCGCCACACCTTCGGCAACTTCAACGACACCGACAACGGCCGCGAGCCCACGCTGCGCGAGGCGCTGCAGGCCTCGATCAACCTGCCCTTCGTACGCCTGATGCGCGAGATCGTGCGCCACACCATGTACCAGGTGCCGGGCAGCACCGCGCGCCTGCTCGAGGACAACCAGGACCCGCGCCGCATCGAATACCTCGCGCGCTTCGCCGACCGCGAGGGCCAGGCCTTCCTGCGCCGCTTCTGGCGCAAGTACCAGGACCGCAGCGCGGAGGAGATGCGCTCGATGCTGCTCGACGGGCTGCGCCCGGGCGCCGACCGCCTCGCCGCGGTGTTCCGCTACCTGGAGCCCGAGGCACCGCCGGCCGCGCTCGCCGCCTTCCTCGGCCGCCGCCTGGGCGACGGGGCGCTGAGCGAGGCGCGCATCGGCCAGCTCTACGCCCGCCACGCCCCCGACGCCTTCGATCTGCCCGACCGCGGCTACGTCGCGCGCGTGCATCCGCTCGAGCTGTGGCTGGTCGCCTTCCGCCTGCAGCATCCGCAGGCGAGCCTGGCCGATGCGGTGGCGGCGAGCGAGAAGGAGCGCCAGCAGGTGTATCGCTGGCTGTTCCGCACCCGTGCCAAGGGCGCGCAGGATTCGCGCATCTTCACCCTGCTCGAGGTCGAGGCCTTCCTCGACATCCATCGCCGCTGGGCGAGGCTGGGCTATCCCTTCGGCCACCTCGTGCCCTCGCTGGCGACCGCGCTCGGCAGTTCCGGCGACCGCCCGGCGGCGCTCGCCGAGCTGATGGGCATCATCGTCAACGACGGCCGCCGTCTGCCGACGCGGCGCATCGACACCGTGCGCTTCGCGGCCGCCACGCCCTACGAGACCGCGTTCGCGGTGCGCCCCGCCGAGGGCGAGCAGGTGATGGCGCCGGAGGTGGCGCAGGCGCTGCGCGGGGCGCTGTCCGACGTGGTCGAGGGCGGCACCGCGCGGCGGCTTGCCGGCGCCTTCCGCCTGGCCGACGGCACCGAGATCACGCTCGGCGGCAAGACCGGCACCGGCGACAACCGCATCGTGGTCAAGGGCCGCGCCGGCCTGGCCATGAACCGCACCGCGACCTTCGTCTTCTACCTCGGCCCGCGCCACTTCGGCACGCTCACCGCCTACGTCATCGGCCCCGACGCCGCGAACTACCGCTTCACCTCGGGCCTGCCGGTGCAGATCCTGAAGTCGATGGGGCCGGTGCTCCTGCCGCACCTCGAAGCCGGTGGTGCGGACGCCTGCCTGCCGCCGCCGCGGCTCGCGCCGCTGCCCGGCGGCGATGGCGCAGCCGACGAGGAGGGGGCGCCGGCCGCGGACGAGCTCGTGAGAAATGGCGAAATGCAGGCGGTGATCGCCGAGCCGATGCCGGCCGTGCCGGTGGAGACGATGCCGGACGAACTCAACGTCGAGCCGCCGCCAGCCGCGCCTGCGCCGCGCGATTGAGCTCGGGCGCGCGCGCTTCCAGGAAGCGCAGGAAGGCGTCGGCGAGCGGGGTCAGGCGCTTGCCGGTCGGATGCACCACCTGCCACTGCGTCAGCACCGGGGTGTCGGCCACGCGCAGCACCGCGATGCCCTCGTCCACGGCGTGGGCGAGCGCATGCGCCGACAGCAGCGACAGACCCAGCCCGCCCGCCACCGCCTGCTTCACCGCCTCGTTGCTGCCCAGCTCCAGGCGCGGGCGCAGCGCCAGGCCGTGGGCGGCGAAGAAGTGCTCGGCGGCCTGGCGGGTGCCGGAGCCGGGTTCGCGCAGCACGAACTCCTCGTCCGCGAGCGCGGCGATCGGCACCTTGGCCGCGCCGGCCAGGGCATGGTCGGCGGGCGCGATCACCACCAGCGGGTTGGCGAGGAAGGGCTTGGCCACCACCGGCGGCGCGTCCGGCGGCCTACTCATGATGTAGAGGTCGTCGAGGTTGTCCGCCAGGCGGCGGATCACCGCGTCGCGGTTGAGCACCACCAGCGACACCTCCACCGCCGGCCGCTCGCGGCGGAAGTCGCCGAGCAGGCGCGGGATGAAGGTCTCCGCGGTGCTCACCACCGCCAGCCGCAGCCGCCCGACCACGTCGCCGCGCAGCTCGGCCAGGGTTTCGTCGAGGTTCTCCAGTTCCTGCTCCACCCGCGTCGCGGTGGCCAGCACCACCCGCCCGGCGGCGGTGAGGTGCAGCCGGCGGCCGACGCGCTCGAACAGCGGCAGGCCGACCTGCTCGGCGAGCTGGCGCAATTGCGTCGACAGCGTGGGCTGGGTCAGGTGCAGGCGCTGGGCGGCGCGCGACACGCTGCCCTCGCGCGACACCGCGAGCAGCAGGCGGAGCTGGTGGAAGGTCAGGCGCATCTAGGATCGAGGGGCGAGAAGAGATATATAGATTAAAGTATATGTTAACGACAAAAACAAAGCATTTTTCTGCATATGTGCGCTGCGGCAAAATGCCCTTCGTTCCGGCCCCGTGGCCGCCAAGCACTTCGAAGGAAAACAACAAATGGTCGATGCCGTTCCCTTCTTCTTCGCCCTCGGCGCCGTCGCCTCGCTCGCCCGCTCCGGCCTGCGCCTGCCGGCGGCGGTGTTCGAGACCCTGTCGATCTACCTGCTGCTGGCCATCGGCCTCAAGGGCGGGGTGGAGATCGCGCGCGCGGAAAGCGCCACGCTGTGGGTCGATGCGCTGCTGGCGATCGGCCTCGGCGCGCTCATCCCGCTGCTGGTGTTCCCGCTCTTCCGCCTGCGCTTCTCGCGGCCCGACGCCGCCTCGCTGTCGGCGCACTACGGCTCGGTCAGCATCGTCACCTTCGCGGTCGGCAGCGCGGTGCTGGCCGGGCGCGGCATCGAGGTCGAGGGCCACCTCGCCCTGCTCGCCGCGCTGATGGAGGCGCCGGCACTGATCGTCGCCACGCTGATCGCGCGCTGGGGGGTGAAGTCGGGCGACGGCAGCTCCACTGCGGGCGCGCTGGTGCACGAGGTGTTCGCCAACAAGAGCGTGGTGCTCCTCGGCGGCGGCATCCTGATCGGCTGGGTCGCCGGGCCGCAGGGCCTGGAGCCGCTGTCGCCGCTGTTCGTCGATCTGTTCAAGGGCGCGCTGTGCCTGTTCCTGCTCGAGATGGGCCTGATCGCCGCCGACCGCCTGCCCGATCTGAAGAAGGCCGGCCTGTTCCTGGTCGGCAGCGCGCTCGCCCTGCCGCCGGTGCTGGCCCTGGCCGGCTGGGGCGTGGCGCAGGCGATGGGCCTGGGCGTGGGCGGCACGGTGCTGATGATGACGCTGGCCGGCAGCGCCTCCTACATCGCCGCGCCGACCGCGATGCGGATCGCGGTGCCCGAGTCCAACCCGGCGCTGGGCGTGGCGGCAGCGCTGGCGGTGACCTTTCCCTTCAACCTGCTGCTCGGCATTCCGCTGTACCTGTGGTGGGCGCAGACGATGGCGGGTGCCTGAGCGGGGCGGCGGCGTCCGGCACCGCCGGCTCTTCAGGCGACACCATCTCCAGCACCGTCGGCGAGGTGCGCATCATCGGGGTGAATTGGGCGGGCTCGTCCACGATCTCGTCCGCGCTGCGACGCGACAGTGCGAGCGCGAACAGCGCCAGCGGCAGGAAGGCGAGCCCGAGGTGCAGCGGCAGCGCGATCGCGCCGATCCAGCCCATCAGCGCGCCGGCGATGGCCGGGCCGGCGGCGGCGCCCACGCCGTGCAGGAAGAGCACGCCGGTGTTGCCCGCGAGGATCTCGTCCTGATGCAGGTGGTCGACGAGGTGGGCGACCACGATCGGGTACACCGCGAAGGCCATGCCGCCGTAGATGAACAGGCCGGCGAGCGGCAGATAGGGCAGGTGGCCGAATGCGGCGACCACGCCCCCCGCCAGCGCGGCACCGAAGGCGGCGACCGCGAGCGCGAGGCGGCGGTCGCCGGCGTCCGAGAAGCGCCCCATCGGCCATTGCAGCAGCGCGCCGCCGACGATCGCGGTGGTCATCAGCAGGCCGACACCGGCGGCGTCGAGGCCGATGCGCTCGCCATACACCGGGGTCAGGCTCCAGAACGCGCCCATCGACAGCCCCGACGACAGCGCGCCGACGAAGGCCGCCGGCGCCGCGCGCCAGATCATGCGCAGCTTGAGCCTGGCCTGGTCGCCGATCTGCGGCTGCGGGAAGCGCGTCATCGTCACCGGCAGCAGCGACAGGCAGACGAAGATCGCCGCCACCGCGAACAGCGTGAAGGTCGCCGGTGTCCCCAGGCGCAGCAACTGCTGCGCGCCGGCGAGCGCGGCCAGGTTCACCACCATGTACACCGCGAACACCTGGCCGCGGCGCTCGGGCGCGGTGCGGTCGTTGAGCCAGCTCTCGATCACCGCATAGAAGCCGACCAGCCCCATGCCGGTGAGTACGCGCAAGCCCATCCAGAACCAGGGATGGACCACGATCGCGTGGAGCAGGATGCAGCACGCGACCGATGCGCCGAAGAAGGCGAAGGCGCGGATGTGGCCCATGCGCCGGATCAGCCGGGGCGCGACGAAGGTGCCGAGGAAGAAGCCGAGGAAGTAGGTCGAACCGATGAGGCCGAGGGTGTTGGTCGAGAAACCTTCCAGGCTGCCGCGCAGCGGAATGACGGTGTTGACCAGGCCGGAGCCGAGCAGCAGCAGGGCGATGCCCGAGAACAGGGCGCCGATGGGAATCAGGGTAGGCAGCATGGGCAGGTCGGGGGGGCGTGCCGGGGAGGCGCGGCGGCCCGCTGGTCGGATGAAATTTTTGTGCAAATAGTGTACCAGTTGCGGCGACCTGCTTCGTTCCCGTGTGCCCGGACCGGGGGCGCCTGATTCCGTGTATCCGCGTGTGCGGCTTGCCAAGCGGCGTCCGACTTGCTAAAAACCGTGCGGGCATCGATCGATGCCGTTTCAGCGCCGACGCGGGGACGACCCCGCCCGCCATGCGACCCCGCACGGCGACCGTCGGCTTCACAGCGGGACGACCCGCGCGACACTGGCGCCGGGCATTGCCGTGGGCGCCGCTGGCCGAGGATCTTCCCGTGTCCGCTCATCCCAAGCTTCGTTCTTTTCCCGACCGCCTGCGCCAGATCGCGCTGTTCGAGATCGGCGGCCTGCTGCTGATCACCCCGCCCTTCGCCTGGATCAGCGGCGTGCCGCTGACCGAATCGCTCGGCCTGCTCGCGCTGCTGGCGCTGATCGCGGCGATCTGGAACGGCTGCTACAACACCTGCTTCGACTGGACCGAGGGTCGCCTGACCGGTCGCACCGCCGACCGCCGTCCCTTCCGCCTGCGCTGCCTGCATGCGGTCGGCTTCGAGGGCGGCCTGCTGATCCTGACCCTGCCGGTGATCGTGTGGTGGACCGGCATGGGCTGGGTCGAGGCGCTGGTCGCCGACATCGGCCTGGCGATCACCTACACCACATACGCGCTGCTGTTCAACATGGGCTACGACCGCGTGTTCCCGATCCAGCCGGCGGCCGGCGCCGCGGGCGGGCGCGTCGATGGCGCGCTGCCGGCCGAGCGCTGCTGACATGACGCTCGCCCTGGAAACACGCGGCGCGGACCTCGGCCGCTTCAACACCTTCGGCCTGCCGGGGCGCGCCGCGCGCCTGGTGCATGTGCGCGCGGCCGAGCAGCTGCGCGCGCTGGCGCGCGAGCCGGACTGGGCGCACACGCCGCGCCTGGTGCTGGGCGGCGGCAGCAACCTGGTGCTGGGCGGCGACTTCGCCGGCATCGTGCTCAAGGTCGACATCGCCGGGCGCCGCCTGCTGCGCGCCGAGGCCGAGGCCTGGATCGTGGAAGCCGGCGCCGGCGAGAACTGGCACGACTTCGTGCGCTGGACGCTGGCGCAGGGCTGGCCGGGGCTGGAGAACCTGTCGCTGATCCCGGGCACGGTGGGCGCGGCGCCGATCCAGAACATCGGCGCCTACGGGCTGGAGATCGTGGACCGCTTCGATTCGCTCGACGCGATCGACCTCGATACCGGCGCCGCTCGCAGCTTCGGCGTGGCGGACTGCGGCTTCGGCTACCGCGACAGCGTGTTCAAGCGCCAGCCGGGCAGGTGGCTGGTCACCGCGGTGCGCTTCCGCCTGCCGCGGCCGTGGCAGCCGGTCACGCGCTATGCAGACGTGGCGCGCGAGCTGGCGGCGCGCGGCATCGAGGTGCCGGGCGCGCTCGACATCTCGGACGCGGTGATCGCGATCCGCCGCCGCAAGCTGCCCGACCCGGCCGAGATCGGCAACGCCGGCAGCTTCTTCAAGAACCCGGTGGTCGAGGCCGACGCCTGCGCCCGCCTGCTCGCCGCGCATCCGGCGATGCCGCACTATCCGCAGGCCGACGGCCGCGAGAAGCTCGCCGCCGGCTGGCTGATCGAGCAGGTCGGCTGGAAGGGGCGCGACCTCGGCCCGGTCGGCTGCTACGAGCGGCAGGCCCTGGTGCTGGTCAATCGCGGCGGCGCCACCGGCGCCGACGTGCGCCGCATCGCCGACGCGATCATGGCCGACGTCGAAGCCCGCTTCGGCGTGCGCCTGGAGCCGGAACCGGTCTTCGTCTGATCAGCCGACCTGGTCGGGCGGCTGCCGGCCGTCGAAGAAGGCGACCAGGTTGTCCACCACGCGCATGCCCATCGCCTCGCGGGTCTCGCGCGTGGCGCTGCCGAGGTGGGGCAGCAGCACGACGTTCTCCAGCGCCAGCAGGCCGGGATGGACCCGCGGCTCGTCCTCGAACACGTCCAGGCCGGCGCCGGCCAGGCGGCCCTGCTGCAGGGCCTCGACCAGCGCCGCCTCGTCGACCACGTCGCCGCGCGCGGTGTTGATCAGGAAGGCGCCCGGCTTCATCGCCGCCAGGCGCGCGGCGTTCATCAGGTGGCGGTTGGCGCCGCCGCCCGGGCAGTGCAGGGACACGAAGTCGGCCTGCGCCAGCACGTCCTCGACGCGCTCGAGCTGCGTCGCCTGTAGCGTGCCCAGCCGTTCGGGCGCCAGCCGGCTGCGGTTCTGGAACACCACCTTCATGCCGAAGCCGTGCTGCGCTCGCAGCGCCACCGCCTGGCCGATGCGGCCCATGCCGATGATGCCCAGGGTCTTGCCGCCGAGCCGGGTGCCGACCAGGTGGGTCGGGCGCCAGCCGGTCCAGCGTCCGGCGCGAATCTCGCGCTCGCCCTCGCCGGCGCGGCGCGCGACCATCAGCATCAGGGTCAGCGCCAGGTCGGCGGTGCAGTCGGTGAGCACCCCCGGGGTGTTGGTGACCACCAGGCCGCGGGCGCGGGCCGCCTCGATGTCGATGTGGCTGTAGCCGACCCCGTAGTTGGCGAGGATGCGCGCGCGCGGCGCCTCGACCGCCAGCACGGCGGAGTCGAGGCGGTCGGACACGGTCGGCAGTACCGCGTCGTAGTCGCGCAGCGCGGCGCGCAGCTCGTCGGCCGACATGCGGTGGTCGTCGGTGTTGAGCGTGGTGTCGAACAGCTCGCCCAGCCGGCGCTCGACGGCTTCCGGCCAGCGGCGGGTGAGGAGGATGCGGGGTCGGGACATGGCGTCGGGTCTGTGGTGGCGAAGGGCGAAGCTTACCGCGCCCGCCGCCCACGCGTTCAGCGATGCGCCGACGGCTGGTTGGGGATGCCCTCGATCGGGCATTCCGGCGTACCCACGGTCGAGCGGGTGATCGCCTCCACCTTCTTGCGCGTGCCTTCCGGGTCGTTGATCCACTCGCCGTAGAAGCTGTAGGGGCAGGCGGCGACGCCGGTGGGTTCCTCACCGGAGTTGATCTTGCCGGTGTAGCCGCGGTGCAGCAGCTTGAAGAGGTGGTTCTGCGACTGCGCGTTCTTGCGGAAGTCGCGGATCAGACTGGTGGAGAGTTCGGCGTACTGGATGCCCATCTCCTCCTCGCCGCATTCGCCCAGCGTGCGGCCGTCGAAGCCGACGATGGCCGAGTGGCCGAAGTAGGAATACACGCCGTCGAAGCCGGTGGCGTTGGCCACGGCCACATAGCAGTTGTTCATCCATGCCATCGCCTTGGCCACCATCACCTGCTGGTCCTTGGCCGGGTACATGTAGCCCTGGCAGCGCACGATGAGTTCGGCGCCCTTCATCGCGCAGTCGCGCCAGATCTCCGGGTAGTTGCCGTCGTCGCAGATGATGAGGCTGATCTTCATGCCCTTGGGGCCGTCGGACACATAGGTGCAGTCGCCCGGATACCAGCCCTCGATCGGCACCCAGGGCATGATCTTGCGGTACTTCTGCACGATCTCGCCCTGGTCGTTCATCAGGATCAGCGTGTTGTAGGGCGCCTTGTCGGGGTGCTGCTCATGGCGCTCGCCGGTGAGCGAGAACACGCCCCACACTTTGGCCTTGCGGCAGGCGGCGGCGAAGATCTCGGTCTCCTCGCCCGGCACCGTGGCGGCGGTGTCGTACATCTCCTTGGGGTCGTACATGATCCCGTGGGTCGAATACTCGGGAAAGATCACCAGGTCCATGCCCGGCAGGCCCTGCTTCATGCCCACCACCATGTCGGCAATCTTGCGCGCGTTGTCCAGCACCTCGGCCTTGGTGTGCAGGCGCGGCATCTTGTAATTGACCACCGCAATGCCCACGCAATCGGCGCTGCTCGAAATATCTCCGTGTCTCATGGATTAGGTCTCCCGGTGAGGCGGGTTGCAAAGGATGTGGCCTCATTGTCGGGAGGGTGGTGCGCTGCACAAATACGTTGTTTGACGTATCGGGCGCAGGGCGGGACGACGCCGTTGAGAGATCTCGTGTCAGCTCGTCCAGGGGTTGAAGACCTCGACGGGCAGACCGGCGAAATCCTTGGTGTTGCGTGTCACCAGTACCAGATCGTGTTCCAGGGCGGTCGCTGCGAGCAGGCTGTCGATCGTGGGCAGCGGTCGTCCGGCTGCAGCGACCAGACGCCCCCAGCGATCGGCCACTGCGCCATTGACGTCGAGGATGCGCCCGGTGAAGAAGGTGGGGAGATCCGTTTCGAGCCAATCGATCAGCGTCTGCTTTCGAACTTCGTCACCCACGCCTTCAATGCCCTTGCGAATCTCGCCGAGCGTCAGCACAGAGAGATGCAGGGTGGTGGGCGGCCGCTGCGAAAACCAGGCGACCACGCCGGGGTCTGGAGACTTGCGCCGCAGTTCGGACAACACGTTGGTGTCGATCAGGTAGCTCAAAACAAGACCTCGCGCGTCAGGCTCTGCTCGCGTTCGAGGGCTATGTCGTCTGTTCCGAACAAGGGTGAGCGTCGCATGAAGTCCACCAGCGAGTCCTGCGCCTGTGACAACCGATCAAAAGTTTCGCGCGAGATCACCACTGCGACCGACTTGCCGTGCAGGGTGATGTCCTGGGGCTGGGTCTGGGCGCGCTTGACCAACTCCGACATGCGCGCCTTCGCTTCCTGCATCTGCCACGTCTGCATTGTGTTGCCCCTTTTTCTGACTAGTATGGTCAGATTTTAGTGGCGGTCCAATCAATACTCAAGTCGCGACGCAGGCGCTCTCCCGGCATGGTGGCCCCAGTAGAACCGCTCCGGCATCATCTTCCAGTATGCCCAAGGTCGGGGAGGCGGGTGCTCCCACCTTTTTGCAGATGGCTTGTTGGTCGTTGAATCACGCGCCGTTGAAGCGCTATCCGCCGGGGCGTCGTTTGCGTAGCGAGGCCTGGAGGTGCAGGAGGCGGTTGTCGGCCCGTGTGGACGGCCGCAAATACTTTCCCGTGATAGAAAACGCCCTCGACCTTTCGATCGATGGACCGGTGGACGGCATTTGCGTATTCTTCGTGCTCCATGCAATCTGACTCGACGAATATGGACGTAATTGAGCATTATCGGAGACTTCAAAGGCACTCCCAAGCCGTTCTGGAAGAGATGCTTGCCGATCAGGAGGCGGTGGAGGCGCTGACGAAGTCTCAAAACTACCTTCTGGACTACGACAGAATGAAGTCGGCCATTACGAACCGCCCCGAAGTCTCGGTTCTAAGTGCAGCGGTAAAGGAATACCAATTTGCACTCTTTGCCCTAGCTGCCGGACAGTATCGGCATGCTTTTGTTGGTCTCCGCCTCTTCTTTGAATTGATGCTAGTTACAATTCAGTTCTCTGCGCGCGAGATCGATTACAGAATGTGGGAGAGCGGCACTAAGGATATTAATTGGAGCGCTTTAAAGGATTCTCAGACTGGTATATTTTCTGCTGGCTTCATTAATGCATTCAATCCTCAGTTTTCGGAGAGCTCAAAGCAGTATTCTGCAATAGCTGAGGCTGTCTACAGAGAATGCTCTGAGTTTGTGCATGGTAACGCAGTTACTCATCTTTCACTTCCTGCTGAAATTGTCTTCGATCGCAATGCGTATTTTGCGTGGCATCAGAAGTCGGAGACTATGAGAGTGGTAATTACTTTTGCCTTTGCAGCAAGGTATATGAACTACATTGAGGTTGGTGCGATGGAGGCGATGGAGCCGGTAATATTGGATGCTATTGGACATTTGCCAGCTGTTCAAGCTGTTCTATCAAAGACCTTCGAGGAATAGAAATGCCGGATTTTTTCTTTCGAACTGAGGATATTCGTCCGGATGAAGTCCTCGACTATTTTGTGGAAACCAACAAAGATCGCCAGATCGTCGATGCACTGAAGAACAGAAATCCGACGATATTGATTGGTAGTCGTGGGGTCGGAAAATCTTTTCTGCTCAGGGTTGCTCAGAAAGAACTGCAAGACAATTTTGAGTCAGATCGTGTCTTTCCAGTCTATATAAGCTTTGTCAGAAGTTCATTGTTGATTTCGACCGATCCAGATCAGTTCAAACATTGGATGCTCGCACGGATATGCTCTTCAATCATTCGAGCTCTTAATAAAGCAGGGTTGCTTGGTGGCGTTCCGAAAAGCATTAATTTGCTTGCAGGAGGTCAGGTTTCTCCAACAGTCGGCATTACTAGAGTTGACAGAATCGCGGATGCATATGAGAACTCGTGGAAATTTCCCGAGTCTTCTGTTGATATTGATGGGTTGCCATCTATTGACGACTTTAAGGACTCTTTAGAGGACTTGGCCGATACTCTAAATATTCGTCGATTTGTTCTCTTTATTGATGAGGCTGCTCATATTTTCTTGCCCGAGCAGCAGCGACAGTTTTTCACGTTGTACCGCGATCTTCGGTCGCATTGCATAACGTGTAACGCTGCCGTCTATCCAGGGGTTACTAGCTTTGGAGAGACGTTCCAGCCGGTTCACGACGCTACGATGCTCTCAATTGATCGTGATGTCCTATCTTCGGACTACGTAGATAACATGCGAGAGATCGTCCAGAAGCAAGCAGATAGCAGTCTGCTCACTCAGATTGCTCAGTACGGTAAGAACTTCGCAATTCTTGCCTATGCAGCTACCGGAAATCCTCGACTCTTGCTGAAGACGCTTGCGCGCGCGCCGAAAGTAAACTCGCAACAGGTTAACGAAGCGATACGAGAGTTTTACCGAACCGAGATTTGGGCAGAGCACTCTACACTTTCGGAGAAGTACGCAGGGCACAAAGCCTTGATTGATTGGGGTAGGGATTTTATCGAGAGTACCGTTGTTCCGGATCTGAAGGGAAAGAATGACCAGTATCTTCTATCGGAGAGAGCAACCACCGCTTTCTTTTGGATACACCGGGACACGCCCGAAGTAGTTAAAGAGGCATTGCGGGTTCTTGCCTACACAGGAATCGTTGTAGAGCATGCGGTAGGGATTAAGGCAAGCCGCGGGGAGATCGGAAAGCGATATCTTGTCAACCTCGGATGCCTCTTTGCGCATGAAGTAGCGCCAACAAGTTCGGTGTTTGAGATCGCTAAGGCGCTAACGCCGAAAAGGATGACTGAGTACGGTGCAAACCATGGCTCCTATCGTCCTCTTACAGAGTCAACATCGATTAATATCAATCAAGGAATAGCTCTCGCGCTCATGGCTCAGCTTGACAAGCCAGCATATGTCCTAGATATCACGCCATGGCAGAAGGAAAAATTGGCCGAACTCGGGTTGAGCACGGTCCGGGATGTCTTGAATGCAACGGAGGAGAGGCTCAAAGAGGCGAACTACGTCGGTGATGTACGTGCTCGCCGCATGCGGAATGCCGCAGTTGCGGCAGTCCTTGAGTATCTGTCGGGTTAGCGTAGGGAACGGCCGCTCAGGCTGATGCTGGGCATGGGAAAGAACTCAGCCGAAACAGCGCCGCTGAGTTCCTGATCTTTCCCGGTCAGGCCAGCGAGCTGACCAGGGACCGTTGGCATGAGGATGAAACAATCTGGCTGACGCGGGAGAGGACAGCCGGGCAGTTCAAAGTGAGGGCAATCGTGAGCTGGTGCGCAATGTGGATGTCTAGAAGCCCGGCGATAGACCATTCTCTCTGGCTGCCACCGCATAAACTCAGTGCGGACGATCCAGTAACACCAGTGGGCGATTCGTATGCCGCGTGAGGTCGCGACGACGTCCTTCTTCGCCGGGGTGAACAACCGCCTGCATGCCAATCCTGTGGAGGATGGCTGCCTGGAGTTGTAGGCATTGAGAGTTCGAGTCGCGTGCTTGCGACGCATTCAATGACTAATCATCCACGGCCTCTTCGTCGGGAACGCCTTCGACCCATCCGCCGCCCTGACCGTCGACTTCGACGGCTTCCCGCTACAACACCCACACCCCGGTCCATGCTTGTGCCGCGCCCCATACTCCGCGCTGGTCATCGGCGCATGGGCCGCGCGTTCGTTGGTGGCATGCGCGCTGCGGGTGGCGCCGTCCATCGTGGCCAGCGTCGGCGCGCTGAGCATGACGCGGTAGGCCTCCGCGCCGCAGTGGGGGCAGGCGCAGGGTTCGTTGCGCTCGCTCATGGGGCGCAGGGCGGAGAAGTCGCCGCAGTCTTCGCAGAAGTATTCGTAGGTCGGCATGGTGGGCTCCCGGTGGCGGTGCCCGCCGCGCGGGCTGCGGCGGGCGTGCTGCGGTGGAATGGGCAGCGGTTGATGCGGGCTCAGCTCTTGTCGTAGGCGATGGGCATGTCGACCGCGCCGGTGATGAACTTGGTCGGCCCTTCGGCGGTGGGGTTGATGTCGAAGTCGAAGATCTCGGTGGGCAGCCACAGCGTGGCGCAGGCGTTGGGGATGTCGACCACGCCGCTGATGTGGCCCTGCACCGGCGCGGTGCCGAGGATGGAGTAGGCCTGGGCGCCGGAGTAGCCGAACTTCTTCAGGTATTCGATGGCGTTGAGGCAGGCCTGGCGGTAGGCGACGTGCACGTCCAGGTAGTGCTGCTTGCCCTGTTCGTCGACCGAGATGCCTTCGAAGATCACGTAGTCCTTGAACTGCGGGGTGATCGGGCTGGGCTTGAAGATCGGGTTCTTGATCGCGTACTTGGCCATGCCGCCCTTGATCAGGCTGACCTTCATGTGCACCCAGCCGGCCATTTCGATGGCGCCGCAGAAGGTGATTTCGCCGTCGCCTTGCGAGAAGTGCAGGTCGCCCACCGACAGGCCGGCGCCTTTCACATACACCGGGAAGAACACGCGCGCGCCGCGCGAGAGATCCTTGATGTCGCAGTTGCCGCCGTGTTCGCGCGGCGGCACGGTGCGGGCGCCTTCCATCGCGGCCTTGTCGCGCGCCTCCCCCTTCATCTTGCCCATGTGCGCGGTGGGGGCGCAGGGCGGGTTGGCCAGCGGCGGCACGCGGTCGGGCTGGGTGGCGATGAAGTCGACCTCGCGCTCGTTCCACATGTCGAGCATCTTCTGGTCGGGCAGGCAGCCGATCAGGCCCGGGTGGATGAGGCCGGCGAAGCGCACGCCGGGGATGTGGCGGCTCTTGGTGAACATGCCCTCGAAGTCCCAGATGGACTTCTGCGCGTGCGGAAAGTGCTCGGTGAGGAAGCCGCCGCCGTTGTTCTTGGAGAAGAAGCCGTTGAAGCCCCACAGGCTGTCGTCCTTGGCGCCGATGTCGAGCAGGTCGACCACCAGCAGGTCGCCGGGCTCGGCGCCTTCGACGCCCACCGGGCCGGACAGGAAGTGCACGGTGGACAGATCCACGTCGCGCACGTCGGCGGCGTCGTCGTCGTTCTTGATGGCGCCGCCGGTCCAGTCGTAGGTCTCGAGGACGAAGTCGTCGCCGGGCTTCACCCAGCACGCCATCGGGATGTCCGGGTGCCAGCGGTTGTGCACCATCTCGTTTTCGTACGGGGACTGCTTCAGATCGACCTTGATCAGCGTTTCAGGCATGGCACACCTCTATTTGGTGGGTTACACGGAGAGGAACTGCTTGATGTGGGCTTCGTCGGTGTCGGCGCGCGCGCTTTCATGGACGAGGCGTCCGCCTTCGATGACGAACAGGCGGTCGGCCACGTCCATCGCGAAGGAAAGGACCTGTTCGGACACGACGATGGTGATCTGGCGGATCTTGCGGATCTCGTTGAGCGCCTTCGCGATGTCCTTGATGATCGAGGGCTGGATGCCCTCGGTGGGTTCGTCGAGCAGCAGCACCTTGGGGTCGGTGACGAGCGCGCGGGCGATCGCCAGCTGCTGCTGCTGGCCGCCGGAGAGGTTGCCGCCCTTGCGCTTGCGCATGTCCCACAGCACCGGGAACAGCGCGTAGATCTCGTCGGGCACCTTCCTGACCTTGGCGTTCTCGAGGCCGGTGTGGATGTTTTCCTCGACGGTGAGGGTGGGGAAGATCATCCGCCCCTGCGGCACGTAGGCGATGCCCTTGGCCACGCGGCGAAAGCTCTCGTCCTTGCCGACTTCCTGGCCGTCGACCTCGACGCTGCCGGACCTGAGCGGCAGTACGCCCATCAGCGACTTGAACAGCGTGGTCTTGCCCATGCCGTTGCGGCCCATGATGGCGACGGCTTCATTGCGTTCGGCGGCGAACGAGATGCCGTGCAGCGCCTCGCTCTGGCCGTAGTTCACGACGAGGTTGGATACCTTGAGCATGGTGTTCTCCGGTGAGCCTCAGTGGCCCAGATAAACGTCGATGACCTTGGGATCGGACTGGACCTTGTCCATCGAGCCTTCGGCGAGGATCTTTCCCTGGTGCATCACCGTGACCTTGTGGGCGATGCGGGCGACGAAATCCATGTCGTGCTCGATGACGATCACCGACCGGTTCTGGCAGATGCGCTTGAGCAGGTCGGCGGTGAGCTCGCGTTCGCGGGCGCTCATGCCGGCGATGGGCTCGTCGAGCATCAGCAGCTCGGGGTCCTGCATCAGCAGCATGCCGATCTCCAGCCACTGCTTCTGGCCGTGCGACAGCAGGCCGGCCTCGAGGTCGAGGCGATCGGCGAGGCCGATCATCGCGGCCACTTCGTCGACCTTGGCCTGCACGGTGTCGTCGCACTTGAAGCCGAGCGCGCCGAACACGCCGCGGCCGCGCGGGTAGGACACCTCCAGGTTCTTGAACACGCTGAGGTTTTCGTAGATGGACGGGGTCTGGAACTTCCGCCCGATGCCGGCGCGCACGATCATGTGCTCGGGCAGCCGGGTCATCTCCTGGTTCTTGAACTTGATGCTGCCGGCCGAGGCCTTGGTCTTGCCGCAGATGAGGTCGAGCAGCGTGGTCTTGCCGGCGCCGTTGGGGCCGATGACCACGCGCAGTTCGCCGCTATCGACGTAGAGGTTGAGGCTGTCGATGGCCTTGAAGCCGTCGAAGGAGACCGTCAGGTCTTCCACGGCGAGGACGAAGTCGGTGTTGCTCATGATGGGTCTCCCTGTTCCGTCAGGCCGACTGGCTGCTGACCTTGGCGCCGAGGCGGATGTCGGTGCTCGGGCTGGTGGATGCGCTCGGGGCTGCGGAGGCCGGCTTGTGCGCGGGCGCCGGCTCGGCCGCCGGGGCCGGCGGCTCGCCGCCCGTGCCGGCCTGCGCCGGCACCTGCCTGCGGCGCGCCAGCCAGGGCTTGACGTGGCTTTCGTACAGGCCGGCCAGGCCGTTGGGGAAGGCCATGACCACGCCGATGAAGAGCGCCGCCATCAGGAACAGCCACAGGTCGGGGAAGGTCTCGGAGAAGTAGGTCTTGCCGAAATTGACCAGCAGCGCGCCATACACCGCGCCCACCAGGCTCATGCGCCCGCCCACCGCGGCGAAGATCACCATCTCGATCGAGGGCACGATGCCGACGAATGACGGCGACATGAAGCCGACCTGCAGCGTGAACATCGCGCCGCCGATGGCCGACAGCGCGGCCGCCAGGCAGAAGGCGAAGACCTTGAACATCGACACGTCGTAGCCGGAGAAGCGCACCCGGTCTTCCTTGTCGCGCATGGCCAGCAGCAGGGTGCCGAGCTTGCTGAGCTGGATCCAGCGGCACAGCAGGATGGCGCCGAGCAGCAGGGCGGCGGTGAGGAAGTACAGCAGGGTCTTGGCTTCGTCGCTGCGGATGTCCCAGCCGAGCAGGGTCTTGAGGTCGGTCATGCCGTTGACGCCACCGGTGTAGCCCTGCTGGCCGATGATGAGCACGGTGAGGATCAGCGCCACCGCCTGGGTGATGATGGCGAAATACACCCCGCCCACGCGGCGCTTGAACATCGCGTAGCTGACGATGAAGGCCAGCAGCACCGGCACCGCGATCACCGCGAACAGCGTGAAGGCGAAGGAGTTGAACGGCTCCCACCACAGCGGCAGTTCGGTGAGCTGGTTCCAGTCCATGAAGTCGGGGATGCCCGGCGTGGATTGGATCTTGGTGCTCTCCGGGTCGGACGCCTCGAGCTTCAGGAACATGGCCATGGCGTAGCCGCCGAGGCCGAAGAACACGCCCTGGCCCAGGCTCAGCACGCCGCCGTAGCCCCACAGCATGACGAGGCCGATGGCGACGAAGCCGTAGGTGAGGTACTTGCCCACCAGGTTCAGGCGGAAGGTGTCCATCGCCAGCGGGAACACCACCAGCAGCAGGACGGCGAGGATGGCGACGCTGGCAAGGCCGCTGCGTCCCAGCCAGGATTTGATTGCATCCATGATGAATCTCCGGTCTTGTATTCGGGGTTCGGTCGGACTTGGGCCTGCCATCGGCCCGCGCTTAGCGACGCACCTTGGAGGCGAACAGGCCTTGCGGGCGCAGCATCAGGATGGTCACGATCAGCAGCAGGGTGAGCACCTTGGCCATCGAGCCGGACAGGAAGAATTCCGAGATCGACTGCGTCTGCGCGATGCCGAAGGCCGAGACCACCGTGCCCCACAGGCTGGCCGCACCGCCGAAGGTCACCACCAGGAAGGCATCGACGATGTAGAGCGAGCCGCTGGTCGGCCCGGTCGAGCCGATGGTGGTGAAGGCCGCCCCGGCCACGCCGGCGATGCCGCAGCCGATGGCGAAGGTGACGCGGTCGGTGCGCGTGGTGTTGATGCCGACGGCGTTGGCCATGCTGCGGTTGGCGACCGTGGCGCGCACGCGCAGGCCCCAGCGCGACTTGTACAGCGCGAGCAGCACGCCGCCGGTGACGACGATGGTCAGCCCGAGCACGAACATGCCGTTGATCGGGATGTCGAGGCCTTCGGCCGGCGACCACGAGCCCATCAGCCAGTCGGGCAGGGTGGGGCTGACCTCCTTCGGCCCGATGATGGTGCGAAAGGCCTGCTGCATGCCCAGCGACAACCCCCAGGTGGCGAGCAGGGTGTCGAGCGGGCGCTTGTACAGGTGCCGGATCAGTGCCCATTCCGCCAGCCAGCCGAAGGCGAAGGCGACCAGGAAGGCGCACACGATGGCGAACGGGAAGTAGGCCTGGATCAGCCCCGGGGCGTAGGTCTCGGTGAGGCTGGAGAGCAGGAAGATGGTGTAGGCGCCGATGGTCATGAACTCGCCATGCGCCATGTTGATGACGCCCATCTGGCCGAAGATGATCGCCAGGCCGAGACCCATCAGCAGCAGCACCGCGAACAGGCTCAGGCCGGCAAACCCCTGCATCAGGGCGATGTTGTAGATTTCGTCGAACGTCATGACGGACCTCCGGGGGGTGGGCGGGACCCGGCCGTCGTGTGCGGCCGGAAACCGCCGCGGCGCGCGCCGCGGCGGCTGCGTGGCTTACTGGTAGCCCTTGGGGAAGGGGTCGGGAACGATCAGGTCGGGCGACTCCGCCACCACCTTGAAGGTGCCGTCGGCCTGGCCCTGGGCGATGCGGGCCTTGCTGTACAGGTGGTGGTTCTCGTGCACCTTCACGTAGCCCTCGGGCGCGGTCGGCAGCTCGATGCCGGGCGAGGCGGCGGCCACCTTGGCCACGTCGAAGCTGCCCGCCTTCTCGACCGCCGCCTTCCACAGCCAGGGGCCGAGGTAGGCGGCCTGGGTGACGTCGCCGATGACCGACTTCGGTCCGTAGGCCTTCTTGAAGGCCTCGACGAAGGCCTTGTTGTTGGCGTTGTCGAGGGTCTGGAAGTACTTCATCGAGGAGTAGAAGCCCTCGAAGTTTTCGCCGCCGATGCCCAGCATCTCGTCCTCGGTCACCGACAGCGTGAGCAGGAACTGCTTGGCGCCGGTGATGCCGGCGGCCTTCAACTGCTTGTAGAAGGCCACGTTCGAGCCGCCCACCACGGCCGCGAAGATGCAGTCGGGCTTGGCGATCTTGATCTTGTTGATCAGCGAGTTGAAGTTGGTGTTGCCGAGCGGGTAGTACTCCTCGCCGACGACCTTGCCGCCCTGGAAATTCTCGATGTGCTTACGCGCGATCTTCATCGAGGTGCGCGGCCAGATGTAGTCCGAGCCCACCAGGAAGACCTTCTGCGCGCCCTTTTCCTTCTTCGCCCAGTCGAGGCCGTAGAGGATCTGCTGGGTGGCTTCCTGGCCGGTGTAGATGACGTTCTTCGACTGCTCCAGGCCTTCGTAGAAGGTCGGGTAGTAGAGCAGGCCGTTTTCCTTCTCGAAGATCGGCAGCACCGCCTTGCGCGAGGCCGAGGTCCAGCAGCCGAACACGGTGGCGACCTTGTCATTCACCAGCAGCTTGCGCGACTTCTCGGCGAAGGTCGGCCAGTCGGAGGCGCCGTCTTCCTTGATCACCTTGATCTTGCGGCCGAGGATGCCGCCCATGGCGTTGATCTGGTCGATGGCGAGCTGTTCGGCCTGGATCGAGCCGGTCTCGGAGATGGCCATGGTGCCGGTGGCCGAGTGCAGCTGGCCGACGATGACTTCGGTGTCGGTCACGGCCAGGCCGGTGGTGTTGACCTGGGCGGTGGGCAGCGCGGCGGCGTGGCCCATGCGGGACATCGCCAGCGCGAGCGGGAGGGCGGCGGCACCGAGCATGAACGTGCGGCGCGAGGAGGAAGGCAGGTGCTCGGGAGGCAGGTGCTTGTCTGACATGGATCGCTCCTTGATGAGTGGGCTGCAACACGGATCTGGCGAGGCGGCGGGCCGGTCGGGCTGAATGCGCTGTCGTCTCGTTGCGGTGCACAAGCTATCCATCGGGGGCGAAACCGCGAATACGTCAAACGACGTATGGGGATGCGCAGGGGGTGTGGTTATCGTCTTGTGCGGCGCACAAGGGGCGCCGGGGATTGTCACGTCCAGGTCCGGGCGTGGTGCATGTACCGGTGGTGGTGCCCCGATCTGGTGCGTGCATGGTCGGGGAGGCGGCACGGACGGTGCGGCAGACGCTGCGGAATGCACCGTCCCGGGTGGGAATGCTTCTTGCTGAAGCACTCGGGTCGATCCTCCGCGCGCCTTGCCGCCCCCCTGCCGTGACCGCCCCCGCCACCCAGCGCATCATCCACATCCGCCGCGAGTACAACAGCTGGGTCGCCGACGAGACGCTGGAGGACTACGCGTTGCGCTACGCGCCGCGCAGCTTCCGCAAGTGGTCGTTCTCGCGCATCGCCCATACCGCGCTGGGCGCGGTGTCCTTCCTGGCGATGGAGGCGATCGGCGGCACGATCGCGCTCAACTGGGGCTTCACCAATGCCATGTGGGCGATCGGCCTGGTGGCGCTGGTGATCTTCCTCACCGGCCTGCCGATCAGCTACTACGCCGCGCGCGAGGCGGTGGACATGGACCTGCTCACGCGCGGCGCCGGCTTCGGCTACATCGGCTCGACCATCACCTCGCTGATCTACGCCTCCTTCACCTTCATCTTCTTCGCCATCGAGGCGGCGATCATGGCGCTGGCGCTGGAGCTATGGTTCGAGCTGCCGATCCTGTGGGGCTACCTGCTAAGTTCGCTGGCGGTGATCCCGCTGGTGACGCACGGCATCACCTGGATCAGCCGGCTGCAGGCGTGGACCCAGCCGGTGTTCGTGGTGCTGCTGCTGACGCCCTTCCTCGTCGTGCTGGTGCGCGAGCCGGAGCTGTACGCCACCTTCACCGAGTTCGGCGGCCGCCACGGTAACGAGTTCGACTGGCTGGCGGTGGGGGCGGGGTGCACGGTGGCCTTTGCGCTGATCGCGCAGATCGGCGAGCAGGTGGACTTCCTGCGCTTCCTGCCGCCGGCAGGGAAAAGGAACCGCGGCCGCTGGTGGGCCTCGGTGGTGGCGGCGGGGCCGGGCTGGATCATCCCCGGGGCGCTGAAGATGATCGGCGGCGCCTTCCTCGCCTTCCTCGCGCTGCAGGCGATGGTGCCGCCGGAGAAGGCGCTGCAGCCCACGCAGATGTATCTGGCCGGCTTCCAGCACGTGGTGGACGATCCGCGCGCGGCGATCGCGCTGGCCTGCATCTTCGTCATCATCTGCCAGGTCAAGATCAACGTGACCAACGCCTACGCCGGCTCGCTGGCGTGGTCCAACTTCTTCTCGCGCCTCACCCACAGCCATCCGGGGCGGGTGGTGTGGCTGATCTTCAACGTGCTGATCGCGCTCATGCTGATGCTGCTCGGCGTGTTCGAGGCGCTCGAGCATGTGCTCAGCGTGTACGCCAACGTGGCGGTGGCGTGGATCGGCGCGGTGGTGGCCGATCTGGTGGTGAACAAGCCGCTTGGGTTGTCACCGAAGCAGATCGAGTTCAAGCGCGCCTACCTGTACGACGTCAATCCGGTGGGGGTGGGGGCGATGCTGGCGGGCTCGGTGCTCGGCATCGTCGCCTTTGGCGGCCACCTGGGGCCGGTGGCGCAGGCCTTCGCGCCCTTCATCTCGCTGCTGACCGCTTTTGCGCTGGCGCCGCTGATCGCCTGGGGCACGCGCGGCCGCTTCTACCTGGCGCGGCCGCGCGAGACGCAATGGCGCGCGGCCGAGCCGCTGCGCTGCGTGGTGTGCGAGAACCACTTCGAGGCCGAGGACATGGCGCAGTGCCCGGCCTACGGCGGCGCCATCTGCTCGCTGTGCTGCACGCTGGAGGCGCGCTGCCGCGACCGCTGCAAGCCCGACGCCGGCCTGCTCAGCCGCCTCGCGCCGCTGCTGGCGGGCTGGATGCCGTCGTCGATGTCGGCGCGTGTGGCGCGGCGCGTCAGCCAGTTCGTGATGGTGTTCCTGGTGAGCTGCCTGGTGATCGCCTCGGTGGTGGCGCTGGTGTACCAGCAGGAGCTGATCGCTGCCGAGTCCGGCGCAACCGACCTGGGCCTGGCCTTCCTGCGCATCTTCGCGGTGCTGGTTCTGCTGGCGGCGGTGGGGGTGTGGTGGCTGGTGCTGGCCAATGAGAGCCGGCGGGTGGCGCAGGAGGAATCCGAGCGCCAGAACCAGCTGCTGCTGCGCGAGATCGAGGCCCACCGCGACACCGACGCCAAGCTGCAGCAGGCCAAGGAAGACGCCGAGGCCGCCAACGCGGCCAAGAGCCGCTATGTGCGCGGCATCAGCCACGAGCTGCGCACGCCGCTCAACACCATCCTCGGCTACTGCCAGATCATGCTGCGCGACACCGACCTGCCGCGCCGGCGGCGCGATGCCATCTCCACCATCCAGCGCAGCGGCGAGCATCTGCTCGGGCTGATCGACGGCCTGCTCGACATCGCCAGCATCGAGGCCGGCCGCCTGCAGTTCAACCGCGAGGAGATCCGCTTCGGGGAGTTCATCGCCCACATCGAGAAGATGTTCCGCCTCGAGGCGATGAAGAAGGGGCTCGACTTCCGTACCGACTTCAGCGGCAGCATGCCCGAGGTGGTGCAGGGCGACACCAGCCGCCTGCGCCAGATCCTGATCAACCTTCTCGCCAACGCCGTGCGCTACACCCGGCGCGGCGAGGTGCGGCTGAAGATCGCCTACCAGAGCGAGATTGCGGTGTTCGAGGTGTGCGACACCGGCTGCGGCATTCCGCAGCAAGACATGGAGCGCATCTTCCTGCCTTTCGAGCGCGGCACCGGTGCCGAGCCGGCGAGCGTGCCGGGTACCGGCCTGGGGCTGACCATCACGCGCCTGCTGGTCGAACTGGCCGGCGGCCAGCTCACGGTCACCAGCACGCCGGGCCGTGGCAGCGTGTTCCGCGTCAAGCTCTACCTGCCACGGGTGGCCAATCCCCGGCTGGCGCTGCGCCCCGAGCGCGACATCCGTGGCTATGCCGGCCGTCGCCAGCGCCTGCTGGTGGTGGACGACCAGCCCAGCCAGAGCCGGCTGATCGCCGACATGCTGCGACCGCGTGGTTTCATGGTGGAGACCTGCGAGGACCCCGGCGCGGCCCTGCAGCAGGTCGACACCTTCGCGCCGGACATCGTTTTTCTCGACGTCTCGATGCCGGTGGTCGATGGCTGGACCTTGAGCCGGCGCCTGCGCGACGCGGGCTACGAGCACCCGATCGTCATGGTGTCCGCCAACGCCTACGAGAACGTGCCCGGCCGCCGCAAGGCCGCCGGCTGCGACGACTTCATCGTCAAGCCGGTGCTGGAAACCGAACTCTTCGCCCGCCTCAATCGCTGGCTGGGGCTGGCGTGGATCTATGCGGATGCGTCGCCGGCGCCCGCTGCAGCCGATGCGCAGGCCGTGGCGCTGCCGACGGCCACTGTGCCGAGCGAGTCCGCGTCGGGCGCCGGGCTTGTCGTGGCGGTGCCGGACACGCCCGTCCCGCTTGCCGCCATCGATCGCGCCGCCCGGCAGGGCCTGCCCGATCTGTCCGGCCTGTCCGCCCGCATCCGTGCCGAGCTGCGCGACTTCGCCGACATCGGCCACCTGCAGGGCCTGGTCCGCCGGCTCGACGAGCTCGAGCTGTCGCACCCCGAACTGCAGGGGGTGCTGGCCGGCCTGCGCGACACCACGATGGCGCTGCGCTTCGACACCCTGATTCAACACCTGGATGGAGTTGCCGATGACTGTCCCGACGCCGCCGCCCGCTGAGCGCGCAGTGGTGCTGCTGATCGACGATGCACCCGACACCGTGCGCATGATCGCCGAGGCGCTCGACGATGCCGGCTACACGGTGCTGGTCGCCACCGATGGCGCCACTGCGCTGCAGCGGGTCGAGCGCGTGATCCCGGACGCGGTGCTGCTCGACGCCTGCATGCCGGGCATGGACGGCTTCGAGACCTGCCGCCGGCTCAAGCAGGCGCCGGGCATGCGCACCGTGCCGGTGATCTTCATGACCGGGCTGGCGGAGACCGAGCGCCTGGTCGAAGGACTGTCCGCCGGGGGCATCGACTACCTGGTCAAGCCGGTCGTGCCCGACGAGCTGGTCGCGCGCCTGCAGGCGCACCTGCGCGTGGCGCGCGAGATGAATGCGGCCATGCGCGACCGCGGCGAGGAGCTCGCGCCGGCTGCGGCGCTGCTGCCCAACCCGCTGACCCAGCGCGAGATGGACGTGCTCGAGTGGGTCGCGCGCGGCAAGACCAACCGCGACGTGGCGGAGATCCTGGGCATGAGCCCGCGCACCGTGAATAAGCACCTCGAACACATCTACGAGAAGCTCGGGGTGGAGACCCGCACCGCGGCCGTGGCGCAGTTCACGCGCCTCGCACGGCCCTGAACCGACGCTTGCGCCGTCTCGGGGCGAGGCGGTCGAGGTCGGCGATCGTGGTGGCGTCGGGCGGGCGGGACCGTCATCCGGGGGCGACTATCCGGAACGCTGATATTGGGTATCACCCGGGCGGGATCCAGACCGCGTCCCCGCCCTGCTAGTTTGGCGGCCGTGCGCAGTGACTTGCGCCGCAAAACCAGACCAGAGACAGGACCGGAGACACGAGACAATGACAAGAACCCGCCTCGCCCCGCTCGCCCTCGCCGGCGCGCTGGTGGCCGCACCCGCAGTAAGCCAGGCCGCGACCTGGAGCGACACCTTCATCGGCTACCGCTACGGCACCGACTTCCACGAGCCGACCAACACCAGGGACGTGGAAAAGCACGTCCTGCAGCTCACCCACGCCAGCGGCTATTCGGTCGGGCAGAACTTCGTGAACCTCGACGTCTTCCAGTCGGACAAGGCCGATCCGGCCAACGGCGGCGGCAGCGGCGCGACCGAGTTCTACCTGACCTATCGCCACCAGGTGCACCTGGGCAAGGCCTTCGACCGCAGCTTCGCGTTCGGTCCGGTCAAGGAAGTCGCGGTGACCGCCGGCTTCGACCTCAACACCAAGAACACCGCCTTCTCGCCGCGCAAGCGCCTGCTGGTCGTCGGCCCGACGCTGAAGTTCGACGTCCCCGGCTTCCTCGACCTCAGCCTGCTGCTCGGCAAGGAGTGGAACCGCTGCGGTCTCGATCCGGCGACGCCGGGCGGCTTCGATCCCTGCCCGAAGACCGAGGTCAGCTTCGACCCGCAATGGATCATCAGCGCCGCCTGGGGCATCCCCTTCAACGCCGGACCGGTACCGCTCAAGTTCCAGGGCTTCATCAACATCAACGGCGAGAAGGGCAAGGACTACGCCGGCGTGAAGACCCACACCGAGACCCTGATGCGCACTTCGCTGATGGTCGATGTCGGCCAGATGGCCGGAGGGAAGAAGAACACCTTCCTGATGGGCGTGGGCTACGAGTACTGGCGCAACAAGTTCGGCAACCACGCCTACGCCAATGGCGTCGAGAAGGCGGGCATCGACACCAACGCGCCGACCTTCCAGATGGAATGGCACTTCTGACCGATCCCGAAAAAGACGCGTGATCTGGCGTCAGAACGTTCACGCGCCGCAAGGCCGCGGGCCGGGCCGGGGTCGCCAACTTCAGGAGCGCCGAGGCGGAGGGCGTCGCGGGGGAGACAAGGCGACGCATGTTCGAGGCGCGCAGCGCCGAGTTTGCGTCGCCGCCCCCGCGGCGTCCTCCACCGAGGGCAGCCCGCAGCGCAGCGAAGGGCCGCGAGTGCAGGCGGCGACTGCGGTCCGGCCCCGCGGCCGATTCGAAGCCGCGCAAAGCTCACAGGTTCATCACTGTCACCGCGCGGGTATTCAGGTAGGCGTCCAGCGCCTCCGGGCCGCCCTCGGTGCCGTAGCCCGAATCCTTGACCCCGCCGAAGGGCATCTCGGCGCTCGGCGTCGCCGGCTGGTTGATGTACAGCATGCCGACCTGCAGCTCGTGGGCGAGCAGGTGGGCGTGTTTCAGCGAGTGGGTGAAGGCGTAGCCGGCCAGGCCGAAGGAGAGGCGGTTGGCCTCGGCGATCGCCTCGTCCATCGTGGTGAAGCCGCGGATCGCCGCCACCGGGCCGAAGGGCTCCTCGTTGAACACCTTCGCGTCCACCGGCACGTCGGTCAGCACCGTGGGCGCGAAGAAGTTGCCGGTGCTGCCGATGCGTTCGCCGCCGGCCGCCACCGTTGCGCCGCGCGCCACCGCGTCGGCGAGGAAGTCGTTCAGCGCCGCCACCCGGCGCGGGTTGGCGAGCGGGCCCATCTGCGTGCCCTCGGCCAGGCCGTCGCCGACCTTCATGCCGGCGGCGTGGCGCGCCATCGCGGCGGCGAACTCGGCGCGCACGCTCTCATGCACCAGGAAGCGGGTGGGCGAGATGCACACCTGGCCGGCGTTGCGGAACTTGGAGGCGGCCGAGACCTTGACCGCGAGCGCGAGGTCCGCGTCCTCGCACACGATCACCGGGGCGTGGCCGCCGAGCTCCATCGTCACCCGCTTCATGTGCTGGCCGGCGAGCGCGGCCAGCTGCTTGCCCACCGGGGTCGAGCCGGTGAAGGTGATCTTGCGGATCACCGGATGGGCGATCAGGTAGCTGGAGATCTCCGCCGGCGTGCCATAGACCAGGCCGATGACGCCCGCCGGCACGCCGGCGTCGACGAAGGCGCGCACCAGCGCGGCGGGAGCGGCCGGGGTTTCCTCGGCGGCCTTGACCAGGATCGAGCAGCCGGTGGCGAGCGCCGCAGCGGCCTTGCGCACCACCTGGTTGATCGGGAAGTTCCACGGCGTGAACGCGGCCACCGGGCCCACCGGGTCCTTGAGCACCATCTGCGTGGCGGCGAGGTTGCGCCCGGGGACGATGCGGCCATACACGCGCAGGCCCTCGTCGGCGAACCACTCGATGATGTCGGCCGCGGCCAGGGTCTCCATCTTCGCCTCGGGCAGCGGCTTGCCCTGCTCCTGGGTGAGCAGCGGCGCGATCTCGGCGGCGCGCTCGCGCATCAGCGCGGCGGCGCGGCGCATGATCTTCGCGCGCTCGATCGCCGGGGTCTTGCGCCAGGTCTCGAAGCCCTTCTGCGCGGCGGCGAGGGCGAGGTCGAGGTCGGCGATGCCGGCGTGGGCGACGCGGCCGATCTCGGCGTCGGTGGCGGGGTTGTAGACGGGCAGGGTGCGGCCGTCGAGCGCGTCGCGCCACTGGCCGTCGATCAGCAACCGGGTGTCGGGGTAACTCATCTTGTCGTCTCCGGTTCGGGGAGGGAAAAAGGGGAGGGGCCCCGATTCTTGGCCATCGGTGCGCAGGATGTCCACCACGCGGCGATGACGGGCGCCGGGCCGGCCCGTGCGCGCAGGGCGGCGGCCGGCCCGGTCCGCGATCGCGTTCAGCCGAGCTCGGTCGCGGTCAGCGTGTAGCGGAAGGCGTCCGGATCGAGGCTGTCGAAGCGCTCGCCGTTGGCCTCGCCCTGCGGGTACATCAGGAACGGGATCTCGCCGCCGCTGCTGTTGGGCAGCCTGAGGTCGTGGGCGTCGTTGTAGGCCAGCCAGTTCATCTCCCAGGCGCCGAACAGGCGCTTGCGCGCGGCGACCACCTTGGGGTCGATCATCGACAGATTGCCGGGGGGCTCCTCGAGCACGACCTTGCGCACGTCGGCCGGATCCACCGGCACCCAGCCGAAGCGCTCGAGGAAGACCTCGGCGCGGCAGTGCTGGGCCTTGGAGATGGTGCCGCTCTTGCCCAGGCTCTTGTAGCCGAAGCGCGAATCGGCGACGCGGATGCCGTACACGTCGCGCGCCGGCAAGCCGGCGGCGCGCGCCAGGCCGACGTAGAGCGCGTTGAGGTCGGCGCACTTGCCCGACAGGTTGCCGGTCTCGATCATCGTGCGGATGTCGCCGTTGCCGCAGCCGCGCACCTTGGGGTCGCGGAAGGTGTTGTCCACGATCCACTCGTAGATCGCGCGTGCCTTGTCCTCGTCGGTCTTCGCGCCGCGCACGATGTCGCGCGCGGTGTCGCGCACGATGCCGTCGGTGGGCAGCAGCGCGGTGGCGCGGGTGTAGAGCGCGCGCTGCTCGCGCGGCAGGCTCAGGCGCTCGGCGCTCGGGCTGGCGAAGTCGGTGGCGCGGTCGCGGGTGGCGAAGCGGCTGACCACTTCCAGCTCAGGCAGCGCGCCGCCCGGCGCCCACTCCGCGTACAGCATCTCGGCGCCCGAGGCGTCGCGCACCAGGGTCATGAAGTCGGCGTTGCCCTGCCACAGGTTGCCCATCGGGCGCTGCCAGTCGGCCTCGTTCATGGACGGCAGCGGCACCCAGACGCGGGTCGCGCCGTCGCCGGCGAGGGGCTCGATGCGGGTCTTGACCTCGAAGCGGCGCCAGCCGGAGTCCGGCGTGGGGGCGAACTCGACGGGGCCGGCCGCCGTGGGGGCGGGCGTGGCGAGGGGCGCGGGGGAATTGGCGCGGGCGAATGCGGGCAGCGCGAGGCTGGCCGCGGCCACGCCGGTGCGGATGAAGTTGCGGCGGTTCACAGGGATCTCCCGATCAACAAAGCCGCCCCGGTGCGGGATGCCGCCGGGGCTTAAGGGGTGGCCGGCGGGTCGTGCCGCCGGCGGCGGAGCGGGCGGAACCCGCGCCGTGGACGGCCGATGCAAAGGATCGGCACGCGTGTCCGGCGCGCATTGTCGGTCAATCCGGCGTGGCGGTGAAGCCGGCGCTGCCGTCCGCGCGCGATCTGCGTCCGGATGTTTCGGCGTGGGCAGTCGCGACGGCGCTGCGTACAATGGCGCTCATGAGTCTGCATGCTCCCGGACCGGTGCCTGCCTGTCCGGTCTGCCTCGACGCGGCGCCGCGCCCTTTCATGCATGTGGATGGGCGGGACTACTGGCGCTGCGATGCCTGCGAAGCCACCTTCGTGCCGCCCGCGCAGCGGCCGACGGTGGCCGTCGAGCGCGCGGAATACCTGCTCCATCGCAACGCTCCCGACGACCCCGGCTACCTGCGCTTCCTGGCCCGCCTGGCCGATCCGCTGCTGCAGCGCCTGCCCCCGGCGGCCGAAGGGCTGGACTACGGCTGCGGCCCCGGCCCGGCGCTGGCCGCGGTGCTGCGCGCGGCCGGCCACCGGGTCGCGCTCTACGACCCCCTGTTCGCGCCCGACACCGCGGCGCTCGCGCGCAGCTACGACTTCGTCACCTGCACCGAGGTCGTCGAGCATTTCCACGATCCCGCCGCCGAGTTCGTCCGCCTCGACGCCCTGCTGCGTCCCGGTGGCTGGCTGGGCGTGATGACCTGCTTCCAGACCGAGGACGCGCGCTTCGCCGGCTGGCACTACCGCCGCGATCCCACCCACGTGGTGTTCTATCGCGAGCGCACGTTCCGGCACATCGCGCAGCGTTTCGGCTGGCATTGCGAGGTGCCGTGCAAGGACGTGGTGCTGATGCACAAGCCGCCCCCCGCGCACGACTGCCGTCCGTGCGGGCCCTGATTCGCCCTCTCCGCTCCGGCCCTTTTCCCCCCGCCCCCCAACCCCAACGGGAAGCCCACATGAGCTACGAAACCATCCTCTACGACCTGCGCGACGGCATCGCCGAGATCCGCCTCAACCGTCCGCAGCGCCTCAATGCCGTCACCCGGCAGCTCTACGACGAGCTCAATGACGCGCTCACCCGCGCCGAGGCCGATCGCGACGCGCGCGTCGTGCTGATCACCGGCGAGGGCCGTGCCTTCTGCGTCGGCGCCGACCTCAAGGCGCACAAGGTCGGGCGCACCGCCTTCGACCGCCGCCAGTACCTCAAGGGCGAGCAGGATGCCTGCCACCGCCTGCTGCACATGAAGACGCCGGTGATCGCCGCGGTCAATGGCTATGCGCTTGGCGCTGGCGCCGAGATCGCGATCGCCTCCGACTTCATGCTCATGGCCGAGAGCGCGCAGATCGGCCTGCCCGAGATCTCGATCGGCAACTTCCTCGGCGGCGGCGTGACCTGGCTGCTGCCGCGCCTGGTCGGGCTGGCCAAGGCGCGCGAGCTGGTCTTCCTCGGCGAGCGCATCAAGGGCGAGGAGGCGGTGCGCATCGGCCTGGCCAACCGTGTGTTCCCCGACGAGGGCTTCCTCGATGCGGCGCGCGAGTTCGCGCTCAAGGTGGCGAGCAAGGCGCCGTTCTCGATGCAGCTCGCCAAGGAGCAGCTCAATCTGTCGGCCGAGCGCACGCTGGACGCCTGCCTCACCGCCGAGCTGGAAGGCATGATGTTCGTCGGCACGACCAAGGACTGGCAGGAAGGCGTGGATGCCTTCGCCGAGAAACGCGCACCCGTCTTCAAGGGGGAATGACACGATGACCGAGACCACGACCCAGGCCCCGACGCAGTCCACCTCCGCGACCGCCCACAAGAGCCCGCTGCACGACTTCCTCGCACCGGACTCGATCGCCATCGTCGGCGCTTCGGCCGACCCCACCAAGCGCGGCTACAAGGCCATGGTCGGCCTGATCAAGGGCAACTACCGCGGCCGTATCTATCCGCTCAACCCCAAGGTGCCCGAGATCCTCGGCGTGCCGACCTACGCCTCGCTCGACGACATTCCCGGCCCGGTCGATCTGGCGCTGATCTGCACCCCGGCCGCGACCCTGCCCGGGCTGCTGGCCGAGTGCGGACGCAAGGGCGTGAAGGGCGCGGTGATCCTCGCCAGCGGCTTCCGCGAGACCGGCCCCGAGGGCGCGAAGCTCGAGCAGCAGGTGCTGGACGCCGCGCGCGCCGGCGGTGTGCGCATCATCGGTCCCAACACCTCGGGCATGTTCAACCTGCACAAGAACGTGAACCTGCTCGACCTGCGCAACGTGAAGGCGGGCGACATCGGCTTCATCTCGCAGTCGGGCAACATGCTGCTGGCGCTGGTGCTGGAAGCCGAGCACAACGGCCACGTCGGCTTCTCGACCTACGTCGGCCCGGGCAACCAGACCGACATCGGCTTCAACGACTACCTGCGCTACCTCGGCGAGGACGAGAACACCCGCGTCGCCACCCTGTACGTGGAAGGCTTCCGCGACGGCCAGCGCTTCCTGCAGGCGGCGCGCGAGATCACGCCGGTGAAGCCGGTGGTGGTGTACAAGTCGGGCGCCACCGAGCTCGGCAAGAAGGCCGCCAGCTCGCACACCGGCGCGCTGGCCGGCAGCTACGAGATGACGGTCGACCTGCTGCGCCAGGTCGGGGTGACCGTGGTGCGCAACTCCGACCGCATCCTGCCGGTGGCCGAGGGCCTGGCGCTGCTGCAGCAGGCGCGCGGCCGGCGGGTGGCGGTGATCGCCGATGGCGGCGGCCAGGCCACGATCACCTCCGACCGCCTGTCGGACGCCGGGCTGGAACTGGCCGAGCTGTCCGAAGCCACGCGCAAGCGCCTGGCTGCGATCCTGTTCCCGCAGGCCTCGCTCGCCAACCCGATCGACGTCGCCGGCAGCTCGGACGCCGACCCCGAGGTGCTCGCGCGCTGCATGGAGATCGTCGCCGACGACGACAACGTGGATGCGGTCTTCCTGGTCGGCATGTTCGGCGGCTATCACACCCGCTTCGCCGAGTCCCTGCTCGGCGGCGAGATGCGCGCGGCCGAATCGATGATCGAACTCGCGCGCGCCTGCGGCAAGCCGCTGGTCATCTACAGCCTGTACGCGCCGGTCAAGCCGCCCGCGCTGCGCCGCCTGCACGAGGCCGGGCTGCCGGTGTACGCCTCCATCGAACATGCGGTGCGGGTGCTGGAGGCGCTGGCCGAGCGCGGCATCTACCTGCAGCACCAGCACGGCCAGCCGCTGCAGGCGAGCGTCACCCCGCTCGACAGCATGCAGGCCATGTTCGCGCGCGCGCAGAACGAGGGCCGCGACCTGTACGAATTCGAGGCCAAGACGCTGTTGCGCGAGCATGGCATCGCGGTGGCCGAGGAGCTCGTCGCCCACCACGTCGACGAGCTCGGCGCGGCGATCGACAGGTTCGGCCAGCAGCCGCTGGCGATGAAGGTGGTGTCGAAGGACATCCTGCACAAGTCGGACGCCGGCGGGGTCAAGCTCAACCTGGTGGGCGAGGCGGCACTGCGTACCGCCTACGACCAGATCATGACGAGCTGCCGCGCCTACGACGCCAAGGCCGACATCCGCGGCGTGCTGGTGACGCCGATGGCGAAAAAGGGCACCGAGGCCATCATCGGCGTGGTGCGCGACCCGATCTTCGGCCCGGTGCTGATGTTCGGCCTGGGCGGCATCTTCGTCGAGATCCTGGAAGACGTCGCCTTCCGCGCCATCCCGCTGTCGCGCCACGACGCCGAGCTGATGGTCGATCAGCTCAAGGGCCGCAAGATCCTCGCCGGCGTGCGCGGCGAGCGCCCGGTGGACAAAGCGGCCCTGGTCGACCTGCTGCTCAAGGTGTCGAGCATCGTCAGCGCGTATCCGCAGCTGTCCGAGCTCGACCTGAATCCGGTGATCGCCTATCCGGACGGATATGCGGTGGTGGATGCGCGCGTGATCACCAATCGGGCCATGGTGAACCTCTGAGTTGAATCAGGGCGGCCGGCGGGGCGCCGGTCGCTTGGCGCCGCAGCAACGAAAAACGCCCCGGCGCCCGCATCAACGCGGGGGCCGGGGCGTCGCTACGGCGCGGGCTTCGATCAGACGAAGCGGAACGACACGTTGCCGAGGTCCTGGAAGCGGACGTTGACGTTGTCACCCTTCTTGACCGGGATGGCTTCGGTGACGCCGCCGGTCATGATGAAGGTGCCGGCCGGGATTTCCTGGCCGCGCTTGCCGAGTTCGTTGGCCATCATCGCGATCGCGACCAGCGGGTTGCCGAGCACGGCGGCGCCGGCGGCCATCGACACGACTTCGCCGTTGATCTCGAGCACCACGCCCAGCGTCGGCAGGTCGAGCTCGCCGAGGTCGCGCATGTTGCCGCCGATCACGAAGCGGGCCGACGAGGTGTTGTCGGCGATCACGCTCTTGAGGTCGAACTTGAAGTCGCGATAGCGCGAGTCGATCACTTCGACGGCCGGCAGCACGAAGTCGATCGCCGCCATGACGTTGCCGATGTGGCAGCCGGGGCCGCGCAGCGGGGCCTTGGTGACGACGCAGATCTCGGCTTCGACCTTGGGGTGGATCAGCTCGTCGAACTTCACTTCGCCGCCGTCCGGCACCGACATGTAGTCGGCGATGAAACCGAACACCGGGGTCTCGACGCCCATCTGCTTCATCTTGGCGCGCGAGGTCAGGCCCGCCTTGAGGCCGGCGACCTTGTTGCCGCGGGCTTCCTTGCGGCGCTTGATCTCGTCCTGGATGGCGTAGGCGTCATCCCAGTCCATGTTGGGGTAGTCGTCGGTGATCTTGGTGACGTCGTACGCCTGCAGCTCGGCGTTTTCGAGGTGCTCGGCGAGCTTGGCGATGGTCGCCTGGTCGAGGGTGAGTGCCATGAGTACGGATTCCTTGTCAGATGAAACGGACCGACGTGCCGCCCAGGCCGCCGACGTTGCAGGTGAGGCTGTCGCCGGCGACGACCGGGACGAGCGGGGATTGCGAGCCGGAGAGGATGATCTCGCCGGCCTTGAGGCCGATGCCGAGGCGGCCGAGGGTGTTGGCCAGCCAGGCGATGGCGTTGACCGGCGAGCCCTGGACGGCGGCGCCGGTGGAGGTGCTGATGATGTCGCCGTTCTTGGACAGCACCATGCCGGCGAGCGCGAGGTCGAGCTGGCGCGGGCTCTTGCGCACGCCGCCGAGCACCAGCACGCCGCACGAGGCGTTGTCGGCCACGGTGTCCTGGATCTTGATCTTCCAATCCTTGATGCGCGAATCGACGATTTCGAAGCAGGGCACCACGCAATCGGTGGCGCGCAGCACGTCGGCCGCGGTCACGCCCGGCCCCATCAGGTCGTTCTTGAGGATGAAGGCGACTTCGGCTTCGGCCTTGGGGGCGATCATCGACGAGGCGACGATCGGCTCGCCTTCGTTGTAGACCATGTTCGACAGCAGCTGGCCGAAGTCGGGCTGGTTCACCTTCAGCATGTCCATGACGACCTTGCTGGTGACGCCGATCTTCTTGCCGACCACGGTGTGGCCGTCGTCGAGCTGGCGCTGGATCATGCGCAGCTGGATGGCGTACGCATCCTCGATGGTGATGTCGCTTTCGCGGTCGGTCAGCGGCGCGACCGGGGTCAGGGTCTTGAGCGCGGTGTACAGCTCGTCGCCGTAGTGGTTGATCTTGTTCTGGTCCATGTGGGGCTCTCTACAGGATTCGGTTGTCGGGAGGGCCGGGCGCAGGGCCCGGCCGGCGGCGCGTCTTAGTACTTGATCATCACGTTGCGGAGTTCGGTGTAGAACTCGAGCGAGTGCACACCGCCCTCGCGGCCGATGCCCGACTGCTTGGAGCCGCCGAACGGGGTGCGCAGGTCGCGCAGGAACCAGCTGTTGATCCAGCACAGGCCGACTTCGATCGAATTGGCCATGCGCATGGCGCGGCTGATGTCCTGGGTGTGCACCGAGGTGGCCAGGCCGTAGCGGTTGGCGTTGACCATGTTCAGCACTTCCTCTTCGGTGTCGAAGGGCTGGATGTGGCAGCAGGGCCCGAAGATTTCCTCGGTCACGACGGTCGCGGTCTCGGGCAGGCCGGTCCAGATCGTGGGCTGCACCCAGCAGCCGTCCTTCAGCTCTTCCGGCATGTCGGGGATGCCGCCGCCGAAGACGATGTTGGCGCCTTCTTCCTTGGCCTTGGCGTACATGCCCAGCACTTTCTTCTGGTGAATCTTGCTGACCAGCGGGCCGATCCTGGTGTCGGGGTCGAAGGGGCGGCCCGGCTTCATCTTCTCGGCCTGTTCCTTCATCGCGGCGACGACCTTGTCGAAGATCGGGCGCTGGACGTACACGCGCTCGGTGCCCAGGCAGACCTGGCCGGCGTTCTCGAAGCAGGAGCGGGTCAGCGTGGCGATGGTGTTGTCGAAGTCGCAGTCGGCGAAGACGACCGCGGCGTTCTTGCCGCCGAGTTCCAGCGACACCGGGCGGATGCCGTCGGCGCCGGCCTTCATGATCGCGGTGCCGGTCTTGGTCTCGCCGGTGAAGGTGATGCCGTTGACGTCGGGGTGGGCGGTCAGGAAGGCGCCGGCCGAATCCACGCCGAAGCCGTTGACCACGTTGTACACGCCCTTGGGCAGGCCGACCTTGTTCATCACCTCGCCCAGCAGGGTCGCGGTGAGCGGCGTGGCTTCGGAGGGCTTGACGACCACGGTGTTGCCGCAGGCGAGCGCCGGGCCGGCCTTCCAGGTCATCAGCAGCAGCGGCAGGTTCCACGGGCAGACGATCGCGATCACGCCGCGCGGGGTGCGCACGCCGTAGCTGCGCGCGGTCTTGCCGTCCGGGGTGCGCATCTCGAAGGACTCGGTCGACACGTTCTTGATGGTGTCGGTGAAGATCTTGAAGTTCGCCGCGCCGCGCGGGATGTCGATGTGCGAGGCGAGGTGGGCCGGCTTGCCGGTGTCGGCGATCTCGGCCTGCAGGAAGTCGTCGAAGCGGCGGTTGATCTCATCGACCACGGCGTCGAGCATGTTGCAGCGCTCGACCACCGAGAGCTTGCCCCAGGGGCCCTTGAGCGCGGCCTTGGCGGCGGCGACGGCGGCGTCGACTTCCGGCTTGCCGGCTTCGTACACCATGCCGATCAGCGAGTTGTCGACCGGGTTGCGGTTCTCGTAGGTCTTGCCGCTGACGTTGGTGACGTACTCGCCGTTGATGAAGTTCTTGATTTCTTTCATGTTCGATGCGTCCTCAGGTGATGGATGAGACTGCGAGCTGCGGGACCGATGCCGCCCTCGCGTGTGCGACTCGCCCATGAGCTTGAGTCGCGAAATTAAATCTGAATCTCGAGATTTTATACGCGAGATTCTCGAGCTCCGCAAGTTCGATACAAAAATTTCATCCATCGATCGCTGCCGGCCGAGCGTCGATCGATGCATTCATCCCTGCCTTCGGCTACCTGCGCCGAGTTCGCAAACCAACCTTAGCCGACTTTTTCGGTGCTTGAGCGCGCCTTGCATGCAGCGGATATCGATGGTGCAGAAACTGGATATTGATTGATCTGATCGCGCCATAACCTGACGGCCTCCCCTGCAACGAGGCTCGCAGTGCCAGTGCTCGATGACCGTCACCACTGCAGCAACACCTTCACTAAAGAGGCACGATGTTGAAATCGAACGTTCCAATGGAAAGCCCGGAAATGGCGCGCAAGCGGCGCACCACCATTTTCTGGGTGATCGCCCTGGCCTTCGTCGGCCTGGTTTTCGACGGTTATGACCTCGTCGTCTACGGCGCCGTCCTGCCCGGCTTCATGGGTCCGGACGCAGCCAAGTGGATCGGCGACCGTGCGCTGACGCCGCAAGAGGCCGGGATGCTCGGCTCCTACGCGATGATCGGCATGATGCTCGGCGCCCTGGTCGCCGGCACCCTGGGCGACCTGATCGGCCGCCGCAAGGTCATGATCGCCTCCATCGCCTGGTTCTCGATCGGCATGGCGGTGTCGTCCATGACCGAGACGGTCACCGCCTTCGGCCTGTGGCGCTTCATCACCGGTCTGGGCGTCGGCGCGCTGGCCGGCACCACGGGCGCGATGGCGGCCGAATTCGCGCCTCCGGGGAAGAAGAACCTGGCCACCGCCTTCACCTATGCGGGCATTCCGCTGGGCTCGCTGCTGTCGGCCCTGCTGGCGATCTTCCTGCTGCCGGTGATCGGCTGGCGCGGCATGTTCCTGCTCGGCGCGCTGCCGCTGGTGACCCTGCTGCCGCTGGCGATCTGGAAGCTGCCCGAGTCGGTCGCCTGGCTGGCCGCTCGCGGCCGCCTGGATGAAGCGCGCAAGGTGTCCGAGCGCACCGGTGTGCCCATCCCCGAGGCCGAGATCAAGCCGCAGCAGAGCGCGGCGGCCAATGCCGCCGACGCGCGTGCGGGCTGGGCGGGCCTGTTCACCGTGTATCTCGTCCCGGCCATCGTCATCGGCTTCGTTTCGGCGTTCTGCCTGCTGCTGGTCTATTCGCTGAACACCTGGCTGCCGAAGATCATGCTGCCGATCATGGGCCAGAACGGATCGCTGGCATTGCTGCTGGTGCTCAACGCCGGCGCGATGGTGGGCACCCTGTACGGCTCCACCCTGGCCGACAAGCACAGCCCGCAGCGCATCGTGGCGCTCGGTTTCCTGGTCGGCGCGCTGGCCATGGGGGCCATCGGTCTGCTCGCCGCCACCATCGACGTCCCGGCGGTTGCCAAGGCCGGTGAGGTGCAGCAACTTGCCGACGTCAGCGGGCTCATCGTGGCGCTGCTGCTGCTCACGATCGCGATCACCGGTCTGGGCACCTCGGGGACGCAGACGCTGATCTACGGCCTCGCCGCCAACTATTACCGCACCAACGTGCGTGGCGCGGGTGTCGCCTGGACCGCTGCCTTCGGCCGTATCGGCGGTATCTTCGGCCCGATCTTCGGTGCCTTCCTGGCAGTCAAGTTCGCGGGCGAACTGCACAGCATCTTCTACGTGCTAGGTGGCATCAGCCTCATCGGCCTGGTCCTCACCCTGATCATTCCGAAGAGCAAGGCCGCAGCGGTCGCCCAGGCGGTGGCTCCGACCACCGCACCGGCCGCGGCGGTGTCCGCCGGCAAGTCCCGCCTCTACGGCACCATCATGGCCGTGGTCGATCACACCGGTAACAAGCTGACCCGCGCCCGCGTCTCGGAGTTCGTGTCGCTGACCGGTGCGAAGGTCCACCTCGTGTATCTGGCGCCCGAGCACGTCCTGTCCGCCGAGGTGAGCGAGACCGACAAGGCCGTCGATCCGAAGCACGTGGCGAACCTGCAGGAGTATGTGAACGAGGTCAACGCCCAGGGCGTCCCGGCCGAAGGCCAGATCCTGACCGCCACGCTGTTCGGTCGCGGTCGGGCGGTGGTCGACCTGGCCGAGCAGCTGCGCTGCGACCTGATCATCCTCAACACCGAGGAAGGCGGCCAGCGGGCCAAGGCCGAGCTCGCGCAGGAGGTGGCCAGCCAGAACCCGAAGATGGCGGTGCTGATCGCACGCTCGACGCAGTAAGACTGCTGCCGCATCACCGCACCCGCCCCGATCCTCACGGTCGGGGCGGGTGTTTTTTTGCGCACGCGGCGCGGCCCGCGGTGCCTTGCGACAAGCGGTGACAAATGCCGCCTCTGTTGCGAGGGCGTTGCAGTACCATTGCGCACCCTTTGCGAGCGTCCAGCCGCGGATCGCTCCGGGGATTGCTTCCGTGGGGACTGCATGCGCGTAGGAAAACCGATCAGATTCCTGGCCATCCTGGCCGGTTGTCTGCTGTACGCGATTCCCCGCTGGCTGCACGAGGAGTTCGGCCGAGTCAGCATCGACCAGGTCCTCTACCACCTGCGCTTCGGTTCGGAAGGGGTGCTCAGCAGCGACCCCGAGATCATCCACCGCTTCCTGTGGAGCGGGCTGGCGCTGCCGCTCGGACTCGCCCTGCTGCTGTGGGGGCTGGACGCCTGGGTGCGCTACCTGCGCGCCCACCCCGAGGCCTGGCCGCGACCGTGGCTGCGCCTCGCCTGGCAGCGGCTGCTGGCGATGCTGCGCCACGCCGCCCATCACACCCTGCCGCGGATCGTGCCGCTGGTCGTGCTCGGCGCCGGCGTCGCCTTCTTCGTCGACAGCTTCTCGGTGGCGCGCTACGTGCGCGGTCATTTCGGCGAGGACTACTTCGCCGACGCGTATGTGGATCCGGCGCGGATCACCTTCGAGCGCGGGCGCAAGCCGCCCAAGAGCCTGGTGCTGATCTACGTCGAGAGCCTGGAGAACACCTACTCCGACCCGGCGCTGTTCGGCCGCGACCTGCTGCAGCGCCTGAATGCGCTGAAGGCGCTGCCCGGCGTGGTGTCCTTCGACAGCTACCGCGAGCTCATGGGCGCGCACTTCACGATCGCCAGCCTGGTGTCCACCCAGTGCGGCGTGCCGCTGAAGTCGGTGGCGATGTTCAGCGGCAACGACGTCGGCGAGAAGGTGGAGCGCTACCTGCCGCGCGCGAGCTGCCTGGGCGACATCCTCGCCGCGCGCGGCTATCGCAACGTGTTCCTCAACGGCTCCAGCCTGGCCTTCGCCGGCGTCGGCAAGTTCTTCAGCGACCACCGCTACGACCGGGTGATGGGGCGCGAGGAGTGGATCGCCGCGGGCGAGCCTCCCGGGGGCATGAGCGGCTGGGGCCTGCGCGACGACGCGCTGTTCCGGCGCGCGCGCGGCGAGCTCGACCAGCTGATGAAGTCGCGCAAGCCCTTCAACCTGACCGTGCTCACCATCGACACCCACCACCCCTACGGCCACCTGTCGCCCGAATGCGCGCGCCGCGGCCATCAGGATTTCGAGGGCATCGTCGAATGCACGGCGGACCTGGTGGCGGAGTTCGTCGAGTACATCATCGCCCGTGGCTGGCTGAACCGCGTCGCGATCGTGGTCCAGGGGGACCACCTGGCGATGGGCAACACCTCCTACGGCAAGCTGGTGACCAACCCCGAGCGCCGGGTCTTCAACCTGCTGATCAATGACAACCCGAAGCTTCAGGCCAACACCCGCGAAGTGACCCACTTCGACATGCTGCCGACCATGCTCGACCTCATCGGCCTGCAGGTGAAGGGCGGTCGCGCCGGGCTCGGCTATTCGGCGATCGGTCCGGTGCGCGCGCAGCGTCCGCCGGATCACGTCGACCGCATGGCGGAGAAGCTGCTCGACTACAGTGCCACCTACCGCGCGCTGTGGGAGCCGTTGCCCGAGCCGCTGCCGGAGCCGCCTGCCGACGAGCCCGCGCCGCGCCCTGTCACCCCGGCCGTGCCCATGACCCCGCCGCCCCCTGGCTCCGCGCCCGAGGCCACGCCGCTGGTGCGTTGAGTCGCGGGCCGCGTGCGCTCATCGCTTGTTCCCGCAGCACGTCCCATAGCACGTTTCCATCGCCGGGCACCGTGATGGTGCGCGTGGCGGCGCGCGCCCCGTCCTGGTGCGTGCGCCGTCGCCAGGCGCCGGGCTGCGTCCTTCGCATAGGCCCAGCCTGGATCCGCCCGGCGCTGGAAAATCACGTCCGTTCATGGGCTTGGCGCATCCGCGCGTGACCTGGCCTGCGGCTTGCTAAGGGTGACCCATGAATGTGGTCGCCGAAGCCCGTCTCCCTGCCTTCCTCACCGACGCCGCCGGCTGGCGTGCCGAGCTTCGTCTCGGCTTCCAGCGCCGTGGTGGGCGCACCGTGCTCGCCGAGCGCGCGCATCGCGGCCCGCTGGTCGTGCAGCGCGCGCTGTATCCGGAAGGCGAGGTGGTGTGCCACACCATCCTCGTGCATCCCCCCGCCGGCATCGCCGGCGGCGACCGCCTGGCGCTGACGCTGGAACTGGGCGCGCAGGCGCACGTGCTGCTGACCACCCCGGGTGCGGGCAAGTGGTACCGCAGCGCCGGCGCGCGTGGCGAACTGGTACAGCGCATCCGCGTCGCCGCCGGCGGGGTATGCGAGTTCCTGCCGCAGGAAAGCCTGGTCTATGACGGCGCGCTCGGCACCCTCGCCACCGAGGTCGATCTCGAAGGCGACGCGGTCTTCATCGGCGCGGAAATGCTGTGCCTGGGCCGCACCGGCTCGGGCGAGCGCTTCACCTGCGGCGAGCTCGCGCTGCGCACGCGCATCCGCCGCGACGGCAGGCCGCTGTGGCTGGAGCGCGGCGTGCTCGGCGGCGGCAGCGCGCTGCTGGATGCGGCGGCGGGCCTGGACGGCGCGCCGGTGAGCGCGAGCCTGCTGGTTGCGGCGCCGGGCTGCGGCGCGGGGCTGCTGGAGGCCTGGCGGGCGATCGAACCTGCCGCCGGCCGCGGGGCGGTGACCCTGCTGCCGGGCCTGCTGGTGGCGCGCTGGCTGGGGTCGGCGTGCGAGCCGGGGCGGGCGTGGCTGGCGCGGCTGTGGGGCGCGGCGCGTCCGGCGGTGGCGGGGCGGGCGATGCAGTTGCCGCGGATCTGGAACACCTGAGGACGAGTGCATCCCGTGGTGCCGGCTGGCCGGTGCGTGCGGGGTGGCGGAGGGCGGTGGCATCGAGGCCGGCCGCAGCGGAAGGAGAGGAAATGGAACTGACACCACGCGAGAAGGACAAGCTGCTGATCTTCACCGCCGGCCTGCTGGCCGAGCGCCGGCGCGCGCGCGGGCTGAGGCTGAACTACCCGGAGGCGGTGGCGCTGATCACCTGCGCGATCCTGGAAGGTGCGCGCGACGGACGCACGGTGGCGGAGCTGATGAGCTTCGGGGCGACGCTGCTGACGCGGGAAGAGGTGATGGAGGGGGTGGCGGAGATGATTCCGGACATCCAGGTGGAGGCGACGTTTCCGGATGGGACGAAGCTGGTGACCGTGCATGAGCCGATCGTTTGAGTTCGCGGGCGGGGGCTGCGTTTTCCGGTGCTGCCCGCGACCGCCACGCCGGGTATTTGCTCTGCAGGCTGCGGAACTCGCCCTTCGGGCTCGGACAGTCCTCGCCTGCGCCGCAAATACCCGACATGACGATCGCTACTTTGTCGCGTCTGCAATGCGCGGCGTGAAACTGGGGGAGAAGAGATGATTCCCGGAGAGTATTTCGTCGCTGACGGCGACATCGAGCTCAACGCCGGCCGCGCCACGCTGACGGTGGTGGTGACCAATACCGGGGACCGGCCGATCCAGGTTGGCTCGCACTACCACTTCGCCGAGACCAATACCGCGCTCGACTTCGAGCGCGCTGCGGCGCGCGGCTTCCGGCTCAACATCGCGGCCGGGACCGCGGTGCGCTTCGAACCCGGGCAGTCGCGCACCGTCGAGCTGGTGGCACTGGACGGGGAGCGCGAGGTGTATGGGTTCAACGGCCTGGTCATGGGAGCACTATGATGACGAGGATCTCGCGAGCCGCCTATGCGGAGATGTTCGGCCTCACGGTGGGCGACCGGCTGCGGCTGGCCGATACCGAGCTGGTGATCGAGGTCGAGAAGGACTACACGATCTACGGCGAGGAGGTGAAGTTCGGCGGCGGCAAGGTGATCCGCGACGGCATGGGCCAGGGCCAGGGCGTGGCCGCCGACGTGGCCGACACCATCATCACCAATGCGCTGATCGTCGATGCGGTGGCTGGCATCGTGAAGGCGGATGTGGGCCTCAAGGACGGGCGCATCTGGAAGATCGGCAAGGGTGGCAACCCGGACATCCAGCCCGGGGTCACCATCTCGGTCGGCGCCGGCACCGAGGTGATCGCCGGCGAGGGCATGATCCTCACCGCCGGCGGCATCGACAGCCACATCCACTGGATCTGCCCGCAGCAGATCGAGGAGGCGCTGAGCTCGGGCGTCACCACCATGCTCGGCGGTGGCACCGGGCCGGCGACCGGCACCTTCGCCACCACCTGCACGCCGGGGCCATGGCACATCCACCGCATGCTGGAGGCGGCCGAGGCGTTTCCGATGAACCTCGGCTTCTTCGGCAAGGGCAACGCCAGCCTGCCGGCGCCGCTGAAGGAGCAGGTGCAGGCGGGCGTCATCGGCCTCAAGCTGCACGAGGACTGGGGCACGACGCCGGCGGCGATCGACAACTGCCTGACCGTGGCCGACGAGATGGACATCCAGGTCGCCATCCACACCGACACGCTCAACGAATCCGGCTTCGTCGAGACCACGCTGGCCGCGTTCAAGGGCCGCACGATCCACACCTTCCACACCGAAGGCGCGGGCGGCGGCCATGCGCCGGACATCATCAAGGCCATCAGCCGGCCCAACGTGCTGCCGTCCTCGATCAACCCGACGCGGCCGTACACGGTCAACACCATCGACGAGCACCTCGACATGCTGATGGTGTGCCACCACCTCGACCCCGCGATCGCCGAGGACGTGGCCTTCGCGGAGTCGCGCATCCGGCGCGAGACCATCGCCGCCGAGGACATCCTGCACGACAGCGGCGCGTTCTCGATGATGTCGTCCGACTCCCAGGCCATGGGCCGGGTCGGCGAGGTGGTGATCCGCACCTGGCAGACCGCGCACAAGATGAAGCTGCAGCGCGGCTGGCTGGCGCCGAAGCGCGGCGCTGCAGCGGCGGTGCCGGAAGCGGTCGCGGTGGTCGAGGGCAGCACCGCCAACGACAACTTCCGCGTCAAGCGCTACATCGCCAAATACACCATCAACCCGGCGATCACCCATGGCATCAGCGATGTCGTGGGCTCGATCGAGCCCGGCAAGCTCGCCGACCTGGTGCTGTGGCGGCCGGCCTTCTTCGGCGTCAAGCCGAGCCTGATCCTCAAGGGCGGCATGATCGCGGCGGCGGCGATGGGCGACCCGAATGCGTCGATCCCGACCCCGCAGCCGGTGCATTACCGGCCGATGTTCGGCAGCTTCGGGCGCGCGCTGAGGACCTCGGTGACCTTCGTGTCGCAGGCCGCGCTCGCCAATCCCGAGGTCGCCGCACTCGGGCTGCGCAAGCCGCTGGTCGCGGTGCGGGGCTGCCGCAAGGTGACGAAGGCCGACATGGTGCTGAACGACGCCACGCCGCAGATCGAGGTCGACCCCGAGACCTACATCGTGCGCGCCGACGGCGAGCATCTCGCCTGCGAGCCCGCCGAGGTGCTGCCGCTGGCGCAGCGCTACTTCCTGTTCTAGGGCGAGGGCGAGCCGTCCTTGTCCGTATCCCTCTGGAGTCCAACCTCATGCCGATGACCAACGACGTCCTTGCCGACTTCGTGATGCCCACCGCAGCGCCCGCGGTGCTGCTGATCGAGAACCTGTACGCCGGCGACGTGCCGGCGAGCGATGTGCTCGAACTCGATTTCGGCGCACGCACCAAAAGCCGGCTGCGCACGCGGCTCGTCTCCGGCGCCGAGGTCGGCCTGTTCCTGCCGCGTGGCACCATCCTGCGCGGCGGCGACCGCCTGTTCGCAAGCGACGGGCGCGTCGTCGCCGTCGTCTCCGCGCCAGAGGACCTGCTCGAGGCGCGCTGTGCCACCGCGACCGAGCTCGCGCGCGCGGCCTTCCACCTCGGCAACCGCCACGTCGCCGTGCAGGTGGGGCGGGACGCGGGCGGCGACTGGCTGCGCATCCAGGCCGACCACGTGCTCGAGGGCATGCTCGTCGGCCTCGGCGCGCTGGTGAGTTCGCTGCGTGCGCCCTTCGAACCCGAGGCCGGCGCCTACGCACCGGGCCACCAGCACCCGGGCGACGGCAGCGGCGCACGCATCCACTTGATGGCCGGGCAGTGAGCATGGAGCGGCCGGCCGCACACCCGGCGTCCGTACGTTCGGGCTTGCCGGCGAATGATGCGCGTGCAGGGCCGGCCGGCCCGGGCCTGCTGCCCCTGGTCCGCCTGCTGCAACTGGCCAGCCCGGCGCTGCCGGTGGGCGCCTATACCTACTCGCAGGGCCTGGAGTGGGCGGTGGAGAGCGGCGCGATCCGCGGCGAAGCCGATGCCGCGGCGTGGATCGGCGACCTGCTGGAGTGGAGCCTGGCGCGCTTCGAGGCGCCGCTGCTGGCGCGTCAGCTCGACGCCTGGCGCGCGGGTGACGATGGCGAGGTGGCGCGGCTCAACGACGACTTCCTCGCCAGCCGCGAGACCGCGGAGCTGCGCGCCGAGACCGCGCAGATGGGCTGGTCGCTGGTGAAGCTGCTCGCCGAGCTCGATGCCTTCGCCGCGCTGCCCGGATGGCGCGCGCGCCTGCTGGCGATCGAGGCGCCCTGCTTCCCGAGCGCATGGTCCGCCGCCGCCGCGGCCTGGCAGGTGCCGGCCGAGCAGGCGCTCGCCGCCTACCTGTGGGCCTGGGCGGAGAACCAGGTGATGGCGGCGGTGAAGGCGGTGCCGCTCGGCCAGAGCGCTGGTCAGCGCCTGCTGGCGACGCTGGGTCGGCGCATCCCGCCCCTGGTCGAGACCGCACTGCATCTGCCCGAGGCGCGCTGGAGCAACTACACCCCCGGCCTGGCGATCGCCAGCAGCCGGCACGAAACCCAATACACGAGGCTGTTCAGATCATGACCCCGCTTCCCGTCTCCTTCGGCGGCCCGGCCGACGCCCCCTCCGTCTCCCCGTCCGCCGCGCGCGGCCCGCTGCGGGTCGGCATCGGCGGCCCGGTCGGCTCCGGCAAGACCGCGCTGACCCTGGCGCTGTGCCTGGCGCTGCGCGACAAGTACGACATCGCCGTGGTCACCAACGACATCTACACCGCCGAGGACGCCCAGTTCCTGGTGCGCAACCAGGCGCTGGCGCCGGAGCGCATCATCGGGGTGGAGACCGGTGGTTGTCCGCACACCGCGATCCGCGAGGATGCGTCGATCAACCTCGAGGCGGTGGACCGCCTGAATGCGCGCTTTCCCGGGCTGGACATCATCTTCGTCGAGTCCGGCGGCGACAACCTCGCCGCCACCTTCTCGCCCGAGCTCTCCGACCTGACGCTCTACGTCATCGACGTCTCCGCCGGCGACAAGATCCCGCGCAAGGGCGGCCCCGGCATCACCCGCAGCGACCTGCTGGTGATCAACAAGATCGATCTTGCGCCGCTGGTCGGCGCCTCGCTCGAGGTCATGGACCGCGATGCGCGCCGGATGCGCGGTGCGCGGCCCTTCGTGTTCTCCAACCAGAAGACCGGCCAGGGGCTTGCCGATATCATCGACTTCATCGAACGCCAGGGCCTGCTCGCCGCCGCGGCGAGGTGAGTGCCCGGTTCCCGTCACCGAGCGGACGGCGAGGCGCCGCCGCGCAGATCAGCACATCATCGAGACCACAGGAGTAGCCATCATGAAGACCGTCCGCCTGCCCATCCCGTCCGCCTTCGTCCTCGCCCTTGCCGGCGCATCGGGCGCCGCCTTCGCCCATCCCGGGCACACCCACGGCACGGAGGGTTTCCTCGGCGCCCTCGTCCATGCCTTCACCGATCCCGCTGTGCTGCTGCCGCTGATCGCGGTCGGGGCCTGGCTGGCGTGGCGGGCGGCACGTCGGCCCGACTAGTCGCTTCGTGCGCCGTGCGTGCTCAGCGATAGACGAGGTCGCGCAGCACCAGGCTGATCTGCGGCACGTAGGTGACGATCATCAGGCAGGCGATCACGGTGGCGACGAAGGGCAGCAGCGGACGTACCATGCGCTCGAGCGGCACGCCCGAGATCGAGCTGGCGGCGAACAGGTTCACGCCGAAGGGCGGGGTGATCATGCCGAGCGCGAGGTTGATCACCATGATGATGCCGAAATGCACCGGATCGACGCCGAAGCCCACCGCCACCGGCAGCAGCAGCGGCGCGAGCACGACGATCGAGGCCGAGGTCTCGATCACCATGCCGATCAGGAACAGCGCCGCATTCACCCCGAGCAGGAAGGTGTACTTGTCGCTGAAGAGCTGGCCGAGCCACTGCCCGAGCGCATCCGGCACGCCGGCGCGGTTGAGCAGGAAGCCGAACACGCCGGCGTTGGCGATGATGAACATGATGCTGGCGGTGCCCACCACCGAACGGTGCAGGGTCGTCGACAGGTCGGCGAGGCGGATGCGCCGATACACCAGCATGCCCACCACCAGCGCATACACCACCGCCACCACCGAGGCCTCGGTCGGCGTGAACACGCCGCCATAGATGCCGCCGAGGATGATCACCGGCATCAGCAGCGCCAGCCAGGCGCGGCGCAGCGCCGGCCACAGCGGCAGGCGACCGTCGCCGTCCTGCAGGCCGAGGTGCTTGCGGCGCGCGTAGAGCCATACGTAGGCCATCAGCGCCACCGCGATCAGCAGGCCGGGCAGCACGCCGGCGATGAAGAGCTCGCCGGTCGAGGTGTCGGTGGATACCGCGAACAGGATCATCGGAACCGAGGGCGGGATGATCACGCCCAGTTCGGCGGCGGTGGCCTGCAGCGAGGCGGCGAAGGGCGCCGGGTAGCCGTGGCGCACCATGGCCGGGATCAGGATCGCGCCCACCGCGAAGGTGGTGGCGACGCTCGAGCCCGCCACCGCGGCGAAGATCATGCAGGTGATGACGCAGGCCATCGCGAGCCCGCCCTGCACGCCGCCGACCAGGCTCTTGGCGAACTCGACCAGGCGCTCGGAGATGCCGCCGGCCTCCATCAGGTTGCCGGCGAGGATGAAGAAGGGGATCGCCACCAGCGGGTATTTGTCGAGCGCGGCGTAGATCTGCTGCGCCACCACCAGCCAGGGCAGGTTCGCCGCCGCCACCCCGCTCATCGCCGCCAGGCCGATCGATACCGCCACCGGCACGGTGAGGCCGAAGAAGATCAGCATGGTGAGGATCATCAACTGGGACATGGCGGCAGGCGGGGAAGGTGGGCGAGGGGGGCGGGTGGAGTGGGGCGTTCGGCGCTTGTGGTCGGGGCGGCGTTCAGCCCTGGCCGTCGAGCGGCACGGGTTCGGCGTCGGACGCGGCGGCCACGCGCAGCAGCACCGCGATCGCCGCCAGCGCGGCGCCGACGGGAATCGCCAGGTAGATCCACGAGATCGAGACGTCGAGGCTGGGCACGGTCTGGAAGCGCACGCGCCAGGTCATCTGCCCGCCGATCCAGGCCAGGAAGCCGAGGAAGCCGGCGCACACCAGCGCCACCAGCCATTCCAGCGCGCGGCGCTGGGCCCCGCGCAGCACGCTGCGCAGGATCTCGACGCCGAGCATCGCGCCGTGGCGGAAGGCGAGCGCCACGCCCAGCAGCACCGCCCAGATCAGCAGCGCGCGTGTCAGCACCTCGCTCCAGTCGAGCGGCGAGGACAGCACGAAGCGGGCGACGACCTGCCAGAAGCCGGTCGCCACCGCGCCGATCAGGAAGAGCTGGGCGAGCACGGACACGCCCTTGAACAGCCAGTGGTCGATGCGGCGAAGGAGAGTCATTGCGCTTGCGTAGACGGTCAAGCCCCCGCACGGGGCGGGGGCGGTGAGGGCGCCGGGCCGGTGTCGTGGCCGGCGTGCGCGGGTTTTCAGCGGGTGTTGCGGATGTCGTCGATCAGCTTCTTGTCGAAGCGCTTGTAGTACTCCTCGTACACCGGCGCCACCGCGTCCTCGAAGGACTTGCGGTCCACGCTGGTGACGACTTCCATGCCCTCCGCCTTGAGCTGCTCGACGCCGGTCTTCTCGATGTTGTCGACGAAGTTGCGCATCGCCTGCGCGGCCTGCTTCGCGGCTTCCATGAACACCTTCTTGTCGGCATCGGACAGGCTGCCGTACACGGTAGGCGACACCATGATCACCGCCGGCGCATAGACGTGGCCGGTCAGCGACAGGTGCTTCTGCAGTTGCGACAGCTTGGCCGAGGTGATCACCGACAGCGGGTTCTCCTGGCCGTCGATGGTGCCCTGCTGCAGCGCGGTGGCGACCTCCGGCCAGGCCATCGGCGTGGGCAGGATGCCGATCTGGCGGAAGGCGGTGATGTGCACCGGGTTCTCGGTGGTGCGGATCTTCAGGCCCTTGGCGTCCGCGGCGGTGGTGACCGCGCGCTTGCTGTTGGTCAGGTGGCGGAAGCCCTGCTCGCCCCAGGCCAGCGCCTCGAGGCCGCGTGCGGAGAAGGCCTTCAGCATGTCCTGGCCGATCGGGCCGTCCAGCACCTGGCGGGCGTGGGCGAGGTCGCGCATCAGGAAGGGGATGTCGAACACGCCGGTCTGCGGCACGAAGTTCAGCGTGGCGCCGGTCGACAGGATGGCGAGGTCGATGGTGCCCAGCTGCAGGCCCTCGATGACCTCGCGCTCGCCGCCGAGCGCGCTGCTGGGGAACTGCTGCACCTTGTAGCGGCCGCCGGTGCCGGCATCGAGCGACTTCGAGAACGCCTCGCCGCCCGCGCCGTAATGCGAGTTGGCCGACAGCGCATAGGCCATCTTCAGGGTCGTCTGGGCGGCGGCGGGCGTCGCCAGGGCGAGGCCGGCGGCGGCGGTGAAGGCGGCGAACAGCGGGGCAAGCCAGGTTTTGCGCATCGGGTCGGTCTCCGGAGCAGGGGTGGATTCAGCGGGTTCGCGCGCACGCTGCCGGCGCGCAAGCGAGAGGGCGCAGGCCGCGTTGCAGGGCAGCGGGCCGTCATGCTAACGCCGGTCCGTGGCCGCTACAAGAAAACACCGCCCCGATCGGGGCGCAGGCGGGGAGGCCGCCCGCGGCGTTTGGCGCTAGGATGCATTCATCTGCAAGGAGACCGCCATGGACCTCGAGACCTATGTCCGCGCCCTGCCCAAGGCCGAGCTGCACCTGCACATCGAAGGCACGCTGGAGCCGGAGATGATGTTCGAGCTCGCGCGCCGCAACGGCGTCGCGCTGCCCTGGGACAGCGTGGAGGCCACGCGCGCGGCCTATGCCTTCACCGACCTGCAGAGTTTCCTCGACCTCTACTACGCCGGGGCGGCGGCGCTGATCCATGAGCAGGACTTCTTCGATCTCGCCATCGCCTACTTCGAGCGCGCCCATGCCGACGGCGTGGTGCATGCCGAGCTCTTCTTCGATCCGCAGACCCATACCGCGCGCGGCGTCGCCTTCGCGACCGTGCTCGACGGGCTCGAGCGCGCCTGCGCCGAGGCCCAGGCGCGCTGGGGCATCAGCTCGCGGCTGATCCTGTGCTTCCTGCGCCACCTGAGCGAGGACGAGGGCTTCGCCACGCTGCAGCAGGCGCTGCCGCACCTCGCGCGCATCCACGGCGTCGGCCTGGACTCGTCCGAGAAGGGCCACCCGCCGGGCAAGTTCGCGCGCTTGTTCGCGCGCTGCCGCGAGCTCGGCCTGCACGTCGTCGCCCACGCCGGCGAGGAGGGGCCGCCGGCCTACATCGTCGAGGCCCTCGACGTGCTCGAGGTCGAGCGCATCGACCACGGCGTGCGCTGCGAGGAAGATCCGGCCCTGGTCGAGCGCCTGGCGCGCGCGCAGGTGGCGCTGACCGTGTGTCCGCTGTCGAACGTGAAGCTGTGCGTGTTCCCCACGCTGGCGCAGCACAACTTCAAGCGCCTGCTCGACGCCGGGCTCAGGCTCACGATCAACTCCGACGATCCCGCCTACTTCGGCGGCTACATCGCGCAGAACTATCTGCAGACCGCGCAGGCGCTCGGCCTGACGCGCGCCGAGCTCAAGCGCGTGGCGCGCAACAGCCTGGAGGCGAGCTTCGTGCCCGAGTCGCTGCGTGCGCCCTGGCTGGCGCGTCTGGAGGCGCTGCCCGACTGAAGCGGCGCGCTACAGGAACAGGCGCGCGACATCCACCGTCTCGCGCTGGCCGACCTGGCGCTGGTGCCTGCGCAGCCACTTCGCGGCGCGTGTGCGGCCGAGCTCGTGGAGTTGCGTGAGGAAGCCGCTGGCAGCGTTGAGCTTGCTGGCCTGGTCGGCGTCGGCGAGTTCCTCGGCTTCGATGAGGTGGAAGCGCTGGTGCACGAGCTTGCGCTCCAGGCGGCCGAGCGGCATCCAGCCCGCGGTCTCGGCGATGTGGCGGCGGGCGTGGGCGATCATCCGCATCTCGCGCAGGAAGGTGGTGGAGAAGCCCAGTTCCATGCTGCGTGCCGCGATGTCGTCGGCGCTGCGGGGCGCGTCATCGCGCTGCAGCGGATTGAGCAGCACCATCAGGATGTCGGGCGTGCTGCACTCGTAGAGCAGCGGGTAGATCGCCGGGTTGGCGGTGAAGCCGCCGTCCCAGTAATGCTCGCCGTCGATCTCCACCGCGTGGTGCAGGGTCGGCAGGCAGGCCGAGGCCAGCAGCGCCGACGCGCTGATTTCGGCGGTATGGAACAGGCGGACCTTGCCGGTGCGCACCGCGGTGGCGGCGATGAAGAGCTTGAGCGGGCAGTCGCGACGCAGGCGCTCGAAGTCGAACTGGGCGCTCACCACGTCGCGCAGGGGGTTGAGCTCGAAGGGGTTGAACTGGTAGGGCGAGAACAGCCGGGTGAAGCCCAGCATCATGTTCATCGGCGCCGGCAGCGCGCCGTCGGCAGCCGGGTTCAGGCTGTGCAGCAGCTCGAGGTGGAAGGGCACGCTGTCGCCCACCGCCTGCCAGAAGGCGGCGAGCGCGGCACGTGCGCCGTCCGCACCGCCGACCGTCCACCCGTGGGCGAGGGCGACCGCGTTCATCGCGCCGGCGCTGGTGCCGCTGATGCCGTCGATGCGGATGCCGGCCTCGAGCAGGCGGTCGAGCACGCCCCAGGTGTAGGCGCCGTGCGCGCCCCCGCCCTGGAGCGCGAGGCTGAGGATGGGGGCCTGTTCTTGCGCGCGCTGGCGCGGCCATCGTAGTTTGAGCATGGTGATCCTCGCATTCGCCCGGCCCTGGCGGGCGTCACGGGCGTTATGTTGCAATGCACAAATCCAGAGTATCACGCAGGCGGCATTGCAGGCACGCGCATGTGTTTCACGATGCTGGCGGGCGGTGAACGCAGCACGCGCACAACATGGCGCAGGCGTTTCTTGGCATGATCGGGGCTGTTTCTTTCCGCCGGCTGGTCCGGTTTTCCGCCCGATGGAGTGCCTCATGGTCGCTAACCCAAGCCCCGGTGCAGACGCGCCTCCGCATACGCTGCCGGCCCTGCGCGTGATGCCGATGCCGGCCGATCTCAACCCTGCGGGCGACGTGTTCGGCGGCTGGATCATGGCGATGGTGGACGTCGCCGGCGCCCTGCCCGCGATCCGCCAGGCGCGCTCGCGGGTGGTGACGGTGGCGGTGAACTCCTTCGTCTTCAAGCAGCCGGTGTCGGTCGGCGACATCGTCAGCTTCCACGCCGACGTCGCCGCGGTGGGCAAGTCGTCGATCACGGTCGACGTGCATGTCTTCGCCGAGCGCAATCCCGCCGACCCGGTGGTGGTCAAGGTCACCGAGGCGCGCCTGACCTATGTCGCGATCGATGCGCAGGGCGGCAAGCGCGTGATCGGCGACTCGGCGCCGCTGTGCCTGATGCCGCCCTCGCGCAAGGAACTCGTGCTGCGGGTGGTGCCGATGCCCGCCGACCTCAACCCCGCGGGCGACGTGTTCGGGGGCTGGATCATGGCCATGGTCGACATCGCCGGCGCGGTCCCGGCGACGCGGCGGGCACGCTCCAAGGTGGCCACGGTCGCGGTGGACTCCTTCCTGTTCAAGCAGCCCGTCTCGGTGGGCGACATCCTGAGCTTCCATGCCGAGATCGTGCATGTCGGCAAGACCTCGGTGACCGTCGATGTCGAGGTCTTCGCCGAGCGCAACCCGGAGCATCCGGTGGTGGTGAAGGTGACCGAGGCCAAGCTGACCTACGTCGCGGTCGATGAATTCCGCGCCAAGCGCCCGATCGGCGCGGCGTGACACTCGTCCGGGCGGCTGCCGGCCGGATGCGCGGGTCGGTTATATTGGGCGCCGCCCGGGTGGAATTGACGGCTATCAATCACCTCGTGAGATTTTGACGCTAGTGTTCGGGCATTCGCAGGGCATCGCTGCGACACAGACCATGACAAAACGGAGAAAGCGCATGAACAAGTTTCCCTTCCTGATCGCCGCCGCGGCATCTGTCCTGCTCGCTGCCTGTGGCGGTTCCGACAGCGGCAGCGCGGCCAAGCCCGCGGCCGCGCCGGCACAGGCCCCCGCCGCTGCCGCTCCGGCCGCTGCTCCGGCCCCCGCCGCCGCGCCTGCGGCTGCGCCTGCACCGGCTGCCGCCCCGGCCGCGGCCGCGGCGCCGGCCAATGCCGCCGGCGAGAGCACGTACAAGAAGGTCTGCGCGCTGTGCCACGCCTCTGGCGTCGCCGGTGCCCCGATCCCGGGCAACAAGGACGACTGGGGTCCGCGTATCGCCCAGGGCAACGACATCCTGTACAAGCATGCGATCGAAGGCTTCACCGGCTCCAAGGGCATGATGCCCCCGCGCGGCGGCGGTGCCTCGCTGAGCGACGCCGACGTGAAGGCGGCGGTCGACTTCATGGTCGGCAAGTCGAAGTAAGGCGAGACGCTGCGGCCCGCGGTAAGCGGGTCGCACCGAGCGAGAAACGGGGCCTGCGGGCCCCGTTTGCATTATGGTGCGCGCCCAGGCGTGTTCAGTGCATGTGCTGGGCGTGGTTGGCGTCGCGCAGGCCGCTGACGACGCTGGCGTCGATCTGCTCGAAGGACAGCGCGCGACCGCCCTGTTCGGCGATGAAGGCCTGGGCGGTGGCCGCGTCGGCGAAGGCGGGCAGGTCGGGGCCGCGCATCGGGCCGCGCGCCCTGGAGTCGCGCACGAACACCGCCTGCCGCGCGGGCAGCCAGGCGCCGTTGCGGAAGTCGGCGACGTAGACCGCCGCCACGTCCGCAGGCTTGCGCTCGGAGCCGAAGCGTTCGGGCGTCTCCAGGTACATGAACAGGTCGACCGGGGAGTCGAAGAAGTGGGCGGCGCCGTCCTTGAAGATGAGCTGCGCCGCCCAGCGCGGGAAGCGCGCCGGATACATGCCGCAGATCGGGCAGCGCGCATCCGCAGGCACCGGGCGGGCCTCGTACATCGCAAGCCCGCTCGCCGGATCGTAGGCATGGGGTTCGGTCACCCGCGCGGGTGCGACGACGCATACGTCCTCGGCCGGTGGCTCGAAGCCGAGTCCCGGCCGGCTGCCGTAATCCAGGAACAGCGCGCTGCCCGCAGCGAGTGCGCTCGCCGCGCCGGCGAGCAGCAGCCGGCGGCGCCATACCGGGCTCGTCATGCGCAATCCTTCAGCTGTGGATCACGCAGCAGGGCCTCGATCACGCGCGCGAGGTTGTGCTCGGGGGCGCCACCGGGCTGCGTCAGCGGATCGGCGACGACCGTGCCGTCGGCAAGGTGCAGGTGGTTCGGCGTGGTGGCGAGCTGCGGGTGGGTGGGTGCGGTGTCGATGCCGAGCTCGACACCGTCGGCATGCAGGCTGCTGCGCCAGCGCAGGGAGTAGGCGTCCGTCGCAGCGTAGCGCACGGTGAGCACCACGCCGTTCGTCAGCACCACGGTCAGCGCGTCCTGCGCCAGTTGCGGCGGGGTGAGCAGGGCATCCCCATGTTCGCGCTCGACGTATTCGAGCAGTGCGGTGTGCAGGCTCATCAGCGGTTGATCTCCTGCAGGCGCTTGCCGACCACCTCGCGGGCGGCCGCGTGGGTGTCGGCCAGGATGCGGGCGGCGAGATAGTGCTCGTAGGCCGGGTGCTCGTCGATCTCGCCGGCGGCGATGCGGGCGAGCAGCGCAGCCTCGTCGCTGGCGCCGACGGCGTCCAGCACCTTGCGGCGGTTCTCGCGCGACTCGTAGATCAGGCGGGTGATCTGCTCGAGCTCGAGCGCGTCCTCGGGGGGGATGGCATCGAAGATCGGGTTCATCGTCGTCCTCCTGCTTACATCGACTGGTCGTGCAGGGCGCCGCCGTCGAGGATCGCCATGTCGGGCGTGACCTCGTCGAAGCGCAGCATCTTGCCGCCGTGCTCGGCGGCGAAGGCCTTGGCGTCGGCCTCGCTGGCGAAGGAGGCGGCGGTCGGGCCCATCGCGCCCAGGCGCTTGGAGCCGAACACGTAGAAGGCCTTTTTCGCGTCGATCCAGTGGCCGACCGGCTTGTCCCACTCGGCCTTGCCCATGTCCTGGACGTAGAGCGCGGTGACCAGGCGGGCCTGCTCCGGGTTCAGATAGACGTTGAACATCTCGATGGTGTCGCAGAACCAGTCCGGGCGCGGGACGCCGGCGTAGTGCATCTGCACCTTGGGGCCGGGATAGTCGGCGAGCAGCATGCCGTCGAGCGCGCAACTGGTGCTGCGGTCGAACTCGAGCGGCGCGATGGCGCCGCCGCCGCTGTCGTTACCGCTGCCGCAGGCGGCGAGCAGTCCGGCTGCGGCGCCGGCGATCAGGAAGCGGCGACGGCTCAGGCAGGCGTGATGTGTGCACATGGGGAAACTCACTCCATCCGGTTCAGTGTGTGGGCGCGATCAGCGGCGGAAGCGCCACGCCGCGATCGCCAGCGGGCCGGCGATCCATGCCGCCATCACCAGGCCGAGCAGCCAGGGCTGCGCCAGCGCGGGCGGGAACACGGTCGACAGGCCGTACAGGGTGCGGACATCGTCCATCGAGAAGATGTTCAGGATGCGGAAGACGTCGGCCGGATTCAGCAGCAGCGCGTAGGGCAGGGCTTCGCCGCCCCACTGGCCGGCGGTCACGACCAGCACGCCGAGCACCAGCAGGTCGAAGATCAGCACGAAGAAGAACCACATCGCGATCGCCAGTCCGGAGGCGCGGGTGCGGTCGGCGGCAAACACCGACAGCATCACCGCCAGGCTGAGGAAGGCGCAGCCGAGCAGCACCGAGCTGAGCATGAAGCCGAAGTAGTGGAACAGCGCGGAGAGGTCGAGCTGGGACGCCAGCACCACGCCCACCAGGCCGAAGCCGGCGACGGTGGAGAAGGTGAGTGCGCCGGCCAGGCCCAGGTACTTGCCGAGCAGCAGCTCGAGGCGGGTGATCGGCATCGACAGCAGCAGGTCGAGCGAGCCGCGCTCGCGCTCGCCGACGATGGCGTCGAAGCCCAGCACCAGCGCGATCAGCGGGATCAGGTAGATGACCAGGCTGACCAGGCTGGCGATGGTGACCTCGATCGAGCGGAAACCCACCGCGCCCTGCTGCGCCGAGCCGAAGTAGGCGATCGACAGCGCGAACACGGTGAACACCAGCGCCACGGCCAGCACCCAGCGGTTGCGGATGCGGTCCCAGAACTCCTTGCCGGCGATGGTGGCGACTTGCGAAAACTCCATGGTCCGCCTCTCAGTCGGAAAAGCCGAAGAACACGTCTTCGAGGGAAGGCTCGCGCACCGTGAGGTCGCGCACCTTGCCGTTGAGGGTGGCGAGCGCGGCGATCACCGTCATCTTGGCGTCGCGCGCGCACTGCACCGCGATGTGGCCGTCGCGGGCCTCGACCGCGCCCACCGGCAGGTCGGCGAGCACGTTGCGCACCGACTCGAAGTCCTCCGGCGCGACGCGGACGTCGAACCACAGCGGCAGGTCCATCTGCTCGCGCAGGGCCTGCACCGTGCCGGTGGCCTGCACCTTGCCGGCGGCCATGATCGCCAGCCGGTCCACCCGCTCCTGGATCTCGGCCAGGATGTGCGAGGTGATCACCATGGTCACGCCCTCGCTCTTCAACTGCCGCAGGATGGCGTAGAAGCCGCGGATCGCCTCCGGGTCGAGGCCGGTGGTGGGCTCGTCGAGAAACAGGATGCGCGGCTTGCCGAGCAGGGCCTGGGCGAAGCCGAGGCGCTGGCGCATGCCCTTGGAGTATTCGCGCACGCGGCGCCGGGCCGCGTGCATCAGGCCGACGCGCTCGAGCAGCGCGGCGTTGTTCGCCGGCGACACGCCCTTCAGGCGGGCGAAGAAGTCCAGCGTCTCGGCGCCGGTGAGGTTGTCGTAGAGCACGACGTTCTCGGGCAGGTAGCCGACCTTGCGCCGTACCGTGCGGAAGTCGCTGCCCGGCACCGGGGCGCCGTCGATGCGGATCTCGCCAGCGGTCTGCGGGATCAGCCCCAGCATCATCTTGAACATGGTGCTCTTGCCCGCGCCGTTGTGGCCGATGAGGCCGAACAGTTCGCCGCTGCGGACCTCGAGGTCCACGCCATCGACGGCGTGGATGGGGCCGTAGTGCTTGCGAACGCCGCGGGCGACGATCACCGGTGCGCCGGCGTCATTCTGAGCGGGGGAAATATCTGCCACGCCATTGGCTCCAGTCAGGGTTGTTCGGTTCCATGCGCGGGTTGGGGTCCACGATGCTGGGCGCACGCAGCAGCGGGAACTGCTGGGCCACCATGCGCAGGGTCTGGATGGCCGGGCTGCCGAGCAGCAGCTTCATCATCGGATGGCGCCAGGTCAGGCGGTCGACGAGGTCGTTGGCCTCGTACTGGACGTCGCCGATGCCGTCGCCGTTGCGATCCCAGCCCAGGTAGTTGCTCCAGTGGTTGCCTTCCTGCTCGCCCCAGATCATGTCGCGCGCGGCGACGTAGCGGATCTGCTCGCGGTTGGCGATGAAGTCGTTGCGCTCGACCTTGTTGTTCTTCGAGCCCGCCCACAGGTGGATGCCGACGACGTTGTCGATGATCCGGTTACCGCGCAGCTCGTTGTATTCGGCGTCATAGATGAAGAAGCCGCGCTGGTTGCCGGCGACGATGTTGTTCTCGATCACCGCGTCCTGGATCGTGCGCAGCATGATGCCGTGATCGGAGTTGCCCCACGCGCGGTTGTTGCGCACGACCTGGTCGCGCACTTCCATCAGCGCCAGGCCGCCGCGGTTGTACCAGGTCTCGTTGTCCTCCCAGACGTTGCGGTAGGAGGTCATGTAGTGCGTGCCGTAGCGGCTGTGGTGCAGCTTGTTGCCGCGGAAGATCGCGTCGTGGGAGACGTCGACGTAGATCGCGTCGCGCACGAAGCTGACGTTGTTGCCGATGATGCGCGCGCGCTGGGTGTTGTAGAGCTGGATGCCGTTGCCGCGCTTGGGCGAGTCGAAGTCGCGCTTGCCGGTGATGAGGTTGTTCTCGATCAGCACGTCGTTGGCCTTCTCGATCCACAGCCCGAACAGGGTGTAGGAGAAGTCGCAGTTGCGCACCACCGCCTTGTGCGAGCCGGGGTAGATATAGACGCCGGCGTGCTGGTACAGCGTGTCGCCGCCCGAGTTGGTGACGATCAGGCCCTCGATCGTGACGTTCTCGGCCTTCACGCTGATGGTGTTTTCCTTCAGCTCGCCGTCGATCGTCGGGCGGTCGAGGCCGCGCAGGGTCAGCGGCTTGTCGACCAGCAGGTGGCCGAAATAGCGCGCGCGCTCGATCTCGATCACGTCGCCGGGGGCCGCGCGGTCGATGGTGGCCTGGATGGATTCGCCGGGCTGCACACGCCACGTCGCTGCTCCGGCCGGCGCCGCCAGTCCCGCTCCCAGCGCGAGTGCAGCGGTCAGTCGGCAGAACGTGTGTATGAAGGACATCGATTCGGTCGCAGTTGAGGGTAGCCCGAAGTATGCGGCCGAATGCCGCAGTACGACTTGATTTAGGTGAAGCAGGGGCGGCGGCACGGGCGCTCAAAACGACGCGCCGCCCGGTGGGCGGCGCGTCCTCTGGCGGGTGCTGCCGGCGTGGTCAGACGACAAGCATACCGAGGCTCTTGAGGCCGAGGAACAGCGCGGCGCCGATCAGCAGGTTCTTGAAGCCGACGTAGCAGATCATGTCCATCACGCTCGCCCGGCGATAGCGCTGGCCCCACCACGGGCCCTCCTTGACGTAGGGCTTGGAGCCGAGACGCACCACGACCTCGAACACGCTCCAGCCGAACCACCAGCCGATGATCGCAGCCGGGGTCAGGTTGCCCATCGCCGCCAGCACCCAGGCCACGGTGGCGGCGAGCGCGAGCGCCAGGCCGGCGGCCTGGATCGCGCGCTGGCGCTGGAAGCCGCTGCGGCTCCAGGGCCACAGGTGATCCCAGATCTCGGCGCCGATTCGCGCCACGCCGCCGCCAGCATAGGGCGGGGTCACCGGTTCGGTCATGCTGCGGGGGTCGATCATGATGCGCTCCTCTGCGGAAAGTCGGTGCTCAGGTCCGGGGTGCGGCCGGCATCGGCTTGATCGGAATGTAGTAGCCGTCCGCGCCGATCGGGGTCAGCGGCAGGCCGGCCTTGGTGCGCCGCTTGCGCTCCTGCGCCAGCGGCGGGCAGGCGTGCTCGTCGGTGTAGAGCACCATGCAGTCGAGGCAGTGCATGCACTCGCGATGGTCGATGCGGCCATGCTCGTCGATCGCGAGCGAACCACAACCCACCGCGCAGGCCTTGCAGCTGTTGCATTCCTGCTTGCGCTTGAGGCCGAACCAGCGGAAGGTCGACGGCATCGCGAGCGAGGCGCCGAGCGGACACAGGTACTTGCAGAACGGCCGCTCGATGAAGATCGACAGGCCGAGCAGCACCGCGACGAACAGGGTGTAGGGCCAGGCGCGGTTGAACATGCCGACGAGGAAGGTGGTCTTGAACGGCTCCACCTCGGCGAGCATCTCCGCCAGGCCCATCGAGAACACCGACACCGCGAGCAGGCCGAAGAACACCGCGTACTTCACCCACTTCAGGCGGTTGTGCCACTTCATCGGCAGGGCGAACTGGAAGCGCTTGAGGCCGATGGCGCCGGCCACCTTGTAGATCAGCTCGGAGAGCGAGCCGAAGGGGCACATCCAGCCGCAGAACAGGCCGCGGCCCCACACGAAGGTGGTCAGGATGATGAAGATCCAGAACAGGAAGATGAAGGGGTCGGTGAGGAAGAGTTCCCACTGCCACTGGAACAGCAGCGAATGGAACCAGGTCAGCACCTGGGTGATCGAGGGCTGGGCGAGCAGGCCAAAGCCGACAAAGCCGATGCTGATGACCCAGAAGGTGTATTTGAAGGCGTTGACCGGCCACTTGTTCTTGCGCGTCGAGCGCCGGGTCAGCGCGTCGCGATTGGCATAGACGACCGCCACGGCGATCAGCAGCGCGGAGAACAGCACGATCTCGAGCACGCGCGACTTCCACACCTTCACCCACGGCGCGTCGGGCTTGACCACCTTCGGCCGCCCGCCTTCCATGTAGCGGTCGAGCACCCAGTACTCGTCGCTGAAGCTGACGAAGTCGCGGTGGCCGGTCTCGCGGTCGAGCTTGTTCGCCAGGAACACCAGGTTCCACGGGTAGGCCGCGCTGAAGCCGGCGTCGCGGATGATGAAGATCGCCGATTCCTTGTAGCTCGGCGCGCCTTCGGCCTTCACGCCCCACAGGTTGAGGTAGTCGAGGTCGCGGAAGGTGTAGGCGTCCATGTCCTGGCCGACCTGCACGCGGTCGTAGATGCCGCCGCGCACGAAGCCCGAGCCCTTGAACGAGTCGGTACCGTTGGAGACGATGAAGATCGCGTTCTCGTGCGGCTTGAGCGAGGACATCAGGCTCCTGTAGCCGTTGTCGCCGAGGATGCTGCGGCCCACCGTCGGCGTGTTCAGGTAGCCGTAGTACATGTCGACGTAGGGCTGCGGCCCGCGCGGCATGCCCAGCTGCTCGGGCTTCACGGTCAGGCGGCGCACGCTGCCTTCCTTGACCAGCTGCTCCCAGCTCAGCTTTTCATCGACCGCGGAGAACTTGATCGCCGGCTTGGGTTCCACCTTGAGGATGCCGACCTGGCGGGCGATCGCCACGCCCGAACGCATGATCACCTGGTTCTGCGCGATCACGGTGACGGTGGCACCGGTGATCGCGTCCAGGCCGATGACGCCCTCGCCCTCGCGCGACTTGCCGATCTCGATCTTGTCGCCGACGAACTTGCCGAGATACTGGTTCACGAACTTGGTCAGCACGCTCTCGGGGATGCCGAGCAGCAGGATCGGTTCGCTGTGACGCAGGATCTTGGTGCCGGTGATGATGCCCTTGGTGTCCATGCCGATCAGCGTGATCACCGGCTTGCCCGAATAGGCGGGGATGTCGACGATGTCGGTGGACAGGAAGACGTAGCCGGCGAGCGACTTCTGGCCGCCTTCGTTGCGGTAGGCCTCGACGTAGGTGGGCTTCCCCTTGCGTTCGGAGAAGCTGTCGGCACCCGGCAGCACCTCCTTGCAGGGGAGGTTGGCACAGAGATCGGGGTTGGTGTTGATGTCCGCTGGCAGCGGGGCCTCGTAGGCGGTTTGTGCCGAGGCGACCGGGGACAGCAGGGAAGCGGTGGCGAGGATCGCCGCCATCGCAATGCCCCGCAGGGCGGAGAGGGGCTTCATGAGGCGCTCCATTAGTAAATCACGATGGAGTTTAGGCGGCGACGGCCGACGTGTATTTGTCCAGCGTCAAATTGTCGCGGGGTGAAGGCCCGCATCCGGTGACCGGGCATCGCCGGCGGAAAAAAGCAATCGAGGGGCTTGCGCCCCTCGATCTTCAGACGACGCCGCTTTCTGCTGGCGCGATGCGGTGCCGCGTTACGGGCGCACGATCATGCGCGAACGCATCTCCAGGTGCAGCGCGTGGCAGAAGTGCGTGCAGTAGCACCAGAACACGCCCGGCTTGTCGGCCTTGAAGGTGACCGACTTGGTCTCCTGCGGGTTCACCACGAAGTTGATGTCGTACTTCGGAATCGCGAAGCCGTGCGACAGGTCTTCCACCTTGTCGAGGTTGGTCAGGATCAGCGTGACCTCGTCGCCGACCTTGAGCTCGAACTCGCGCAGGGTGTAGGCCGGCGCCAGGGAAGCGATCTTCACCGTGACCTTGTTGCCGTCGCGGAACACGCCCGATTCCTTGGCATCCTTGACCGCGAGCGGGTGGGCGTCGAGCGTGCCGACCTGCTTGGTCTTGATGATGTCGCGGTTGACGATGATGAAGTCGTGCGGCTCCGGATGCACCGGGTGGTCGGCCAGCAGCACCATCTTCTCGCCGCGGATGTCGATCAGCTGCTCGTTTTCCGGGTGCATCGGGCCGACCGGCAGGAAGCGGTCCTTCGAGAACTTGCAGCCCACCGCCAGGAACTGGCCGCTGGCTTCCTTGGTTTCGCCCATGTTGGCGCTGATGTGGCCCGGCTGGTAATGCACGTCGATGCGGTCGACCACGTACTGCACGGCCTTGTCGCCATTGTGGAACTTGATCGCGGCGTCGATGTTCCACTTGACGATCTGGCTGTCCAGGAACAGCGTCGTGAAGGCGTTGCCGCGGCCGTCGTAGGTGGTGTGCAGGGGGCCGAGGCCGACTTCGACTTCGGCGACCACCGCCTTGCGGACGTCGTCGAGCTTGCCGTCGAAGAAGTCGGCGACCTTGGCGACCTCGATGACCGTGCAGGTGGGCGACAGCTTGCCCGAGCAGATCATGTACTTGCCGTCCGGGCTGGCGTTGACGCCGTGCGGGTTCTTGGGCACCGGCACGTAGGCGGTCAGTGCGGTCTTCGGATCGGGGTTGGCGGCCTTGGTGCCGTCGACCACCGGGACCTTGGAGTTGCCGACGGTGAAGGACTTGCCGTCCTTGATCGCCTTCTCGATGCGGGCGACGTCGAAGAACACGCAGGCGTCCATCTCGGCCGACATCATGTCCTCGTAGCGCGCGCCACCTTCCACGTTGTACTGGTTGGAGCAGGCGAAGCGGCCGTCGTACGAGGTGGCGACGAGGTCCATGTTGCCGTCGACCTTGCACTGCCAGCGCACTTCCATGGTCTCGGCGTCGACGCAGGTGAACAGGCAGTAGTACTTGCTCGGGTCGTCCAGGTCGTGGCCGTCGTTGGGCTGCGGGATGTGGAACTCGTTGCCGCAGAACACGCGCGTGGTGTGGTTGATCGCCTTGTCGACCGGGTCGCGCTTGTCCGAGAAGATGCCGTGGAAGCCCTGGATGTTGGGCAGCTCGGTGATCGCATCGCACTCGAAGATGTCGCCGCGGATGCGGGCGAGGCGGCCGTGGATCTTGTCGTTGACCCAGAAGTACTTGCCGTCGTAGGTGCCGTCGGTGTACGAACCGTGGACGTGGTGGGTGTCGCCGGTCTTGTACTTGAGCTGACCGTCGGGGCGGGTGCCGATGATCTTCTTCGACTCGTTGGTGATGCCCCAGCCGCTCATGCAGTCGATGTTGAAGGTCGGGATGCGCTTGATCTCGCGGCCGGAGGGCAGGCCGAGCACGCGGCATTCACCGGAGTGGCCGCCGGACCACACGCCGTAGTAGGTGTCGAGTTCGCCCGGTGCCATGTGCAGCTTGAGGTCGGAGGCGGCGTGCGCCGCGGCGGGTGCCGGAGCGGGCGCGGCAGCCGGTGCAGCGGCCGGAGCGGGAGCGGATTCCTTGTTGCACGCGGACAGGCCGACCGACAGGCCGGCGCCGGCAAGGCCGGCAAGCGCCGCGGTGTTCAGGAACTTGCGGCGGCTCGGGTCGGGCATGGCGTCGACCTGGTTCATTTTTGCGTCGTTCATGGTTTCTTGCTCCCGTAGGCAGGTGTGATCGATTCCCACAGGCCGGGTACCACGCCGCTGCGCCCCTCGCGCTGGCTGTTCATGCGTTCCGGCGACCTGTGACAATTTGTCCTGTGACGTTTTGTCGCACCTGAATTCTATGAAGACGGAAATCAGTAAACCTTGATATAAAACAAAGAAGGGTCGCTTGGCCGGCAAGATGCGCAGGGAGTTGGATGCAGGTGAAGAGCAACGAGACCGTGGCGGATGTCGATGACCGGATGCTGGAGCGTCCCCCGTCCGCGCTGACGCCGACCCGGGTGCTGAGCGCGGTGCGCACCGACCGCGGCCGCCTGCTGCAGCTGCGCTGGGTGTCGCTGGTGGCGATGGCGCTGATGAGCCTGGTGGTCTTCCCCTGGCTGGCGCCCGCGCAGCCGGTGGCGCCGCTGGCCGGCGTCACCCTGTGCCTGCTGGCGGTGAACCTCGCCCTGCTCGGCGGCGTCGCCGAATGGCTGGTCGGACGCTGGGGCGCCCTGCTGCAGCTGATCGTGGACCTGGTGGCCTGGGCGGCCTTCCTGTACTTCACCGGCGGTGTCACCAATCCGGCGATCTCGTTGCTGCTGCCGGTGGTCGCGGTCGGCGCCTCGATCCTGCCGGCGCTGCAGGCCTGGCTGCTGGCGGCGCTCGCGGTCACCGTCTATTCGCTGCTGTGGCAGTACCACCAGCCGGTCCATCTGGCCGACGCCGACCAGGCCATGTACTGGCATCTGGCCGGTATGTGGATCAGCTTCGCGCTGTCGGCGGTGACGGTCGTGTGGTTCATCGTGCGCCTGAACGCGGAGCTCGCGCGCCGCGACGACGAGCTGGCCGCGGTCGATGCCGCGCGCGCGCGCGACGCCTACGTGGTCGGCCTCGGAAAGCTCGCCGCCGGCGCGGCGCACCGGCTGGGCACGCCGCTCGGCACCCTGCGCATCGTCGCCGACGACCTCGTGACCAGGCCCGAGCTCGCTGTCGAGCTGCGCGAGGACGTGGAGCTGATGCGCGAGCAGATCGACCATTGCCGCGACATCCTCAACGGCCTGACGCGAGAGGCCGGCCAGCAGCGCGCGGAGGGCGGCGGCGCGGTCGACGCGCTGGCCTGGGCGCGCGAGGTGGCGGCGCGCTGGCAGCGGCTGCGTCCGGGCGCCGCGCTGGAGATGCGGGCGAATGCCGCCGATCCCGCGGCGGTCATCGTCGCCGATGCCTCGCTCGGCGAGGCGCTGCACAACCTGATCGACAACGCCGCCAACGCGAACGCACGCGCCGGCAAGGACGACGTGGCGGTGGAGCTGGCCATGGGCCGCGAGGACGACCTGGTCCTCGTCGAGGTGCTCGACCGCGGCCCGGGCCTCGACCCGGCGCGGGTGGACGCCGCCCGCCACGCGCCGCTCGGCGCCCACGCCCAGGGCATGGGGGTCGGCCTGATGCTGGCGCATGCCGCGATCGAGCACCACGGCGGTCGCCTGGAATTCCGTTCCCGGCCCGGTGGTGGCACGATTGCGCGCATGCTGATTCCCGAACAGGTTTGCCGATGACCGCGGACAACGCCCCCTGCCTGCTCGTCGTCGATGACGATCCCGCCTTCAACAAGGTGCTGGTGCGCGCGCTCGGCCAGCGCGGCTTCGACACCTACGGCGCCACCGACAGCGAGGGCGCGCTCGAGCTCGCGCGCGATCACGAGCCCGAGTTCATCGTGCTCGACCTCAACATCGGCGGCGAGTCGGGGCTGAAGCTGATCCGCCCGCTGCTCGATGCCAGTCCCGGCGCGCGCATCCTGGTGCTGACCGGCTATGCCAGCATCGCCACCGCGGTCGATGCGGTTAAGCTCGGGGCGATCCAGTACCTGGCCAAGCCGGCCGACGTCGACAGCATCGTGCGCGCCCTGCGTGCCGAGGAGGTCGTGCTCGAGGATCACGTGCCCGACGCCCCGATGTCGGTCGATCGCCTCGAGTGGGAGCACATCCAGCGCGTGCTCGCCGAGCACGAGGGCAACATCTCGGCGACCGCGCGCGCGCTGCAGATGCACCGCCGCACCCTGCAGCGCAAGCTGGCGCGCCCGCCCTCGGCGGCTTGAGCGCGAGGCCGGTCGCTCAGCCGAGCTGGCCGCGTACCCAGCGCACGATGTCGGCCGCGCCCATCGCGCCCGCCTGGCGGGCGATCTCGCGGCCGCCGCGGAACAACGCCAGGGTGGGGATGCTGCGGATGCCGAAGCGGGCGGCCAGTGCCGGGTGGGCCTCGGTGTCGAGCTTGGCGAGGCGCACCTGCGGCTCGAGCATGCCGGCGGCCTGGGCGTAGGCGGGCGCCATCATCCGGCAGGGGCCGCACCAGGGCGCCCAGAAATCGACCAGCACCGGGATGTCGCTGCGGCCGATGTGGCGGTCGAAACTGGCGGCGTCGAGCTCCACCGGGTGGCCGGTGAACAGCGCCTTGCCGCACTGGCCGCAATTCGGCGCGTCGGCGAGGCGGGCGGCGGGGACGCGATTCACCGCATTGCAGTGCGGGCAGACCAGGTGCAGGGCGTCGGACATGGTGGGCTCCGGGGTATTTCAGATTTCCCTGATATCGAGGCGCGTGCGAGGGTTTCAAGGGCTGCATGCGGCCGGATGTCGGGCGAGTGCCAACGGCGCGCCGCGCCGGCGGATAATGGCGGTCCTCTCAATGCGAAGGAGCAGCGCGAATGAAGCAGCCCCGAATCGTGGTGATGGCCGGCAGCCGCCGGCGCGAGGCCTTGTCGCGGCGGGTGGCCGACGCCTGTGCGCTGGCCGTGCGCAATGCGGGCGCGGAGGTCGAGCTGATCGACCTCGACGACTACCCGGCGCCGCTCTACGACGGCGACCTGGAGGCCGCCTCCGGCCTGCCCGAGAGCATCGTGCGCCTGCAGCAGCGCCTGCACGCCAGCGACGGCCTGCTGGTGGTGAATCCCGAGTACAACGGATCGATCACGCCCCTGCTCAAGAACACGCTCGACTGGTGCTCGCGGCCGAATCCGGCCGACCGTGCGCGCTCGGGCGGCGCGGTCTATGCCGGCCGCGCGGCGGCGGTGGTGGGGAGCTCGCCGGGTGCGCTGGGCGGCATGCGCGTGCTGTTCCATGTACGCGACATCCTCGGCTATCTGGGCATGCACGTCATTCCGCAGCAGCTCGCGGTGGCGAAGTCGGGCGAGGCGGTGGGCGAGGATGCGCGCCTGCGCGATGCCGCGCAGCAGGACATGCTCGACAAGCTCGCGGCCGCGCTGGTCGACAGTGCGCGCAGGCTGCGCAGCTGAGCGGGCGCGGCTTCCCGCGGCGGTGGAGCGGGGCGATCAGTCCGCTGCGGCGGGAGGTTCGGTGCGTTGCATCGCCTGCTGCAGCCTGCGGACTTCCGTGCGCGCCTGGGCGAGCACCTGTTCGGCCTCCGCGGGATCGAAGTCGCTCGCATAGCGCTTCCTGACCCCCTGCTCGCTGAGCAGCAGGTGAACGGCGGGTGCGACCCCGCGCTGGGCGAGGCTGCTGCGCGTGCATTCGAGCGCGCAGCCGTCGAGGGCGAGGATGGGGCGGCCGGAGCGCGCGATCTTCACCAGATGGGGCACGTTGCCGCCCACGCCGGCGATGCATGACATCTCCGCCTCGCCCTCGCGGTCCAGGCGCAGCGCGACATGGTTGGCCATCTGCGCCGCGCTCGAGCAGCCCGAACAGGAATAGACGAGCGGCAGGTTCTTCTTGCGGCCGGCCATGGCGGGGTCCTCGATGTGTCCTTGCATTGGGCCGAACAGTCTACGCCCGCCCGCCGCGTGCAGGAAGCGACGGGGCGCCGTTTCGAGTTCGATCTGCAGACGGCTGCGGGGCGGCGGGTACAATCCCGCTTCCGATCCGGGCGCGGCGGCCGATCCCGCCGCGGATGCCCGATCGCCACTCCGGCTTGAAGAATCGACCGTGTTTCCCCGACGACAGCATTACCGCGGCCGCGACCCCGCGCGCGCCCACAGCATCGCCGAGCTGCGCAGCATGGCGGCGCGGCGCCTGCCGAATTTCTGCCTCGAATACCTCGAAGGCGGCGCCGACGACGAGCTGAGCCTGGCGCGCAACCGCCGCGCGCTCGACGACATCCTGCTGCTGCCGCGCACCCTGGTGGACGTGTCGCGGCGCGAGCTCGCCGTGCCGCTGTTCGGGCAGGACAGCGCGCTGCCGGCGATCATCGCGCCCACCGGCTTCAACGGCCTGCTGAGCCACGAGGGCGACCGCGTGCTCGCCGAGGCCGCGCGCGCCGCCGGCATCCCGTTCTGCCAGAGCATGGTGTCTACGGTGGCGCTTGAGGAGATCGCCGCCACCGGCGTGCGCCACTGGATGCAGATCTATCCCTTCAAGGACCGCGACAACCTCGCCGCGGTGGTGAAGCGCGCCGAGCGCGCCGGCTGCGAGGCGATCGTGCTGACCACCGACGCCTCGGTGTTCGGCAACCGCGAGTGGGACCGCCGCAACTACCGCGCGCCGATGAAGCTCACCGCGCGCAACCTGTTCGACCTCGCCTTGCATCCGCGCTGGATCCTCGACGTGCTGGTGCCGCACGGCATGCCGCGCTTCCGCAACCTCGGCGACTTCCTGCCGCCGGGCATGGACAGCGCGAGGAACGCCGCGGCCTTCCTCGCCGCGCAGATGGACACCTCGCTCACCTGGGACGACCTGCGCCGCCTGCGCGAGCTGTGGCCGCGCAAGCTGCTGGTGAAGGGCGTGCTGCTGCCCGAGGATGCGCTGCGCGCGCGGGAGGCGGGGGCCGACGGCGTGGTGGTGAGCAACCACGGCGGGCGCCAGCTCGACGGCGCGCCGGCGCCGATCGAGACCCTGGCCGCGGTGCGCCAGGCGGTGGGGGCCGAGATGACGGTGATCGTCGACAGCGGCTTTCGTCGCGGCAGCGATTTCGTCAAGGCGCGCGCGCTCGGTGCGGACGCGGCGATGTCGGGGCGGGCGACGCTGTACGGGCTGGCCGCGGCCGGTGCGGCCGGCGCGGCGCGCGCGCTGGAGATTTTGCGCAGCGAGATGGAGCGCACGCTGGGCCTGATCGGCTGCGTGCGCATGGCGGAGGTCGACGACCGCTTCGTCGGTCGCGGCTGAAGGACGGTGCCGGGGAGGCGGCGCTCAGACGCCCCAGACCACCGGTGTTTCCTCGCGCAGCGACTCCTCCAGCATGTTCAGCAGCGGCCAGGCGCGCTGGGCGAGGCTGACCGGAGCGGCCATCCCGGTGCGACCGGCTTCCTTGTCGGCGGCCTCGTCGGCCTCGGTACGCCGGCGCTCGAGCTCGGCCTGGCGGGCGCGGTCTTCCTCGATGGCAGCCTTCAGGCGGGCGATCGCCTCGGGCAACTGCTGGGCGGTGATGATGCCCTGGGCGCCGTGCGGGTCCTTGCCGAGGATGGCGATCAGCTTCTTGGCGGCGTCGCCGAGCATGATGACGTCCGCGCTGGCGTGGGATTTGAAGGTGACGAGCATGGCGATGCCTCCTGTGCTTAGAGTCCCTTGACCGCGTAGATGCCGGGCGCGTTGCGCCAGTAGCCCTTGTAGTCCATGCCGCAGCCGAACAGGAAGCGGTCGGGGATGTCGAGGCCGGAGAAGTCGGCGCGCATGCCGGGTTCGGCCTTGCGCTCGTGCAGCTTGTGCACCAGCACCGCGGACAGCACCTCGGCGGCGCCTTCTTCCTTCAGGTGCTCGATGATCGCCTTCAGGGTGTGGCCCTCGTCGAGGATGTCGTCGAGCACCAGCACCGTGCGTCCGCGCAGGTCCTGGGTGGGACGAACCCGCCAGTCGAGCAGGGTGCCCTGCAGCGCGTGGCCGTAGCGGCTGGCGTGCAGGTAGGCGACCTCCAGCGGGAAGGGCAGGCGCGGCAGGATGCGGCCGGCGAGGATCAGACCGCCGTTCATCACCGCATAGACCAGCGGGTTGGCGTCGGCGAGGCGGGCGGTGATCTCGGCCGCCATGCGGTCGAGCGCCGCTTCCACGGTGGAGGCGTCGGCGAGGCAGTCCGCCTCGTCGCGAGCGCGCTTGATTTCTTCCAGGTTCAGGGACATGTCGATGGGCTGCGGGCACGGGCCCGGTGCGTTTTCGGACGCGACATTCTAGCGCCGATCCCTGGCGGGCGCCGACATCGCGGGAGCGCGACAATTGCACGAAGGCGCCGTGGGCGCAGACTCGCCCGCGAATGCGCACGTGTGCGTCGCCGCGATGCCGCGGGCTGTGGTTTGTGCGCTTGTGTGCGGACCGGCGGCGCGGTAAAAGAGGCGGGTCTTCGTCCCGCCGCCCGGAAACCGCCATGCCCATCCATGAGATCCGCCACCCGCTCGTCCGCCACAAGATCGGCCTGATGCGCGAGGGCGACATCAGCACCAAGAAATTCCGCGAGCTCACCGCCGAGATCGCCCGCCTGCTGGCCTACGAGGCGTGCAAGGACTTCCCGCTCGAGACGGTCGAGATCCGGGGCTGGGCGGGGCCGGTCGAGATCGAGCAGATCAAGGGCAAGAAGGTCACCGTGGTGCCGATCCTGCGCGCCGGGCTGGGCATGCTCGACGGCGTGCTCGACATGGTGCCGAGCGCCAAGGTCAGCGTGGTCGGCATCGCCCGCGACGAGGAGACGCTGCAGCCGGTGCCGTACTTCGAGAAGTTCGTCGGCCAGCTCGAGGAGCGCATGGCGCTGATCATCGATCCGATGCTGGCCACCGGCGGCTCGATGGTCGCCACCGTGGACATGCTCAAGCGCAAGGGCTGCGCCCACGTGCGCGCGCTGGTGCTGGTGGCAGCGCCCGAGGGCATCGCGCTGATGAACGACAAGCACCCCGACGTCGACATCTACACCGCGAGCATCGACAGCCACCTCAACGAGCACGGCTACATCATCCCCGGCCTGGGCGACGCCGGCGACAAGATCTTCGGCACCCGCCACAACTGATCGCGCGGCGACGGCGGGTGCGTGCCCGCTGCCGCCGTCGCGTCATCACCGCTTCATCGATAATGACAACCATGCCGGCTGCGCGGTGCTGCGACCGCGAACCTCCGGCGGAGAGCCTTCATGCGTGAAATCCCCATCCAGTCTGCCGAGCCCATGTGGCGGCAGGCGATCTCCGGCGCCCAGATCCTGTTCGTCGCCTTCGGCGCGCTAGTGCTGGTGCCGCTGCTCACCGGGCTGAACCCCGCGCTCGCGCTGCTCGGTGCCGGGGTCGGCACGCTGCTGTTCCAGCTCGTCACCGGACGCCAGGTGCCGATCTTCCTCGGCTCCAGCTTCGCCTTCATCGCGCCGATCATCTTCAGCATCCAGACCTGGGGCGTGCCGGCCACGATGGGCGCGCTCGCCTGCGTGTCGCTGATGTACTTCGCCTTTGCCGGCCTGGTGTGGAAGCACGGCGCCGAGATCGTGCACCGCTACATGCCGCCGGTGGTGGTGGGGCCGATCATCATGATCATCGGCCTTTCGCTGGCCGCGGTGGGCGTGAACATGGCGATGGGACGCAGCGGCGACGGCAAGATCGAGCTCGTGCCCTACGCCACCGCGCTGACCGTCGCCGCCATCGCCTTCGGCACCACGGTGCTGGTCGCGGTGTTCGCGCGCGGCTTTCTGAAGCTGGTGCCGATCCTGTGCGGGGTGGCGGCCGGCTACCTGGCGGCGATCCTGTTCGGGCTGGTGGATTTCGCCGCGGTGGGCGCCGCGCCGTGGTTCGTGCTGCCGCAGTTCGTGACCCCGAGCTTCGAGCTCGCGGCCGTGCTGTTCATGCTGCCGGTGGCGCTGGCGCCGGTGATCGAGCACGTCGGCGACGTGCTGGCGATCGGCGGGGTGACCGGCAAGGACTACACCGAGAAGCCCGGCCTGCACCGCACGCTCGTTGGCGACGGGGCCGGGGTGTTGTTCGCCGGCCTGGTCGGCGGCCCGCCGATCACCACCTATTCGGAAGTGACCGGCGCGGTCACGCTGACGAAGAACTACAACCCGGCGATCATGACCTGGGCGGCGGTGCTGGCGGTGATCCTCGCCTTCTTCGGCAAGTTCAATGCGCTGCTGGCGTCGATCCCGGTGCCGGTGATGGGCGGCATCATGATGCTGATGTTCGGCTCGGTGGCGAGCGTGGGCATGAACACGCTGATCAAGGCGCGCGTCGATCTGGAAGAGCCGCGCAACCTGGTGATCGTGTCCTCGGTGCTGGTGATGGGGATCGGCGGCCTGGCGCTGAACTTCGACGGCCTGACCCTGCAGGGCGTCAGCCTGTGCGCCGTCGTCGCGGTGCTGCTGAACCTGATCCTGCCGAAGACTCGAGCCGGCGCCTGACCAGCGCGAGCAGCCCGCGCAGCAGCGGGATGGCGGTGGGCAGCAGCGCAGACAACCTGCCGCCGCGTGCCTGGCGGACCAGCAGCCAGCCCACCCAGGCGCGCTTGGCGAGGCGCAGTGCGAACCGCGGCCTGGCGGCCACCACGGCGAGCAGCGCGACCGACAGCAGCGGAATCTTGTCCTTCGCCCACGCCAGGTGCTCGCGCAGCGTATCGACGCGGTCGAGCGCGCCGTCGATGCCCGAGAGTCGTCGCGTCATGTCGGCGCGCTGGGCTTCGGCGCGCAGTTGCAGCTTCTGCTTGCGCAGCGCGAGATCGATCTGGCGGGAATCCATGCCGGTGTCGCCGCCTTCAGTCGGGCTTGCGCAGCGCTGCGCGGTCGCGTGCGAGTTCGGCGAGGCTGGCGGAGAACAGCCTGGTGCCGCTGCGGAACGCGCGCGCGGCGTTGCTCGCCGCGAGCAGCCCGCCGACCAGGCAGACCGCAGTGGAAATCCCGAGCGCGAGCAGACGGTGCTCGTCCCAGAACAGCACGGTCAGGAACACCATCAGGAACACCAGGCCGAAGCCGAGCAGCAGCCCGGCCAGCACGGTGTTGAGCGCGAGGCCGCTGAGGCGGAGCTTTTCCTCCTGGAGCTCTACCGCCAGCAGTTCCAGCCGCGTCTGCACCGTCTGCAGTCCGGCATCGACGATGCCGTGCAGGCTTTCGGCCAGACGCGGCCTGGGCGTCCCGGATTCCTCGCTCATCGAATCAGCGGCGGCTGACCAGCAGGCCGAGCAGGAAGGCCACACCGGCGGCGACGCCGACCGACTGCCAGGGATTCTCGTGCACGTAGTCGTCGGTGGCGCGCACGGCCTTCTTGCCGCTGTCGACGATCGCCGCCTCGGCGTCGGCGAGGCGATCCTTGGCCACGGCCACGCGGCTGTTGATGCGCGCGCGCAGGTCGTCGAGCTTGCCGCCCTGCTGGTCGGCGGTGAGCTTGAGCAGCTCTTCCGCGTCCGAGATCAGCAGCTTGAGGTCGTCGACGAGCTTGTCCTTGGACGGGTGGGTGGTCGTGCTCATGGTTCTTCTCCGGTTGGTTGGCGGAAAACGGATGCGATCCACGGCAAAGGCTACCCCCAGTGCCGGGGGATGGCAATTCACGCGGCGTAAGCAGATGCGATCCCGCGGCCTTTTCGGTCACGCGTTGAATTGATCGCGGTCGATGTGGTCTGTCGCAATGCTTGGCACAATCCCGCCCATCGCATTCAAGGAGCCGTCGTCATGATCAGGAAGCTCGTTGCCGTGCTCGGCCTCGGTTTCGCAATGAGTTCGCAGGCCGCCGGGGGCATCGACACCGAAGCCTTCTTCGCCGCGCAGCTCACCGGCCTGGACGGCGAGCCGGTGGCGATGGCGCAGTTCCGCGGCCGTCCGCTCATCGTGAACTTCTGGGCGCGCTGGTGCGCCCCCTGCCGTGAGGAGATCCCCGAGCTCGTGCGCCTGCGCGATGCCCAGGGCGAGGGCGGGATCGAGGTGGTCGGCGTCGCGCTGGAGAGCCAGGTCGAGGGCGTGCGCGAGTTCGCCACCGCCCAGGACATGCGCTATCCGGTGGTGCTGGCGGCGAAGCAGGGCATTCCGCTGATGAAGGCGCTGGGCAACGCGCAGGGCGGCGTGCCGTTCACGGTCTATATCGGTCGCGACGGCAAGGCGGTGGGCAGCAAGCTCGGGATCGTGCGCGCCGACGACCTGGCGGCGGCGACGCAGACCCTGCTGAAGTGAACGGCGCACGCGCTGCGGCGGCCTGCCCCTCTCCGCTGCTCACGGCGTCCAGTCGTAATCCACCGTCAGCGGCGCGTGATCGGAGAAGCGCTGTTCCTTGTACACCGCCGCGGCGCGCGCCGCGTCCGCCAGCCCCGGCGTGGCGATCTGGTAGTCGAGCCGCCAGCCCACGTTCTTCGCCCATGCCTGGCCGCGGTTCGACCACCATGTGTAGCAGGCGTCGGTGGCCTCCGGGTGCAGTCGGCGATAGACGTCGATCCAGCCCTGCTCGTCGAACAGGCGGCTGAGCCAGGCGCGTTCCTCGGGCAGGAAGCCGGAGTTCTTCTGGTTCGACTTCCAGTTCTTGAGGTCGGCCTCGCGATGGGCGATGTTCCAGTCGCCGCACACCACTACCTCCTGGCCGCTCTGGTAGAGCTGGTCCATGTGGGGCAGGAAGCGGTCCATGAACTCGAACTTCACCTGCTGGCGCTCTTCCGAACTGGAGCCGGAGGGCAGGTACAGCGACACCACCGACAGCCTGCCGAAGTCGAGTTGCAGGAAGCGCCCCTCGGCGTCGATGTCGGCGATGCCCAGGCCCTCGACCACGCGGTCGGGCGCATGCCGGCTGTAGATGCCGACCCCGCTGTAGCCCTTCTTCTCGGCATGATGGAACCAGCCCTGCAGGCCGGCCGGCGCGCGCATGGCCTCGTCGAGGTCGCCGGCCTGGGCCTTGAGCTCCTGCACGCAGACGAAATCCGCGTTCTGGGCGGGCAGCCAGTCGAGCAGGCCCTTGCGGCAGGCCGAGCGGATGCCGTTGAGGTTGAGGGAGATGATGCGTAACATGGACGGCTTCCAGATTATGCTGCCAGGCAGCCCAAAAGCCGTGGATTTTAGCCGGGATTTCATCGCCCTCGCGTGCCGCAAGGGCGTACTGCGCTTCGGCGCGTTCGTGACCAAGGCGGGGCGCAATTCCCCGTACTTCTTCAATGCCGGCCTGTTCGACGACGGCGCATCCTTCCGCGAGCTGTGCGGCTACTACGCGCGCGCGATCCGCGCCTCGGGCGTGGCCTGCGACATGCTGTTCGGGCCGGCCTACAAGGGCATCCCGCTCGTCGCCGGCACCGCGATCCGCCTCGCCGAGGACGGCGTGGACCTGCCCTTCGCCTTCAACCGCAAGGAAGCCAAGGACCACGGCGAGGGCGGCACGCTGATCGGCGCGCCGCTCGAGGGCCGGGTGCTGATCCTCGACGACGTCATCTCCGCCGGCACCTCGGTGCGCGAATCGGTCGAGCTGATCCGTGCCGCGGGCGCCACGCCGGCCGGCGTCGTCATCGCGCTGGACCGCATGGAGCGAGGCAAGGGCGCGCTGTCGGCGGTGCAGGAGGTGAGGGAGAGCTTCGGCATCCCGGTGATCGCGGTCGCCACGCTCGAGGATCTGATCGGCTACCTCGCCGACAGTCCGGAGCTGGCCGCCAACCTCGACGCGGTCAGGGCCTATCGGGAGCAGTATGGGATTTCCGCAAGCTGAATCCGGTCTCGCCGCGCTCGCCTGCGCGGCCGTGCTCGGCGTACTGCCCCTTGTCGCGCACGCGCAGGCACAGGGCGGTAGCCGCGCGATCTACTGCTGTGACGTCGGCGGCCAGCCGGTATGCGGCGACATCCTGCCGGCGGCCTGCTACGGCCGCGCCTACCGCGAGATGAGTCCCTCGGGCGTGCTGCGTCGTACGGTGGCGGCCCCGCTCACGCCGGAAGAGATTGCCGAGCGCGCCGCCGTCGAGCGCGAGCGGCGCGCGGCGGAAGCGGATCGCGCCCGCCAGCAGCGCCTCGATCAGGCCCTGCTCGAGACCTACCGCAGCCTGGAAGATCTCGACGCCCGTCGAGACCGCGAGCTGCGCGAACTCGACCGCAGCATCCGCGTGCTGCGCGGACGCGAAAGCGAGCTGATCGAGCGCCAGCAGGCGCTGATCTCCGAGGCCACGCATACCGACAACAGCGAAGTGGCCGCCAGCCTCGAGGCCGACATCGGCGTGCTCGACAGCGAGATCGCCGCGCAGTCGTCGATCATCGCTGCCAAGCTGCGCGAACGCGGCGCGGTGGTCGAGCGCTTCCAGGAGCACCGTCGCCGCTACCAGGAACTCACCGCGGGCGGCAGGGCCGAGGCGGCCGGCGCGGCACCGGAGCGGCGCTGAACCGGGGCGCTCCCGGTAACCGGCGCCCCCTCTCCGCACGATGAGCGACCAGGACCCGACGATCGCCCGCGGCCGTGCCGAAACGCGCGTGCGCGCCGCCTGCCCGCACGACTGCCCCGACACCTGCGCGATGGAGGTCACCGTCGCCGGCGGGCGCGCGGTGAAGATCCGCGGCGCCGCCGACATGCCCTTCACCAAGGGTGCGCTGTGCACCAAGGTCGCGCACTACCTCGAGCGCGTCTATTCCGACCAGCGCCTGCTCCATCCGATGAAGCGCGTCGGCCGCAAGGGCGAGGGGCGTTTCGAGCGCATCTCCTGGGACGAGGCGCTCGACACCATCGCCGCGAAGTACCGCGAGATCGCCGCCGAGGATCCGCGCGCGATCCTGCCCTACAGCTACGCCGGGACCATGGGTCTGGTGCAGGGCGAGAGCCTGGACCGGCGCTTCTTCCATCGTCTTGGCGCCTCGCTGCTCGATCGCACGATCTGCGCCGCGGCCGGTGCGCACGGCTGGAAGGCCACCGTGGGGGCGATGGTCGGCGCCGATCCGGAGGCGGTGGCCGCGGCGCGCCTGATCCTGGTCTGGGGCGGCAACCCGGTGGTGTCCAACCTGCACGGCTGGCGCTACCTGCAGGAGGCGAAGCGCCGTGGCGCGAAGCTGGTGTGCATCGACCCGCGGCGCAGCGAGACCGCGGCGAAATGCGACCAGCACCTCGCCCCGCTGCCCGGCACCGACGGCGCGCTGGCGCTGGCGATGATGCAGGTGCTGATCGAGCACCAGCTGCTCGACCACGACTACATCGCCCGCCACACCCTGGGCTTCGAGGCGCTCGCGGAACATGTGCGCGGCTTCACGCCGGAATGGGCGGCGCCGCTAACCGGGCTGGACGCGGCGCAGATCCGCGCGCTGGCGCTCGAATACGGGCGCAGGCCGCACAGCCTGATCCGCCTCAACTACGGCCTCAACCGCTGTGCCGGTGGCGGCATGGCGGTGCGCAACGTCGCCTGCCTGCCGGCGCTCACCGGCGCCTGGCGGTACGCGGGCTGCGGCGCACTGCTGTCCACCTCGGGCAACTTCCCGGTGGATGGCCGGACGCTGCAGCGCCCCGACCTCTATCCCGACGCCGGGCGCTTTCCGCCGCGCACGCTCAACATGGCCTTCATCGGCGAGGTGCTGCTGGAGACCCGCGACCCGCCGGTGCGCGCCATCCACGTCTACAACTCCAACCCGGTCGCGGTGGCGCCGGACGGCAACCGGGTGCGCGCCGGCTTCGCGCGCGAGGACCTGTTCTGCGTGGTGCACGAGCAGTTCCAGACCGATACCGCCGACTACGCCGACATCCTGCTGCCGGCGACCAGCCAGCTCGAGCACCGCGACGTGCACACCACCTACGGCCATGTCTACGCGGTGGACAACCGTCCGGCAATCGCGCCGCTCGGCGAGGCGCGATCGAACACCGAGGTGTTCCGCGCGCTCGCGCGCCGGCTCGGCTTCGGGCATCCGGCGCTGTACGAGTCCGACGAGGCGATCGCCGCCGCGGCCTTCCGTGCCGGCGATGCGCGTGCCGAAGGGCTCGCTGCCGGGCTGCAGGCGCAGGGCTGGGCGCGGCTCGCGCTGCCGCAGCCGTTCGCGCCCTTCGCCGAAGGCGGCTTCCGCACGCCCTCGGGCAAGTGCGAGTTCTTCTCCGAGTCGCTCGCCCGCGAGGGCCACGATCCGCTGCCCGCCTGGCATCCGCCGGCCGAGTCGGTGGTCAGCAACCTCACGCTGGCGGCGCGCTACCCGCTGGCGCTGATCAGCCCGCCGGCGCGCAATTTCCTCAATTCCAGCTTCGCAAACCTGCCGCGCTTCGTGGACGCAGAAGGCGGGCCGACGCTGCAGATCCATCCCGACGACGCCGCGACGCGTGGCATCGTCGAGGGCGCGCGCCTGCGCATCCACAACGATCGCGGCGAATTCATCGCGCGCGCGGTGGTGACCCGGGACGTGCGCCCCGGCGTGGTGTGCGCGCCCTCGGTGTGGTGGCCCAAGCTGTGCGAGGGCGGCCGCAACGCCAACGCGGTGACCTCGCCCGCGGCCACCGACATGGGCGGCGGACCGATCTTCTACGACTGCCTGGTCGAGGTCGGCGCAGCATGACGCAAGCCCAGGCGCTGGACGCGGTGGCGGCCATCCTCGCGCGCGCGCAGCGCATCCTGTTCGTGACCGGGGCGGGCATCTCGGTCGACTCCGGCCTGCCGACCTACCGCGGCATCGGCGGCCTCTATCACGAGCGCCTGACCGAGGACGGCCTGTCGATCGAGGAGGCGCTGTCCGGCGAGATGATGGCGACCCGGCCCGAGATCGCCTGGCGCTACATCGCCGAGATCGAGGCAAGCTGCCGCGGCGCGCGGCCGAACGCCGCGCATCGGCTGATTGCCGCGCTCGAGCAGGAGAAGGAGATGGTCTGCGTGCTGACGCAGAACGTCGACGGCCTGCATCGCGCGGCCGGCTCGCGCAACGTCATCGAGATCCATGGCACCGTGCATCGCCTGCACTGCATGGCCTGCCATCACGGGCGCAAGGTGCACGACTACGCCGGCCTCCAGATCCCGCCCGAGTGTCCGCAGTGCGGCGGCATCATGCGTCCGGAGGTGGTGCTGTTCGGCGAGGCGCTGCCGGAGCATGCGCTCGAGCGCCTCGAGGCCGTGCTCGAGCGCGGGGTGGATGCGGTGGTGTCGATCGGCACCACCAGCGTGTTTCCCTACATCGCCGGGCCGGTGGTGTGGGCCGCGCGCCAGGGGCTGTCGACGGTGGAGATCAACCCGGGCGACACCATGGTGAGCGGCCTCGTCGACTGGCGCCTGCGCATGTGTGCCGCAGAGGCGCTGCCGGAGCTGTGGCAGCGCATGCATCCGCGCGACCCGGCCGAGGACTGAGGGCGCGCCCGCCTCCGGGCGCCGGAAAGGAAAACGGGCCGCAGGCGCAGCGCGCCCCGGCCCGTCGTTCGTGCGCGTCGCCGCGCTTACAGCAGCACGCGCTCGATGCCGCCGCTGTTGGCCTTGGCGACGTAGTCCGGCAGCCAGTTCTCGCCCAGCAGGTGCCTCGCCAGCTCGACCACGATGTAGTCGGGCTCCACGCCGCCGGCGTCGTTGGCGTAGCGGTGCATGCCCTGCAGGCAGCTCGGGCAGGAGGTCAGCATCTTCACCTTGACGCTGGCGTCGCCCTCGCGCAAGGCCGCTGCACCCTTCTCGATCTCTTCCTGCTTGCGGAAGCGCACCTGGGTGGAGATGTCGGGGCGCGCGACCGCGAGCGTGCCCGATTCGCCGCAGCAGCGCTCCGACAGGTCGACGCGCGTGCCCATCAGCTCGTTGGCCACCTTGATGCCCTGGTACTGCTTCATCGGCGTGTGGCAGGGTTCGTGGTACATGTACTTGACGCCGCCGACGCCCTCCAGCTTCACGCCCTTCTCCATCAGGTACTCGTGGATGTCGAGCAGGCGGCAGCCGGGGAAGATCTTCTCGAATTCGTACTTCTGCAGCTGGTCCATGCAGGTGCCGCAGGACACGATCACGGTCTTGATGTCGAGATAGTTCAGCGTGTTGGCGACGCGGTGGAAGAGCACGCGGTTGTCGGTGGTGATCTTCTGGCCCTTGTCCTCCTCGCCGGCGGCGGTCTGCGGATAGCCGCAGCACAGGTAGCCCGGCGGCAGCACGGTCTGCGCGCCGACGTGGTAGAGCATGGCCTGAGTGGCCAGGCCGACCTGGCTGAACAGGCGCTCCGAGCCGCAGCCCGGGAAGTAGAACACCGCCTCCGAATCGCCGTTGGCCTTCTGCGGGTCGCGGATCACCGGGATGACCTTGTCGTCCTCGATGTCGAGCAGGGCGCGGCTGGTCTTCTTGGGCAGGTTGCCGGGCATCGGCTTGTTGATGAAGTGGATCACCTGGGCCTTGATCGGCGCCTTGCCGAGCGTGGCCGGCGGCGCCTTCACCTGCGGCTGGATGAGGCCGAACTTCTTGCCCATCTCGTGCGCCCAGCGCTGGGCCTTGTAGCCCCAGTCCATCATGCCGACCCGCATCGCCTTGATGGTTGCCGGATCCTTGACGGTCAGGAAGGCCATCGCCGCGGCCTTGCCCGGGTTGAACGACTTCTTGCCCTGCTTGCGCAGCAGGTTGCGCATCTTGATCGACACGTCGCCGAAGTCGATGTCCACCGGACAGGGCTTCTCGCACTTGTGGCAGATCGTGCAGTGGTCGGCCACGTCCTCGAACTCGGCCCAGTGCGCCAGTGAAACGCCGCGCCGGGTCTGCTCCTCGTACAGGAAGGCCTCGATCAGCAGCGAGGTGCTGAGGATCTTGTTGCGCGGGCTGTACAGCAGGTTGGCGCGCGGCACGTGGGTCGAGCACACCGGCTTGCACTTGCCGCAGCGCAGGCAGTCCTTGATGTCGTGGGCGATGTCGCCGACGTCGGTCTGCTCCATGATGATGGACTCGTGGCCCATCAGGTTGAAGCTGGGGGTGTAGGCGTTGTCGAGGTTGCCGCGGATCGGGCCCTTGCGCATCAGCTTGCCGCGGTTGAAGCGGCCTTCGGGGTCGACCTTCTCCTTGTAGGCCCAGAAGTTGGCCATCTCGTCGTCGGTGAGATAGTCGAGCTTGGTGATGCCGATGCCGTGCTCGCCGGAGATCACGCCGTCCAGGCTGCGCGCCAGCGCCATGATGCGGTCGACCGCGCGGTTGGCGGTCTGCAGCATCTCGTAGTGGTCGGAGTTGACCGGCAGGTTGGTGTGCACGTTGCCGTCGCCGGCGTGCATGTGCAGGGCGACGAACACGCGCCCGCGCAGCACCTCGCGGTGGATCTCGGCGATGCGCGCGAGGATGCGGGCGAACAGCGCGCCGTCGAAGGTCTGCTCGAGCAGCGGGCGCAGCTCCTCCTTCCACGACACCCGGATCGAGTAGTCCTGCAGGCGGTGGAACAGGGTCGGATCGACGGTGCGGTTGGAGAGCTCGCCGGCACGGACGCCGTAGTCGGCGAACTGCGCCTCGGCCGCGGCCAGCGGCAGGTCGAGATGGTCGAGCAGCCACTGCCAGCGCCGGCGCACGCCGGCGACTTGTTCCAGGGCCTGGGCGCGGTGGTCGGCGAGCAGGGCGTCGCGGTCGACCACCTCGTCCTTGACGTCGAGCGGCAGCTCGCCCTGCAGGAACTCGCACAGCGCGTCGCACAGCGCGATCTTGTTCTGCAGCGAGAGCTCGATGTTGATGCGCTCGATGCCGTCGCAGTACTCGCCCATGCGCGGCAGCGGGATGACCACGTCCTCGTTGATCTTGAACGCGTTGGTGTGGCGCGAGATCGCCGCGGTGCGCGAGCGCTCCAGCCAGAAGCGCTTCCTCTGCTCGGGGCTGACCGCGATGAAGCCTTCGGAGCCGCGCGCGTTGGTCATGCGCACGACCTCGGAGGCGGCCTTCATCACCGCGTCCTCGTCGTGGCCGACGATGTCGCCGATCAGCACCATCTTGGGACGGCCGTGGCGGCGCGCCTTGGTAGCGTAGCCGACCGCCTTCACGTAGCGCTCGTCGAGGTGCTCGAGGCCGGCGAGCTGCACGCCCGCGGCATGGCCGGCGCCGCCGGGCTTGAAGAAGTCGGTGATCTCGACGATCGCCGGCACCGCCTCGCGCACCTGGCCGAAGAACTCCAGGCACACCGTGCGCGTGACCGGCGGCATCTTGTGCAGCACCCAGCGCGCGGCCACGATCAGGCCGTCGGTGCCTTCCTTCTGCACGCCCGGCACGCCGCCGAGGAACTTGTCGGTGACGTCCTTGCCCAGCCCGACCTTGCGGCAGGCCGCGCCCGGCATGGCGAGGACCTCCTCGCCGAGCGGTGCGTTGGTGAGGCCGTCGAAGCGGCGCAGGCGGAAGCGCACCGTCTCCTGCTCGTGGATCTTGCCGAAGTTGTGGTCGAGGCGCTCGACTTCCAGCCAGTTGCCGTCGGGCGTCACCATCTTCCACCACGCCAGGTTGTCGAGCGCGGTGCCCCACAGCACGGCCTTCTTGCCGCCGGCGTTCATCGCGATGTTGCCGCCGATGCAGGACGCGCTGGCCGAGGTCGGGTCGACCGCGAACACGCGGCCGGCGAGCGCCGCGGCTTCCGACACGCGCTCGGTGACCACGCCGGCGCCGGTGCGGATGGTGGGGTAGGGCGCGGCCATCGGGCCGTCGCTGCCGGGCAGTACGATGGGTTCGACCGCGCCGATCGAGATCAGCTTCTCGGTGTTGATGACCACCGAATTGGCGTCCAGCGGTACCGCGCCGCCGGTGTAGCCGGTGCCGCCGCCGCGCGGGATGATGGTCAGGCCGAGCGCGATGCACTCGCGCACCAGCGGCGCCATCTCGTCCTCGGTGTCCGGGTAGAGCACGACGAAGGGGTACTCGACGCGCCAGTCGGTGGCGTCGGTGACGTGGGAGACGCGGGCGTGGCCGTCGAAGCAGACGTTGTCGCGGCGGGTGTGTTTCGCCAGCGCCTTCAGCACCGCCTTGCGCCGGCGCCCGGTGTCGTCGAACCAGCGCTCGAAATCCGACACCGCCTCGCGGCCGCGGGCGATCAGCATGGCGACGCGGTCGTTGCCCTGGCGGCGCTTGTCGACCTCGTTGAGGCGGTGGTGCAGCGCGCCGATCAGCGCCTCGCGGCGCTCGCGGCTGGTGAGCAGGTCGTCTTCCAGGTAGGGGTTGCGGCGCACCACCCAGATGTCGCCCAGCACCTCGTACAGCATGCGCGCGGAGCGGCCGGTGACGCGCTCGGTGCGCAGCTCGTCGAGCACCGCCCAGGCGTCGGCTCCGAGCAGGCGGATGATGATCTCGCGGTCGGAGAACGAGGTGTAGTTGTACGGGATCTCGCGCAGGCGTTGGCTCATTGGACTACCGGGAAGCGGCTGCAGGGAAGAGGTCCATTCTAGCGAACCGCAGTGCACCATGCAGCAAAAAACAAGACCTTAAGGTTCTTGTGGATTCGTGCGGAACGCACTTCGGACGAGCGTTCACAGGTGCTGCGGCGACCGTGGGCGGCGCGCTTCAGCGCGCCGCGGTGAGCGCGATCTCGATCCGCCAGCCGGGATCGACCAGGCCGGCGACCTTCACGCAGGCGCGCGCCGGCGCGCTCCCGGCCGGCACCCACGCGTCCCACACCATGTTCATCGCCGCGCAGTCGGCGAGATCCGTGAGGTAGATGGTGGCCATCAGGATGCGCGCGGGATCGCTGCCCAGCGCGCGCAGCTGGCGCTCGATGCTGTCGAGCACTTCCCGGGTCTGCACGCCGATGTCGGCACCGCTGCTGGCGGGGACCTCGACCAGGTGGATCACGTCGTTGTGGATGACGGCGTCGGCGTAGCGGGCGGTGACGCCGAGGCGTTCGATTGCGGACATGGGCGCTCCTGCGCAGGGTCGGGGAGGGCGCGAGTATAGGCCAGCCGCCCGGCGTCCAGCGGGGCTCAGTGCATGGCCCAGGCGATGGCGGCATAGCGCAGGCCCTTGCCGACCGCCATCCACAGCAGGCAGGCCGCCCAGTTCAGGCGCAGCACGCCGGCGGCCGCGCACAGGGCATCGCCGAGCACCGGTACCCAGGACAGCAGCAGCGCGACGCTGCCCCAGCGCTGCACCGTGGCCAGGCGCGGCGTCGCCTCCTTGCGCGGCAGCAGGCGGCCGAGCAGCCAGGTGCTCATGCCGCCGGCCGTGTTCGCCACCGTCGCCGTCACCAGCGCGGCCGGACCGAGCTCCGGACGCAGTGCGAGCAGGCCGGCGAACACCGCTTCGGAGCCGCCGGGGAGCACGGTCGCGGCAAGGAACGCGGACAGCGCCAGGCCGCCGAGGGCGAAGAGATCGTCGTTCAGCATGCGCTTCGCCGTCCGCCGGGGCTCTTTCCCGGATTTCTGGAAATGACAAAAGGATTGACGCGTGCAAATGCCATATGGAAAATCGTCGTACGCATTTTGCGTAAAAACGAATGGAGGGAATTTCCGATGAAGACCATTATCGGCGCGATGTCCGCCGCCCTTGCACTGATCGCGCTCAGCCCCGCGCAGGCGTGGGCCAATCCGCAGCACGAACGCATGAAGCGCTGCAATGCCGAGGCCAGGGAGCAGGCACTGAAGGGGGATGAGCGCAAGGCGTTCATGAGCACCTGCCTGCGCGGCCGCCACGATGGCGGCGCGGCGAAGGACGCCGCGGGCGCATCGGCTGCGGCCGTTCCCGTACCCGCGGTCGCGTCGCCTGCAGCCGCCGCCGGCGATGCGCCGAAGGCGACTGCGGGCAGCGTGGCGCCGGCGGCTGCGGTCGTGGCGGACAAGCTCGCCGTTGCGGAGGGATCGGGCGACAAGACGCGCGAGAAGGCCTGCAACCAGTCGGCGACCGAGCAGTCGTTGCGCGGCGCCAAGCGCAAGGCCTTCATCGCCGAGTGTCTGAAGGGATGAGGTAGGACCGGCGCCGGCGCAGGGCCCGGCGCCGGTTGTCCCGCTGGCCGTCGGCGACGGCGGCTGGCGGGCTCAGACGATGTCGAAGAACACCAGGTCGCGTTCGACCTCGTCCGCCGAGAAGCCGCAGCCGATGCGGCCGGGGGCGCTCAGCAGCAGGTGATCCTGCTTGACGTGGTGTTCGCCCTGGCCGTCGAGCGCGACATAGGTGCCATTCGTGCTCTGGTCGAACAGCACGAAACCCTCGTGCCGGCATTCGATGCGGGCGTGCTGGCGTGATGCGCGCGGATCCATGATGGTCACGTCATTGGCGCGTTCGCGCCCGAGCAGCACGACCGGACGCGACTCGTCGACGAACAGCACGCCCTGCTGGTGACGGACGCGCAGCCGCTGGCTCAGGTGCGCCGTGGGTGGAGCCGAGGCTGCGCCGTCGGTGCGATGGCCGATCCCGAACACCAGCCAGCCGAGGTTCGTCCAGCTCGGGCCGCTCAGCGCTTGCGCGCTGATCTGCGCGCGGCTCGCACTGCCGGCAAGCATCGCGACCGTACCGGAGACGAGGGCCCGTTCGTCCTCGCACAGCCCGGCGAGCTGGCGGGCGACGTCGATGCCTTCGCCGGTCGCTTCGGCGACGTCCGTTTCCAGGTTTTCCACCGTGCCGTGGTGCAGGCCGAGGCGAATCGGCTGGCGTGTGCCGCGCAAGGGGGGCAGGTTGCGAATGCGCTGCAGGGCATCGCTCGCGGCCTGCACGCCGGCGTCGGTGCTGTCGAACACGGCCACGGTGCGGCCGGCGTCGACGCTCAGGATCCGTCCGCCGTGCGCGGCGACCGCGCGCTCGAGCCGGTTCGCGCAGCGTTCCGCCGCATGTCGTGCCTCGTCCTCACCGATACGGTCGGCAAGGGGCTGGTCCCCGTGGTGGAAGGCGACGAGGACGCACAGATTCTTTCGCTCGGACATCGACGGCAGTTCCGTTTTCGCAGTGGTGGTTGTGGCGGAGGGCGCGCATGGTGCGCGGGGCACCGGCCTCAGTCGCGCGCTTCGTCCTCGAGCGCGCCCGGTCGGATCAGGCGTACGGTCTCGGCGCGCGGCGCGGCCGGCAGCTCGACCGGGTCGAAGGCGGTGTCGCCTTCCTCGACCACGGTGTGCTGCGTCAGGCCGACGAAGTCGAACAGGCGCGCATCGGCCAGATGCGAGGGCACCACGTTCTTCAGCGCGGTCGCGAGCGATTCGATGCGGCCCGGGTAGTCGCGCGCCCAACCCTGCAGCATGGCCTTGATCTGCTTGCGCTGGGCGTTCTCCTGCGAGCCGCACAGGTTGCACGGGATGATGGGGAAGTCCATCGTGCGCGCGAAGCGGGCGATGTCGGCCTCGGTGCAGTAGGCGAGCGGGCGGATCACCACGTGCTTGCCGTCGTCGCTGACCAGCTTGGGCGGCATGGCCTTGATCTTGCCGCCGAAGAACATGTTCAGGAACAGGGTCTCGAGCATGTCGTCGCGGTGGTGGCCGAGCGCGATGCGGGTGGCGCCGAGCTCCGTCGCGGTGCGGTAGATGATGCCGCGGCGCAGGCGCGAGCACAGCGAGCAGGTGGTCTTGCCCTCGGGGATCTTGTCCTTGACGATCGAGTAGGTGTCCTCGGTGACGATGCGGTACTCGACGCCGATGGATTCGAAGTAGGCCGGCAGCACGTGGTCGGGGAAGCCGGGCTGCTTCTGGTCGAGGTTCATCGCCACGATGCGGAAGTCCACCGGCGCGCGCTCGCGCAGCGCGAGCAGGCAGGACAGCAGGGTGTAGGAGTCCTTGCCGCCGGAGACGCACACCATCACGGTGTCGCCGTCGCCGATCATGTTGTAGTCGCCGATGGCCTCGCCGACGCCGCGCTCGAGCTTCTTCTTCAGGCGCAGGAAGGTGTTCGAGAAGCGGGCGTCGCCGGCGGCCTCGGCGGGCGAAAGGGTGTCGGCGGGTGCGGAAACTGCGCTCACGGTCGGGACTCGTCGGAAAGGATCAAGCCGTGATTATCCCAGAAACCGGCGCCCCCATTTGTTGCAGTGAGCACGCTTACAGGTGCGCGCTGCGTCCGCCATCCACCGCGATGATCTGGCCGGTGACGTAGGGGGCGTCGAACATCAGGAAGCGCACGGTGCGCGCGATGTCGGCGGCGCTGCCGGTGCGCTTGAGCAGGGTGTGGTCGATGATGCGTGCGCGCTCGGCGGGCGGAAACTGTCCGTCCTCGGGCCAGTCGATCGGGCCCGGTGAGACGCCATTGACCCGAACCGCGGGCGCGAGCTCGATCGCCAGCGCGCGCGTGAGCCCGGCGAGCCCGGCCTTGGCGGCGCAATACAGCGGATAGCGTGCGAGCGGGCGCTCGGCGTGGATATCCACGATGTTGACGATCGCGCCGCCGCTCGCCTGCAGGGCCGGCGCCAGGGCCTGCGACAGGAACAGCGGCCCCATCAGGTTGGAGCCGATCAGTTCGTCCCAGGCGGCGCGGTCGATGCGACCGAGGGGGCTCGCGAAGAAGCTCGACGCGTTGTTGACCAGGCCGTCGAGCCGCCCCGCGCGTGCCAGCACCGCGGCGGCGATCTCCTCGGCGGCGCCGAAGCGCGCCAGGTCGCCGCCCACGGTGAACGCGGAATCGGCGCGCACAGCGTTGAGTGTCGCGGCCAGGGTCTCGGCCTCGTCGGCGCTGTGGCGGTAGTGCAGGGCGACGCACGCGCCGGCGGCGTGGAGTTCGCGGGCGATCTCGGCGCCGACGCGGCGGGCGGCGCCGGTCACCAGGATCAGCGGAGCCGCGTTCGGTGGGGAGGCGGAGGAGGGCGTCGTCATCGGGTTCATCGGGAACGTCTGTAAATGAATCAAGGGCAGGGGGCGATCGTGGCCTTACCGCTCGGTGCGCGGGACAGCCGGTTGCGGCGCGGGCGTGGCGTTTTCGCCCGGCCCCGGTGCGGGCCTGCCGCTACAATCGCGGGCTCGTGTCTCTGTCGGATCGAACATTCATGTCTGAACTACCCCAGCCGTCCGCCGATGCGCTCGCCCAGAGCGCCCGCCTGCTCGAACGCATCGAGGCCGAGATCGCCGCTGCCGGCGGCTGGATTTCGTTCGCCCGCTACATGGAGCTCGCGCTCTACGAGCCGGGACTCGGCTATTACAGCGGCGGCGCAAGAAAGTTCGGCCCCGGCGGCGATTTCATCACCGCGCCCGAGCTTACCCCGCTTTTCGGCCAGGCGCTCGCCGCCCAGGTCGAGCAGGTGATGCGCGCGAGCGCACCCGAGGTGATCGAGGTCGGCGCCGGCACCGGCCTGCTCGCCGCCGACCTGCTGCTCGAACTCGAGCGCCGCGGCTGCGTGCCGGAGCGCTACCGCATCCTCGAGCTGTCGGGCGAGTTGCGCGCGCGCCAGTTCGACACCCTGGCGCACAAGGCGCCGCACCTGGCCGCCCGCGTGCAGTGGCTGGACGCACTGCCGGAGCGCTTTGCCGGCGCGATGGTGGCCAACGAGGTGCTCGACGTGATGCCGGTGCATCTGCTGGTGTCGCGCGCCGAGGGGCTGGCCGAGCGCGGAGTCGCCTTCGAGGCCGACGACCATGGCGTGCGCCGGCTGTGCTGGGCCGACGTGGCTGCCCAGGGTGCGGTGTGCGAGGCCGCGCTCGCGCTGGAGCTGCCGGCGCCGGCAGGCGGCGAGTACGTCACCGAGCTGAACCTCGCCGGCCGCGCCTGGGTGGCGGCGTGGGCGGCCTGCCTGCAGGCGGGCGCGCTGCTGCTGATCGACTACGGCTACCCGCGCGCCGAGTACTACCTGCCTTCGCGCTCGACCGGCACCCTGCTGTGCTACTACCGCCACCACGCCCACGGCGACCCCTTCCTGTGGCCGGGGCTCAACGACATCACCGCCTTCGTGGACTTCACCGCGGTGGCCGAGGCCGGCTTCGAGGCCGGGCTGGACGTGCAGGGCTACACCACGCAGGCGCAGTTCCTGTTCAACTGCGGCGTGCTCGACTGCCTCGCCCGCCGCGGCGCGCAGGAGAGCGCCGACTACATCCGCGCCGCGCGCGCGGTGCAGCGCCTGACCGCGCCGCAGGAGATGGGCGAGCTGTTCAAGGTGCTGGCGCTATCGCGCGGCATCGAGGCGCCGCTGCTGGGCTTCGTCCGCGGCGACCGCCTGCACGCGCTGTAGGCGGTCGCCCCGCCAACCTCAGAGCCGACGCTCGGCGAGCCAGTCGGCGATGCGGATCGCGACCTTCTCCCAGTCGCGCTCGAGCATCATGCCGTGGCCGATGCCGGGGACGATCTCGGCCTGGCGGCCGTAGGTCAGCGCGGTCATGTGCACCTGGTCGGGGGGGATCAGGCTGTCGTGCTCGGCGCCGAGGATCAGCATCGGCGCACGGTGCATGCGTGCCGGCTGCGGCAGGTTGAACAGCGACATGTCCCAGATCGCGCGGTGCGATTCCGGCTGGCTGAGATGGTAGTAGCGCAGCAGGTCGCCGGCAGCCACCGGCTGGTGGAAGAGCGCCTCGCGCAGGCTGTCGATGTTGACGTCGTTGCCGGTCATGATGTTGTTGAGATCGGCGAGCAGGTTGGGGCGCTTCAGCATCAGGCCGAAGGCCGAGCCCATCAGGCCCTGCGGCGGCACCGCCGACATCAGCACGGTGGCCGGCGCGTCGTACTGTTCGAGGTACTTCTGCACCACCATGCCGCCCATCGAGTGGCCGACCAGGATCGGCGGCGCCGGCAGCTTGGCGGCGACCTCGGCGACGTCGCGCACGTAGTCGTCGAGCGAGTAGGAGTCGAGGTGCTCGCGTCGGCGGCTGTTGCCGTGGCCGGACAGCGACACGGCGTAGGTCGCCCAGCCGTGGCGGGCGAACCAGGGCTGGAAGTGCTCTTCCCAGCACCAGGCCGCGACGTAGGCGCCGTGGACGAAGAGCAGCGGATGTTCATGGGTGACGCGCTCGGGTGCATGGCACAGCACCTCGAGTTCGCCGAAGCGGGTGGCGTTCATGGGGTTTCCTTGTCCAGCGCCTTCACCGCGGCCACGCGGGCCGCGTGCAAAGCCTGCGGAATCAGTGATTTGTCTTTGCAGTTTTGCGCAATTGTACCGGCATCGACGCTGCGCACCGCCGTCAGTGCGGCGTGCCAGCGTGTCAAAGGCCTCGCGGCCGGCGCATCTTCGCCGCGGGCGCCGCGACCGGCCTGGTCACAGGCGGCAGCGGCCAGCATCAGCGCGAAGCGCTCCGGCCGGCGCAGGCCGTCGCAGCGTTCGATCAGCCCGACCATGGTCTCCGCGCGCAGCTCGTCGGCGCGGGCGAGGATGCCGTGCTCGCGCGCCACCATCTCGGCGAGGTCGCGGCAGTCGGTGGGCGCTTTCAGGCGTTCGGAGACCTCGCGTGCGCGCTGCGCGCTGGCCGCCTCGTGGCCGTGGTGGTGCGGCAGCGCATGGGCGGGGGTGTCGGCCTTGCCGAGGTCGTGCATCAGGCAGGCCCAGCGCACCGCCAGCGGCTGGGCGGTGGCGGCGGCGTGATCGACGACGAGCAGCACGTGCGCGCCGGTGTCGATCTCGGGGTGGTGCTTCTCGGGCTGGGGCACGCCGAACAGGCGGTCCACCTCGGGCAGGATCACCGCCAGCGCGCCGCAGTCGCGCAGCACCCGGATCATGCGCGAAGGGCGCGCTTCCATCAGCCCGCGGGCGAGCTCCTGCCACACGCGTTCGGCGACCAGGTGGTCGACCTCGCCGGCCGCGACCATCTGCCGCATCAGCGCCAGGGTCTCCGGCGCCACCGTGAAGTCGGTGAAGCGCGCGGCGAAGCGCGCCACGCGCAGGATGCGCAGCGGATCCTCGGCGAAGGCTTGGGAAACGTGGCGGAACACGCGCGCGTCGAGGTCGCGCCGGCCGCCGTAGGGGTCGATCAGCGTGCCGTCCTCGGCACGCGCGATCGCGTTGATGGTGAGGTCACGGCGCAGCAGGTCCTCCTCCAGCGTGACCGCGGGCGAGGCGTGACAGACGAAGCCGGTGTAGCCGCGGCCCGACTTGCGTTCGGTGCGCGCGAGCGCGTACTCCTCGCCGGTCTGCGGATGGAGGAAGACCGGGAAGTCGCGCCCGACCGGACGGAAACCACGTGCGAGCATCTCCTCGGCGGTGCTGCCGACCACGACCCAGTCGCGGTCCTTGACCGGCAGTCCGAGCAGGGCGTCGCGAACCGCCCCGCCGACGACGTAAGCCTGCATCAGCCGTAGAGGTCCTCTTCCGGGATCGACTCGGTCTCGGTGCGCGCGGCCGCTGCCCAGTCCTGCATGTGCGGGTTGGCGAGCAGGGTGGCGAGGTAGGCACCGGCGGCGCCCTCGGGCTTCACGGCGTAGGTCTGGAAGCGGAAGGCGACCGGCGCGAAGGCGGCGTCGGCGAGGCTGAAGCGGCCGAACAGATACGGACCTTCGGCGCCGAAGCGCGCCCGGCAGTCGTTCCAGATCCCGACGATGCGCGCGATGTCGGCGTCCACCTCCGGGCTGTGGCCGAAGCCGGTGTAGTCCTTGCGGACGTTCATCGGCATGCGGCTGCGCAGGTTCTGGAAACCCGAATGCATCTCTGCGGTCACCGCGCGGGCGATGGCGCGTGCCGCGGGGTCGGCGGGCAGCAGTTCCGGATTCTTCTCGGCGAGGTATTCGCCGATCGCCAGCGAGTCCCACACCGTGAAGCCGTGGTCGATGAGGCAGGGTACCTTGCCCGAGGGCGAGTGCGACAGGATGCGCTCGCGGCTGCCGGGGATGAACAGCGGGATGCGGATCTCCTCGAAGGTGAAGCCGCCCTCGCGCGCGGCCAGCCAGGCGCGCAGGGACCAGGACGAGTAGTTCTTGTTGCCGATGATGAGTTTCATCGTGTGCTCCGGGTCACGGGTGAAAGTGGGTCGTTGCAGGTCGATCAGCGCCGCGCATGGCGGCGGAACGGGTAATAGAAGGCGCGCGGGCCGGCTTCGCCGAGCCAGGCGGGGGCGACCGCCTCGAGTGCGCTCGGGTGCAGGCCGAAGGGCAGCGGGTCGCCGTGGGCGACGTTGTCCACCCGCATCGAGCGCACGTTGTCGCGGCTCATCAGCGGCTGCGGGGCGAATTCCATCAGGCGGGCCTGCAGCATGGCGATTCCCTCGGGCAGCGGCACGACCGGACGCGGCTTGCCGACCAGCGCGGAGACGTATTCGACGAGCTGGCGCAGGGTGTAGACGGTCGGCCCGGCGAGCTCGAAGGTCTGGCCTGCGGCTTGCGGGCGGATCAGGCTCTGCCACACCGCCTCGGCGACGTCCTCGACGTACACCGGCTGGAAGCGGCAGCCGGCGCCGGCCAGCGGCAGCACCGGGAGGCTGCGTGCGAGGCCGGCAAACAGGTTGAGGAAGCTGTCGCCGCGGCCGAACACCACCGAGGGGCGCAGGATGGTCCACGCGATGTCCGCGCCGGCCGCGTGAATCGCGAGCTCGCCGGCCGCCTTGGAACGCTGGTACTCGGACGGGCCGTCGATGCTGGCACCGAGCGCGCTGATGTGCACCAGGCCCGGCACGCCGGCGGCGCGACAGGCCGCGACGATCTTCTGCGGCAGCTCGACGTGCGCACGCGCGAAATCCGGGCCGAAGGGCGTGCCGGAGCGCGAGTGCAGCACGCCGACGGTGTTGATCACCGCGTCTGCGCCGGCGAACAGGTTGGCGAGCACCGCCGGGTCGTGCACGTCGGCCTCGACGACCTCGACGTTGGGCAGCAGCAGTACGTGACCGGCGCGGCTGCGCCGGCGGGTGGGAATGAGTACCCGGATGCCTGCCTCGCACAGGCGGTTGGCGATGGCGCTGCCGATAAAGCCGGAGCCGCCGACGATGACGACACGTTGCGGATTCATGCGTGGACCCTTGCCGGATGGTTGATGATGTTCGGTATGCGCACGCCTCGAGCTTACTCGCTGAGCGGAGACGGGGCGATGGTGCCGAGGCGGGCCTTCAGCGACTGCGGGCGCTTGTCCAGCATCGCCGAATAGATGACCGCGTTGGCGAGCACCTTCTTGACGTAATCGCGGGTTTCGTCGAAGGGAATGGTCTCGGCGTAGATCGCGCCTTCCAGGGGCTGCACGTCCCGCCAGCGCCGTGCGCGCCCCGGCCCGGCGTTGTAGCCGGCACTGGCCAGCACCGGATGGGCGTCGAGGTCGTTCATGATCAGGCGCATGTAGCTGGTACCGAACAGCACGTTGGTGTGGGGGTCCTCGAGCAGTCCCGGGTGATAGCCGGAATAGCCGATCTTGTTCGCCACCCACTTGCCGGTCGCGGGCATCACCTGCATCAGGCCGCGGGCGCCCACGCTCGAGCGCGCCGGTGCGGCAAAGCGGCTCTCCTGGCGCATCAGGCCGTATACCCAGCCCAGGTCCAGGCCCTGCGCCCGCACCTGGGGTTCGATCAGCTCGCGGTAGGGGGTCAGGAAGCGCAGCTCGAAGTTGCTGCGCGGGTTGGCGAGTTCGGCGGTGTTGATCGCGCGGTCGTAGAGCTCGTTGCGCAGCGCGAGGTGGGCGGCGCCGAGGCGGAACTGCTCGTCGCGCTCGCGCACGCCCCATACCCATTCGCGGATCGCCTCGGTGCGCATGTCGAGCTGGTAGAGCGCGAGCGCGCGGCGCAGGCTGGGGTCGCGCTCCGCTTCCTCGAGCTTGGCACGCGGCAGCGGGGCGGTGGCGGGCGGCGTCATGAAGGGCTGGCCGAGCTCCTCGGCGGCGAGCATGCCGTAGAAGTGCGGTTCGGCGGCGATGCGCACGAACAGCGAGTCGGCGGCGTCGCGGTTGCCGGTGGCGGCGTGGGCGCGACCCAGCCAGTAGATCCATTCCGGCTGCTCGCGCTCGTCGGCGGGCAGGTCTTCGATCGCGCTGCGCACGCCGCGCCAGTCCTGCGCACGCAGATTCGCGCGTACCCGCCAGGCGCGCTGCAGGGGCGTCGTCTCGATGTCGCCGGCTGCGGCGTAGAGGGCGCGCGCCTCGGGCAGGCGATCGATGGCGGCGTGCATCGCCATCACCAGGTTGGCGTAGTTGCGCTCCTCGGCGCTCAGGCGGTCCTGGATGCGCAGCAGGCGCAGCTGGGCGGCGGGAACGTCCTCGCGGGCGAGACGCACCAGCGCGGCCAGGGCGAGCTCGCGCCCGGCCCGCGTGACCGCGAAGTTGGCCGGCAGGCGGTCGAGCCAGGGCGCGGGCGAGCGGATCGCCTGGTCGAACTCCGCGTGGCCGGGGGCGCTGCCCGGAGGCAGCAGCGTGAGGCTGGCGAGCGCGGCGTCCGGATTGCGGGTATCGACCTGGCGGCGGATGCGCTGCCAGATCCGATCCTCGCTCACCAGTCCGTTGCCGACCGCGCTGCGCAGCGGCAGCTCGCAGGCGGCGTGGGCGTCGATGAGGCCGGCCCATTGCTGCGCCACCTCGTCGAGCGCGCTGCGCTCGCCGGTGAGGATGCGGGCGGTCCACGCCGAACAGCGCAGCTCGCCGTCGGGGTTCTTCAGCTCCGGGTACAGGCGCAGGAAGGCGGCCCAGTCGCCGTCCTTGGCCAGGCGGCGCAGCCAGTCGGCACGCAGGCGCTCGCCGAGGTTGCTGCCGTCTTCCTCGGCGAGGAAGGCTTCGAGCAGATGGGCGGGCGGGGGCTCGCTGCGGGCGAGGAGGTTGACGAGCAGCCAGTAGCGCGGATAGGCGTCGAGCACATGGGGCTCGCGTACTGCGGCCAGCCGTTCCAGGGTGTCGCGGTCGCCCTTGCGCAGGGCCTCGCGAGCGGCGACGATACGGTCGGCTCCGGTCTCGCTGCCGACCTGTGCGAATGCTCCGCCTGGGAGCAGGAATGCTGCAGCGAACAGGGTCGCCCGTAATGCCTTTCTCATGCCTGATGATGCCTCCGTTGCAGGCCTACCATACCACAAGCGATGACCTCCTTTTCCGCACCCGAGCCCGAGCTTGCCGCCAGGCGCAAGCATCTTCGCGAGCATGCGCTGAAGTTGCGCCAGGCCTTGCCGGCCGAGCACCGGGACGCGATGACCGCGCGGCTCGCCGCCCACCTCGATGAGCTGATGAAGAGCCTGGCGCCGCGTGCGCTCGGCTTCTGCTGGCCCTACCGCGCCGAGCCCGACCTGCGCGCCTGGGTGCGCGCCTGGCTGGCGGCTGCGCCCGGACGGGTGGCGGCGCTGCCGGTGGTGGTGGAGCGGCATGCGCCGATGCTGTTCCGGCGCTGGGACCCGGACGTGCCGATGGCGCTCGATCGCCACGGCATCCCGCATCCGGCCGCGGGCGAGGCGATGGTGCCGGAGGTGCTGCTGGTGCCGCTCAACGCCTTCGACGACCGCGGCTACCGCATCGGCTACGGCGGCGGTTACTTCGACCGTACGCTGGCCGGCATGAAGACCATCGCGGTGGGGGTGGGGTTCGAGGTCGGTCGCGTGGCGGACACCCATCCGCAGCAGTACGATCTGCCGATGCAGTGGGTGGTCACCGAGGCCGGCGTGATGCGGCCGCGGGCATGAGCGCGGGCCTTGCCGGCGCGCCTCCCCGTCGCGGCGGAGGCGGCCGGGGGCTAGGGTCCGCGGATCAGCTCCCGGAGAGGAACATGCGGTAGACCGGATTCCCGGTCTCGGCGACGTATTCGTAGCCGAGGCGCTGCAGGAAGGCGTCGAACGCCGCCTTGTCGGCGGGCGGCACCTGCATGCCGACCAGCACGCGGCCGAAATCCGAGCCATGGTTGCGGTAGTGGAACAGGGAGATGTTCCAGTCCGAGCGCAGGTTGGAGAGGAAATTCATCAGCGCGCCGGGGCGCTCGGGGAACACGAAGCGGTACACGACCTCGTTGTCGACCTGCGGCGCGCGGCCGCCGACCATGTAGCGCACATGGGTCTTGGCCATCTCGTCGTCGGTGAGGTCGAGCGCCGGCAGTTCGTGGCGCTCGAGCATCTCCACCAGGCGGCCGACCTCGTTGCGGTTGTGCACGGTGACGCCGACGAAGATGTGCGCCTGCTGCGGATCGGCGTAGCGGTAGTTGAACTCGGTGATGTTGCGGTTGCCGAGCACGCTGATGAACTTCCTGAACGAGCCCGGCTTTTCCGGGATCGTCACCGCCAGTACGGCCTCGCGCTGCTCGCCGAGCTCGGCGCGCTCGGCGACGAAGCGCAGGCGGTCGAAGTTCATGTTGGCGCCCGAGGCCACCGCCACCAGGTTCTTGTCGCGCAGCTTGTTGCGACGGGCGTATTCCTTGGCGCCGGCGACGGCGAGCGCGCCGGCGGGCTCGAGGATGGAGCGCGTGTCTTCGAACACGTCCTTGATGGCCGCGCAGATCGCGTCGTTGTCGACCACGATCATCTCGTCGACGTACTGTTGGCACAGGCGGAAGGTCTCGGCGCCGACCTCCTTGACCGCCGCGCCGTCGGCGAAGATGCCGACCTGATCGAGCGCGATGCGGCGGCCGGCGGCCAGCGACTGCGTCATCGCGTCGGCATCGACCGCCTCGACGCCGATGATCTTCGTCTCCGGGCGCAGGCGCTTGATGTAGGCGGCCACGCCGGCGATCAGGCCGCCGCCGCCGACGCAGCAGAACACCGCGTGGATCGGCTTGGTGTGGGCGCGCAGGATCTCCATGCCGATCGTGCCCTGGCCGGCGATCACGTCGGGGTCGTCGAAGGGATGGACGAAGGTCAGCTTCTCGGCCTTCTCCAGCTCGAGCGCGTGGGCGTAGGCGTCGGAATAGGATTCGCCGGCGAGCACGACCTCGCCGCCGCGCGCCTTGACCGCGTCGATCTTGATCGCCGGCGTGGTGCTCGGCATCACGATCACCGCGCGCACGCCCAGCTTCGCCGCCGACAGCGCCACGCCCTGGGCATGGTTGCCGGCAGAGGCGCAGATCACGCCGCGCTTCATGGCCTGCGGCGACAGGTTCGCCATCTTGTTGTAGGCGCCGCGGATCTTGAAGCTGAACACCGGCTGCATGTCCTCGCGCTTGAGGTAGATGCGGTTGTGCGCGCGCGCCGACAGGTTGGTGGCGAGATCGAGCGGGGTCTCGACGGCGACGTCGTACACCTGTGCGTTGAGGATGCGTTCCAGGTAATCCGTGGGGGTGGTCATGGCCGGCCAGTGTGCTGCTGTAAAGCGGTCGACGGTAACAGCCGCGGCCGGCGCGCCGCAAGTGCAGCGCCGGCGAAGGCGGGCGGGGGCTGGCAGCGGGACTGGGGCGTCGTGCCGTTAGCGTGCGCCGTTGTCGTCGGCCGCGCGCAGCGCGCGGGTCTGGCGCTCGATGAACTCCTGGGTGGAGTCGATGCCGCGCAGTTGCAGGATGGTGGAGCGCACCGCGGCTTCGAGCAGCACCGCCAGGTTGCGGCCGGCGGCGACCGGCAGCACCACGCGTGCGATCTTGACGCCGAGGATGTCCTGGGTCTCCTGCTGCAGCGGCAGGCGGCTGGGATCGTCGGGGCCGGGCTGGCGGCGGTCGAGGTGGCAGACCAGGCGCAGGCGCATCTTCCGCCGGCATGCGGTCTCGCCGAAGATGGTGCGGATGTTCAGCAGGCCGAGGCCGCGCACCTCGATGAAGTCCTGCAGCATCTCGGGGCAGCGCCCTTCGAGCACGGTGGGCGCCACCCGCGACAGCTCGACCACGTCGTCCGCGACCAGGCCGTGGCCGCGCGAGATCAGCTCCAAACCGAGTTCGGACTTGCCGGCGCCGGAGTCGCCGGTGATCAGCACGCCCAGTCCGAGCACGTCCATGAACACGCCGTGCAGCGAGGTCTTCTCGGCGAGCTCGCGCGACAGGTACAGGCGCAGGTGGTCGATGACGCTCGCCGAGGGGTGGCGCGCGGTGAACAGCGCGACGTCGTGGGCTTCGCAGATGCCGTGGATGATGTTCGGCACCTCGCAGCCGTCGGCGACGATGATCGCCGGCGGGCGGGCGGAGAGGATCTCGTTGAGGTGGCGCGCGACCTTCTCGTTGGACTGGCGCTGCGCCCACGCGAGCTCGGCGGTGCCGAGGATCTGCAGCCGCGTCGGGTGGATCAGGTTGAGGTGGCCGATCAGGTCGGCGGGCCAGATCTGCTCGTCGCCCACCGACAGGCGCGCGTCGAGGTTCCCGCTGACGTGGGTCAGGCTCAGGCTTTCGCGATGGGCCTCATACAGCCGCGCTACGCTGGTCTGCCGCATCGGCGCCCCAGGTCAGGAACATGCGGTGGATGTGGGCCGCGTCCGGCGCGTTCTGCAGCGCCTCGCGGAATTCGCGGTCGCTGAACATCTGCGCGAGCTCGGACAGCAGCTGGAGGTGGGTTTCGTTGGCCTGCTCGGGTACCAGCAGCACGAACAGCATGTTGACCGGGCGGCCGTCGGGGGCGTCGAACTGGACCGGGGCCGCGAGGCGCAGGAAGGCGCCGGCGGCGTCCTTCAAGCCCTTGATGCGGCCGTGCGGGATCGCGATGCCCTGTCCCAGCCCGGTGGAGCCGAGGCGCTCGCGGGTGAAGAGACTGTCGAAGACGGTACTGCGGGCGATGCCCTGGTTGTTCTCGAACAGCAGTCCGGCCTGTTCGAAGACGCGCTTCTTGCTGCTCGCGTCGAGATCGACCACCACGTTGGACAGTGGCAGGAGTTGGGATATGAGGCTCATTCGCTGGTGGGCTCGCGCTGCGCCCCTTGTGCCGATGCCACGCAGTGTGGGCAGCCGGTCCGGGGCGCGTGGCAGTCGCGTCGTGAAAACGCGCGCATTATAACCACACCCCGGACACGGGGCTGTAACGAAGGCGTCAGGCTTCCGGTTCCTGGTGCTTGAGCGTCTCGTGGTTGTGGTCCGACTGCTTCTGCTTGTACTTCTGGACCTGGCGGTCGAGCTTGTCGGTCATGGCGTCGATGGCCGCGTAGAGGTCGGCATCGTCGCTCTCGACGAAGATGTCCTTGCCACGCACGTGCAGGGTGACTTCGGCCTTCTGCTTGAGCTTTTCGACCGACAGGATCACGCCGACGCTGGTGACGTTGTCGAAGTGGCGGATGACGCGGTCGAGCTTGGAAGTCACGTAGTCGCGGATGGCGGGGGTGACTTCGACGTGACGCCCGGTGATGTTCAGGTTCATGGTAACTCCTGTTGTTGTCAGAGGGACTTGCGCAGACTGACCGGCGGGATATTGAGGGATTCGCGGTATTTGGCGATCGTTCGCCGCGCGACCACGATACCCTGCTGGCCCAGAATTTCTGCAATCTTGGCGTCGGACAGCGGCTTTTTGCTGTCTTCCGCATCCACCAGCTGGCGAATCAGCGCGCGAATCGCCGTCGAGGATGCCGCTCCACCGGTATCGGTGGCGACGTGACTGCCGAAGAAATACTTGAGTTCGAATACGCCGCGCGGGGTCGCCATGTACTTCTGCGTGGTGACGCGCGATACGGTGGATTCGTGCAGCTCGAGCTGGTCTGCGATCTCCCGGAGGGTGAGTGGCCGCATCGCCACGTCCCCATGATCGAAGAACTGCCGCTGCTGGTCAACGATGGCCTGAGACACGCGCAGGATGGTGTCGAAACGCTGCTGCACGTTGCGGATCAGCCAGCGCGCTTCCTGCAGCTGACCGCTCAGGCCGCCGCCCTGGGCACGGTTCTGCTGCAGCAGGCTGGCATAGAGGCGGTTGATGCGCAGGCGCGGCATCGCCTCCTGGTTGAGGCTCACGGTCCACCGCCCGCGCAGCTTGCGCACGACGACGTCGGGCAGCACGTAGCGCGTCTCGGCATTGGAGTAGCGCGAGCCCGGATGCGGGTCGAGGCTGCAGATCAGGGCCTGGGCGGCGCGCAGCTCGTCGTCGTCGCAGCCGGTGAGTTTCTTGAGCTTGGCGAAGTTGCGATCGGCGAGCAGCTCGAGGTGGCGGGTGACGATCTCGAGGGCGAGCGTGCGGATCGGGTCCGGCGGCAGGGCGCGCAGCTGCAGGGCCAGGCATTCCTGCGGGCTGCGGGCGCCGACGCCGATCGGCTCGAGGTTGTGCACGTGATGCAGCGCGATCGTCAGCTCGTCGAGGTCGACCTCGGATTCCGGGGGCAGCAGCTGCAGCAGCTCCTCGAGCGGCTGGTGCAGGTAGCCGTCGTCGTCCAGGGCCTCGATCACGAAGCGCACCAGCGCGCGGTCGCGATCGGAAAGCTGGGACAGGGCGACCTGCTGGTCGAGGTGCTCGCGCAGCGAGATGCCCGAAGCCTGCAGGTCCTGGTAGTCGACGTCGTCGTCGTCGCCCTCGCTGCGGCTCGAGGCGCCGGTGCCGACATTGGACCAGTCGATGCCCTCGTCCTCGCTGCTGCCTTCGCCGCCTTCGCGGCGCTCGCCCTCGCCGGCCGGCGGTTCGGCTGCGGCTTCCTGGGCCTGCTCGCGCTCGGGCGGGCTGCCCGCGGGCGGCGCGGGCGCGAAGTCCGAGCCGTCGCCGTCCTCGCGCTCGAGCATCGGGTTGTCGACGAGGATGCGCTCGATCTCCTGGTTCAGCTCGATCGTCGACAACTGCAGCAGCTTGATCGACTGCTGCAGCTGCGGCGTCAGCGTGAGGTGCTGGGAGAGCTTGAGCTGGAGGCTGGGCTTCATCGCGATTTTCGGTGCGCGCCCTCAGAGGCGGAAGTGTTCGCCGAGATAGACCTGGCGCACGCGCTCGTTCTCGATGATCTCGCCGGGCTGGCCGCTGGCCAGCACGCGGCCCTCGCTGATGATGTAGGCGCGGTCGCAGATGCCGAGCGTCTCGCGCACGTTGTGGTCGGTGATCAGCACGCCGATGCCGCGTTCCTTCAGGAAGCGGATGATCTTCTGGATGTCGATCACCGCGATCGGGTCGACACCGGCGAAGGGTTCGTCGAGCAGGATCAGGCGCGGATCGGTGGCCAGCGCGCGGGCGATCTCGCAGCGCCGGCGCTCGCCGCCCGACAGCGAGATGGCGGTGTTGTTGCGCAGGTGGTGGATGCCGAGCTCGTGCAGCAGCTCGTCCAGGCGCTCGCCGACCTGGCGCTTGTCGAGGCCCTGCAGCTCGAGCACGGCCTGGATGTTCTCGGCCACGGTGAGCTTGCGGAACACGCTCATTTCCTGCGGCAGGTAGGACAGGCCCAGGCGCGCGCGGGCGTGGATCGGCAGGTGGGTCAGGTCCTTGCCGTCGAGGCCGATCTGGCCGCCGTCGGCACGCACCAGGCCGACGATCATGTAGAAGCAGGTGGTCTTGCCGGCGCCATTGGGGCCGAGCAGGCCGACGACCTCGCCCGAGCCCACCTCGAAGCCGACGTCGTGCACCACGGTGCGCGCCTTGTAGCGTTTTTGGAGGCCGGCGACCTTAAGCAGACTCATCGTAGGGCTCTTTCAGCAGCTTGCGGATCAGGTCGGGCGCGAAGCCGCGGGTTTGCAGGAAGCGCGCCTGGCGCGCCCATTCGCGGGCATCGGCCGGCGGCGTGGAAAAACGGCCGCGCAGCACGGCACGGGCGCGCTCCGCTTCCGATTCTACGCACTCGGTGGCGAGAGCCTCGTCGATCAGGTCACGGTCGATGCCGCGGCGGGCGAGTTCGCTGCGTAGGCGGCCGCTGCCGAAGCGCGCCGCCTTGCCGCGCACGAAGGCCTCGGCGTAGCGGCTGTCGGACTGCAGGCCGAGCTCGCCCATGCGTTCGATGACCGCCTCGATCTCCTCGGCGTCGCCATGGGCGGCGAGCTTCTTCGCCAGCTCGGCGCGCGAATGGTCGCGCCGGGCGAGATGGCGAAGGGCGCGTTCACGCAGGCTCGGTTCGCCCATGCTCGACGTCCGGCGCTCAGGCCTCGGCGGATGCCGGGGTGGTCGGCGCCGCAGCCGCCAGTTCGGGCAGGCCGACGGCGACGCGCACCTTGTTCTCGATCTCGCGCGCCAGCGCCGGGTTGTTGCGCAGGAACTCGCGCGAGTTGTCCTTGCCCTGGCCGATCTTGTCGCCCTGGTAGGCGTACCAGGCGCCCGACTTGTCGACGATCTTGTGCTCGACGCCGAGGTCGATGATCTCGCCCTCGCGCGAGATGCCCTCGCCGTACAGGATGTCGAAGTGCGCCTCCTTGAACGGCGGCGAGACCTTGTTCTTGACCACCTTGACGCGGGTCTCGGAGCCGACCACCTCGTCGCCCTTCTTGATCGTGCCGGTGCGGCGGATGTCCATGCGCACCGAGGCGTAGAACTTGAGCGCGTTGCCGCCGGTGGTGGTCTCGGGGCTGCCGAACATCACGCCGATCTTCATGCGGATCTGGTTGATGAAGATGACGAGGGTGTTGGTGCGCTTGATGTTGGCGGTGAGCTTGCGCAGCGCCTGCGACATCAGGCGCGCCTGCAGGCCGGGGAGCTGGTCGCCCATCTCGCCCTCGATCTCGGCCTTGGGCGTCAGCGCGGCGACCGAGTCGATGACGACGATGTCCACGCCGCCCGAACGCACCAGCATGTCGGCGATCTCGAGCGCCTGTTCGCCGGTATCGGGCTGCGAGATCAGCAGGTCCTCGATGTTGACGCCAAGCTTTTCGGCATAGCCGACGTCGAGCGCGTGCTCGGCATCGATGAAGGCCGCGGTGCCGCCGAGCTTCTGCATCTCGGCGATGACCTGCAGCGTCAGCGTGGTCTTGCCGGACGATTCCGGGCCGTAGATCTCGACCACCCGGCCGCGCGGCAGGCCGCCGAGGCCGAGCGCGATGTCGAGTCCGAGCGAGCCGGTGGAGACGGTCTGGATGTCACGTTCGACGTTGCCGTCGCCCATGCGCATGATCGATCCCTTGCCGAACTGCTTCTCGATCTGGGAGAGCGCGGCGGCGAGGGCTTTGGCCTTGTTGTCGTCCATGGGAGTGGGTCCTGTAGGTTGAGCTGATTATGGCACAAAGATTGCAGGCGTGCGGCCCGCCTCGTGCATGGCGCCAGTTTAATGCCTGTATGGATTTACAGACAATGACTTTTCGTCCCGCGCCGTGATGCGCGGACGCCGGCGTGCCGTATTAATGCCAAAGGAATAGTTGCGGCGCAAGTGGCCCTGTGCGCTCAGGGTTCCCGCGCTGCCAGCTGCAGGATGCCGTCGAGCGCGCGGACCACGGTCTGGCGGCGGACCGCCGCGCGGTCGCCGGCGAAATGCACGGTCAGGCAGCGGGTGGGTGCCGTCTTCGCGGCCCAGCCGATGCACACCATGCCGACGGGCTTGGCGGGGGAGCCCCCGCTCGGCCCGGCGACGCCGGACACCGCGACCGCCACGTCGGCGAGGCTGCGTGCGAGCGCGCCCTCGGCCATCTCGCCCACGGTGGCCTCGCTGACCGCGCCGTGCGTGGCCAGCGTGTGCGCGGACACGCCGAGCATGTCCATCTTGGCTGCGTTGGAGTAGGTGACGAAGCCGCGGTCGAACCACGCCGAGCTGCCGCCGATCGCGGTGACCGCCTCGGCGATCCAGCCGCCGGTGCAGGACTCCGCGCTCGCCAGCTGCCAGCCGCGCGCCGCCAGGGCCTCGCCGACGCGGCGGGCGAGGGTTTCGAGTTCCGAGTCCATCATGGCCTCAGCTGCCGAACAGGGCGACCAGGATGGCGAGCGCCAGCAGGGTGTAGCCGGCGGCGACCAGGTCGTCGAACATCACCCCGAAGCCGCCCTTGAAGCTGCGGTCGGCCCAGCGCACCGGCGGCGGCTTGACGATGTCGAAGAAGCGGAACAGCGCCACCGCCACCGCCTGCCACAGCAGCGTGGTCGGCGTGAACAGCAGCACCAGCCAGGTCGCCACCATCTCGTCCCAGACGATGCCGCCATGGTCGGGCACGCCCAGCGCCCGCCCGGTGCGGTCGGCCGCCAGCACGCCGGCGACGAACAGGCTGGCGAGCAGGGCGAGGAAGACGAACTCGGACAGCGGGGTGCGGATCAGCGGATACAGCGCCCAGGCCAGCAGCGTGCCCATGGTGCCCGGCGCCCACGGCGACAGGCCGGAACCGAAGCCCAGGGAGATGAAATGGGCGGGGTGACTCATCATCAGGCGGGCGGTGGGGCGCATGGGCGGGTGTCTTGTCGTGGATGGAGAGGCCGGTGTGGCTCAGCCGAAATGATCGTAGCCCGAGCGCGCGCCGGGGACCAGCCGGCCATCGCGCTCGCGCAGCTGGAGCACGCCCGGCTCGGCGGTCAGGGCGCCGATGCGATGCAGGGGGATGCCGAGCGCACGCGACAGGCTTTCGATGTCCGCACGCCGCGCCGCGGGGGCGGCGAACAGCAGCTCGTAGTCGTCGCCGCCGCCGAGCACGCAGCGCTTCGCCAGCGCGGCATCGGCGCCGGCCTCGAGCAGGGCGTCGAGCGGCAGCGCGCCGATGTCCACGATCGCGCCGGTGGCGGAGCATTCGAGGATGTGGCCGAGGTCGCCGAGCAGGCCGTCGGAGACGTCGAGCATCGCGCTCGCCAGCCCGCGCAGCGCCCGCCCGAGCGCCACGCGCGGCTGCGGCCGCTGCAGCGCGGCGATACAGGCGGCGCGACCCGCGGCCGCAAGTTCGATCTCGCCCTTCAGTGTGGCCAGGCCCAGTGCGGCCATGCCGGGCTGGCCGGAGACCCACAGTTCGTCGCCGGCGCGGCCGCCGGCGCGGGTGATCGCCGCGCCCTGCGGCACCTCGCCGAGGATCGTGACCGACAGCGTCAGCGGTCCGCGCGTGGTGTCGCCGCCGGCGAGATCGATGCCGTGGGTATCGGCGCAGGCGAACAGGCCGTGCGCGAAGGCGGCGATCCAGGCTTCGTCGGCCCGCGGCAGCGCGAGCGCGAGAAAGGCCCAGCGCGGCTCGGCACCCATCGCGGCGAGATCCGACACATTCACCGCCAGCGTCTTCCAGCCCAGGTCCTCGGGATCGGTGTCGGCGAAGAAGTGCGTGCCCGACACCAGCATGTCGGTCGAGACCGCCAGCTGCATGCCGGGGCGCGCGCGCAGCAGCGCGGCGTCGTCGCCGACGGCGAGGTCGGTGTGGCGGGTCGGGCGCGTGAAATGGCGCCGGATCAGGTCGAACTCGGAAGCTCGTGCGGGCGTGGGGGCGGAAGGCATTGCGCGGCAGGCGCGGTGCGCAGGACGTGCGCACCGGGTCGATATGGGGCCGCTAGCTTAACGCACAGCCGGCCCGATCGCGCATGGCGCGCGGGCGTTCAGCGCCGGCCGGTGAACTTCGCCTTCAGCGCGTCCCAGTCCACCGCGTCGAGCGTGTTCTTGACCAGCAGGCCGAGCTCGGTGTCGCCTTCCATGCGCAGGCGGCGGCTGAAGAACAGCGTGTCGGGATCTTCCTCGCGCAGCGCCAGCGCCATGAAGTCGCGGGTGGTGGCGGAGATGATCAGATCCGGCTTCCTGCCCGCGGCCGGGGTGGCGCGGCGGAAACCCTGGTCGGCGAGGGTGAAGTCGAGCGTCAGGCCGGCGTCGAGCACGCGCATCTGCAGGTGGTGGCCGGCAAGCGGCGCCAGCGTGTCGCGCGGCAGGATGCGGCCGAGGGCGAGGTTGAGCGCCAGCGTCAGCACATGGGTCGGCGGCTGCTGCGGCAGGCGGGCGACCAGCCTGGCCAGCGCGGCGGGCACGGTGAAGTCGGGGATGCGGAAGTTTTCCAGGCGCTCGCCGATGCGCTGGCGCAGGCTGCCGGGCAGCAGCTCGGCGGGCAGGGGCGGGCGGGGCAGGGTGGGCAGTGCGGGCATGTGCGGTCTCCGAAGGGTCAGGCGGCGACGTATTGTTCGACGCCGGCACGGCCGTGCCAGAAGCCGTTGCAGGGCTCTTCCACCATCCACTCGCGGCTGGCGGCGAGGGCGGCCGATGGCGTCTGCGTGCCGTCGAGCGCGGCGCGGAAGAGTTCGATGATCTGGCGGGTGTGCGCGCCCTGCGGGCTGATGCGCAGCACCTCGGCGTTGCCACGCACCGCCGGCAGGTCGCCGAGCAGGTTGTGCACCCGCGCCGACTGGGTCTGCACGCCGTTCAGGGTCAGGAAGGGCTCGCCCTCGCGGGTGCGCAGCGTGATGCCGTCCATGATCGACAGGCAGCGGAACTCGCAGGTGTCCTTCTGCAGGTTGAAGTGGCGGGCGGTGAAGCAGCGCGCCGAGTGCGCCAGCGGCAGGCGGCCGTAGGCGAAGACCTCGGTCTCGATCGGCGTGGGCAGCGCGGCGCGCACCTCGGCCAGCGCGGCGCCCGCCATCTCGGGGGCGACCGCCCAGCGCGTGGCGCCCGAGTCGATCATCAGCTGCAGCGTGGTCGGGTTGAAGATGTTCAGCGTCGGCCCGGCGACCCAGTCGTTCACGCCGGCCTCGGTGAGCAGGCGCACCGCGCCCATGTCGTTGGCCTCGACGCGGAAGCCGGGCTCGCCTCCCGCGCTCTGACGCACGATGCGGCGCAGCACCTTGAGGTCGGACTCGGATTCGATCAGCCCCTGGGTGCTGATCACCACTTCCTTGCCGGCGGCGGCGAGCACCTTGCCGACCTCGAGCCAGTCCTCGAGGCGCAGTTCGTGGCGGCGCGAGCACACGGTCTCGCCGAGATAGACGCTGTCGACCGGCGCTTCGGCCATGTCGGCGTAGAAATCGAGCACGCTCTGGTGCGGCCAGTAATAGAGCAGGGGGCCGAGGGCGAGTTTCATGTTGCGGTTCTCATTCGGATTGGGTGCCGCCGCAGGCGCCGCGCGCGCGGACGCGGCGGACGGGGTGCGGCGATCGGGTTCGGCATGTGCGGCTGAGGTCGATCCGGCGTGCCGCTCACTTCCACGGGCGGTAGTAGGCGCCCAGGGTGTGGCTCTGGCCTTCGGAGACCTTGTTGAGCTCGGCCATCCACGCCGGCAGCACGCTGAAGGATTCGGCGCCGCCGGCCTCGAGCTTGTCGAGCGCGGCGCGCCACACCTTGGTGACCTGGGCGACGTAGGCCGGGCTGCGCTGGCGGCCCTCGATCTTGATCGCGCGGATACCGATGCGGGCGAGCTCGGGCAGCAGCTCGAGGGTGTTGAGGCTGGTGGGCTCCTCGAGCGCGTAATAGGTCTCGTCGTTCACCTCGAAGCGGCCCTTACACAGGGTCGGGTAGCCGGCGCGCTCGCCGTCGGCGAAGCGGTCGATGAGGATGCCGTTGAGCCGCGTCTCCATGCCGCGCGGAGTGTCTTCCCAGCGTACGTGCTTGCCCGGCGAGCAGGCGCCGTTGCAGTTGGGCGACTCGCCGGTGGCGTAGGCCGACAGCGCGCAGCGGCCTTCGACCATCACGCACAGGCCGCCGAAGCCGAAGACCTCGATCTCCACGGGCGTGTTGGCCACCACGCTCTCGACCTGCGCCATCGACAGCACGCGCGGCAGCACCGCGCGCTGGATGCCGAAGCGTTCGTGGTAGTAATTGATCGCCTCGTAGCTGGTCGCGGAGCCCTGCACCGACAGGTGCAGGCGCAGCTGCGGGTGGGTCTTGGCAGCGTAGGCCATCAGGCCGGGATCGGCAAGGATCAGCGCGTCCAGGCCGAACTCGGCGGCGCGGTCGATGGCCTGGGTCCAGCTCGGCCAGTTGCCGGTCTGCGGGTAGGTGTTGAGCGCGAGCAGGACCTTGCGTTTGCGCGCGTGGGCGTAGGCGATGCCCTCGCGCATCTGCGCCGGGTCGAAGTTGAGGCCGGTGAAGTTGCGCGCGTTGGTGGCGTCCTTGAAGCCGAGGTAGACGCAGTCGGCGCCGTGATCGATGGCGGTCTTGAGCGCCGGAAGGCTGCCGGCCGGGCAGACGAGTTCGATCGGGGAAGACACGGTCATGGGGGCGGTATTTCCAGAGGAAAAAACGCCGCAACCATAAACGAGGCCGGCGGCGCCCGCGTTGATAACCATCAAACGCAGGGGCCGCCGGCAAGCAGGTGTCGTCCCGCGGGTGCCACCGATTTCGTGGGAGCGGGCGTGCCCGCTAACATTGCATGCGGAACCGCTGCATTCGCGGGCACGCCCGCTCCCACCGCGACCCCGCAGCCGCGGGGGCCGTCGATCAGCGATGGGTGTGGTAGGTCCCCGCGGCGGCGTGATGCCCGCCCACGTGCGGGCGGTGGTGCGGCTTCGGGCCGAGCAGGCCGCCGACCAGCATGCCGAGCGCGCTCGCCGCCAGGCCGTAGAGCTGGGGCTCGATATCGCCTTCGGGCACGAAGAGCTCGAACAGGATCCAGGTCGACAGGCCGAGGATGATCGCCAGCGCGGCGCCGAGGTTGTTGGCGCGCTTCCAGAACAGGCCCGCCGCCAGCGGCACGAAGGCGCCGGCGAGCGTGATGCGGTAGGCGTTCTCGACCATCTGATGGATCGAGGATTCGGTGCTGGTGGCGTACCAGGTCACGAAGGCGGTGAACGCGATCACGGTGATGCGGGTGCTGAGCAGGAAGGCGCGGTCCCCCATGGCCGGGAAGAAGCCGCGCAGCACGTTCTCGGAGAAGGTGACCGAGGGCGCGAGCAGGGTGCCGGAGGCGGTCGACATGATCACCGACAGCAGCGCGCCGAAGAAGATCACCTGGGCGTAGAAGGGCATGTACTGCAGGATCAGCGTCGGCAGGATCAGCTGCGAATCCTCTTCCATCAGGCGCTCGACCATGCCCGGGTCGATGATGTTGGCGGTGTAGGCGAGGAACAGCGGCACCGCGGCGAAGAAGAAGTAGCTGACGCCGCCGAGGGTGGTGCCCCACACCGCGACGGTCTCGTTCTTCGACGAATTGACGCGCTGGAACACGTCCTGCTGAGGGATCGAGCCGAGCGCCATGGTCGCGAACGCCGCGAACCAGGCCACCATGTCCACCAGGTCGAGCGTGGGCAGGAACTCGAACTTGCCCTCGGCCGCGGCCTTGGCGATCACGTTGTCGAAGCCGCCCGCCATGTCGCCGGCGATCCAGCTCACCCAGATCAGGCCGACGACGATCACGATCATCTGCACGAAGGTGGTCATCGCCACCGACCACATGCCGCCGAACAGCGTGTAGACCAGCACCACGCCGGCGCCGATCAGCATGCCCTGGTTCATGCTCACCAGGTCGCCCGACAGCACGTTGAACACCAGTCCGAGCGCGGTCACCTGCGCCGCCACCCAGCCCAGGTAGGACAGCACGATGCACATCGACAGCACCAGCTCGGTGCTGCGGTTGTAGCGCATGCGGAAGAAGTCGCCCAGGGTCAGCAGGTTCAGGCGGTACAGCGGACGGGCGAAGATCAGGCCGAACAGGATCAGGCAGGCGGAGGCGCCGAGCGGGTCGGAGATCAGGCCGCGAAAGCCTTCCTCGATGAAGGTGGCGGAGATGCCGAGCACGGTCTCGGCGCCGAACCAGGTGGCGAACACCATGGCCAGCACGACGATCATCGGCAGGTTGCGGCCGGCGGTGATGTAGTCACGCGCGTTGTGCACCCGGGTGGCGGCATACAGGCCGATGCCGATGGAGACGACCAGATAGGCGACGACAAGCCAGAGCAGCATGGTTGGGCCCTTCGTGATGGCGCATCCGCGCGCGGTAAGAAAAAAAGAGGGCGCGAGTTTAGCAACAGAACGCCCCCGGCGGGGGGCGTGAATCACATGCCAAGGGCTTGATCGCTCGCGATTTATTGCATGTGCGCAACGGCCTGGCCGGCGTGCGCCGCGGCGGGCGTGCGCAGGGTGTCGATGATGCGGGTCGCCGCCTCGTCGAGCGTGGCCTCGTCGATCACCAGGGGCGGTGCCAGGCGGATCACGTTGCCGTTGGTGTCGCGGGTGGCGATGCCGCATGCGAGCAGGCGCTCGGCGAGCTCGCCGGCATCGGCCTGCGCAGGGTCGAGGGCGAGGCCGACGAGCAGGCCGCGGCCGCGCACCTCGCGCACGCAGGGCAGGGCGGCGGCGCGCAGGCGGGCCATCAGGCGCTCGCCGAGGCGTTCCGCGCGCTCCCACGGCCGGGTCTCGGCGAGCAGGGCGAGCACCTCGGTGCCGACCGCCGCCGCGAGCGGGTTGCCGCCGAAGGTGGAGCCGTGGTCGCCGGGGCCGAACACGTCCATCACCCGGCGGTCGGCGAGGAAGGCGGACACCGGCAGCAGCCCGCCGCCGAGCGCCTTGCCCAGGATCAGCCCGTCCGGGCGCACGCCCTCGTGATCGCAGGCGAGCAGCCGTCCGGTGCGGCCGAGGCCGGTCTGGACCTCGTCGGCGATCAGCAGCACGTCGTGGCGACGGCAGATCTCGGCGCAGCGCGACAGGTAGCCGGGCGGCGGCACCACGATGCCACCCTCGCCCTGGATGGGCTCGACCAGGAAGGCGGCGGTGTCGGGGGTGATGGCGGCTTCCAGCGCGTCGGCGTCGCCGAAGGGCACGCGCTCGAGCCCGGGCGGGAAGGGGCCGAAGCCGTCGCGGTAGTGATCGTTGGCCGACAGCCCGACGATCGCGATCGAGCGCCCGTGGAAGTTGCCGTCGCAGGCGAGGATGCGCGCGCGCTCCGGCGCGATGCCCTTGACCTTGTAGCCCCACTTGCGCGCGGCCTTGAGCGCGGTCTCGACCGCTTCCAGTCCGGTGTTGACCGGCAGCGCGCGCTCGTAGCCGAAGGTCGTGCACAGGCGCTCGAGGAAGACCGGCAGGCGGTCGCTGGAGAAGGCGCGCGAGGTCAGCGCCAGGCGCTGCGCCTGGCTCGTCAGCGCCTCGACCAGGCGCGGATGGACGTGGCCGAAGCTCACCGCCGAGTAGGCGCTCATCATGTCGAGGTAGCGGCGGCCGTCGGTGTCCCACAGCCACACGCCCTCGCCGCGCTGGAACACCGCCGGCAGCGGCGCATAGTTGGCGGCGCCGTAGTGGCGCTCCTTCGCACGCAGCCAGGCGGTGCCGGGGCCGAGGGCGGCGGCGGCGAACTCCTCGATCCAGGCCGCGCTGCGGCGGTCGGGGTCGAGGTCGGGACGGTATTCGACGATCTCGAGGGCGACGAAGTCGGCGCAGGCGCGCAGGCGCAGCAGCGCGTCGGCCAGCGCGCGCGGATCGAGCCCGCCCGCCTCCGGGCAGGTCACCGCCGGCAGCGCCTGCGGGTCGAGCGCGTCGAGGTCGAGGCTGAGGCCGAAGCCGGCCTCGTGATCGGCGCGCGCGATCGACAGCGCGTCGCCGAACACCGCCGCAAGGCCGCGGGCGCGGATCTCGCCCATGTCGAACACGCGCACGCCGAGGCGGGCGAGCAGGGCGCGCTCCTCGGGCTCCCAGGCGCGTGCGCCGAGGATGCAGGTTCGTGCCGGATCGAGCGCCGGGCCGGCGATGCCGGTGAGCGCGGGATGGCCCAGGCCGAGCAGCGCGGCCAGCGGCATGCCGTGGATGTTGCCGGAGTGGGTGGTGGCGTCGGTGTGGCTGTCGAGGTGGGCGTCGATCCAGATCAGCCCCGGCGCGCGCCCGCGCCGGCGCCCGACGCCGCGCCAGGTGCCGGCGGCGATCGCGTGATCGCCGCCGATCACGAGCGCAAAGCAATCCTCGGGCAGGGCGGCGACATGGTCGGCGAGGCGATGCGCGAAGCCGGCGTTGGCGGCGATCCGGCTCGTCATGTCGGAGGCGGCGCCAGCGGCGCCGTCGACCGCGGTCGGCACCAGGGTTTCGGTCCACTCCACGCGCGGTCCGATCCCCGCGAGGCGGTGCAGCAGCGCACCGTCCTGCAACGTGGCCGGTGCGGCGGCGCTGCCGTCATGCGGCGCGCCCAGCGCCGAGGCGGCACCGATGATCCTGATCAGCGTGTGGGGGCCCCGCAGGGCGTCGAGACGCGTCGTCATCGCACACCTCCCGTTCGCAGCCGTGGCGAGGCTGCTGCTCGTACGGGTTTCGACGGGGCCGCGGGCGAATCGTTCAGCGGGCCGCGTCGCGGCGCTCAGCCGAGCAGGCGATAGAGCTCCAGGCCGAGCAGGGCCATCGCCACCGCGCCGATCACCAGCAGCAGGCGGCTCTGCGTGCGCTGGCTGGCGGCGAGCTCGTCCAGGCGCTGCTGCTGCGCGCTCTGGTGGCGGGTGGATTCGGTGAGCGCGTGATGCACCAGGCGCGGCAGCTGCGGCAGGGTGCCGGCCCAGGCCGGGGCTTCTTCCTTCACCCCGCGCACCAGCGCGCGCATGCCCATGCGCTCGTCCATCCAGCGCTCGAGGAAGGGCTTGGCGGTCTTCCACAGGTCGAGCTCGGGGTCGAGCTGGCGGCCCAGGCCCTCGATGTTGAGCAGGGTCTTCTGCAGCAGCACGAGCTGCGGCTGCACTTCCATCTCGAAGCGGCGTGCGGTCTGGAACAGGCGCAGCAGGGTCTTGCCGAAGGAGATGTCCTTCAGCGGCTTGTCGAAGATCGGCTCGCACACGGTGCGGATCGCCGCCTCGAACTCGTCGACGCGGGTCTTCGCCGGCACCCAGCCGGCCTCGATGTGGGCGAGCGCGACGCGGCGGTAGTCGCGCTTGAAGAAGGCGAGGAAGTTCTGCGCGAGATAGTTCTTGTCCACCTCGTTGAGCGTGCCCATGATGCCGAAGTCGAGCGCGATGTAGCGCCCGTCCTGGTGCACGAAGATGTTGCCCGGGTGCATGTCGGCGTGGAAGAAACCGTCGCGGAAGACCTGGGTGAAGAAGATCTCCACGCCCGCGCGCGACAGCGCCTTCAGGTCGGTGCCCTGGGCGAGCAGCGCCGGGGTCTGCGAGATCGGCACGCCGCGCATGCGCTCCATCACCATGACCTTGCGCCCGCACCAGTCCCAATAGACCTCGGGCACGATCAAGAGCGACGAGTTGGTGAAGTTGCGCCGCAGCTGCGAGCAGTTGGCGGCCTCGCGCATCAGGTCGAGCTCGTCGTGCAGGTACTTGCTGAACTCGGCGACCACCTCGCGCGGCTTCAGCCGGCGGCCTTCGGGCCAGATCTTCTCCAGCAGCACCGCGGCGACCTCGAGCAGGGCGAGGTCGTGCTCGATCACGCGCTCGATGCCCGGGCGCAGCACCTTGACCGCGACCTCGGTGCCGTCGGGCAGGCGCGCGAAATGGACCTGCGCCACCGAAGCCGAGGCTACCGGCGTGCGCTCGAAGTCGTCGAAGACCTCGTCGATCGGGCGGCCGTAGAAGCCCTCCAGCACTTCGAGCGCCTGCTCGGTGGGGAAGGGCGGCACGCGGTCCTGCAGCAGCGCGAGCTCGTCGGCGAGGTCGGGCGGCAGCAGGTCGCGCCGGGTCGACAGCATCTGGCCGAACTTGACGAAGATCGGCCCGAGGGACTCCAGCGCCTGGCGCAGGCGCGCGCCGCGCGACTCGGAAAAGGTCCGCCAGAAGAAGACCTTGTGCCACACATGCGCCAGCCGGCCGCTGCTGTCGGCGTCGAGCACCATGCGGTCGAGGCCGAAGCGCAGGCTGACGGAGACGATCTTGGCGAGGCGGAAGAGGCGCACGGTGTACTGGCCGGACGAGGCAAAGCGCGGACTTTAGCCCGAAAGCGGTGCGGATGGAACGCGGGCTCGCAGTCTCGGTGGGAGCGGGCGTGCCCGCGAAAGCAGTGCTGGAGCTCGCAATGTTCGCGGGCACGCCCGCTCCCACAGGTCCACTCCCGGTGCGCAGGCGGGCGCCGGCCGTCCCGTCGTCACGGGCCTTGCCGTGCAAACTGCGCTCACATCCTCGCCGGGGCGCGGTCCTGCCTTCCTATATAATCGCGCGTTTCGAATTCATCCCGAGTGCCATGAGCGCCGATCCCAAAGTCCTGTTGTCCGATCTGCTGAAGAGCGCGCTGAAGAGCGTCGCCCCGGATCTGGCCGATACCCCCATCCTGCTCGAGCGCCCCAAGCAGGCGAGCCACGGCGACTTCGCCACCAACCTCGCGCTGCAGCTGGCCAAGCCCCTGAAGCGCAACCCGCGCGAGCTCGCCAACCTGTTGCTGGCCGAGCTGCCGGCCTCGAAGCTGGTGGCCAAGACCGAGGTCGCCGGTGCCGGCTTCATCAACTTCACGCTGGCCGCCGACGCCAAGACCGCGGTCGTGCGCGAGGTGCTGGCGAAGGGCGCGGACTTCGGCCGCGGCGCGGCCAAGGGCGTCAAGGTGCAGGTGGAGTTCGTCTCCGCCAACCCCACCGGCCCGCTGCACGTCGGCCACGGCCGCGGCGCGGCCTACGGCGCCTCGCTGTCGGACGTGCTGGCCTTCGCCGGTTTTGATGTCACCCGCGAGTACTACGTCAATGACGCCGGCCGCCAGATGGACATCCTGGCGCTGTCGACCTGGCTGCGCTATCTCGCCTTCTTCGGCATCGAGATCCCGTTCCCGCCCAACGCCTACCAGGGCGACTATGTGATCGACATGGGCCGCGACATGCGCGACGCCCACCAGGACCGCTTCGCCAACGTGACGGTCGAGCAGGTGCTGGCCGGCACCCCCGGCCTGCCGCCGGCCGAGCGCAAGGACGACGAGGCCAGGCAGCAGCGCGAGGAACACCTCGACGCGCTGATCGCCAACGCGAAGAAGCTGCTCGGCGACGACTACGGCTGGGTGCACGGCTTCGCGCTCAACGAGCAGCTCGGTGATGGCCGTGACGACCTCGGCGAATTCGGCGTGCGCTTCGACAAGTGGTTCTCGGAGCAGAGCCTGTTCGACACCGGCCTGGTCGAGCGCGCGGTGAGCCAGCTCGAGCAGCAGGGCCACATCTACCTGCAGGACGGCGCCAAGTGGTTCCGCTCGACCGCCTTCGGCGACGAGAAGGACCGCGTCGTGCAGCGCGAGAACGGCCTCTACACCTACTTCGCCTCCGACATCGCCTACCACCTCAACAAGTACGAGCGCGGCTTCGACCGCGTCATCGACATCTGGGGCGCCGACCACCACGGCTACATCCCGCGCGTGAAGGGCGCGATCGCCGCGCTCGGGCTCGACCCGGCCAAGCTCGAAGTGGCGCTGGTGCAGTTCGCGGTGCTGTACCGCGACGGCCAGAAGACCTCGATGTCCACCCGCTCGGGCGAATTCGTCACCCTGCGCGAGCTGCGCAAGGAAGTCGGCAATGACGCCTGCCGCTTCTTCTACGTGCTGCGCAAGTCGGACCAGCACCTGGATTTCGACCTCGACCTCGCCAAGAGCCAGAGCAACGAGAACCCGGTGTATTACGTGCAGTACGCCCATGCCCGCGTGTGCTCTGTGCTGAACCAGTGGGGTGGCGAGGCTGCCGAGCTGGCCGGCGCCGACCTCGGCCTGCTGCAGAACGAGCGCGAGCTCGCCCTGTGCGCGCGCCTGGCGACCTTCCCGGAACTGGTGCAGAACGCCGCCGCCGACTACGCGCCGCACCAGATCGCCTTCTACCTGAAGGACGTCGCCGCCGATTTCCACAGCTGGTACAACGCCGAGCGCATGCTGGTCGAGGACGAGGCGGTCAAGCTCGCCCGCCTCGCGCTCGCGGCTGCGGTGCGCCAGGTGCTGGTGACGGGCCTGAAGATGCTGGGCGTGTCCGCGCCCGAGTCGATGTGATGCAGCAGGGAGCGCAATCGTGAGTCGAGATCGCAAGCCGGCCCGCAGGACCGCCCGCGCCCCGGCGAAGAGCGCCGGCGGCACGCTGATCGGCATCTTCATCGGCCTGGTCTTCGGCGCGCTGGTCGCCGCCGGTGCGGCCTGGTACTTCACCCGTGCCAATCCCTTCCAGCCCGCCCCGGTGGCGCCGCGGGTGCAGGCCCCGGCCGAGCAGGGGCCGGCCGCGCTGCCCGGCAAGCCAGGCGACCGTCCGGTGGCCAAGCAGGACTTCGAGTTCTACCGCATCCTGCCCCAGGGCGAGAACGTGCCCTCGCCGACCTCGCCGCAGACCGCGCAGGTCCAGCCCGTGCCCACCACGCCGGTGCCGAGCCCGACCCCGACTCCGGCCCAGCAGGCGCCTGCGCCGGTGACCGAGGCGGTGCCTCAGCCGGTGCAGCAGGCCGCCCAGCAGCCGGCGCAGCGCCCGAACCAGCGCCTCTACCTGCAGGTGGGGGCGTTCGAGAATCCGAGCGAGGCCGACAACCTGAAGGCGCGGCTCGCGCTGTCGGGCATCCAGGCCAGCGCCCAGCGCACGCAGCTGCCCGATGGGCGGGTGGTGCACCGGGTGCGCGTGGGTCCGTTCGCGAAGCCGGAAGACATGAACCCGATGCGTTCGCGCCTGGCCGATGCCGGTTTTTCCGCCTCGGTGAGCCGCAACCCCTGAACGCCGGACCGATCACAAGCAGCAGGGCGGGGAACGCTTGCCGGCGTGCCGCGTCACAGCAAGCTCTAATCAAGGGAGTACTGCATGAACCGTCGTGATGCCCTCAAGCTGGCCAGTGTGGCCATCGCCCTGCCCGCCACCAGGCTCGCGTGGGCGAGCGAGAACTACCTGGTGCTCGATCCCGCGCAGAAAGGCGACGATCCGTCGAAGATCGAGGTGATCGAGTTCTTCCACTACGGCTGCCCGCACTGCCGCGACTTCGATCCGCTGGTGACGGCGTGGAAGAAGAAGCTGCCCGCCGACGTCGTCTTCCGTCCGGTCCCGGCGGTGTGGAACAACGCCCAGCTCGGCGGCCTGGCCCGCCTCTACTACGCTGCCGAGATCACCGGGGAGCGCGACAAGCTGCAGTCCGCCATCTTCGCCGCGGTGCAGGACGAGAAGCGTCCGCTGTTCAACGAGGAGCAGGTGCGCGAGTGGGTCACCGGCAAGGTCGCCGATCCCGCCAAGTTCATCGAGACCTACAAGTCCTTCGGCGTCGGCTCGCAGGTGCAGCGCGCCGACCAGCTTGCGCGCGCGATGAAGATCCAGGGCGTTCCGTCGATGGTCATCGACGGCCGCTTCGTGACCTCGGCATCGATGAGCGGCAGCCACGAGAACACCCTCAAGGTCGCCGACGAACTGATCGCTCGCGTGCGCAAGGAGCGTGCAGGCAAATGAGCGCCCGTGACGCCCAGTCCCAGACCACCGCCGCCGACAGCGCCGAACGCAGGCGCATCCAGCGCTTCCTGGCCCTGTGTCGCGGCGAGCCCTGGTTCTGGGTCGTCATCGATGGCGAGCGCATCCCGCTCCACGACATCTCGATCGAAGGCTTCGCGATCGCAGCGGATGCACCGCTGCCCGCCGGCGCGGCCTTCGACTTCGAGCTCCACCGCCAGGGCGTGCCCGAGCGCATCCACGGCCGCGCCGAGGCGGTCAATCACATCGCCCCGGCCTTGCGCGCCGGCTGCCGCTTCCTCGCCCTCGAGGACGGCGGCACCGAGCGCCTGCGCGAGTGGCTGACCGCGCTGGTGATCATGAACGCCAGCGTGCGTATCAGCGCGCAGGAGGCGGCGGCCATCGTCGCCGGGCCGTCGCTGATCTGAGCGCCGGCTGCCGGCCGACGCCGCGGGGGCCCGCAAGCGGGCCCCGTCCTGCGCTTCAGCGCGTCGATTGCGGCTTGACGCGCTCGGCCTCCTTGCGGCGCTGGCGCGGCTTCTGCATCGCATAGACCAGACCGAGCAGCACGAAGGCCGGCACGAACATCCACTCCTTGGCCGGACGTTCGCCGGAGGGAATCTCGATCGCGGTGATCGTGTAGCCCTGCTCCAGCCCCAGCTTTTCCGCCTGGCTGCCGAAGCGCACCGCGCCCACCTGCACCTGGTCGCCGAGCGCCATCACCGTCAGGCCCATCGCCCCCAGGCGTTCGCGCGCGCTGGCCGCCTTCTCGCCCAGCGGCAGCAGCACGCCCTTGGAGATGTCCTGGCCCTCCAGGCTCATGCCTTCAACCCATACCCGCAGGTTGCCGTTGCGCGGGGTCTCGTCGACCAGGCGGCTGAGCTCGGTCGGCGGCAGTTCCTCGTAAGGCGGATACAGCATGTCCATCCAGTAGCCCGGGCGGAACAGGGTGAAGGTCACCAGCAGCAGCAGCAGGGACTCGTGCAGCCGGCTCTTGGCGATGAAGTAGCCCTGCGTCGCCGCCGCGAACATCATGCTCGCCACCGTCGCCGAGACGATCGTCAGCACCAGCTGGAAGGTGTTGTCGATGCCGATCAGCAGCAACTGGGTGTTGAAGATGAACATGAAGGGCAGGATCGCCGTCCGTGCGCTGTAGCCGAAGGCGGTCAGGCCGGTGCGCATCGGCTCGCTCTTGGCAATGCCCGCCGCCGCGTACGAGGCCAGGCCCACCGGTGGCGTCACGTCCGCCATCAGGCCGAAGTAGAACACGAACATGTGCACTGCGATCAGCGGCACGAGCAGGCCGGTCTGCGCGCCGAGCTCGACGATCACCGGCGCCATCAGCGTCGATACCACGATGTAGTTGGCGGTGGTCGGCAGGCCCATGCCCAGGATCAGGCAGATCACCGCGACCAGGATCAGCATGATCATCAGGTTGCCGCCGGACAGCACCTCCACCAGCTCGGTCATCGCCAGGCCGATACCGGTGAGCGTCACGGTGCCGACGATGACCCCGGCGGTCGCGGTTGCGATCGCGATGCCGATCATGTTGCGCGCGCCGGTCACCAGGCCGGTGAACAGATCCGAGAAGCCCTGCTGCGTCGCCGCGCCGACGTTGCCGGTGCCGCGGAAGAGGGCGAACAGCGGGCGCTGGGTGACGAGGATGAACATCAGGAACAGCGTGGCCCAGAACGCCGACAGCGCCGGCGAGAGCTGCTCGACCATCAGGTTCCAGATCAGCGCCGCCACCGGGAGCAGGAAGTGCAGGCCGGATTTCAGCGTGGGGCCAATCTCGGGCAGGTACTCCATCTTCTCGTCGGGCTTCTCCATGTGCAGCTCGGGGAACTTCGCCGCATAGCGCACCAGGCCGACGTAGGCGCCCAGCATCAGCAGGCCGATGACGAGGAACGCGCTCTCGCCGAACACCGTCTTCAGCCAGCCGAAGCCCCAGTAGATGACCGCGGACAGGATCACCAGCCCGGACACGGTCGCCACCATGCTCGTCACTGCACGCTGCCAGGGCAGCGGCTCGCGCCGCGGCAGGCCCTGCAGGTCCATCTTCAGCGCTTCGAGGTGCACGATGTAGTAGAGCGCGATGTAGGAGATCAGAGCCGGCAGGATGGCGTGCTTCATGACCTGCACGTAGGTGATGCCGACGTATTCCACCATCAGGAAAGCGGCCGCGCCCATCACCGGCGGCATGATCTGGCCGTTCACCGAGGACGCCACCTCCACCGAGGCGGCCTTGTCGGCGCGGTAGCCCACGCTCTTCATCAGCGGGATGGTGAAGGTGCCGGTGGTGACCACGTTGGCGATCGACGAGCCGGAGATCAGGCCGGTGCTGGCCGATGCCACCACCGCCGCCTTGGCCGGGCCGCCGCGCATGTGGCCGAGCAGGGCGATCGCCGCCTTGATGAAGTAGGCGCCGGCACCGGCGGTCTCCAGCAGCGCGCCGAACAGCACGAACAGGAAGATGAAGCTGGCCGACACGCCGACCGCGACACCGAACACCCCCTCCGTGGTCAGCCACATGTGGCTCATGCCCTTGGCCAGCGAGGCGCCGCGGTGGGCGATGACCTCGGGCATGTAGGGGCCGAAGAAGATGTAGATCATGAACACCGCGGCCAGGATCACCATCGGCAGGCCGAGGGCGCGGCGCGCCGCTTCTAGCAGCAGGATCATGCCGATGACCGCTGCCACCAGGTCCATGTCGGTCGGCGTCCCCGGACGTCCGGCGAGTTCCTTGTAGAAAATGAACAGATAGGCCGCACAGAAGGCACCCACGGCGGCGAACACCCAGTCCTGGACCGGCACGTAGTCGCGTGGCGAACGCTTGAGCGCCGGATACGCGGCGAAGGCGAGGAAGATCGCGAAGCCGAGGTGGATGGCGCGCGACTCGGTGTCGTTGAACACGAACACCCCCAGCGAGAAGGGCAGCGGGGAGGCGATCCAGAGCTGGAACAGCGACCACGCCAGCGCCACCATCAGCAGCAGCTGGGCGGTGAAGCCGGTCGGCTTGCGGCCGCCGGTGTCGGCCTCGGCGACGATCTTCTTCAGTTCTTCGTCGGACAGCTCGAAGCTGGCCTTGTCCTTGTTTTCGTCCGGGCGGGTCATGAGCGTCGCCTCTCAGGTTCGTGGCGGAGACAAAAAACGGCGGAGACCGGATGGGTCGCCGCCGTTCGCACAGCAGAAACCGGCGCCCGGTAGCGGGCGCCGGCCGGCGGGAATCACATCCAGCCCTTTTCCTTGTAGTACTTCACCGCGCCTTCGTGCAGCGGAGCCGACAGGCCGTCCTTGACCATGTGCTTCGGGTCGAGGTTGGCGAAGGCCGGGTGCAGCTTCTTGAAGTCCTCGAAGTTCTCGAACACCGCCTTGACCATGGTGTAGACCGTGTCGGCCGGGACCTTGGAGGAGGTCACGATGCTCGCGACCACGCCGAAGGTGTCGGTCGGGTTCGGGTTGTTGGCGTAGAGGCCACCCGGGATCTGCACCTTGGCGAAGTAGGGGTGCTCGGCGACCAGCTTGTCGACCGCCGGGCCGGTGATCGGCACCAGCTTGGCGCCGCAGGTGGTGGTCGGGTCCTGGATGTTGGCCGCCGGGTGGCCGACGACGTAGGCGAAGCCGTCGATCTTGTTGTCGCACAGCGCCGCGCTGTGCTCGTCGGGCTTGAGCTCCGAGACCAGCGAGAAGTCGGCGTTCGACATGCCCATCGCCGGCAGCAGCATCTCCATCGTCGCGCGCTGGCCCGAGCCCGGGTTGCCGACGTTGAAGCGCTTGCCCTTGAAGTCCTCCATCTTGGCGACGTTGGCTTCCTTGCGCGACAGCACGGTCAGCGGTTCCGGATGCAGGGCGAACACCGCGCGCAGTTCGGTAAACGCGCCGCCGTCCTTGAACTGGGCGGCACCCTTCATCGCGTTGTACTGGATGTCGGACTGCGACACGCCGAAGTCGAGTTCGCCGGCCTTGATCGTGTTGACGTTGTACACCGAGCCGCCGGTGCTCTCGACCGAGCAGCGCAGGCCGTGCTGGGCGCGGTCCTTGTTGATCAGGCGGCAGATCGCGCCGCCGGCCGCGTAGTACACGCCGGTTACGCCACCGGTGCCGATCGTGACGAACTTCTGCTGGGCCTGCGCGGGCGCCGCGCCCAGGGAGCCGACGAGAGCGAATGCAGCAGCCAGTGCGGTCAGTTTCTTCATGGAGTTCTCCTGTGAGTGAATCGACACGGGTAGGGATGATGAATGCGCGCGCGGGTGCGGCTGGCGACAGATCTGACGAACGCGCCTCACACCGCGCGCCGGTGTTCGTCTAACGACCGGCCAAGCTTTGCACAAAACGCCCGCCCATGTCACCCGGGATTTCCCGCAGGCCGCGTCCATGCGTCGTTTCAGCGCGATCCGTCGCGCTAGAATCGCGGCCTCCCACCTCGGACCCGAGCCCATGCAGACGCAGCAGTTACAGCACGGCGCCACCGGCGCCTGGATCGACGCCGCCGGGCAGGCGCATCCGCCCGCCGGTCCCGGGGCGCGCATCGTGTCGCTGGTGCCGTCGCTCACCGAACTCCTCTTCGATCTCGGCCTCGGCGAGCGCGTGGTGGGGCGCACCGGCTTCTGCGTGCATCCGCGCGCAGCCCTGCGCGCCGTGCCCAAGGTCGGCGGCACCAAGGACGTCCGCCTCGAGCGCGTGCGCGAGCTCGCCCCTACCCACGTGCTGGTGAACATGGACGAGAACCGGCGCGAGACGGTCGACGAACTGGCCGCATTCGTGCCGCACATCGTCGTCACCCATCCCAACACGCCGCAGGACAACCTCGGGCTGTTCGAACTGCTCGGTGGCCTCTTCGGCGCCGAGGCCGCGGCGGCAGGGCTCGCCGCGGACCTGCGCGCCGCGCTCGCCGAAGCCGCCGCGCTGCGCGCGACCCTGGCCGACGAGCGCGTGCTCTACCTGATCTGGCGCGAACCGTGGATGACCGTCGCCCGCGACACCTACATCGCCGCCACCCTCGCCGCGGTCGGCTGGCACACCCTGCCCGCGGTGGACGGCGGCGAGACCGGCGCCGCGCGCTATCCCGCCTTCGAGTGGACTGCATCCTGGTTGAGCCAGGTCGAGCGCGTGCTGTTGTCGACCGAGCCCTACCGCTTCCGCGAGGCACATGTGGACGAGGTCGCCCGCCTCGCCGCACGCCCGGCGACCCTGGTCGACGGCGAGATGGTGTCCTGGTACGGCAGCCGGGCGGCGAAGGGCTTGCGCTGGCTTTGTGCGCTGCGGCAAACGCTGGCCGGGGTGCGGGGCTGATGCCCCTGTCTTCGGTAGGCGTCTGTAGCCCGCATTCAACCGTCGTTTGAGCGTAAACGGCTGTTATGTATATGGAAAATGAAGGGTGTCCGGCTATGCATATTGGCTCGCCGGAAGTGTTTGCGGAAACGTAACATCGATTTTCAAGCGCTCAATTTGGTGCGCTGAACAAATACCATCCGCGCCGGTATTGATAGCAACCGCGGCCTGACAAGGGCAAACCCGTCGAAAGACGGGGACGCAAAATCACCGGTCTACAAGGCTTAGGCCTCATGACGGCGGGATTCCCAGGAATATGATGCTGCCCCCTCGGGGCAAGCGCTGCTGTGTCTCCACGCGATCTTGAGGCTCGAGTTGAAGCGCCGGTAAACGGAAACCGCTCGGAGTCACAGATGAATATTCCCGCAACCCTTCACAAACCCGTCCTCGCTTCGCTTGCCGTCGCCCTCGGTGCGACCTTCCTTCCCGCTCAGGTGTCTGCCGCTGATGAAGCGCAGTGGGTGCCTGGCCGCCTTCTGGTGCAGCCGCGTGCCGGCCTGCCGGAGGCGGAGTTCGAGAAGATCGTCAAGCAGCACGGCGGCAAGCAGGTCGGGAAGATCGAAGGGATCGACGTGCGGGTGATCCAGCTCCCGCCGCAGGCCTCCGAGAAGGCGGTGGAAGCGCTGCTGAAGAAGAACAAGCACCTGAAGTTCGCCGAGCGCGACATGCTGATCAAGCCCGATGCGACGGCGAACGATCCCTACTATGGCAGCGCCTGGCACCTGAGCAAGATCGGCGTGTCGTCGGCCTGGGACGTGTCGACCGGTCGCGGCGCGACGATCGCCATCCTCGATTCGGGCGTGGATGCAAGCCACCCGGACCTCGCCGGCAAGCTGGTGTCGGGCTGGAACTGCTACGACAACAACTCGAATACGGCCGACGTGTATGGCCATGGCACCGCGGTGGCGGGTACGGCTGCGGCGGCGACCAACAACGCGCTCGGCGTTGCCGCGCTGGCGGGTGAGGCGATGATCATGCCGATGCGCATCACCAACCTGAGCGGCTATGGGTCGTGGAGCGCGGCCGCGCAGTGCCTGACGTGGGCGGCCGATCGCGGCGCGAACGTCGCGAACATCAGCTTCGGTGGCGTGTCGGGCAGCTCCACGGTGCAGAGCGCGGCCCAGTACCTGAAGAACAAGGGCGGTCTGACCGTCGTGGCCGCAGGCAACAGCAGTGGCGAGGAACTGATCGCCGCCAGCAGCACGATGATCAGCGTGTCGGCGACCGACAGCAACGACGTGAAGGCGTCGTGGTCGAGCTACGGCAAGTACGTCGACATCGCGGCCCCGGGCACCTACATCTGGACCACGACCCGTGGTGGCTCCTATCAGAAGTGGCAGGGCACCTCGTTCGCCAGTCCCGTCGTCGCGGGCGTCGTCGCTCTGATGAAGGCGGCCAACCCGGCGCTGGGCGCGGCCGACCTCGAGAAGGTGCTGTTCTCGACCGTGGTGGATCTGGGTACGACGGGCTGGGATGCCTACTACGGCCATGGGCGGGTCAACGCGGCTGCCGCGGTCAAGGCGGTGCAGACGGCGAAGACCAGCGACACCACGGCGCCGAGCGTCGGCATCGGCAACCCGACGGCGGGCAGCACGGTCAGCGGCCTGGTGGCGGTGAATGTGTCGGCCACCGACAACATGGGGGTGAGCCGCGTGGATCTGCTGGTCAACGGCAGCAAGATCGCGAGCGACACGACCGCGCCGTATGCCTTCAGCTGGGACAGCACGAAGGTGGCCGATGGCTCGGCCACGCTCACGGCCTACGCGTACGACGCGGCCGGCAACTACGCGTCGAAGTCGGTGAGCGTCACGGTCGCCAACGCGACGGCACAGAAAACGCAGACGACGACCGATACGCTGGCCCCGGTGGCCACGATCAGCAATCCGGCGGCCTCGAGCAAGGTGAGCGGGCAGGTGACCGTGCAGGGCAAGGCGACCGACGATGTGGGGGTCCGTCAGATGCGCCTCTCCATCGACGGCAAACTCGTTGCCAGCGCCACCTCGGGCAGCCTGAGCTACCGCTGGAACACCAACAAGCTGGCAGCCGGTTCGCACACGATCCTGCTCGAAGCGTTCGACGCGGCTGGCAACAGGGGTAGCAAGAGCATCACGGTTACCAAGTGATCGACACCGAGGCTCCTGCCTCGGAGTGAGTCGCTCGAGTGTCGCCGGGACGGATGGGTGTCACATCCATCCGTCCCGGTTTGTCGCGGTCGCAGGGTAGGCGAGCGCGGCGAAGGCGATCGGGGAGGCGTCTTCTTCGGGCCAATGCAGTTGGTCCGGGTTTCGGCCTCCAATGAGGAAATTTTCCACAAAACGCTTTAGAAACTGGCTGTTAGGCCATGGTCGAAGCCAGGAAGTTGTGAGATCTTAAGCTTCAGTGAAAGCCTCTCCCTGGACGCTTTACGAAAGCAGTATTCGCGTCGACAGCCGCTCGTAAAGAGCAAGTCGTCGCGACCTGAAAAAAGGCAAACCCGTCGAAAGGCGGGGACGCAAAGTTACCGGTCTAAAGGGCTTGCGCCCCATGACAGCGGGATTGCCAGGTGGTGCCGTCCGTCGAGGACAGGTGCGTCGTTCGCCCATGCAATCCGCAGCCGTGAGGCGCGGGCCGGAAACCTAGAGCATGGAGTTCGCAATGAGCGCACCGCAGCACAGTATTTCTTCCTTCTTCCATATCTCGCACCGCATTCCGGCGCTGACCTGCGTCGCCGTGGCCCTGGGGGCGCTGTCCCTGCCGGCGCACGCACAGGTGTCGCAAACCGAGTCGCAGTGGGTGCCCGGCCGTCTTCTGGTGCAGCCGCGTGCCGGCCTGCCGGAGGCGGAGTTCGAGAAGATCCTCAAGCAGCACGGCGGCAAGCAGGTCGGAAAGATCGAGGGGATCAACGTGCGTGTGATCCAGCTCCCGCCGCAGGCCTCCGAGAAGGCGGTGGAAGCGCTGCTGAAGAAGAACAAGCACCTGAAGTTCGCCGAGCGCGACATGCTGATCAAGCCCGATGCGACGGCGAACGATCCCTACTATGGCAGCGCCTGGCACCTGAGCAAGATCGGCGTGTCGTCGGCCTGGGACGTGTCGACCGGTCGCGGCGCCACGATCGCGATCCTCGACACCGGCGTGGATTCGAACCATCCGGACCTGGCCGGCAAGATGGTGTCGGGCTGGAACTGCTACGACAACAGCTCCAATACTGCGGACGTGCATGGTCACGGCACGGCGGTTGCGGGTACCGCTGCAGCGGCGACCAACAACGCGCTCGGTGTCGCTGCGCCCGCGGCAGACGCGTTGATCATGCCGATGCGGATCACCGACACCAACGGGTATGGCTACTGGAGTGCGGCTGCGCAGTGCATCACCTGGGCGGCTGACCGTGGGGCGAATGTCGCGAACATCAGCTTTGGTGGCGTGTCGGGCAGTTCCACGGTGCAGAGCGCGGCGCAGTACCTGAAGAACAAGGGTGGTCTGACCGTGGTGGCTGCGGGCAACAACAGCGGCGAGGAGCTGATCGCCGCCAACAGCACGATGATCAGCGTGTCGGCGACCGACAGCAACGACGTGAAGGCGTCGTGGTCGAGCTACGGCAAGTACGTCGACATCGCGGCGCCGGGCACCAACATCTGGACGACGACCCGCGGCGGCTCCTATCAGAAGTGGCAGGGCACCTCGTTCGCCAGTCCGGTCGTGGCGGGCGTCGTCGGCCTGATGAAGGCGTCCAACCCGGCCTTGGGCGCAGCGGACATCGAGAAGGTGCTGTTCTCGACTGCGGTGGATCTGGGGACCACGGGTTGGGACGCCTACTACGGCAACGGCCGGGTCGATGCGGCTGCGGCGGTCAAGGCGGTGCAGACGGCGCAGGCGAGCGACACCACGGCACCGAGCGTCGGCATCAGCAACCCCGCGGCTGGCAGCACGGTGAGTGGCTTGGTGGCGGTCGATGTGTCGGCCATCGACAACGTCGGCGTGAGCCGTGTTGAGCTGACGGTCAACGGCAAGAGCGTGGGGAGCGATACGACCGCGCCGTTCGGGTTCAGCTGGGACAGCACCACGGTGGCCGATGGTTCGGCGACCGTGACCGCGTACGCGTATGACGCTGCAGGCAACTACGCGAGCAAGACGGTCTCGGTGACGGTGGCGAACAGCGCCGAGAAGACGCTTTCGGCTGATACGGTGGCGCCTGTGGCGACGATCAGCAATCCGACTGGTGGCAGCAAGGTCAGCGGTACCGTGAGTGTGAAGGGCGCGGGTTCTGATGATGCCGGCGTGACCCTGATGCGCCTGTACGTCAACGGCAAGCTCGTCAGCAGCGTCAACGGCGCAAGCCTTTCGTACTCGTGGAACACGCGCAAGGTCGCCACGGGTAGCCATACCCTGAAGCTCGAGGCGACCGATGCTGCGGGGAATGTCGGCAGCCAGAGCATTCAGGTTACGCGCTGATAGTTGTCTCCCTGGACACGGTGGCGCCTCGCACATGAAAGTCGTGCGAGGCGCCACTTTTTGCATCCAGGCGATCTACAGCACTCCCGGGATGAACCGGTAGCGCACCTTTTGGCAGTAGGCGTCGTATTCCCCGTCCACCTTCCTGAGGTGGTCTTCCTCGGTGAGGGCGCGCAGGGCATAGAGTCCAGTCCACGCCGCGGTGGCGGCCAGTGCCACGAGGGCGGACCACCAGGATACGGTCCACGCTGCGGCGATCACCGGCAGGCTGCCCAGCCACCATGCTGCGTTCTTGCAGACATAGGCAGGGTGGCGGATGTAGCGGTACGGTCCGTGGTGGATGATGCCGCGATGAGTCAGGTTGCTGGCCTTGAGGTTCAAGGCGACCGATGCCCAGGCGTAGATGGCCATCAGCACCAGCACTGCCATGTTTACTGCCACGTGAACCACCGGGTTGTCGAATTGCGGAAACTCCGTCGCGCTGCCGCCCAGCAGCCAGTTGGTGATGCCGTTGATCGGCGGGTAGCAGGCCAGCGTGACCGCCCAGCCCTGCCAGCTGCGGTCCACCGAGCGGATCTGGTTCTTCAGCCGCGGATGTTCCACGAGGTAGCCGATGGTGAAGAAGGTGATGTCCGCGAACACGATGAGCTGGAAGAGGAACCAGAAGCCATGCGTGTTGAAGATGCTCAGGAAGTCGACGCGCAGGGAAGGCAGGTGCTCGAAGACATGCGCGCCATTCATCACCATCGCATTGGTCCAGCCGAACAGCGACAGGAGCATTAGCGGGGCGAAGAACGCCTTCAGCAAGACAGACAACACCCCCAGGCGCTCTGCATCGGGCAGGCCGTTCTTGAAGACCTGCCGCGGTTTGTTGATGGTACGGAAAAGGCCGCGGATGGCAGCGACCGACTTCGATTCATGGGGGGCGCGTTCAAAGAGATAAAACAGGATCAGGGCGAGACAGTAGGCGACGAAGGCTGCAGAAAGAAAAGCTGAGCCGTTGAAGGTGCCTTCTTGTTGCCAGCTCACCCCCCTCATAGATTGCGTATGGGGTGAAAACCTGTAGATCAGGTAAGCGATCAGCGTCAGGAGTATCGAAGCGCTGCAATTGACAGCACGCTGCCGGAACGCATTGTTGCTCGTGCCTGCATTTTTCATGCGCTTCCTCATCGAAATCTGGCAAGACTGGACGCAAGAAGATCAAGTCGAATGTAGTTCCGAAAGCGAAAGGCCCCGTTTTCACGGGGCCTTTCGATTCTACGTGCTATTAACCCGGCAATCAAATAGCTAAATTACTGAGCGTAGCGAACGTACTCATGGCTGAAATACGACCGCACACGATCCGGCATCGCAGCGATGCGTTCCATGCACGTACGCGCCTTCTCGAGAAGTGCGGCGGCGGTCCTGGCAATCGGCCCGGAGCGTATCGACGTTTTCAGATCCCGGTTCAGATACTCGTCGGGGTTGAGTTCCGGCGCATACGGCGGCAGGTAAAACAGCTCGATCTTCTCGGTGTTTTCGGCAGCCCACTCGCGGACACGGTTGGCGCGGTGCACGCGCAAATTGTCGACGATCAGGAACACCTTACGCTGCGCATCCTGAATCAGGTCCTTCAAGAACACGATGAAGCGCTCGGCATCGATGGCGCCCTCGAAGAACGAGAAGCGCACCAAGCCTTGGTTGGTGATCGCCGAGATCATCGATGTCGATCCGTGGCGACCGGCCGGCAGTCGAAGCTCAGGCGTCAGCCCCGCCATCGAGTAGCCGCGCACCCAGTGCGAGTCCTGGCGAATGGCGGTCTCGTCACCCCAGTAGATCTCGGCATCCTCAGTCTTGGCGCGCGCAACGATCTTCGGATACTCGTCCTCAAGCCACGCCTTGAGCCGGGCCGGATCCTGCTCAAGCGCACGCTTGACCGGCCGCTGCGGCGTGAAACCCCACCGCCGAAGGTACTCACCGACGGTGCGAATGGGCATGTCGATGCCAAAGAGCTGCTTGATGGCGAGCATCACTGCGCGACGATTCCACAGCGCAAACTCAAGCTGAAGCTGGGCGGGATTCGAGCCGATGATCTTCAAGCGCAGCTGCTCCTCTTGAACCAGCGTCAGAGTTCGTCCCGAGCCATGGCGCCGACCACGTTGCCCGCCCTTGATGACGGCGTCGAGGTCGTCAGCTTGGGCGCGCCGCGCCCATTTCAGAACGGTCCCAACATGAACCCCACACACTTCAGCAATGTGCGTCCATGTGTAGCCTTGCTTGCGCAGTACAAATGCTTGGCGACGAATGTGTTCCAGGGCTTCGGGCGGAAGCTTGCGGGCATCGATCTTTTCCATGCCCGAATTATATCAAAACCTATTTGATTGCCGGGTTAATAGCCGATTTTGCGTCATGCACGTCGTTCGGTGCGGCGGCGATAGAACAGAGTGCCGAGCAATCCCAACCCCAGCAGCGTAATCGTACCAGGTTCAGGCACCGGGCCCGTGGTCGGAGGGCCTCCGCTCGTCGTGACAAATTCGTACGACCCGATTTTGGTTTGGTACTTGAATCCGATCGGATCGATGGTGACGGAGTTACCCCATGTTCCAGTAAGCGTGAGTGTGAAGGTGTCTTCATCCCCAGCCCAAATCCCGCCATTGGAGCCGCCCGGGCAATTGTTCCCACCGTAAGCGCAAACCTCAATTGTCTTGAGGCTCGGGATGCTGGCGAGGGCCGCATCAATCATGCCGCCGTCGCCGTCGTCGGAGAATGTAACGCCTGTCGTGTTCGGATCGATGGCAAAACCAAAGGCGGTAAGGCGGATGTCCTTCGGCACTCCGCCCGATGGGAAGGTGGAGTAGTCATTGAGTGTGATGTTGAGAGTAAGAGTAGTGCTGGTTAGGCTAGCGATCGACATGGTCCCCATGCCTGCCATCGTGTAACCGGCATCGGTAAACGTCCAAGAGAAAGACTCACTAGTATCACTCGTAGAAAGTACGAGGGCATTCGCGTTACCGGCTGCTCCAAACGCCGCAAACAGCATGGCGCATAGAAGTTTCGGTGCAGTGGTGGTCCGTTTCATTTTGACCTCCGATTGGTGGATGTCGTTGAGCCGCGATGTTTTGGGTACGGCCCTATCGAGTCATCTTGGCGTCGGCGGTGTGACAACGCTTGTGCTGCACGCCAAATTGCTCTTGAGAATTCCTTAGCAATGGGCGTGCCATGTTTTTATGTTGTTGAAAAATAAGGGTTAAATTTCATTTTTCTGGCGCACTGGAGGACTGAGTGTAAGAAATATCGACATTTTTTGCGTATGAGGGCGGCTTCATGCATTTTGGTGCCGATGAAATCCATTTTTGAAGCTGTCGGGCTGCATGATCGAGCATCTCATTCTGCTCGCGACAGGCCTTTGGAGCTTCAGCAGTGCCTTGTCGCGGGTCAGCAGATGGGTCGCCTCCGCCTCGAAGGCGATTTCGAGGAATTTCTGATCGTCCGTGTCGCTGCAGCGCGGCAGGCATGCGGACTCATCCGTGGCGCTTGGCCCCCGGGGACCCGCCCAAGGGGTCAGGAGCGAGCGGTAGTGGCAATGAATGGCTTCCTGGCAGGGCAAATCCAGCCCGAACTGCCGATACGCCAGCACCCGCCGCAGCTCCTCCAGCGCGTCCTCCCGGCTGTACAGCCGGCAATTCCCCGCCTCGATCCAGTCGCGCAACTTTTCCAGCGCGGGGTCGCGGAACATCCACAGCGCGAGCACGGTGTTGGTGTCCAGCACGAGGGCAGGGCGTTGGTCGTAGATTTGGGTGCCGCTGACGGGTGTAAAAATTTCCGACACTGTATGTAAAGCCTGGTTGTGGCCGGGACAAACCGCGATGCGGAAGCGGATGCTCCGCGGCGCACTGCTGTGCGCCCGTGTCCTTTTTCCCGCCCGTAAACGAAAAAACGGGGAGGGTCACCCCTCCCCGCTTCACTGCATCGATGCTCAGGCCGCGAGCTGGGTGGCGTCGATGCGGAGCTTGACGAAGCTGCCCGGCGCGTCTTCCAGCGCCTTCAGCTTGCCCTTGGCCGGGTCGCGGGCGTCGGTCTGCTCGCTGTCGTGGGCGGTGACCCAGGACTGCCAGTCGGTCCACCACGAGCCCGGGTGCTGCTGGCTGCCTTCGAACCAGGCGTCGGCGGTTTCCGCCAGCTTGGCGGCCGAGTTGAGCCAGTAGCCGTACTTGTTGGCGGCGGGCGGGTTGACGATGCCGGCGATGTGGCCGGAGCCGCCGAGCACGAAACGGACCGGACCGCCGAAGCGGCGGGCGCCCATGTAGGTGCTCTTCCACGGCGCGATGTGGTCTTCGATCGTGGAGATGAAGTAGCACGGCACCTTGATCTTGCCGAGGTCGATCGGCGTGCCGTCGATCTCGATGCCGCCCGGCTCGATCAGGCGGTTCTCCATGTACATCTTGCGCAGGTAGAAGCTGTGCATCGCCGCCGGCATGCGGGTCGAGTCCGAGTTCCAGTACAGCAGGTCGAACGGGAACGGATCCTTGCCGAGCAGGTAGTTGTTGACCACGAAGGACCAGATCAGGTCGTTGGCGCGCAGCATGTTGAAGGTGCCGGCCATTTCCGAGCCCTCCAGGTAGCCGCGCTCGAACATCTTCTTCTCGAGGCTGGTGACTTGGCCTTCGTCGATGAACACGCCGAGTTCGCCCGGGTCGGTGAAGTCGGTCATGGTGGTGAAGAAGGTCGCCGAGGCGATGCGCTTCTGGCGCTTGGCGCTGAGGTAGGCCAGCGTGGTGGCGAGCAGGGTGCCGCCCAGGCAGTAGCCCGCGGCGTTGACTTCCTTCTCGCCGGTCTGCTGCTCGATGGCGTCGAGGGCGGCGATCACGCCTTCCTTGACGTAGGCGTCGAAGCTCTTCTCGGCCAGGCGCTCGTCCGGGTTGACCCAGGAGATCACGAACACGGTGTGGCCCTGGTCAACCGCCCACTTGATGTAGGAGTTCTTCTCGCGCAGGTCGAGGATGTAGAACTTGTTGATCCAGGGCGGCACGATCAGCAGCGGCTTCTTCAGCACCTTGTCGGTGCTGGGGGTGTACTGCACCAGCTGCATCATCTCGGTCTGGAACACGACCTTGCCCGGCGTGGTGGCGACGTTCTTGCCCAGCTCGAAGGCCGTGGTGTCGGTCATCTTGACGCGCAGGTTGCCGCCGCCTTCCTCGACGTCGCGCAGCAGGTTGTTGAGGCCCTTGAGCAGGTTCTGGCCGTGGCTCTTGACCGTCTCGCGGAAGACTTCCGGGTTGGTGATCGCGAAGTTCGACGGCGACAGTGCGTCGATGTACTGGCGGGTGTAGAAGTTGACCTTCTTCTGGGTCTGCTCGTCGAGGCCGTCCACACAGCACACGGTGTCATGGATGTGACGCGCGGCGATCAGGTAGGACTGCTTGATGAAGTCGAACAGGAAGTGCTCTTCCCACTCCTCGTCCTTGAAGCGCTTGTCGGTCTTCTCGGGGGCGGCGACCGGGGCGGCGCTGAGGCCGGCGACGCGCATCATCGAGTGCTGCCACAGCGAGAAGTAGTCCCACACCAGGTTCATCTGCGCCTGGGCGAGCTTGTAGGGGTTGGCGAGCAGCTTGGCCATCATGTCCATGAAGGCCTGGGCGATGCCGAGTTCGTCGGCCGGCGTCGACACGCCTTTCTTGAGCTGGCGATGGACGTGGTCGCTGATCAGGTGCGAGGCGCGGCGGGCGACCTCGGCGTAGGTCTTGGCGACTTCCTGCGGATCGGGCAGTTCGGCCTTCGGGGTCTCGGTGTTGGGTGCAGCCATCTGGGTTGGGCTCCTGTTGTTTGATCGGGGCGTGCTTAGCGGCAAGGGGTGAAACGGATCAGGCCGTCCGCATCGACCTGCCTCGCGAGCATTCCCTGGCTCTCGAGGTGGTTGAGGTGGGCGATGGCCTCCCCCATGGCGAACATGACCTGATGGGTATCGAGCGGGCGAGGGAACAGCGTCGGCAGCAACTCTGCAGCCGTGCGTGGCGTGTCGCAGGCTGCCAGCAGCACCTCGCAGCGCTCGCGGTGATGCGCGACGAGTTGATCCACTCTTGATCGAATACCCTTGAAAGGTTTGCCGTGAGATGGTAGCACGAGCGTGTCGTCGGGGATGTTGCACAATTCCCGCAGTGAGCGCAGAAACCAGCCCAGCGGGTCGTCGTAGGGGGTGGCGGCATACACGCTGACATTGGTGGAGATGCGCGGCAGCAGCATGTCGCCCGAGATCAGCACGCCGAGCTCGGCGCAGTACAGGCTGGCATGCTCGGGCGCATGGCCGAAGCCGACCACGATGCGCCAGGTGTGGGCGCCGATGCGCAGCTCGTCGCCGTCGAACAGGCGGTGGTAGCGGCCGGGAATCTCCGGCGCGCCGCGCCGATAGGCGTTGCCGCGGGTGGCCAGCGCCTCGTGGCGCTCGTCGTGCAGGCCGTGGCGGTGGAACTGGTCGAGCATGTCCACGATCGAGTAGCCCGGAAGCTGGTGCCACACCGCCTGCGCGGCGAGGAATTCGCCCTGGGTCATGTGGATGCTGGCGCCGTCGCGCGCCGCCAGCCAGGTGGCCAGCCCGATGTGGTCGGGGTGGTGATGGGTGACGATGACGCGCTCGAGCGGCCGGCCGTCGGCGGCGAGTACCGCGTCCCAGGCGGCCTGGGTCTCGGCCGAGGCGTAGCCGCAGTCGACGGCGACCACGCGCTCGCCGTCGTCGAGCAGCCACAGGTTGATGTGGTCGAGCGCGAACGGCAGGCGCATGCGCACCCAGCGCACGCCGGGCGCGACCTCGAGGCTGGTGCCGGCTTCCGGCAGGGCGTCGAAGGGGTAGTGGGGTTCGGTCGGCGCGCTGGCCTGGTTCGTGTGCATGTCTCTCTGTGTCCTGTGTCGTCGTGGCCGGGTGGCGGAGCGCGCCGGATCGCGTGCGCATTGCCCAAATCCCGGGAATCTGCTTAAACTTCGTTCGACTTTTCTGTTATCAGCAAATAAATCAATAAATTGCGGTCGCCCCTGCAGACGCGGGCGGCGGTCGCCGTGACCGAGCATGGCCGACGAGCAAACCTACACCATCACCGAACTCGCCCGCGAATTCGACATCACCCCGCGCGCGATTCGCTTCTACGAGGACCAGGGGTTGCTGACCCCGGCCCGCGCCGGGCGCGCCCGCGTCTATACCAAGGCCGATCGTACCCGCCTGAAGCTGACCCTGCGCGGCAAGCGCCTCGGCCTGTCGCTGGCCGAGATCCGCGAGCTGCTCGACATGTACGGCGGCGTGCGCAACTCCGCGCCCCAGCTGCAGCGCTTTCTCAAGGTGCTGGCCGTGCGCCGCGCGGCCATGGAACAGCAGCGCCGCGACATCGAGGCCGTGCTCGAGGAGATCGACATGCTCGAGTGCCAGTGCGAGGCCCTGCTCGGCGACAACGCCGAAGGGGCCGCGGCGGCGCGCGCGGAGCTGGTCCGTCGCATCGATCGCGCGAGCGTCGGCTGAGGCCGGTGCTTGCGTTTTTTCAGCGCTGAGTTTACGTTGACGTAAACGTTAAAACAAGCAACCGGATGCCCTCAGGAGACCCCCGCATGCGACCCGAGATGCCGCAGTTCCAGCCCCGTGACCCGGGCTACGCCGAGCGTGTGCGCACGAGCTTCGGCCTGCAGCAGGCGATGGGCCTGATCGGTGCCGAGATGGCGGTGGTCGAGCCCGGCTACGTCGAGATCCACCTGCCGCACAAGCCCGAGATCACCCAGCAGCACGGCTTCATTCACGGCGGCGTGGTGGGCATGATCGCCGACTCGGCGGCGGGTTATGCGGCCAACACCCTGACCCCGGCCGACGCCAGCGTGCTGACGGTCGAGTACAAGATGAACCTGGTCGCGCCCGCCGACGGCCAGCGCCTGGTGGCGCGCGGCGAGGTGGTGCGCCCGGGGCGCACGCTGATCGTGACCCGCGCCGACGTCTATGCGATCCGCGACGAGCAATGGACCCTGTGTGCCATCATGCAGCAGACGATCATGGCCATGCACGGCAAGAAGGAGCGCGAGGGCTGAGGCGCGGTGATGCGGCCCGGCTCCGCGCCGATGCGCCCGCTCGACCATTCCCTCCAACCGACTCCCCGATGAGGCCTGCCCGATGACGATCGAACTGCGCGCGCTGACCGCTTCCGACACCGCCGAACTGGAGCAGGTGCGCCAGTTCTTCCGCAATTACGCGGCCTGGCTCGGGGTGGACCTGAGCTACCAGGGCTTCGCCGACGAGGTCGCCAACCTGCCCGGCGCCTACGGCGAGGCCGACGGCCGGCTGTTCTACGCCACCCTCGGCGGCCAGCCGGCGGGCTGCGTCGGCATCCGCCGCTTCTCCGAAGGCGTGTGCGAGATGAAGCGGCTCTACGTCGATCCGGCCACGCGCGGCCAGGGCATCGGGCGCAAGCTCGCGCTCGCGGCGATCAAGTCCGCACATCGGCTCGGCTACCGCCGCATCCTGCTCGATACCGTGCCGGCGATGCGGATCGCGGTGAAGCTGTACCGCGAGCTCGGTTTCACCGAGGCACCCGCGTACTACCCGACGCCGGTCGAAGGCACGATCTTCCTGACTCTGGACCTCGAGAACTGGTCCGAGGACGCGGTCAACAACGAGAACCTGTTCCACCTCTTCGACTACAACCAGGCATGGTCGCGGCAGATGCAGCAGATCGACCCCGGCTTCTTCGAGAAGCTGTCGCACCTGCAGAGCCCGGAATACCTGTGGATCGGCTGCTCCGATTCGCGCGTGCCCGCCAACCAGATCGTCGGCCTGCTGCCGGGCGAGGTCTTCGTGCATCGCAACGTGGCCAACGTCATCGTTCATACCGACCTCAACGCGCTGGCGGTGATCCAGTACGCGGTCGATGTGCTCGAGGTCAAGCACATCATGGTCGTCGGCCACTACGGCTGCGGCGGCGTCAAGGCGGCGCTCGAACGCGCCCGCGTCGGCCTGGTCGACCTGTGGCTGCGCCACGTGCAGGACGTGCATGTGCGCCACCTGCAGGCGGTCGACGCGCTGCCGGCGGAACTGCGCCACGACCGCCTGTGCGAGCTCAACGTCATCGAGCAGGTGGCCAACGTGGCGCAGACCGTGGTCGTGCAGGACGCCTGGCGGCGCGGCCAGGCGCTCACCGTGCATGGCTGGATCTACGGCCTCAAGAACGGCCTGATCCGCGACCTCGGCATCAACGTCAGCCGCCCCGACGATCTCATGCCGCGCTACGCCGCGGCGCTCGAAGCGCTCGGCAGCTGAGCGCGGCGAGTCATCATCAAGCAAGACACAGTCAACGACATTCATCAGGAGAATCGCATGTCCGATCCCGTCGTCATCGTATCCGTCGCCCGCACCCCGCTGGGCGGTTTCCAGGGCGACCTCGCCAGCCTCACCACGCCGCAGCTCGGCGCCATCGCCATCAAGTCGGCGGTCGAGCGCGCGCGCCTGAAGCCCGAGCAGGTCGAAGAGGTGATCATGGGCTGCGTGCTGCCCGCCGGCGTCGGCCAGGCGCCCGCCCGCCAGGCCGCGCTCGGCGCCGGCCTGCCGCTGTCGGCCGGCTGCACCACGATCAACAAGGTGTGCGGCTCGGGCATGAAGGCCACCATGCTGGCCCACGACCTGATCCTGGCCGGCACCAACGAGGTGATGGTCGCCGGCGGCATGGAGTCCATGTCCAACGCCCCCTACCTGCTGCCCAAGGCGCGCTCGGGCTATCGCCTCGGCCATGGCCAGATGTTCGACCACATGTTCCTCGACGGCCTGGAAGACAGCTACTCGAAGGAGAACAAGGGCCGCCTGATGGGCACCTTCGCCGAGGACTGCGCCGGGCATTTCAACTTCACCCGCAGCGCGCAGGACGAGTTCGCGATCGCCTCGACCACCCGCGCCCAGGCCGCGATCAACAACGGCGACTTCACCTGGGAAGTGACCCCGGTGACCGTGTCGGGCCGCAAGGGCGAGGTCGTGGTCGACAAGGACGAGCAGCCGCTGAAGGCGCAGATCGACAAGATCCCCGGTCTCAAGCCGGCGTTCAGGAAGGACGGCACCGTCACGCCGGCCAACTCGAGCTCGATCTCGGACGGCGCCGCCGCGCTGGTGCTGATGCGCAAGTCCACCGCCGACAAGCTCGGTCTGAAGCCGGTCGCGACCATCGTCGGTCACGCCACCCATGCGCAGGAGCCGGCCTGGTTCACCACCGCCCCGGTGGGCGCGATGCAGAAGGTGCTGGCCAAGGCCGGCTGGAGCACCGACGACGTCGATCTGTGGGAGATCAACGAGGCCTTCGCGGTCGTCACCATGGCGGCGATGCACGAGATGAAGCTGCCGCACGACAAGGTCAACGTGAACGGCGGCGCCTGCGCGCTCGGCCACCCGATCGGCGCCTCGGGCGCGCGCATCCTGGTCACGCTGATCGGCGCCCTGCGCAAGCGCGGTCTCAAGCGCGGCGTGGCCAGCCTGTGCATCGGCGGCGGCGAAGCCACGGCGATGGCGATCGAGGTCGATGCCTCGGTGGCCTGCGGCTAAGGAGACAGCGACATGATTCTGACCCAGGAACAGGAACTCATCCGCGACTCGATGCGCGCCTTCGCGCAGGAGCGCCTGGCCCCCTTCGCCGCCGAATGGGACCGCAACCACACCTTCCCGCGCGAGGCGCTGAACGAGCTCGCCGAACTCGGCGCGCTCGGCATGGTGGTGCCCGAGGAGTGGGGCGGCGCCGGCATGGACTACATGAGCCTGGTGCTGACGCTGGAAGAAATCGCCGCCGGCGACGGCGCGACCTCGACCATCGTCAGCGTGCAGAACTCGCTGCCGTGCGGAATCGTCAACCGCTTCGGCAACGATGCGCAGAAGGAAGCCTGGCTGAAGCCGCTCGCCCGCGGCGAGAAGCTCGGCTGCTTCTGCCTGACCGAGCCGCACGTCGGCTCGGATGCGTCCGCGATCCGCACCACGGCCGTGCGCGACGGAAACGAGTGGGTCTTGAACGGCGTCAAGCAGTTCATCACCACCGGCAAGCACGCCGACGTCGCCATCGTGTTCGCGGTGACCGACAAGGCCGCCGGCAAGAAGGGCATCACCTGCTTCCTGGTGCCGGCGAACGCACCGGGCTACCAGGTCGGCCGCATCGAGGAGAAGATGGGCCAGAAGGCGTCCGACACCACCCAGATCCTGTTCGAGAACTGCCGCATCCCGGCCGACTCGGTGATCGGTGCGGAAGGCGAAGGCTACAAGATCGCGCTCTCCAACCTCGAGGCCGGCCGCATCGGCATCGCCGCGCAGTGCCTGGGCATGGCGCGCGCTGCGCTGGAAGCGGCGGTCAAGTACGCGCAGGAGCGCGAGAGCTTCGGCAAGCCGATCTTCGAGCACCAGGCGGTCAACTTCCGCCTCGCCGACATGGCGACGCAACTGGAAGCCGCGCGCCAGCTCGTGTGGCACGCCGCCAGCCTCAAGGACGCCGGCCGCCCCTGCCTCAAGGAGGCCTCGATGGCCAAGCTGTTCGCCTCCGAGATGGCCGAGCGCGTGTGCTCGGACGCGATCCAGGTGCACGGCGGCTACGGCTACGTCACCGACTTCCCGGTCGAGCGCATCTACCGCGACGTGCGCGTGTGCCAGATCTACGAAGGCGCGAGCGACATCCAGAAGCTGGTGATCGGGCGCGCGCTGGCGGGCTGATTACCGCCTGACGGCAGCCCGGGGCCGGCCTTTTCCGCAAGGGGAAGGTCGGCCCAGTGTTCTTGGCGGCGGGTGCCGCGGAGCTGAGCGTCGTTGGTACACTGCGCGCGCGAGCCTAACGCCGCCGGCAATCGGTTCAAAAGAGCTCAATGGATGAGCTGAATCGTGTTGGTGTCCGGCTTGTCTTCCTTCCCCACAATGCCCTGCTCCTCTCTCCTCCATGGACACAGTGGCGCTCTACTGCCTGGGTACGCTTGATCGTGCCGTTCCCGCGAAATCCGGGTGGCGTTCAATTGCGTCACCGGGCTACGCCCAGTAACCCGTCTCGCGCTGGTGGCGCACGGCGAGGATCAGGACGCAGTCTTGCGCGGTTTCGAAACTGTAGAGGGCGATGTAACCCGTTCGTCCGCGCGAGATGACCAACTCGCGGAGACCATGCTCGGCCGGGCGGCCGATCAAGGGGTGGCGGGCGAGGATCGCCACGGCTTCCGCGATCAGGTCGACCGTTACCGCGGCGGCAGCGGGATCAGTATCGACAAGAAAGTCCGTCACGCGCTCGAGGTCGTCGAGCGCGCGCGCCGAATAGATCAGTCGCGCCAAGGCTTGGCCTGCGGTCTTGCAGCCTGTCGGTCGGTGGCGCGCGCCTTGAGCCAGGCATGCACGTCGGCGGCGTCGTAGCCTTCGCCGGTGGCCAGCATTTGCTCGCGAGCGCCGAGCGCTTCGGCGACAAAGCCTGCGCGTGCTTCCGCCAGGGTCGCGGCCTGCTCGATGGCCTGCACCATGAAGGCGTGCGGCGAAATGCCCTGTCGTTGGGCGGCTTCCGCGGCACGCTGCCTCAGCGCGTCGGGGAGCTTCAGCGAGGTTGTCGTCATGGGGTGCGCCTTGAGGTCTTTGGTGTTACCAAGGTAGCACTGTGGGTTGAGGACTGACAAGCCCGCCCATTGCCCGTCAGCAGCCCTTCAGTTCCCGCCATGCACCTCGGCGAACTTGCGCTCCATCTCGCGCCGCATCGCGCGGCGCACCTCGGCTTCGGCAAAGCGCCGGCGTTCGTCGGGCGTGCGGGGTTCCAGCGCCGGCACCTTGGTCGGGCGGCCTTCGTCATCGACCGCGATCATGGTGAAGAAGCAGCTATTCACATGGCGTACGACCTTGGCGCGGATGTCCTCGGCGACGACCTTGATGCCCACTTCCATCGACGAGTTGCCGGTGTGGTTGACCGAGGCGAGGAAGGTGACGAGCTCGCCGACCTGGATGGGCTGGCGGAACATCACCTGGTCGACGCTGAGCGTGACCACGTAGTGGCCGGCGTAGCGGCTGGCGCAGGCGTAGGCCACCTGGTCGAGCAGCTTGAGGATGGCGCCGCCGTGGACCTTGCCCGAAAAGTTCGCGGTGTCGGGCGTCATCAGGACGGTCATGGTGAGCTGGTGGGCGGGCAGGTCCATTGCGGTGTCTCGTGGTGATGGAGGAGGGCGTGCCGGGGCGGTTGAGTCTGGGGCGAGGGGCGGGCGGCGCCAGCCGTGCGCAAGGCGGCAGCCAGGGCTGCGATCGTACCCGCAAAGGGCCGTTCAAAGCCGTGCGCACTGATCCTCCTTGTCGCCGCGCACCCGGTTGCCGCTGCCGCTCGGCCGGTTCCGGTTCTGCTTGCACTGCAGGTTGCCGTCCACCCGGTTGCGGCTGACCCGGATCGCGCCGCGGTTGGCGAACAGCTGGATGTCGCCGTCGACCTCGACCGCATCTACCCGCACCGCGCTGCCCTGTTCGAGTTGGATGTTGCCGCCGATCCGCGAATGAGTCACCGCGACCTCGCGCGCGCCCTCGGCCTGGATGTTGCCTTCGACCTTGATGCCGCGCGCCTGTAGCGTGGCGCCGCGGCCGATCTTGATGCTGCCGTCGATGCGGGTGCCGTCGAGCGTGCAGCGCTTGCCCGTGGGCACGCGCAGGTCGCCGTCGATGGCTGCGCGGCCCATGCGGCCGTTGCAGTCGATCTCGTCGGCGAGGGCGGGGGTGGAGAGCAGCGCGCCGCAGAGCAGCAGGCTGGCGAAGGGCGTCGTCTTGTTCATGGTCGTATCCTGTCGGGCGCGGGCGGTCTTCGTTCAGAGGCGTCCGCAAGGTCGAATGCGCGGACCGATTCTAGGTGGCGTGGTCACGACGGGACAGCCGCGGTGGTAACAGGATGCGACGCCTGCTGTCCGGCGACCGCCTGCCTGCGTCGGCATGGCGCGACGCAGGGCTAGAATGGAAAGATCGGTCGCAGCCATCCTGCGGCGCAGAATAAGATCACTCAGCGAGGAGACGAGACGATGGGCATTCACTGGACGACTGCGCCCGCGCGCGTGAGTCACTGGATCGACAACGAAATCCACCAGGGCGGGGGCGAGGGCAGCAGCCCGGTGTTCGACCCCGCGCTCGGCCGGGTGGCGCGCGCGGTGGACCTGGCGACGCAGGCCGAGGTCGATGCCGCGGTGGCGTCCGCCGTGCGTGCGCAGGCGAGCTGGGCCGAGCATGCGCCGCAGCGCCGGGCGCGTGTGCTGTTCAGGATGAAGGCGCTGGTCGAGCAGTACGCCGACGACCTCGCCCGCCTGATCACCCGCGAGCACGGCAAGACCTTTCCCGACGCCCAGGGCGAGGTGCAGCGGGGGCTGGAGGTGATCGAGTTCGCCTGCGGCATCCCGCAGCTGCTCAAGGGCCAGCACTCGGCCGAGGTCGGCGGCGGCATCGCGAACTGGAGCCAGCGCATGCCGATCGGGGTGGCGGCCGGCATCACGCCGTTCAACTTCCCCTTCATGGTGCCGATGTGGATGGCACCGGTGGCGATCGCCTGCGGCAATGCCTTCATCCTCAAGCCCTCCGAGCGCGATCCCTCGCCCTCGCTGCTGACCGCCGAGCTGTTCCGCGAGGCCGGGCTGCCGGCGGGCGTGTTCAACGTGGTGCAGGGCGATCGGACCGCGGTGGACGCGCTGCTCGCGCACCCCGATGTCGCCGCCGTGAGCTTCGTCGGCTCGACGCCGATCGCCCGCCACATCCACGAGACCGCGGCGCGCCACGGCAAGCGCGTGCAGGCGCTGGGCGGGGCCAAGAACCACATGGTGGTGATGCCCGACGCCGACCTCGACCAGGCCGCCGACGGCCTGATCGGCGCCGCCTACGGCTCGGCCGGCGAGCGCTGCATGGCGATCTCGGTGGCGGTCGCGGTGGGTTCGATCGCCGACGAGCTGGTGGCGCGGGTCAAGGCGCGCGCGCAGGTGCTGCGCGTCGACGACGGCGAGGCGCCGGGCGCGGACATGGGGCCGGTGGTCACCGCCGAGGCCAAGGCGCGCATCGAGGCCTACATCGCCGCCGGGGTGGAGGCGGGCGCCGAGCTGGTGCTCGACGGCCGTGGCCTGACGGTGCCGGGGCGCGAGCACGGCTTCTTCGTCGGCCCGACCCTGTTCGACCACGTGTGCCCGGGCATGAAGATCTACGACGAGGAGATCTTCGGGCCGGTGCTGTGCGTGGTGCGCGTACCCACCTTCGCCGACGCGGTGGCGCTGATCAACGCGCACGCCTTCGGCAACGGCGTCGCCTGCTACACCCGCGACGGACGCACCGCGCAGGCCTTCGCCAACCGTATCCAGGTCGGCATGGTGGGCATCAACGTGCCCATCCCGGTGCCGATGGCCTGGCATTCCTTCGGCGGCTGGAAGCAGAGCCTGTTCGGCGACCACCACGCCTACGGCGAGGAGGGCGTGCGCTTCTACACGCGCTACAAGAGCATCATGCAGCGCTGGCCCGACAGCGGCTCGAAGGGGCCGGAGTTCGTGATGCCGGTGAATTGAGGGGCGCGGCCGGCCCCTACGCGAGGACGTCGGGGCGGCGTCCGCTCCGTGCTGCCGTCCAGCCGTCCGCCGGTTGCGCGTCTGCGCCGGCAGTACTCGACCTGAACGCGCTCGGCGCCACCCCCGTCCATTCCCGGAACGCGCGCGCGAAGCTCTTCTCGCTGTCGAAACCGACCGCGGCCGCGACCTGCTTCACCGGTTTCCGGGTTTGCAGCAGCAGCCGGGTCGCATGCTCGCGCCGCGCCTCGTTCTTGAGTTGCTGCAGTGACACGCCTTCTTCCTTGAGCTGTCGGTGCAGGGTACGCACCGAGGTGTTGAGCTGGGCGGCGACGTCCTCCGCGGTGTGCGCGGCGGCGGGCTTGGCGGAGAGCAGCTGGGCGACGCTGTGCACCAGCAGGCGGTCGCGGCGGTACTGCAGCACGGTGAGCGGCAGTGCGCGCTGCAGCATGGACTGCAGGGCCTTCTCGTCGCGGCGCACCGGCAGCGCCAGGTAGCGCGCGTCGAAGGCGATGCTGGCGGCCTCAGCGGAGAAGCGCGCCGGACCGGCGAACAGGTAGGCGTAGGCGTCGGCGTGGGCCGGCGCCGGGAAGGGGAAGGCGGCCTCGGTGAGCGCGATGCGCGAATCGACCAGCCAGCAGGCGTAGCCGAGCAGGTAGCGCAGCGTGCTGACCAGGCAGAACTCGCGCAGCTCGCCAAGCGCGGCGTGCTCGGTGACGCGGATCGTGGCCATGCCGCCGCGTTGCGTCAGCTCGAAGACGATGTCCTCGGTCAGCAGGCGGTGGTGGCGGCACCAGCGCTTGAGCGCCACCTCCAGCGTCGGCGAGGTGATCGAGGCGCGGCACAGCATGCCGTAGCTGCCCCAGGGCAGGCGGCGCGAGAGCCAGCCCAGCGCCTCGTCGTCGAGTTCCTGCATCGCCACCCCCGACATCAGCTCCATCTGCGCCGCGGTGACGCGTGCCGCGGGGTCGTCGAGGAGCGCCGGCGGGATCTGCGCCTGGGCGAGCGCGCTGGCCGGATCCATGCCCCGGCGGCGATACCCGGTGACGATCGCGCGGATGAAGGCGATCGGCGTGGCGGCGCGGCCACGGGAGAGTTCGGCGGGCGAGGGGGCGAGGATCTTCATGTGCCGGAATGCTAGCCACAATGGCACGAATTGCAACCACGATGGCACTCGTCGTCCGCGGCGCGCCGCTAATCTCCGCCCATCCCCGGGCATGCGCCGTCCATAATGGATTTTCCGCGCGCTGCCCGCCGCGCCAGGACAACCTCGAGAAGGAGACACCCCATGAACGTGCCCAGCCTGAACTTCAACCTCGGCGAGACCATCGACGCCCTGCGCGACACGCTGCAGGCCTTCTGCGCGGCGGAGATCGCGCCGCGTGCGGCCGAGATCGACCGTGTGAACGAGTTCCCGGCCGACCTGTGGAAGAAGCTCGGCGACCTCGGCGTGCATGGCATGACGGTGAGCGAGGAGTATGGCGGCACCGACATGGGCTATCTCGCCCACATCGTGGCGATGGAGGAGATCTCGCGCGCCTCGGCCTCGGTGGGCCTGTCCTACGGCGCGCACTCCAACCTGTGCATCAACCAGATCCGCCGCAACGGCACCGAGGCGCAGAAGCAGAAGTACCTGCCCAAGCTGATCTCGGGCGATCACGTCGGCGCGCTGGCGATGTCCGAGCCCAACGCCGGCTCGGACGTGGTGTCGATGAAGCTGCGCGCCGACCGCAAGGGTGATCATTTCGTCCTCAACGGCGCCAAGATGTGGATCACCAACGGCGGTGACGCCGATACGCTGGTGGTGTATGCCAAGACCGACCTCGCCGCCGGGCCGAAGGGCATCACCGCCTTCATCATCGAGAAGGGCATGAAGGGCTTTTCCCATGGCACCCACCTCGACAAGCTCGGCATGCGCGGCTCCAACACCTTCCCGCTGTTCTTCGACGACGTCGAGGTGCCGGTGGAGAACGTGCTCGGCGGCGAGGCCAACATCGGCCGCGGCGTGCAGGTGCTGATGAGCGGCCTGGACTACGAGCGCGCGGTGCTGTCGGGCGGCCCGCTGGGCATCATGGCGGCGTGCATGGACGCGGTCGTGCCCTACATGCACGAGCGCAAGCAGTTCGACACCCCGATCGGCGAGTTCCAGCTCATGCAGGGCAAGATCGCCGACCTGTATTCGACCTGGAGCGCCTGCCGCGCCTACGCCTACGCGGTGGGCCAGGCCTGCGACCGCATCGACCACGCCCGCACGCTGCGCAAGGACGCCGCCGGCGTGATCCTCTACACCGCCGAGAAGGCGACCTGGATGGCGGGCGAGGCGATCCAGGCCCTGGGCGGCGTGGGCTACACCAACGAGTATTCGGTGGGCCGCCTGTGGCGCGACGCCAAGCTGTACGAGATCGGCGCCGGCACCAGCGAGATCCGCCGCATGCTGATCGGCCGCGAGCTGTTCTCCGAAACCCGCTGAACGGAGCGTCTGCGATGAGCGTGATCAAATCCAGCATCAACACCCGCAGCGAGGACTTCCAGGCCAACGCCGCCAGCCTGCGCGCCCAGGTCGAGGATCTGCGCGCCAAGGCTGCGCAGGTGAGCCTCGGCGGCGGCGAGGCGGCGCGCGCCAAGCACACCGCGCGCGGCAAGCTGCTGCCGCGCGACCGCGTCGGCCACCTGCTCGACCCGGGCACGCCCTTCCTCGAGGTCGGCCAGATGGCGGCCTACGGCATGTACGACGACGAGGCGCCGAGCGCCGGCGTCATCACCGGCATCGGCCGCGTGCAGGGCGTCGAATGCATGATCGTGGCCAACGACGCCACGGTGAAGGGCGGCACCTACTACCCGATGACGGTCAAGAAGCACCTGCGCGCGCAGGAGATTGCCGAGCAGAACAACCTGCCCTGCATCTACCTGGTCGACTCGGGCGGCGCCTTCCTGCCGCGGCAGGACGAGGTCTTCCCCGACCGCGACCACTTCGGTCGCATCTTCTACAACCAGGCCAACATGTCGGCCAGGGGCATTCCGCAGGTCGCGGTGGTGATGGGTTCCTGCACCGCCGGCGGCGCCTACGTGCCGGCGATGTCGGACGAGACCGTCATCGTCAAGAACCAGGGCACGATCTTCCTCGGCGGCCCACCGCTGGTGAAGGCGGCGACCGGCGAGGTGGTGAGCGCCGAGGACCTGGGCGGCGGCGACGTGCATACGCGGCTCTCCGGCGTGGCCGACCACCTGGCCGAGAACGACGCCCACGCGCTCTACATCGCGCGCCGCATCGTCTCCAACCTCAATCGCACCAAGCCGATCGGCCTGGCGCTCGGCCAGGGCGAAGAGCCGCTGTACGACCCGGAAGAGATCTACGGCATCATCCCCACCGACACCCGCAAGCCCTTCGACGTGCGCGAGATCATCGCCCGCGTGGTCGATGGCTCGCGCTTCGACGAGTTCAAGGCGCGCTACGGCACGACCCTGGTGTGCGGCTTCGCCCAACTCCACGGCTACCCGGTGGGCATCGTCGCCAACAACGGCATCCTGTTCGGCGAATCGGCGCAGAAGGGCGCGCACTTCATCGAGCTGTGCGGCCAGCGCGGCATCCCGCTGCTGTTCCTGCAGAACATCACCGGCTTCATGGTCGGCCGCAAGTACGAGAACGGCGGCATCGCCAAGGACGGCGCCAAGATGGTGACCGCGGTCGCCACCGTGCAGGTGCCCAAGATCACCATGCTCATCGGCGGCAGCTTCGGCGCCGGCAACTACGGCATGTGCGGCCGTGCCTACTCGCCGCGCTTCCTGTGGATGTGGCCCAACTCGCGCATCAGCGTGATGGGCGGCGAGCAGGCGGCGAGCGTGCTGTCCACCGTGCGTCGCGACGGCATCGAGGCCAAGGGCGGCAGCTGGAGCAAGGAAGAGGAAGAGGCCTTCAAGGCGCCGATCCGCGAGCAGTACGAGTTCCAGGGCCACCCCTACTACGCCACCGCGCGCATGTGGGACGACGGCGTGGTCGATCCGGCGCAGACGCGGCGCATCCTCGGCCTGTCGCTGTCGGCCGCGCTGAATGCGCCGATCCAGCCGACGAAGTTCGGCGTGTTCCGGATGTAATGGGAGGTCGAGACATGAGCTACGAGACCCTGGAGGTCGCCCGCGAAGCCGGTGTGGCGACGATCTGGATGAATCGTCCGGACGTGCACAACGCCTTCAACGCGCAGCTGATCGCCGACCTCACCACCGCCTGCATCGAGCTCGATGCCGACGATTCGGTGCGCGCGGTGGTGCTGGCCGGGCGCGGCAAGAGCTTCTCCGCCGGCGCCGACCTCAACTGGATGAAGGCCGCCGGCGAGGCGAGCGAGGCGGAGAACTTCGCCGACGCGATGAAGCTCGCCGGCATGCTGCGCACCCTGGCCGAGATGAAGAAGCCGACGATCGCGCGCGTGCATGGCGCGGCGCTGGGTGGCGGCATGGGCCTGGCGAGCGCCTGCGACATCTGCATCGCGGGGGACAAGGCGGTGTTCGCCACCTCCGAGGTCAAGTTCGGGATCATCCCCTCGGCGATCAGTCCCTACGTGATCCGTGCCATCGGCGAGCGCCAGGCCTACCGCTACTTCCAGACTGCCGAGCGCATCAACGCGGCACGCGCGGCCGATCTGGGCCTGGCACACGAGGCGGTGGCGAGCGAGGAACTGGACGCCAAGGTGAAGGAAGTGGTCGAAGCCCTGCTGCAGGGCGGCCCGAAGTCGCAGGCCGCGGCCAAGGACCTGATCCGCGCGGTGGCCAACCGGCCGGTGAGCGACGCGGTGGTGGAAGACACCGCGCGCCGCATCGCCAGCCTGCGCGCCACGCCGGAGGCCAAGGAAGGCCTGGCCGCCTTCCTCGACAAGCGCCCGGCGGCGTGGATCGAGCAGGGCTGAGGCGCGGACAAGCCCCGGCCTCGCAGCGCCCGGACCGCCTCGCCGGCTGAGTCTCGAGAACACCGGGGGACATCGCCATGGACGCCTACGCCTTCAGCAGCTGGCCGACCGAGCTCACCGCGCTGCTCGACTGGAGCGGTCTGCCGCTGGACATGGCCTCGCTTGCCGCGCTGGCGGCGGGACTGGGCTGGGCGAGCGGGCTGCGGCTGTACGCGCTGGTGTTCGTGCTCGGCGCGCTCGGTCGCTTCGGCGGCGTGCAGTTGCCGGGCGGGCTGGAGGTGCTGACCCATCCGCTGCTGCTCGGGGTGTCCGGGGTGATGCTGCTGGCCGAGTTCTTTGCCGACAAGCTGCCCTGGTTCGACTCGATGTGGGACGCGGTGCATACCTTCATCCGCATCCCGGCCGGCGCGGCGCTGGCCGCGGCGGTGATGGGGGACCAGGCGGGTGCGGTGCAGCTGGCGGCAGCCCTGGCCGGCGGCACGCTGGCGGCGGGCACGCACTTCGCCAAGGCGGGGGCGCGGGTTGCGATCAACACCTCGCCCGAGCCGGTGACCAACGTCACCACCTCGCTCGGCGAGGACGCGCTGTTCGCCGGCGGGCTGTGGATGCTGCTGCAGGAGCCGCTGTGGTTCCTGGTGGCGCTGGTGGTGTTCCTGGTGCTGGCGGTGGCGCTGATCGTGCTGCTGTGGCGCTTCCTGCGGCGCGTGTTCCGGCCCCGATTGCGACCGGAGCTGCCCGCGCCGTGACGACTGCATCAAGCGCAAAGACAGATTGCTGAATTCCGACAAGAAGCTGGAGACGACATGTTCGACAAGATCCTGATCGCAAACCGTGGAGAGATCGCCTGCAGGGTGATCAAGACCGCCCGCCGCATGGGCATCAAGACCGTCGCGGTGTATTCCGAGGCCGACGCCAATGCCCGCCACGTCCGCCTGGCCGACGAGGCGGTGCTGATCGGGCCGGCGGCGGCGCGCGAGAGCTACCTGGTGATCGACAAGATCATCGCCGCGGCCAAGGCCACCGGCGCCCAGGCCATCCACCCCGGCTACGGCTTCCTGTCCGAGAACGAGGACTTCTGCCACGCCTGCGAGCGCGAGGGCATCGTCTTCATCGGCCCGCCGGTGTCGGCGATCCGCGCCATGGGCTCGAAGTCCGAGGCCAAGAAGCTGATGGAAGCGGCCGGCGTGCCGCTGACCCCCGGCTACCACGGCGACGACCAGGAACCCGCCTACCTGCACCGGCAGGCCGACGCCATCGGCTATCCGGTGCTGATCAAGGCCGCGGCCGGCGGCGGCGGCAAGGGCATGCGCCTGGTGGAGAAGTCCGAGGACTTCATCGACCTGCTCGCCTCCTGCAAGCGCGAGGCCAGCTCCAGCTTCGGCGACGACCATGTGCTGGTCGAGAAGTACATCACCAAGCCGCGCCATATCGAGATCCAGGTCTTCGGCGACACCCACGGCAACGTGGTGTACCTGTTCGAGCGCGACTGCTCGGTGCAGCGCCGCCACCAGAAGGTGCTGGAAGAAGCGCCCGCGCCCGGCATGACGCTCGAACGGCGCGCGGCGATGGGCAAGGCCGCGGTCGATGCGGCCAAGGCAGTGGGTTACGTCGGCGCCGGCACGGTGGAATTCATCGCCAACCAGGACGGCTCCTTCTACTTCATGGAGATGAACACCCGCCTGCAGGTCGAGCACCCGGTCACCGAGATGATCACCGGGCTCGACCTGGTGGAGTGGCAGCTGCGCGTGGCCTCCGGCGAGAAGCTGCCGCTGGCGCAGGAGCAGTTGCAGATCCGCGGCCATGCGCTCGAGGCGCGTATCTACGCCGAGGACCCGGCCAAGGGCTTCCTGCCTTCCACCGGCCGCCTGGTGCACCTGGCGCCGCCGGCCGAGTCGCTGCACGTGCGCGTCGACACCGGCGTCGAGGAGGGCGACGAGATCAGCCCGCACTACGACCCGATGATCGCCAAGCTGATCGTGTGGGACATCAACCGCGACCGCGCGCTCGCCCGCATGCTGCAGGCGCTGGCCGACTACCGCGTGGTGGGCGTGGCCAACAACATCGAGTTCCTGTCGCGCCTGACGGCCTGCCCGGCGTTCTCGGGTGCCGACCTCGACACCGGCCTGATCGAGCGCGAGAAGGCCTATCTGTTCCCGGCCGAGGAAGGCGTGCCGGACGAGGTGCTGCAGATCGCCGCGCTCGCCGAGCTGCTGCGCGAGACCGCACTGGCCGACAAGCGCGCCCAGCGCACCGCGGACGCGCGCTCGCCCTGGCACGCCCGCGACGGCTGGCGCATGAACGCCACCGCGCGCCGCACGCTGCTGTTCCGCTTCGGTGAGACCGACCGCGCGGTCGACGTCGCCTACCTGCCCGGCGCGTACCGGCTGACGATTGACGGGCGCAGCGTCGAGGCGCGCGGCGAGCTCAATCCGCGCGGCCTGCTGCGCGTCGAGCTCGACGGCACCCGCATGGACGCGACCGTGATCGCCGCCGCCGGCCGCCGCCACGTCTTCGCCAAGGGCCGCGCCTGGCAACTGGCTGCGGTCGATCCGCTGCACCACGGCGGGGAGGGCGGCGGTGCCGAAGGCGGGCTGCTGGCGCCGATGCCGGGCAAGGTCATCGCGCTGGTCGCCGCCGAGGGCGCCAAGGTGGAGAAGGGCGCGCCGCTGCTGATCCTGGAGGCGATGAAGATGGAACACACCATCACCGCGCCCTCCGCCGGCACGGTCAAGGCCTTCCGCTTCGGTGTCGGCGACCAGGTCGGCGACGGCGCCGAGCTGGTGGAGTTCGAGGCCGCCGCGGCATGAGCCGCTGTTGACCGTCAGTCGTTGGCCCGCGTGCCGATCGCGGCTTCCGCCGCTCCCACAGACAGCTGCTCCCACGGGGCCGGTGCGCACTTGTCCTGTGGGAGCGGCGGAAGCCGCGAAAAATGGCGGCATCGGCGCGCGCCAGCCGGATCGAGCGCAGCGCGCACCGCGAGAAAGCATCATCAGAACGAGAGGAGAGAGGACGACACGATGAGTACCCAGAGCTACGTTCACGGCGCATCCGACAAGCAACTGATCGGCCAGACCATCGGCCGCTTCTTCGACGAGGCCTGCGCCCGCCACGCCGGGCGCGAGGCGCTGGTGGTGCGCCACCAGAACGTGCGCCTGACCTACGCACAACTGAAGAGCCGCGTCGACGCGCTCGCCTGCGGCCTGATGCGCCTGGGCCTCGAGCCCGGCGAGCGCATCGGCATCTGGTCGCAGAACAACATGGAGTGGGCGCTGACCCAGTTCGCCACCGCCAAGGCCGGCCTGGTGCTGGTCAACATCAACCCCGCCTACCGCCGCTCCGAGCTCGAGTACGCGCTCAACAAGGTGGGCTGCCGCGCGCTGGTGCTGTCGCCCGCCTTCAAGACCAGCAACTACCTCGAGATGATCGCCGACCTCGCCCCCGAGCTCGGCCACTGCGAACCCGGCCTGCTGCGCAGCCACCGCCTGCCCAGCCTGGAGATGGTGATCCGCATGGGCGCCGACAGGTCGCCCGGCATGCTCAACTTCGACGACTTGCTGCGCGCGCCCAGCCGCGAGGAACTCACCGCGCTCGCCGTGCTGTCCGAGAAGCTGCAGTTCGACGACCCGATCAACATCCAGTTCACCTCCGGCACCACCGGCCACCCCAAGGGCGCCACGCTGTCGCACCACAACATCCTCAACAACGGCTTCTTCGTCGGCGAGGCGATCAAGCTGGTGCCGGGCGACCGCCTGTGCATCCCGGTGCCGCTCTACCACTGCTTCGGCATGGTGATGGGCAACCTCGGCTGCCTGACCCACGGCGCCACCATGGTCTACCCGGCCGAGGCCTTCGAGCCGCTGGCGGTGCTGGAGACCGTGGCGCAGGAGAAATGCACCGCCCTCTACGGCGTGCCGACCATGTTCATCGCCGCGCTCGACCATCCGCGCTTCCCCGAGTTCGACCTCGCCAGCCTGCGCACTGGCATCATGGCCGGCAGCCCGTGCCCGATCGAGGTCATGAAGCGGGTGATCGGCAAGATGAACATGGCCGAGGTGACCATCGCCTACGGCATGACCGAGACCTCGCCGGTGAGCTTCCAGAGCGGCACCGACGACCCGATCGACCGCCGCGTGTCCACCGTCGGCCGCATCCAGCCCCACCTGGAAGTGAAGATCGTCGACAACGAGGGCCGCATCGTGCCGCGCGGCCAGACGGGCGAGCTGTGCACCCGCGGCTACTCGGTGATGCTCGGCTACTGGGACGACGAGGCCAAGACCAAGGAAGCGATCGACGCCGGCGGCTGGATGCACACCGGCGACCTCGCGGTGATCGACGACCAGGGCTACTGCAACATCGTCGGCCGCATCAAGGACATGGTGATCCGCGGCGGCGAGAACATCTACCCGCGCGAGATCGAGGAATTCCTCTACGCCCACCCCAAGGTGCTCGACGTGCAGGTGGTCGGCATCCCCGACCAGAAGTTCGGCGAGGAGCTGTGCGCCTGGATCATCGTGCGCGAGGGCGAACGCCTTTCCGAAGACGAGGTGCGCGCCTATTGCCAGGGTCAGATCGCGCACTACAAGATCCCGCGCTACATGCGCTTCGTCGACAGCTTCCCGATGACGGTGACCGGCAAGATCCAGAAATTCCTGATCCGCCAGAAGATGAAGGAAGAGCTCGGGCTCGACGAGGCGAAGACGGCCTGATTGTCCCTGTGGGAGCGGCGGCCGTCGCGATTGCCTCCGCAGCCGCAATCTCCCGCAAAAGAATGTGAACACCACCCGAGGAGATGTCGTCCATGGCGAATTCCATCCTGCCAACCGCCGTCCGCATCGTCGAGATGGGCCCGCGCGATGGCCTGCAGAACGAGAAGCAGCTCGTCTCCACCGACACCAAGCTCGAACTCGTGCGCCGCCTCGAGCGTGCGGGGCTGAAGGCGATCGAGACCACCTCCTTCGTGTCGCCCAAGTGGGTGCCGCAGATGGGCGACAACGCCGAACTGCTGCCGCGCGTGCTCGCCGCCGCCGCGCCCGGCGTCGCCTACCCGGTGCTGACCCCCAATCTCAAGGGCTTCGAGGCCGCGCTCGCCGCCGGTGCGAAGGAGGTCGCGGTGTTCGGTGCCGCCTCCGAATCCTTCAGCCAGAAGAACATCAACTGCTCGATCGCCGAGTCGCTGGAGCGCTTCCGCCCCGTCACCGAGGCGGCGCACGCGGCCGGGGTGCGCGTGCGCGGCTACGTCTCCTGCGTGGTCGGCTGCCCCTACGAGGGCGCGATCGCGCCGCAGGCGGTGGCGGACGTGGCTGCGACCTTGATGGAGATGGGCTGCTACGAGGTCTCGCTCGGCGACACCATCGGCGTCGGCACGCCGGCCAGCATCGCCCGCATGCTGGAGGCGGTGGGCAGGCGCGTGCCGGTGGACAAGCTCGCCGGCCACTACCACGACACCTACGGCATGGCGGTGGCCAACGTGTATGCGTCGCTGGAAATGGGCGTGGCGGTCTTCGACGCCTCGGTCGGCGGCCTCGGCGGCTGTCCCTACGCGGCGGGCGCCTCGGGGAACGTCGCCACCGAGGACGTGGTCTGGTTGCTCAACGGGCTGGGCATCGCCACCGGCATCGATCTCGATGCGCTGGTCGACACCGCCGCCTGGATCAGCGCCCAGCTCGGCCGTGAGCCGGCTTCGCGGGTGGCGCGCGCGGTGCTGGCCAAGCGTGCGAAATCCGCCTGCGCTTGAGGGGATGACGTTCGCGGGCTTGCCCGCGAACAGGGCCGACCGGGATGGCTGTGCGTCGACCGGTTCGCGCAGTTTGTGCGGCCTTTGCCTGTCGCGCCGCGCCGCGGCTCGTTCATAATCGCCCTGGTCATCAATGAGGCGGCGCACACGCATGCGCGGCCCGCAACCAACAGAGATCGTCCCCATGAGTGTTCCTTCCCCCTGCACCAACGTCTGCCGCATGAGTCCGGACACCGGCTGGTGCGAAGGCTGCCAGCGCACGATCGAGGAAATCACGCGCTGGAGCCGCACGACTGACGATGACCGTCGCGCCATCCTCGCCGCGATCGGCGAGCGCCGCGAATGGCTGGCCGAGGCCGGCCACAGCGTGGAGACGCGCGCATGAGCGGCGACGTGCTCTGTGTCGGGGTGTGCATGATCGACTGGGATTCGGGCGTGTGCCTGGGCTGCGGTCGTACCGCCGACGAGATCAACGGCGTGCCGGTAGCGCCTCTCCCGGAGGCGCTGCAGCCCGCGAACGAGCAGCCCGCGCTGCCCCCCAACGTCGCCGCCCAGCTCGGGGAGGGCAGCGATTGAGCCCGCGACCCCGCCTGCCCGACACCGTCCAGGTCTTCGAGCGCGGCTGGCTGTCGGCCAACAACGTGCTGATGTTCGACGGCAGCGAGGCGACGCTGGTCGATTCCGGCTATGTCACCCATGCCGCGCAGACCGTGGCGCTGCTGCGCGCCGCGCTCGACGGTCGCGGCCTGAGGCGGCTGATCAACACCCACTCGCACTCCGATCACATCGGCGGCAACGCCAGCGTGCAGCGCGCCTTCGGGTGCACGATCACGGTGCCGGTGGGCATGGAGCGCGCGGTGACGCACTGGGACGAAGCCGCGCTGCTGCTGAGCACCGCCGCCCAGGCCGGCGAGCGCTTTCACGCGGATGCCACGCTCATGCCCGGCGACCGCTTCCTCGCCGGCGAACTCGAGTGGCAGTCGATCGCCGCGCCCGGCCACGACATGGACGCGCTCGCCTACTACAACGCCGAGCGCCGCATCCTGATGTCGGGCGATGCGCTGTGGCGCGACGGCTTCGGCATCCTGTTCGCCGACGTGCTCGGCACCGGCGACGGGCTGGGCGAGGCCCGGCGCACGCTGGAGGGCATCGGCCGGTTGGCGGTGGACGTGGTGATCCCCGGTCACGGCGCACCCTTCGTCGAATTCGACGACGCGCTCGAGCGCGCCTTCGCCCGCCTGCAGGCCTTCGAGGCCGACGGCGCGCGCATGGCGCGCAACGCCATCCGCGCCTGCGTCACCTTCAAGCTGCTCGAAGTGCGCAGCATGGCGCTGGACGAGCTGCCGCGCCATCTCGACGAGACGCCGTTGTACCGCGAAGCCAACCGCCGCTTCCTCGGTGTGGCGCCGGACGCGCTCGCCGGCTGGCTGGTGAAGGAGCTCGAACGCGCCGGCGTGGCGCGGCGCGAGCACGGCATGCTGGTGGCCAGCTGAGCCGGGTGATGCGCGTGCTCGGCCGCCTCTTCGTCGTGCGCGACCGGCCGTGGGATGCTGGCCAAACGAACGCGCTGTCGCCGCGAGCCAGGTCATGATCACCGGCTTGATCCACGCCGAGCGCCCCGACGAACTGCGCCGCGGCCTGCGCTGGCTGTATGGTTTCGTGCGCCCGCAGCGGCGCCGCATCGCCGGCCTGCTGCTGCTCTCGTTCGCCGCCACCCTGCTGGTGCTGCTGCAGCCCTGGCTGACCAAGCTCCTGATCGATGAAGGCCTGCTGGCGCGCGATTACCGCACCCTGCTGATGGTCGCTGGCGCGATGATCGCGGTCGGCATCGCCGGCACCGTGCTCGCCGGGGTGAACCGCCAACTGCACACCCGCCTGTCCGGAACCATCCTGTTCGCGCTGCGCAGCGACCTCTACCGCCACCTGCAGACGCTGTCGCCAGCCTTCTATGGCCGCCAGCGCATGGGCGACCTGATGTCGCGCCTCGACGGTGATGTCGCCGAGATCCAGCGCTTCGCCGTCGACAGCCTGTTCGCCGCGGTGAGCAGCGTGATCGGCCTGGTCGGGGCGGTGGCGCTGATGCTGAGCCTGTCATGGAAGCTGTCGCTGCTGGTGCTGGTGCTGGTGCCGCTCGAAACCCTCTGGCTGCGCTGGATGCGGCGCAAGGTCGAGGTGCGCACGCGCACCGTGCGCGAGCGCGCGGCGGACGTGTCGAGCTTCCTGGTCGAGACCCTGCCGGCGATGAAGTTCATCCAGGCCTCGCGGCGTGAGGCCGACGAGCGCAGCCGCCTCGACGGTCTCGGCGCGCGCTACCTCGACGACCTGCTGCGCCTGCAGCGCACCGAGTTCATGACCCAAGCGATCCCGTCCACGCTGACCTCGCTGACGCGCGCCGCCGCGTTCATGATCGGCGGCTGGTGGGTGATCGACGGCAGCTGGCAGCTCGGTGCGCTGATCGCCTTCTCCACCTACCTCGGCATGGCGACCGGGCCGGTCAACAGTCTGCTTGGCCTCTATGTCGCGATCCAGCGCATGAGCGTGAGCCTGATGCGGGTCAGCGAGCTGCGCGAGGCCGCGGCCGATGTCGTGGAGGATGCCGCCTCGGCGCAGGCCGTCATTCGGGCCTGGCAGGGCAGGATCGAGTTCGAGGGGGTCGTGTTCCGCCACCAGGGGCGCGCCGAGGCGGTGCTCGACAGCGCCCGGCTGACGATTCCTGCCGGCAGCAAGCTGGCGCTCACCGGCGCCTCGGGCGCCGGCAAGTCCACCCTGATCGACCTCCTGCACCGCCATTACGATCCCTACGCCGGCAGCATCCGTCTCGACGGCGTCGACCTGCGCGCGATCCCGCTCGGCGAGCTGCGCCGCGCGGTGGCGGTGGTGAGCCAGGACATCGTGCTGTTCCGCGGCACGCTCGCCGAGAACATCCGCTACGCTGCGCCGCAGGCGGGCGACGAGGCGGTGCGCGCGGCGGCGCGGCGCGCGCATCTGGATGCGCTGATTGAAAGCCTGCCGCAAGGCCTGGATACGCCGCTGGGCGAGCGTGGCCAGCAGCTCTCCGGCGGCCAGCGCCAGCGCATCGCGATTGCGCGCGCGTTGCTGCAGGACCCCTGTGTGCTGGTGCTGGACGAGGCGACCTCGGCGGTCGACGAGGCCACCGAGGCGGCGATCATCGCCGAGGTCGACGCGCTCTTTGCCGGACGTACCCGCATCCTGATCAGCCACCGCGCGGCGACGCTCGCGGGCTGCGATCTGCGCGTGCGGCTCGACGCCGGGCGGCTCGAGGTGCTGCCGCTGGCTGCGGAGACGGTGTAGGGATGGCAGCGCGGATCGCGGTGGTCGATAGTGGCTGCGCCGCGGTGCATGCATTGCGGGTGCGGGCGGCGGCTGCCTTCGTGCTCGATGACAGCGGCGTTCGCCAGGAGCCGGTGACCGCCGACGCGCTCGGCCACGGCAGCCGCGTGGCCGACATCCTGCTGCATTGCGCGCCGCAGGCCGAGCTGCTGGTCGCCCAGGTGTTCCGCGATCGTCTGACGACCACTGCGACGCAGGTGGCGGCGGCGATCGATTGGGCGGTGGCGAACGGCGCCCAACTCGTCAATCTCAGCCTGGGCCTGCGCGAACCGCGGCCGGCGCTGGCCGAAGCCTGCGCGCGCGCGGTGGCGGCCGGTGTCGTGCTGTGCGCGGCGGCGCCGGCGCGCGGCGATGCGGTGTATCCGGCAGGCTTCGCGGGTGTGCTGCGGGTGAGCGGCGATGCGCGCTGCGCGCCTGGCGAGCTCGCCGCGATCTGCTCCGCCGAGGTCGATTTCGGTGCCCATGTGCGCCCGCTCGATGGCGGTCTCGCCGGCGCGGGCGCGAGCATGGCCTGCGCCTGGCTCAGCGGCCAGGCGGCGCGGCACCTGGCGGACGGTGGGGGCGTAGGCACCCTGCGCGCCTGGCTGGCGGAGCAGGCCAGCCACCACGGCGTGGACAATCCGAGGAGCAGACATCATGGCGGCTGAAGGCATTGTGATCATTGGCGCCGGGCCTGCGGGCGCGGCAGCGGCGATCGGGCTGGCGCGGATGGGCGAGCCGGTGACGCTGGTGGGCGAGCCGCGCCGCTTCGCCGCGGTGGAAGGCGTGTCGGCGCGCGTCATCGACGCCTTGCGCGGCCTCGGTCTGCAGCAGGCGCTGACGGCCTTTGCGCCGCCCTCGCCGCGGCGGGCGGTGTGGAATGGCACCTATACCGAAGCCAACGTGGAAAGCCTGGTCGACCGCCAGCGCTTCGACCGCGGGCTGCTCGACGATCTCGAACGCCTCGGCGTGCCGGTGGTGCGCGGCCGGGTGACGGCACTGCATTCGGCGCCCGGACGTCACGAACTGGAGATCGACTCCGACGCCGGGCCACGCACGCTGGCGGCGGACTTCCTCGTCGAAGCCCGTGGCCGTGCCGCGCCCGGTGGCGGAGCGCCGCGCGTGCGCGGGGTGGAGACGGTGTCGCTGCTGCAGTATTGGCAGGGACCGCCCGGCGCGGCGGCTTCGGCGGTGCTCAGCGTCGAGGATGGCTGGATGTGGATGGCCGCGTTGGCCGACGGGCGGCGTTACCTCCAGCTGACGATGGACGTCGCCAGCGCCGACCTGCCGCCGAAGAAGGCGCTCGGCGACTACTGCAGCGCACGGTTTCGCGCGGTGGAGGCAGCGGCGCCTTTCCTGCGCGATGCGGAGCCGGTCGGCGAACCGCACGCGCGCACCAGCACGGCGGTGCTCAACGAAGTGGCGGCGGGCGATGACTGGATCCGCGTCGGCGATGCGGCAATGGCGGTCGATCCGCTGTCGGGCAATGGCATCTTCCAGGCCCTGTCGTCCGCACTGCAGGCGCCGGCCGTGGTGGCCACCCTGCGCCACGACCCCCGCCGCGCCGCGCTTGCGCGACAGTTCCACACGCGTCGGATCGAGCATCTGTTCTTCCGCTTCGCCCGCATCGGGCGCGACTTCTACGCCCAGGAAACGCGTTGGCCCCAGGCCCCGTTCTGGGCCGCACGCCGCGGCTGGCCGGATGCCGCACCGCTGCACGCCGCGGTGACGCCCGAGACCGTGCGTGTCGCGCGCGCGCCGGTGGTGTGCGCGGGACGGATCGTCGAGGAGGACGTGATGGTGACGCCCGACCAGCCGCTCGGCGTGTGGCACGTCGACGGCCTGGCGGTGGCGCCCATGCTGGCCGCCTTGCGTGCGGCGGGCGGCTCTTCGTCCGACAAAGGAAGGTGCGAGGCACTGCTGTGTGCCCGTTTCGGACTCGAGCCGGCGCGCGCTGCGGCCTTGCTGGCCTGGATGCAGGCCCAGAACTGGCTCGTTTGAACGCTGACGGCAGGAATTTTGTGGTCGAAGCGGAGAGCGCGTTGCCGATTTGGGCTAATGGTTCCAGCAAAAAAATCTATTTGGCGCGCGCGCCGCTCCGCTTCAGCCGGCACGCCTGAGCGTGTCCGACGGTAGTTCGCCGAACATCGTCTTGTACTCGGCGGAAAAGTGCGACAGGTGCCAGAAGCCCCAGCGCGCGGCGATGTCGGCGACCGTGCTGCGGCCGCTGGGGTCGGCGGCCTTGAGCGCGCGGCGCACCGCATTCAGGCGGATGGCGCGCAGGAACCTCACCGGGTTGAGATCGAGCACGTCCTGGAAGCTGTACTGCAGGGTGCGGCGCGACACGCCGAGCTCGATGCACAGGTCGGCGACCGTGATCGGCTCGTCGATGTGGGCCTCCATGTAGGCACGTGCGCGCGCCACCACGAGCTGGCGGGCGCGACAGGACGGGGCCGGTGCCGCCTGTCCGCTGCCGACCGACAGCGTGTCGAGCAGGGTGGCGAACAAGGCCTGCTCCATGGCCTTGCGCATCTGCGGGTGGAGCAGCAGTTCGGGGGTCGCACGCAGGCTGGCCATCATGGTCGCCAGCAGTTGGCCGAGCGCTGTCATTCCCTCGGGCGTGGCGGGCGCCAGCTTGCGCCCGGCGAGCTCGGCCTCGAGGTTGCGGTGGTCCACCTGCTGCGCATAGTCGTGGAGCGCCGCCGAATCGGCGGTACAGGCGAGGATCTCGAGCCGGCGCGGGGTGCGGAAATCGAGCTCGTCGTCGCCCCCGAGGGTCAGCATGGACTGCGCGTCATAGACCTCGCCGCCGAACCAGCCCGTGCCTTCGATCGCGATCGGCACGGCGAAGGTGCGTGAGCCGCGCCACGCGCCGCCAGCCTGATGCACCGACTGGTTCAGGCCCTCGCGAAAGAGCTGCACCTTGCCGAAGCAGAACTCCTCGAACACGCCGGCGAAAGCGCCCGCCGTCAGCTGGTCGTAGCGCTGCTGCCAGTTGGTCAGGCAGGCCGCGTGATCATCGGCGTCGAGCGTGTCGCGCAAGGTGTAGGAGTAGGGGGCGCGAACCGAAGGCTGGGCAGCCGGGCTCATTGCCCGCACCCCCTCGGCAGGTGCCAGGTGGCGTTGGTGAACATGTCTCGTCCTCTCTCGATCGGTGTCCGATCGTGCTTGTCGTTATGTATGTCCCTGCCGGAACAGGGGTTAAGTGAACGTTTCTCCCCTGCTGCGCGGTCGGTTTTCAGGATGGCACGGTGGTGGGTGACTTTGCAACCTGGAGCCGTGGCCGGGCCCTCGCCCTCGCTTGCCGTTTTCGGATAACGCGCACGGAAGGTCCGCGCCTACGATCTGCTCGCCTTCTGCATGGATCCGGCGCCGACCGGACAGCTGGAGGCAAAGCCAGCAGCTGTGCAGGCCCTCGCAGAAGGGCTGGACGCGGACTCGCGTGACCTTGCGGTGGCGTGAGGAGGAGACAGGATCGGATCGCCCGTTGCGCGCGGCGTCCGTGGTCGTCCTCGGTCTGTGCAGCGCTGCGGTGTTCTCCGTGCATGGACGGCCAGGGCCGGCCCGGTGGGAGGACGCCTCATCAAAGGATATGAAGAGGAGACCGGTCTTGAAAATCAGAACCCTTGCCACTGCCATGAGCAGCCTGGCTGCGCTCGGCATCTCGCTGGCGGCCCCCCCGGCCCACGCCTCGGCCGAAGCGCTGATCCGCGCCAAATGCCTGCCCTGTCATACCGAAAGCGATGACGGCATCAGCCGCATCAGCCACCAGCGCAAGACGCCCGAGGGCTGGTTGATGTCGGTGGCGCGCATGCAGATCATCCACGGCCTCAAGATCACCGACGAGGAGCGCCGCACGGTGGTCAAGCACCTGGCCGACACCCAGGGCCTGGCGCCGTCTGAGACCGCCGGTGCGCGCTATGCGATGGAGCGTCGCCTCAACACCATGGAGGCCTTCGAGTCGGAGCAGTTCACCCAGATGTGCGCGCGCTGCCATACCGGCGCCCGTGTGCTGCTGCAGCGCCGCCCCGCGTCGGAGTGGGAGCACCTGGTGCATTTCCACCTCGGTCAGTACCCCACCGCCGAATACCAGGCCCTGGGCCGCGACCGCGACTGGTTCGGCATCGCGTTGAAGGAGATGGTGCCCGAGCTGGCGAGCAAGCTGCCGCTGGAGTCCGAAGCCTGGAAGCAGTGGCAGGCGCGCGCGCCGCAGGCGGTCAAGGGCGAGTGGAGCCTGAGCGGCCACATGACCGGCCGCGGCGGCTTCGCGGGCGTGATGAAGGTGGCGGCTGGCGAGGGCCAGGACCGCTATGCGCTCGCCTTCGAAGGCCACTGGGACGACGGCAGGCCGATGAAGGGCAGGGGGCAGGCGCTGGTCTACACCGGCTACGAGTGGCGCGGCGACCTGGTGATCGATGGCACGCCGATGCGCCAGGTGTTCGCGGTGGAAGACGGCGTGATGCGCGGCCGCATGTTCCTGCGCGACCAGGACGAGGTCGGTGCCGATGTGGTCGCCAGCCTGCAGCAGGCCGGCAACAGCCGCGTGCTGGCGGTGCATCCTTCGTACCTGAAGGCCGGCGAGACCGCCGAGCTGCGCATCGTCGGTTCCGGTCTGGCGGGCGACGTGACGCTGCCCGCGGGCGTGAAGCTGATCGACACGGTCAAGCGCTCTGCGACCGAGGTGGTGGTTCGCGTGCAGGCCGATGCCGCGGCGCGCGGCGTGCACCCGGTGGCGGTCGGCAAGGTTTCGGGCGGCGCGCTGGCGCTGTACGACAGCGTGGCCGCGGTGAAGGTGCTGCCGGCGTTCGCGGTCGCACGCATTGGCGGCAACGGTACGCCGACGGCCAAGGTCGAGGCGCGCTTCGATGCCGAGGCGTGGGCGGCTGGCGCCGACGGCAAGGCCGGCACCGAGGACGATTTCCGCATCGGCGTGATGCCGGCGAAGTGGTCGGTGGAGCCCTTCAACGAGGTGTCTGCGCACGACCAGGACGTCAAGTTCGCCGGTCTGATGGATGCCGCGAGCGGCGTATTCGTGCCCGGAGACGCTGGTCCCAACCCGGCACGCCGCATGTCGGCGAGCAACGTGGGCAACCTCAAGGTGGTGGCCGAGGTGGAGCAGGGTGGCGAAAGGCTGCGGGGCGAAGGTCAGGTCATCGTGGCGCCGCCGCGCTGGAACAACCCGCCGCTGCCCTGATCGGTGGTGCGCTGTGTTCCGGCAGGCGCCGCCTGCCCCCCGCAATCCCGACACCGAAGGAGGCTCCCATGGGTGCCGTCTTGAATCTGGTGCAGAACAACCTGCACGAGCTGCGCGTCGATGAAACGCGCATGCTGTTCCACATCCCGAGCAGTTCGCTGTTCGCGCTCGACCCGCTGACTGCGGCGCTGATCGATCGCATCCGTCGCCAGAGCCTCACCGCCGAGGCCCTGATCGACGGATTGCGCACCGAGTTCGACGCCGCGGAGGTGGCCGATGCGATCCGCGAGCTGGTGGCGCTCGAGCTCATCGACGACGGCCGCCCGGCCGGCGCCGGGGCGCTCGCGCACACCTTCGAGCGTTTCCCGCTCACCACGGTGGTGCTCAACGTCAACACCGGCTGCAACCTGAGCTGCACCTACTGCTACAAGGAAGATCTCGACAAGCCCTCGGCGGGCCGCAAGATGGCTTTCGAGACCGCACGAGATGCGATCGAGATGATGCTGCGCGAGTCGCCCGACGAGCCGCGCTACAACGTCGTCTTCTTCGGCGGCGAGCCGCTCAGCAACCTGCCGCTGATAAAGGACGTGGTGGCGTACTGCGAGACGCGCTTCCCTGAGCTCGGCAAGCAGGTCGATTTCGTCATGACCACGAACGCGACCCTGCTCTCCGACGACACCATCGACTGGCTCAACGCCCACCGCTTCGGCCTGTCGATCAGCATCGATGGCCCCAAGGCGATCCATGACCGCAACCGGCTCACCGTCGGTGGTCAGGGCACCTACGAGACCGTGCGGCGCAAGGCCGAGCGCCTGCTGTCGCGCTACGACGCGCGGCCGGTTGGCGCGCGCGTCACGCTGACCCACGGCACCACCGAGGTCGAGCGCATCTGGGACCACCTGTTCAACGAGCTCGGCTTTGCCGAAGTCGGCTTCGCGCCGGTGACCTCGGGCGACATCAGCACCTTCAACCTGACGGGCGAGGAGCTGGTCGAGGTCTTCGCCGGGCTCAAGCGGCTCGGTGCGCGCTACCTGGAGGCGGCGCTGGAGGGGCGCAACATCGGCTTCTCCAACATGCACCAGCTGATCACCGACCTGCACGAAGGCCACAAGAAGGCGTTGCCCTGCGGTGCCGGGCTGAAGATGCTGGCGGTCGATCACAAGGGCGAACTGAACCTGTGCCACCGCTTCACCGGCTCCACGCTGCCGACCTTCGGCGACGTGAAGAACGGCATCAAGCGCGAGCAGCTCGGCGACTTCCTGTCCCAGCGCCTGGATCGCACCGATACCGGCTGCGCCAGCTGCCGCATCCGCAACCTGTGCTCGGGCGGCTGCTACCACGAGAGCTACGCGCGCTACGGCGATCCGGCACACCCCACCTATCACTACTGCGATCTGATGCGGGACTGGGTGGACTTCGGCATCGAGGTCTACAGCCGCATCATGGCCGGCAATCCGGCCTTCATCGAAAAGCATATTTCCCCGAGGAGGGCGTCATGAAACATCTCAAGGCGATCAACAACAAGGCGCGGCTGCTGGACAAGGCGGTCGCGGAGGACCGGGTCGAGGAAGTGGTGGCGATGAGCGCCATCGCCGGCTGCACCGCGACGGTGGACCCGGGCTGGGAAGTGGACGCCTTCGGCGGCGTGGCATCGCTGTGCCAGCCGATGGAGTCGGACCTCTACGGCTGTGCCGACCCGTGCTGGTGGCCGGCGCAGGTGCCGGACGTGATGAACACCTACCCGGACTGGAACAAGGACGCGGCCAACACCCGCGAGGACTGGCGCAATCTCGGCTCGGTCTTCCCGGGCGACAAGCTGTAAAGGGGGCGGACATGAAGAAGACGATGATCGGTGGCGCCCTGCGCCGCAGCGCGGCTGCGCTTGCCTGCCTGGCCGCCGGCACCTTGCATGCCGCCGCCGCCAACGAGTCGCTGGCGCTCAAGCCCGGCAGCGAATACCTGATGGTGGCCAACTACCCGAACAACCTGAACGTGGTCGACCTGGCCAGCGACAGCGTCTACAAGACCTGCAAGCTGCCCGACGCCTTCGGGCCGGGCATCACGCAGATCGCGCCCGACCGCCGCACCGCCTACGTGCTGAACAACCGCTTCGGCACGATCTACGGCGTCGATCTCGATACCTGCAAGCTCACCTTCCGCGCCGAGATGTCGCAGGGCGACAACGAGCGCGCCAAGTCGATCGGTTCCTTCACCATCAGCCCCGATGGCAAGGAGCTGTATGCGGTGCAGAACCCGACCACGATCAACCGCGACCACTATCGTGTCGGCGAGCCACGTTTCGCGGTCTACGACACCGGTGCCGGCCTGGAGGCCAGGCCGGTGCGCACGTTCCCGGCCCCGCGCCAGGCCAACATCATGCAGTCGGGCGACGACGGCGCGGTCTACCTGGCGGGCCCGAACATCTACAAGGTGGATGTGAAGACCGGTGCCATGACGGTGGCGCTGCCGATCCGGGACTGGCAACGTTCGACCCACGCTCCGCTCGATGTGCTTTACCTGTGGCCGGTACAGACGCCCACCCGGGACTTCACCATTCTGTACACCACGGCAAAGTTCCAGGACGACAAGCAGGACATGGCGACCGCCGAGTACCAATACGGTTTCCTGAACGTCAACCTGAAGAATGGTGAGACCGAGGCGCGCGAGTTCGGCCCGCTGACCGAGATCTACTTCACCGGCATCCGCTCGCCGAAAGACCGCAACATCATCTACGGCCTGCTGCATCGCCTGACCAAGTACGACATCGCCCAGCAGAAGCTGCTGCAGGCCGCCGAACTGGACCACACCTATTACACGGTGTTGGCCAATCAGTCAGGCAGCCGGCTCTATCTCACCGGCACCTTCAACGACATCTCCATCCATGACGCCGACACCCTGGCCAAGGTCGGCCAGGTGACGCTGCCGGGCGGGGACATGTCGCTCGGCACCGGGCAGGTCTTCGTGCGCTGAGCCCGAACTCCCAAGCACTGATCCGCTGACCCGCGTCGCGGGGCATTCATCGGGGCCCTCACCGGCCCCGAGGGTCCCGCGCACCCCAAAACAATCAATCAGGAGACGAACATCATGCGCATTCAAACGACGCTGGCCGCCGTGCTCGCGGGCCTGGCCACGCTGGGCAGCGCGCAGGCCGCAGATTTCTACGAACGCGATGGCACCACCCTGGGTTTCAACGTGGACGGCATGGCCGGCGCCTTTTCGACGAGCGAGGACTATCTTGCCGAGGGCGGCAAGAAGTGGCGCGAAGCCTTCGTGCATGGCGTGCTGGTCGGCAAGACCCGCGCCGGCGAGGGTGAACTGTATGGCGGGCTGGGCGCGATCGCGCAGGGCACCTGGGGCGACGGCGACGCCGGCGGCTACACCAGCGGACGCGAGCGCGATGTCGATCTGGAGGACGCCTACCTCGGCTGGCGCAGCGCCGGCGGCCTGCTCGACTTCTCCTTCGGCCGCCAGCAGTTCCAGCTCGGAGACGGCTTCCTGATCGCGGGCGACCGCATCAACCTCGGCAAGGGGGCCTTGCTCGGCGGTGCCGACGTCGACCGCGGTGGCGCCTATTACCTGGCGGCGAAGAAGAGCTTCGGCAACACCGCCATCCTGCGTGTCGATCCGGATGGCCCCGTGCGCGGCGACGCCTTCTGGCTGCAGTCGGACAATCCCTACCAGCAGGACACCGAGCTTGGCGGCCTGAATGTGGAGTACGTGTCCGAGACCCACGGCACCCTGGGCCTGAGCTGGATGAAGGTGCTCGACGTGGACAAGGGCGCCGGGCTGGGCATCTTCGACCGCCGCGACGGCATGCGCATCACCAGCCTGCGTGGCCAGGGCAGCTTGGGGGTGGAGAACCTGCTCCTGTCCTTCGAGTACGTCGATCAGCGTGGCGGCAGCGACGTGGTGAAGAACGACGCCGACGCGTGGACCGTCGAGGGCGGCTGGACCTTCGCCGACCTGCCGTGGAGCCCGACGCTGAACTACCGTCATGCGCGCTTCTCGGCCGACAAGGCGGGGACCGATCGCAACGAGGCCTTCGATCCGCTGTTCTTCGGCCTCAGCCGCGGCCTCGGCACCTGGTTCCAGGGCGAGGTCGCCGCCAACTATGCCGGCCCGGCCAACAGCGGCAACAAGCTCGATCGCGTCGAGCTGACGGTGGCCCCGCGTGCGGACCTGTCGGTGAGCCTGCAGTACTGGGACATCAAGTCCATCGGCGACGCCCCGGATCTCGACGGACGCGAGATCGACCTGTTCGCCTTCTGGCAGATCAACGACAACTTCACCTTCGTGCCGCTGATCGGTATCTACGAGCCGCGCGGTGACAGCGTGAAGGCGGCGCAGGGCAACGACCGGCGCAACGTCTATCTGCAGGCGGTGATGCTGTTCAACTTCTGATGGCGACGACGCCTTCCCCAGACCAATACACAAGTAGTCGGAGACAAGAGATGGATCGATACAAGGGTGAATTGCTGAGCGCCAACACACGCCGGTTCCTGGCCCAGCCCAAACGCATGCTGATCGGCAGCGAGTGGCTGGAGGCCGTCGGTGGCGGCACGCTGGAGGTGGTCGACCCGGCCAGCGCGCAGGTGTTTGCCAGCGTGCCGGCGGGCGAGGCGGCCGACATCGACCGCGCAGTGGCGGCGGCGCGCAAGGCCTTCGAGCAGGGCGAGTGGCCGAAGATGCGCCCGGTGGACCGCGAGCGCCTGCTGCTGCGCCTGGCCGACCTGGTCGAGGCGAACGCGCAGGAGCTGGCCGAGATCGAGGCGCTCGACAACGGCAAGCCGGTGACCATGGCGCGCGCGGTCGACCTGGCGCTGATGGTGGATTTCCTGCGCTACATGGCCGGTTGGGCGACCAAGCTCGAGGGCTCGACGATGGAAGTGTCGGTGCCGCTGGTGCGCAACCGCGAGTTCTTCGGCTTCACCCGGCGCGAGCCGGTGGGCGTGGTCGGCGCGATCATCCCGTGGAACTTCCCGCTGCTGATGGCGGCGTGGAAGGCGGGACCGGCGCTGGCCTCCGGCTGCACCATGGTGCTCAAGCCGGCGGAGGAAACCCCCTTGTCGGCGCTGCGCTTCGCCGAGCTGGTGCTGGAGGCGGGCTACCCGGCCGGGGTGTTCAACGTGGTGACCGGCCACGGCCACACCGCGGGCGCCGCGCTGGCCGCGCACACCGGTATCGAGAAGGTCGCCTTCACCGGCTCGACCGAGATCGGCAAGCTGGTGGGCAAGGCCGCGCTCGACAACATGACGCGGGTGTCGCTGGAACTCGGCGGCAAGAGCCCGGTGATCGTGCTCGACGATGCCGATCCGGCGGTGGCGGCCGCGGGCGCGGCGCAGGCGATCTTCTTCAACCAGGGCCAGGTGTGCTGCGCGGGTTCGCGCCTGTATGTGCACAAGAGCCGCTTCGAACGCGTGGTCGAGGGCCTGTCCGAGATCGCCGCCGGCATGAAGCTCGGTGCCGGCATCGACCCCACGACCCAGATCGGTCCGCTGGTCTCGGCCACCCAGCAGCAGCGCGTGCTCGGCTACATCCGCAGCGGCTTCGACCAGGGCGCGCGCGCCCTGGCGGGCGGCGCGGCGGGCGAGGGCGAGGGCTTTTTCGTCAAGCCCACCGTGCTGGTCGACACCCGTGACGACATGAAGGTGGTGCGCGAGGAGATCTTCGGCCCGGTGGTGGTCGCGATGCCTTACGACGATCTCGACGAGGTCGCCCGCCGCGCCAACGACACGCCCTACGGCCTGGGTGCCAGCATCTGGTCCAACGACCTGTCGCGGGTGCATCGGCTGCTGCCGAAGATCAAGGCCGGAACGGTGTGGGTCAACTGCCACAACATCCTCGACGCCTCGATGCCCTTCGGCGGCTACAAGCAGTCGGGCATCGGTCGCGAGATGGGGCGCGCGGTGCTCGATCTATATACCGAGAGCAAGTCGGTGATCATGGCCCTGTGAGCGCCCTGCGCGCCGCGGCGTGGCCGGCGGCGCGCAGGGCGGGTTCCGCGGGCCACCGGCCCGCGGCCCCGGCGGCCGCGAGGAGGAAAGGGAATGAATGCCCCCGAACTGGCGGTGGCAGCCTGCCATGCGCTCGATCTGACCTGGATCGCGGCCGCGCCCGCGGAGCGCGCACGCCACTGGCAGCGCATCCATGGCGATGCCGAGCTGGCGGCCTGGCTGGCGCCGCTGCAGCCCACCCATCTGTATTTCGGCAGCGAGTTCTGCGAACACCTGCTGCCGTCCACGCGGGCCTTGCGCGAGGCCCTGCGCCAGGCGGAGAGCGCCGGCCTGCGTCTGGTCCTGCTGAGCCCGGTGGCCTCGCCCGAGGTCCTTGCGCGACTCGACGCCCTGCTGACCATGCTGCCGGCCGGCAGCGAGGTGGTGGTCAATGACTGGGGCGTCGCGCACGAGCTGGCGAGCCGTTTCCCGGACTTGCGTCCGGTGGCCGGGCGGGTGCTGTGCCGCATGACCAAGGATCCGCGGCTCGATGCGGGCTGGGCCGGCCGTTGCGGCCATGGCCTCGCGGCGCCGACGATGCGCGGCCTGTTCGCACGCCTGGGCATCCGGAGCCTGGAGATCGATGTGCCGCTGTTCGCCGACGACGCGGCGTTCGCCGACCTGCCCTTGCCCACCGCGGTGCACCTGCCCTACGTCTATGTGGCCAAGGGCCGCATGTGTCGGGCGGGCTCGCTCGCGGTGAAGGGGCCGGAGCGATTCGCCGTCGGCCGCCGCTGCCAGAAGGAATGCCTGCGCTTCTCGGCGCTGGCCTCGCGTCCCGGGCGGGCCGATGCGGGGGCCAGTGTGCAGTTGGGCAACACCTTGTTCAGCCGCCATTCGGCGGCGATGGCGCACAGCCTGAGGCAGGCGGTCGACGGCAAGCGTGTCGCCCGCCTGGTCGTGCCGGGAGCGCCGCTATGAGGATCGTTGCCCCGGTATCGCGCGTCGCCGAGATCGAGCCGCTGGCGCAGGCGGGCGCGAACGAGTTCTACTGCGGCCTGGTGCCGCCCGACTGGCTGGGGCGCTTCCATGCGATCAATGCCAATCGCCGCCCCTCGGGCAACCTGACGCGCTACGAGGACCTGGCGAGCGCGATCGACATCGCTCATGCGCATGAGGCAACCGTGTCGCTGGTGCTCAACGCCCAGCACTATTCCGCCGCCCAGATCGGTGCCGCGGAGGAAATCGCCGGGCGTTTCGCGGCGCTGGGCGGCGATGCGCTGATCATCAGCGACCTCGGCCTGCTCCATGCGCTGTCGACGCGCTTTCCGGCGCTGCGCATGCACGTCAGCTCGGTGGCGACCTGTCGCAACGCGGGGGCGGCACGGCTGTGCCGCGAGCTCGGCGCGCAACGCCTGATCCTGCCGCGCGACGTCACCCTGGCCGAGGCCGCCAGCATCGCCGCCGAGGTGCCCGACATCGAGATCGAGGCCTTCGTGCTCAACGACGGCTGCATCTTCGAGGAAGGCGCCTGCCACACCATCCACCTGCCGGGCCAGCTCGGCGGGCCGATCTGCCTCGATCGCTTCGAATACCGTTACCGCCGTCGCGACGGCAGCGACGTGTCGCCGCGGCTGGCGGCGCGTCTGCAGGAGAACGACGCCGAGTACGAGCGCTGGCTGTGGTACCGCTTCTCCTGCGGCTTCAGCACCACGCCCGAAGGCCTGCCCTACGGACCTTGCGGCTTGTGTGCCGTGCCCGCGCTGCGGCGCGGGCGGGTGGCGGCGATCAAGATCGCCGGGCGCGAGGCGCCCACCGCGCGCAAGCTGGCGAGCGTGCGCATGGTCAGATCCGTGCTGGATCGCGTGCGCTGCGGTGAGGACGACGCCGATGTCCGTGAATTCGCCATGAAGCTGCGGCCTTCGGAAGCGCATTGCGCCACCGGTTACATGTGCTATTACCCCGAGGTGTTGCGGGCGGAGGCGCGCTGAGATGCGGGCCGTGCCGCGTGGGGTGGCGCCGGTAGCGGTCGTGGCGCTGGCCGTGCCGCTGGTGGCGATGTGGCCGGCGGCGGGGCAGTCGCTCCTCGCGGTGGCGCTGGGACTCACCGTGCATGCGGCGTTCCGGGCGGTTGGGCGGGCCGCCGCGCTCGCGCTCGCGGCGGCCCTGGCATGGGCCTGTGTGCTGGCCCTGGGCTGGCATTTCGCCGCCGACGGTTTCGGGGTGCGCTACGTGTGGCTGTACAGCAGCGCCGAGTTGCCGCTGCACCTGAAGATCGCCAACGTGTGGGGGGGCGACGAGGGCACGACCTTGATGCTCGCTGCCTGCTGCCTCGGTCTTGCCGCTGGCAGGGCGCGCGCCGGCGGCGATCGGGGCCGCCATTCGGTCGCGGCCGCGATCGCCGCCTGGGTCGCGTTCACCGCATTGTGGCTGACGCCCTTCGCCGCGACACCGGCCGGGTGGCTGGCGCAGGCGCCGTCGCAAGGCATGAACGCCCACCTGATGAAGCCGTGGATGCTGTTCCATGCGCCGCTGGTGCTGGCCGCCTATGCGTGGACGCTGGCACTCGCCGCGCCCGCTCTCGACGCCTTGCGCGGGGTGCCGGCACCGTGGCCGGTGCTCGCCCGTGCGCATGCGCGCCGGGCCTGGCTGGTGCTCACCGCCGGCATCGGTTTCGGCATGCTGTGGGCGTTCGAGGATGCGATGTACGGCCAGGTCTGGCACTGGGATCCGGTGCAGACCGCGGTGTTCTGCCTGTGGTGCGTGCTCGGCGCCCACCTCCACGGGGTGGCGGGCTGGGGCGTGGGGCGCCCGCACTGGCGGACGATGCCGTGGGCCGGCGTGCTCGCAGCCGCGGCGGTGCCGCTGGTGATGGCGGTGACGCGCAATCCGGTGCTCGCGAGCTCGCATCGCTACGTGGGCGCCGACTCCTGGATCGCCCACCTCGTGCTCGCTGGCGTGCTGCTGCTGGCGGGCGTCGCATGCGCGATCGCGGGGCGGCGGGCGGGAAAGGCGGCCTCACCCACGGGCTGGCGCCTGCCCTCGGGGCTGTGGCTGGCTCAACTGTGCTTCGTGGGGGCCGCTGCGGTCGCCGCCGGGCAGTTGCTGTTCGCCTTCGGCGCGGGCGTGCTCCATCTGCCCCGTCCGGAGGAATACAAGCCCTTCCTCGCCATGCTGGGCAACCTCACCACCGGCGGCGAGCTCGCGGCCCTGCGCGCAGCCTTCGAGCAGTGGGACGTGGACGGCTACGTGCTCGCGCGTCTTCTACTGCTGCCGCTGGCCGGATTCGGGCTGGTGGGCGGCTGGTACTTCTTCCGCCGGATCTCGGTGGCGGCCGGGCGCGGAACCCTGCTGCTGGTCCTGCTGGCAATGGGAGCCAACGCGCTGTGGGGCGGTGCAGTGACGCGGCAGTACACGGGAGCCGGCATCCTGTCGCAGCAGATCGTGGCCGTGCTGCCGTGGCTCGACGCCAGCCTGGTCGGTGGTGCCTATCTCGCGCTCGGCGGCCTTGCCTGGGCGGTTCAGGTCCTGCATCGGCAGGGCCGCAAGGCGGTGGCGACGGTGGTCCCGCTGGCGGCGATCCATGCCGGTGTCGCCCTCGCCTTGTGGGGCGGATTGCTGGCGACCGCGCTCAACAGCTACACGCAGCACGAGATCGTCTTCGACGGCGGGCCGAGCGCGTGGGCGAAGGATCGCCATGGCTACGCGTTCCGGCTCGCGGACATCCGCATCGGGCCCGCGCTCGACGGGGCCAGCGCTGCGCCGGCCGCGGTGCAGGCGCTGACCACGATCGAGGTGCGCGGGCCGACGGGGGAAAGGCTGGACGGCCAGACCCTGTACCGGGATGCGCGGGCGCCGTCCGAGCGCTTCGACGGGCCACTGCGCCAGGTGTGCGAGCTGCTGGACTATCGCTATGCGCGCCACGTCGGCACGCCCGGATATCTGCTGCAACCCTTGATCGACCAGGGCTGGATGCGCGCAGTGCAGTTCTGGGTGGCGCCTGCCGCGGTGGTCGAGGCGATCGACGGGCGCGCCGGCGGCGCGGTGATCGTGGTGGTGAAGGTCTTCCCCTTCATTTCCCTGTTGTGGAGCGGGCTGCTCCTGGTCCTGTTCGGCAGTGCGTGGCTGGCCCTGGTGGGCTCGCGCAAGACGCTCCGAAAGAGTCATCCCTCGATGCAGTGACACGTGCGTGTCCGGGTTTTTCCGAACGTCGCATCCGCTCAGCGATCCGCAACAAGCGGATACAATCAGCGCCTCATTTTTCCGGATGTCCCCTCATGCAAGAGACCGTCGATTGGATCAACGGCTGGGTATGGAGCCCAGCACTCGTCTACCTTTGCCTGCTGGTAGGCCTGTATTTCTCGATCCGCACCCGTTTCATGCAGGTGCGCCACATGGGCGAGATGGTGCGCGCCATGTTCCGCGGCAAGAGCTCGGCCGCGGGCGTGTCGTCCTTCCAGGCGCTGACCATCGCGCTGTCGGGGCGTGTGGGCACCGGTAACATCGCCGGCGTCGCCACCGCGATCGGCTTCGGCGGTCCCGGCGCCATCTTCTGGATGTGGATGGTGGCCTTCCTCGGCGCCGCGACCGCCTACATCGAGTCGGCGCTCGGCCAGATCTACAAGACCGAGCACCACGGGCTGTACCGCGGCGGCCCCGCCTACTACATCGAGAAGGGCCTGGGCTGGCGCGTGTACGCGATCGTGTTCGCCGTGGTGACGGTGTTCGCCTGCGGCCTGCTGCTGCCGGGGGTGCAGACCAACAGCATCGCGGCCAGCATGGAGAACGCCTTCGGCGTGGCGCCGGCGGTGACCGGCACCCTGATCGTGATCCTGCTCGGCCTGATCATCTTCGGTGGCGTGCGCCGCATCGCCCAGGTCACCCAGGTGGTCGTGCCCTTCATGGCGCTCGGCTACATCCTGGCCGCGGCCGTGGTGGTGGCGCTCAACGTCGAGAAGGTGCCCGAGGTCATCAGCCTGATCCTGTCCTCCGCTTTCGGCCTCGACGCCGGTTTCGGCGCGATGATCGGCCTGGCCATCCAGTGGGGCGTCAAGCGCGGGGTGTATTCGAACGAGGCGGGCCAGGGTACCGGCCCGCACGCCGCCGCCGCCGCCGAAGTGCCGCACCCGGCCGCGCAGGGCCTGGTGCAGGCGTTCTCGGTGTATGTGGATACGCTCTTCGTGTGCTCGGCGACCGCGTTCATGGTGCTGATCACCGGGACCTACAACGTGACCGGCGCGGACGGCCAGCAGGTGTTCACCGGCCTCGCCAACATCGCTGCGGGCACCGGCTTCACCCAGGCTGCGATGGAGCAGGTGCTGCCCGGCTTCGGCTCGATGTTCGTGGCGGTCGCGCTGTTCTTCTTCGCCTTCACCACGGTGCTCGCCTACTACTACATTGCCGAGACCAACCTCGCCTACCTGACCCGCAACCTGCGTTCCGAGTCGTTGATCTTCGTGCTGCGCGTGGCCCTGATCGCGTCCGCGTTGTACGGCTGCGTGCGCACCAGCGACCTGGCCTGGGGCCTGGGCGACATCGGCGTCGGTCTGATGGCCTGGCTCAACATCGTCGCCATCCTGGTGCTGCAGAAGCCGGCGCTGGTGGCGCTCAAGGACTACGAGGCGCAGCAGGCACGCGGCCGCGCCGAGCCCGAGTTCGATCCGCGCCCGCTCGGGATCGAGAACGCCCAGCTGTGGGAGAAGGTCGCCGACAAGCGCAAGCGCGGCGCCTGATCGCATCCGCGGGCAGCAAGTCCCGCGTGCAGGACCCGCCCGCCGACGCTGGGTTATAGTGTCGGCGGGCTTTTTACATTCGAAGGACCCATGCAGATCGTACTCATCAGCGGCCTGTCGGGCTCGGGCAAGAGCATCGCGCTCAACGTGCTGGAGGACGCCGGCTACTACGTGGTGGACAACCTTCCCGCCGCGCTGCTGCCGCAGCTGGTCGACCACCTGCGCGCGGCCGGCTGGCGGCGGGTGGCGGTGGCGGTGGACATGCGCTCCGGCGTCAGCATCGCGGTCCTGCCGCAGCAGGTCGAGGCGTTGCGTGCCAGCGTCCGCGATCTGCGCTTCATCTTCCTCGAGGCGCGCGACGATGCGCTGATCGCGCGCTTCTCCGAGACCCGCCGCCGCCATCCGCTCGCCATCGACGACGTCAGTCTGGAGGAGGCGATCCATCGCGAGCGCGACGCGCTCGAGAGCATCGCCGAGCTCGGCCATCGCATCGATACCAGCGAGCTGCACCCGAACACGCTGCGGGCCTGGGTCAAGGATTTCATCCAGATGCCTTCGACCGAAGGCATGACATTGATGTTCGAGTCCTTCGGCTTCAAGTACGGAATCCCGCTCGACGCCGACCTGGTGTTCGACGTGCGCTGTCTGCCCAATCCGCACTACGACCTGAAGCTGCGCCCGCTGACCGGGCGCGACCAGCCGGTGATCGAGTTCCTGGAGAAGATTCCCGAGGTCGGGCGCATGGCGCAGGACATCCGCCAGTTCGTGGCCAACTGGCTGCCGGCCTACCTGCGCGACAACCGCAGCTACCTGACGGTGGCGATCGGCTGCACCGGCGGCCAGCACCGCTCGGTATATCTGGCCGAGTGGCTGGCGGGGCAGTTCCGCGACCAGCTCGACGTCCTCGTGCGCCATCGTTCGGCGGCGCGGCGTGCGGCCGACCGCGCCGCGGGCAGCCACGATGCGGGGAACGGAAGCACGCAGTGAGCTTCGATGCAGCACGGTGGCGGGCGCTGCTGCGGCCGGGTGACGTCCTGCTCGTCGTCGCCGGCCTGACGGTGTGCGTGTATGCGGTCGTGGCCCTGTGGCGGGGCGGGGCGCCCGACGGCGCGGTGGTGCGTGCCGGCGGCCGCGTGGTGGCCGAGGTCGATCTGAGCCGCGAGCGCCTGATCGAGGTGCCCGGCCCGCTCGGCGTCACCGTGATCGAGATCCGCCCCGGGCGGGCGCGCGTCGCCTCCGATCCCGGCCCGCGCCAGTACTGCGTGCGCCAGGGCTGGCTGACACAGGCCGGCGCGGTGGCGATCTGCGCACCCAACGAAGTCAGCCTGAGCCTCACCGGCCGCGCCGCGGATTATGACTCCCTCAACTATTGAACTGCGGCCCACGGCCGAGGACCGGCGCATCGCCCGCCATGCCGCGGCGGCGATCGTGCTGACCGTGGCCGAGGCCGCGATCCCGCTGCCGCTGCCGGGGGTCAAGCCCGGGCTGGCGAACATCGTCACCCTGGTCGTGCTCGCGCGCTGGGGCTGGCGCGAGGCGGTGTGGGTGTCGCTGCTGCGCGTGCTCGCCGGCAGCCTGCTGCTCGGCCAGTTCCTGGCGCCGGGCTTCTTCCTGAGCCTGTCGGGCGCGCTCGCGAGCCTGCTCGTGCTCGGGCTGGCGATGCACCTGCCGCGGCGCTGGTTCGGTCCGGTCAGCCACAGCATCCTGGCCGCGTTCGCGCACATCGGCGCGCAGCTGGTGGTGGCGCGGCTGTGGCTGGTGCCGCACGACGGGGTGTTCTACCTGCTGCCGGTGTTCGCGCTCGCCGCGGTGGTGTTCGGCCTGGTGAACGGGCTGGTCGCGGCGCGCCTGCTGGCCGAGCTTTCCCCGGCGCGCGGCGACCGGCACACGGTGGCGCCGGCCGAGCAGTCCGCGCCCGCACGGGATTCTCCGGAACGCTGACCGCCCGTCGTCGTCCAACCGGGCACTGCAGGCGGCCATACGGCCTGCGCGACGCACGGAGGAGACATGCGCGGAAGCTGGTGGAAATGGCTGAGCGCCGTACTGGCGATCGTCTTCGGTCTGATCTTCGGCTGGGTTGCGGGTACCGGGCTGGTGCAGGCTGCCGGCAGCGCGGTCGTGTCCGCGCCTGAGGCTGCGGACCCCCACGCGCTGCGCCCATGCGATGGCGAGACCGTGCGCCCGGATCCGAGAACGATCGACTGACGTGCCGGGCTCACGGCCCCGAGCGCTACGCGGGGCCGCAGGTCGTGCTCAGCCGCGCTGGCGGGCGAACCACTCCAGCATGCGCTTCCAGCCGTCCTCGGCCTCGGCCTTGCGGTAGCTCGGGCGGTAATCGGCGTGGAAGGCGTGCGGTGCGTCGGGATAGACGTGGATCGTGCTCCTGCTGCCGGCTTTCGCGAGCGCCTCGTTCATCATCTCGACGTCGGTCAGCGGAATGCCTTGGTCCTGTCCGCCGTAGAGGCCCAGCACCGGGGCGTGCAGCGCGTCGGCGACATCGATCGGATGCCTGGGCGTGTTGTCGGACGGCGCGCCGTCGACGCGGCCGTACCAGGCCACGCCGCTCCTGAGCCTGGGGTTGTGCGCCGCGTACAGCCAGGTGATGCGGCCGCCCCAGCAGAAGCCGGTGATGGCGAGCCAGTCCGGATCGCCACTCTGGGCCACTACCGCCCATGCGGCGCAGGCGTCGAGGTCGGCCATGACCTGGGCGTCCGGCACCTTGGCGACGATGGACTGAAGGATCTCGGCGACGTTCTCGATCGTGCGCGGGTCGCCCTGGCGGAAGAAGAGCTCGGGGGCGATCGCCAGATAGCCCTGATGGGCGAGGCGACGACAGACATCGCGGATGTGCTCGTGGACGCCGAAGATTTCCTGCACCACCAGCACCACCGGCAGCTTGGACCCGCCCGCCGGGCGCGCGAAATAGACCGGCAGCGTGCCGCCCTCGACCGCGATGCCGGCTTCGCCGGTGCTCAGCCCGGTGGCGTCGGTGCTGATCGTGGTGCTGGCCTGCACCGGTTGCACGGCGAGCGCGAAGCCGGCGGCGGCAAGGGTGGTGACGAAGCCGCGGCGATCGAGGCGGGCGGCGGGAAGCAGGCTGTCGAACTGCGGGCGATCGGTTTCGGGGTCCATCGTCTTCATCGTTGGTGTCTCCTCTGTGTGGTTCCGATTCCATGAATGCGCTGCGGGCCGGAGCGTGGTCTCTGCACGAAAGATCCGTCAACGACAACCATTTATGTCAAGACGTTCCGAATCGCCCGCTGGAAAAGTAACATACCGGCTCCTAATGTTCCCGAGTTGGGTTGTTGATGCTGCAGAAGGTCCTGCGCCGGGCCCTGATCGACCATGAGCGCATCCAGTTGCGCATGACCTCCGAGCGTCTCGAGCGCCTGCTCGCGACCGGCTCCACCGTGCTGTACGGCCTGCGGATGGAGGGCGACACGCTGGTGCCGACCTGGGTCAGCGACAACATCGAGCGCCTGACCGGCCACTCCGCCGCCGACGTGCTCGCGCCCGGCTGGTGGGTCGCCAACCTCGATCCGGCCATGCGCGACGAAGTCCTCGCCCGTTCCGCCCGCGTGATCGACGAAGGCGCGTTGAGCCACGAGTACCGCTTCCGCTGCCGCGACGGACGGATGATCTGGGTGCGTGACGAACTGAGGTTGGTGCCGCGGCGGGCGGATGAAGCGCTCGAGGTGGCGGGGGCGTGGACCGACATCACCGCGACGAGGCGGGCCGAGCAGCTGCGTTCCGCGCGTGCCGCGGTGCTCGACGGCGTGGTCGCCAGCCAGCCGCTTCCGGCGATCCTCGACACGGTCGCGCGCAGCCTCGAGGACCTGATGCCGGAGATGCGGGTGTCGATCCTGCTGCTCGATGCCCACCGCGCACGGCTGCATGTCGGTGCGGCGCCGCGCCTGCCGGATTTCTACAATGCCGCGGTCGACGGACTGGCGATCGGCGAAGGGCGGGGGGCATGCGGTACCGCTGCGCTGAGTGGCGAGCGCGTGATCGTGGAGGACATCGCGAACGACTCCCTGTGGAACGGCTTCCATGACGTGGCTGCGCGCGCCGGCGTGCGTGCGTGCTGGTCGGTGCCGTTCAAGGATCCCGGCGGGCAGGTGCTCGGCACCTTCGCCAGCTATCACGACACGCCCCACAAACCCGATCAGGACGAGATCGACCTAGTGGAGGAGTTTGCCCGCATCACTGCACTGGCGGTGCAGAAGGTGCGTGCCGAGGCGGCGCTGCGGCAGTCGTCGGCGGTATTCGAGAGCACGCGCGACGGAGTGGTGATCACCACCCTCGAGCCGCGCATCGTGGCGGTCAATCCGGCATATACGGAAATCACCGGCTACCGCGCCGACGAGGTGATCGGCCTCAATCCCAGCCTGCTGCGTTCGGGGCGCCATGATCGCGCCTTCTATCAGGCGATGTGGGCCGGGCTGAAGCAGCTCGGTTACTGGCAGGGCGAGGTATGGAACCGGCGCGCGAACGGCGAGGTGTATCCGCAATGGCTCACGCTCAGCACGGTGCGCGACGAAACCGGCGAGCCCAGCCACTACGTTGGCGTGTTCACCGACCTCACCCAGCTCAAGCGCTCCGAGCAGCAGCTCGAACACCTGACCCACTACGATCCGCTCACCGACCTGCCCAACCGCCTGCTGGTGCAGTCGCGCCTCGAGCATGCGATCGATCAGGCGCGCCGCCATCGCAGCAGGGTGGGTGTACTGTTCGTCGATCTCGATCGCTTCAAGAACGTCAACGACAGCCTCGGGCATCCGGCGGGGGATGCGCTCATCCAGGCGGTCGCCACCCGCCTGCGCGATGGCCTGCGCGACGAGGACACGCTGGCGCGCCTGGGCGGCGACGAGTTCCTGGTCGTCATCGAGGATCTCGAGTCCGCGGATGCCGCGGCCAGCGTTGCGAGCAAGCTCACCCGACTGGTGCAGGAACCGTTCTGCGTCGCCGACGGCCAGGAGGTCATCGTCAGCGCCAGCATCGGCGTGAGCCTGTTTCCGGATGACGGCGACACCGCGACCGGGCTCATCCAGCATGCGGACGCGGCGCTTTATCAGGCGAAGGCGCGCGGCCGCGACAGCTTCTGCTTCTATTCGAGCGCGCTGACCGCGGCGGTCAGCGAGCACATGCAGATGGAGATGGGTTTACGCCGTGCGCTCGAGCGCGGCGAGCTGCTGATCCACTACCAGCCGCTGGTCAGCCTGGAGGGCGGCCCGATCGGAGCCGAGGCGCTGCTGCGCTGGCAGCCGCCCGGCGAGGCGCTCGTGCGGCCCGACCGCTTCATTCCCCTGGCCGAGGAAACCGGGCTGATCGTGCCGATCGGTGCCTGGGTCCTGCGTGAGGCTTGCCGTCAGGCGCGTGCCTGGCTGGATGCGGGGCTGGAGTTCGGGGCGGTCTCGGTCAACCTGTCGGTGCGCCAGTTCCATGAGCGCAGCCTGGTCACCCTGGTCGCCGACGTGCTGCGCGAAACGGGTCTGCCGGCCCATCGGCTGGAACTGGAGATCACCGAGTCGGCGCTGATGGACGACGTGGAGCAGGCCGTGCAGACCCTGCACATGCTGCGCGCGCTCGGGGTGGCGCTGGCGGTGGACGACTTCGGGACGGGTTATTCCTCGCTGGCCTACCTGAAGCGCTTCCCGATCGGCAAGCTGAAGGTCGACCAGAGCTTCGTGCGCGGCATCGCCGCAGAGGAGAGCGATCGTGCGATCGTCACCGCGACGATCGCCATGGCGCGCAGCCTGGGGTTCACGACCACTGCGGAAGGGGTGGAAACCGAGGCGCAGCTCGACATCCTGCGCGCACTCGGGTGCAGCGCCTACCAGGGCTACCTGTTCAGCCGCCCGGTGGAGGCCGCGGATTTTGCCCGCCTGCCGTGCTTCGGCAGGGGGGACGGCGGCTGACGGGGCGGCGCGAGCCGCCGGCCGCCGCAAGCGGCCGCGGGGATCAGCGGCGGCGCGGGGGCGGCGCGGAGGCAGCGCCGGCGGGACGGCCGGGGAGGTGACGGAAGGTGATCCGACCCTTGCTCAGGTCGTAGGGCGACATTTCCAGCGAGACGTTGTCGCCGGCGATGATGCGGATGTGGTGCTTGCGCATCTTGCCGCCCGAGTAGGCGATCAGGTTGTGACCGTTGTCCAGCGTCACGCGGTAGCGGCCATCCGGCAGCACCTCGGTGACGGATCCGTGCATCTCGATGAGTTCTTCCTTGGCCATGTTCGGGCTCCTTGTCGTGGTGCCGGCGCCGACCTGTGTGCGGCGCCGGGAAGGCTCGCTCCGCCGTGGCAAGCCTGATCGTCAGCCATGCCGTGCGGTGGCGCAGCATGGAACGGATGGAATCGGCACGTGGCTGGCGGGCCGGCGGGGCTGTTGCGGTGGCATGCCTGCGACGAGACGCAGGGCACGGGCAGCGAAGGCGAGAAAGTGGAGCGTACGCGAGGCGCTCGGGATCGCTGCCGGAAAGGGTGGTGTGCGGCGCAGTATCTGCCGCGTCCCGGATTAAACGCGTACATTCCGATCCGGGAAAAATTTCAACGGAAACTATACCGGAAAACCCGCCCCCGGTCCATGCGCGGCAGCCGCGAACATGTTGCAAAGCCTTGCCGGCAGCGGAAAAGAAAATGCCTCGACCGAAGCCGAGGCATTTTCCTGTTTTCTTGGTAGGCCGTGCGGGATTCGAACCTGCGACCAACGGATTAAAAGTCCGCTGCTCTACCAGCTGAGCTAACGACCCGAAAAACGAGGCCGAATTATAAATTCCCGTGCCGAAATGCGTCAAGCGCGCAACCGCAGAAAATGCCGGCGCCGCGCAGCGCTTCAGGCTTCGCGCATCAGCAACCAGTACTGGATCTTCAGCGTGACCGCCGAGCCGGCGATGATGGCGGCCGTGGTCAGCACCGAGCCGACTGCCAGCGTCGACAGTCCGGTGATGCCCTGGCCGATGGTGCAGCCGAGCGCGGTGACGCCGCCGAAGCCCATCAGCAGGCCGCCGACCATGTGGCGAACGAGATCGCCCGAGTCACGGAAGCCCTCGATGCGGAAGCCGCGGGTGAGCAGCGCATGCGCGGCGGCGCCGGCGATGACGCCCAGCGCACTGGCGATGCCGAAGGTGACGACGCGGCTGGTGTCGCTCCACAGCAGCAGCAGCTCGAGCGTGTACGCGAGCGGGGCGACGAAGGTCAGCGATTCGGCGCGGCCGCTGTTGGTTGCGATGAACGCTTCCTCCAGGGTCTCGGGGTGCTCGGCGACGTAGCCGATGTGCCCGGAGACGTACCAGCCGGCGACCACGGTGGCGCCCACCACGATGCCGCCGAGCAGCACGTCGGCGCGCCAGGCCTCGCGGCTCGCCAGCGACCACAGCAGCAGGCCACCGCCGATCACCGCGCTGACGAGCAGCAGCGCGGTCGTGGGCTCGAGCCCGGCGGCGGCGAGGAAGGCGGGGATGTCCTGGCCATGCGGCAGTTGGGTGGAGAAGGGCTCGATCAGATTGACCCGCCATACGCCGAACAGCCCGCGGATCGTCATGGAGGCGCCGATGGCGAGGAATACGAAGACCACGATCGACTTCAGGTTGCCGCCGCCGATGCGGATCAGGGTCTTGCTGCCGCAGCCCGAGGCCAGCGTCATGCCGACGCCGAAGCACGCGCCGCCGAGCAGGTGCCCCAGCCAGGTCAGGCGGCTGCCGGTGTACAGCGTCTTGGACACGTCGAGAAGCCCCAGCCACTGCAGCGCGCCGGTGCCGAGGATGGCGACCGCGATCGCGAGCGCCCACATCCGCATGCGGCTCCAGTCGCCCATGTTCACGATGTCGGACACCGCGCCCATGGTGCAGAAGTTGGTGCGGTGGGCGACCACGCCGAACACGGCGCCGATGGTGAAGGCGAGCCAGACGATGGTCGAGGCGGAGACCAGGGTTTGTTCCATGATGCGGACCGGAAAGCTGCGGGAGGCGGAAGTTTAACCGGAAAGGCCGGACCGGCCCTCAGGCGGATTGCGGCTGGTAAGGCGTGGGGTCGGGCACGCCGGCGGCGGCGAAGCCGGCGGCGCGCAGGCGGCAGGCCTCGCAGCGGCCGCAGGCGCGGCCGGCGTCGTCGGCCTGGTAGCAGGTGACGGTGATGCCGTAGTCCACGCCGAGCGCCACGCCGCGGCGAATGATGTCGGCCTTGGAGAGGTCGATCAGCGGCGCGTGGATGCGCAGCCGGGCGCCCTCGACGCCGGCCTTGGTGGCCAGGTTGGCCATGTGCTCGAAGGCCGCGATGAACGCGGGTCGGCAGTCGGGATAGCCGGAGTAGTCGACCGCATTGACGCCGACGAAGATGTCGTTGGCGCCCAGCACCTCGGCCCAGGCCAGCGCGATCGACAGCATCACGGTGTTGCGCGCCGGCACGTAGGTGACCGGGATGCCGCCCGCGTCCTCGTCCATCGGCACCGCGATGCCGGGGTCGGTGAGCGCGGAGCCGCCGAACTGGCCGAGATTGACGCTGGCGGTGCGGTGCTCCTTCGCCCCCAGGGCCGCGGCGACGCGGGTGGACGCGTCGAGCTCGGCGGCGTGGCGCTGGCCGTAGGCGACCGACAGCGCGTAGGTTTCGAAGCCCATGTCGCGGGCGATCGCGAGACAGGTGGCGGAGTCGAGGCCGCCGGAAAGGAGGACGACGGCGCGGGGTGGGGTGTTCATGTCGGCAGTATCCATCGGGGGAGGCCGGGCCGGCGCGGGCGGGCGGGGCTCGGCGTCGGGTGCTGCGCGCGCAAGGCTAGCGCCCGCGCGCGTCGTTCCACAGGATCTTGTGGAGCTGGAGCTGGAAGCGCACCGGCAGGCGGTCGCGCACGATCCATTCGGCCAGCGCGGCCGGGTCCAGTGCGCCGGCGACCGGCGACAGCAGCACGCTGCAGCGTTCGGCGATGCGGTGCTCGGCGAGCTGCTGCTTCGCCCAATCGTAGTCCGCGGCGTCGGCGAGCACGATCTTCACTTCGTCGTGGGCGCGCAGCAGCGGGATGTTCTCGTAGCGGTTCTTCGCGACCTCGCCCGAGCCGGGGGCCTTGAGGTCCATGATGCGCGCCACGCGTGGATCGACTTCGGCGATGTCGAGTGCGCCGCTGGTCTCGAGCGAGACGTCGTAGCCGGCGTCGCACAGCGCACCGAGCAGTGCCAGGCAGCCCTTCTGCGCGAGCGGCTCGCCGCCGGTCACGCACACGTGGCGCAGGCCGTGGCGGGCGACTTCGGCGAGGATGTCGTCGAGCGTGCGCTGGCTGCCGCCGGTGAAGGCGTAGGCGGTGTCGCACCAGGTGCAGCGCAGCGGGCAGCCGGTGAGGCGGACGAAGACCGTGGGCAGGCCCACCCGGCTCGACTCGCCCTGCACCGAGGCGAAGATTTCGGTGATGCGAAGGCGGACGGCCGCGGCCGTCCCGGTATCCACGCCCGGCATGGCCTCAGCGCGTGGCCAGGCGCTGGCGGGCGACCTGTGCGGCGTTGCTCTGCGGGTAGCGTTCGGTCAGCGACTTCAGCGTGTTGCGCGCACCGGTGGCGTCGCCCATGGCCTGCTGGCTGTTGGCGAGGCCGAGCATGGCGTCGGGTGCGACGTTCTCGTTCGGCCACTTGTCGAGCACGGTCTTGAAGTGGCGGCCGGCGCTGGCGACGTCCTTGGCCTGCATTGCGGCATTGCCCGCCCAGAAGTGGGCGCCGGCGGTGAAGTTGCCGGCAGGGTAGCGTTTGGTGAAGCTGTCGAAGGCGGCGAGCGCCTCCTTGCTCTTGCCGTTCTTGAGCAGGGTCAGTGCGGCCTCGTAGTCGGCCGACTCGGCTGCCGGATCGGCGCCGCCGGCCGGCGCCGCGGTCCCGTTCGCCGGGGCCGCGGCGCTGCCGCCGGTCTCGATCTGGCGCAGACGCGCGTCCAGATCGACGTAGAAATCCTTCTGCCGCTGCTTGAGCGTTTCCACCTCGTTCATCAGCAGCTCGATCTGGCCACGCAGGCGGGCCACTTCGGCACGCATCTGTTCGTTCTGCATGGCGAGCTCGAGCTGGCCGCGGCTGGTGGTCTCGATCTGGCCCTGGACATCCTGCCGGAGCTGGATGATCTGGTTGCGGGCCTCGGTATCACCCCCGAACAGCTGGGCGTGCACCGGCGCGGCCGGGGCGAGGGCAAACACTGCGGCGAGCGGCAGAAGGCGTTTCATGACGGAACTCTCTTAGAACTCGCCCGAGTACAGCATGTCGCCGCGACGGTTCTCGGCGTAGCAGGTCTCGGTACGGTCGTCGCAGCGCGGCTTCTCTTCGCCCAGGCTGACGGACTCGATCTGCGCTTCCTTGGCGCCCAGCAGCATCAGGGCCTGCTTGACGACGTCGGCACGCTTCTGGCCCAGCGCCAGGTTGTACTCGCGGCTGCCGCGCTCGTCGGTGTTGCCCTGGACGAGCATCTTCATCTGCGGGTTCTGCACCAGGAAGCGGGCGTGGGCTTCGATCAGCGGACGGGCTTCGGGCTTGATGACGAAGCTGTCGAAGTCGAAGAACACGCTGCGCTTCGACAGGATGTTGTTCGGGTCGGTCAGGGCCGCGATGCCGCTGCCGCTGGCGCTGCCGGCGGTCACGGTGGCGACGCCCGCGCCACGGTCCTCGACCGAGGTGCCGGCGGTTTCGGGGCCGGTGCTCGAGCAGGCAGCCAGGGTCAGGGCCAGCAGGGCCGGGAGGACGAGTTTCTTCATGGGTATTGCTCCAGTACTTGTGTTGAAAGACAGCAGAAAGGAATGTGCGGCTTGGGTGCCGCTTCTTGGATTACCGGATCTGCGGACCCCAGGCGGGTTCGCGGACATCGGCGGCCTGCACCGTCAGCCGCTGGCGGATGCGCCCGTCCGTCGACACCGCCGACAGCACGCCGCGGCCACCGCTGTCGGTGGCGTAGAGGATCATGCGGCCGTTGGGGGCGAAGCTGGGCGATTCGTCGCGTGCCGAATCGGTGAGGATGGTGGTCTGCCGCGTGGCCAGGTCCTGCACGGCGACCTGGAAGCGGCCGGCATTGCGGGTGATGAAGGCGAGCAGCTTGCCGTCGAACGAGAGTCGCGGCGAAACGTTGTAGTTGCCGTCGTAGGTCACGCGCTCGGCGCCGCCGCCACTGGCAGGAATGCGATAGATCTGCGGACTGCCGCCGCGATCGGAGGTGAAGTAGATGCGGCCGTCCGCGCCCCAGAAGGGCTCGGTGTCGATGCCGGAGGACTGGGCCAGGCGGCGCACGCCGGAGCCGTCGGCGCCGACCACGTAGAGCTGGGACAGGCCGTCCTTGGTCAGCACGACCGCGAGCTGGCTGCCGTCGGGCGACCACGCCGGGGCCGAGTTCGAGCCCTTGAAGTTGGCCACCACGCGGCGCTGGCCGGTGGCCAGCGTGTGCACGTAGATGATCGGCTTCTTCTGCTCGAAGGACACGTAGGCGAGGCGCTGGCCGTCGGGCGACCACGCCGGCGAGATGATCGGCTCGCGCGAGCGCAGCGCGGTGGCGGCGTTCATGCCGTCGGCGTCGGCGACCTGGAGCTCGAAGTTCGTGCCGGACTTGATCACGTAGGCGACGCGGGTGGCGAAGTAGCCGGGCAGGCCGGTGAGCTTCTCGTACACGAAGTCGGCGATGCGGTGGCCGACCAGGCGGTTCTGCGCCGGGCTCATCGGCAGCGCCATGGCGCCGAGCTCCTGCTGCTTCTGCGCGTCGAACAGGCGGAAGCGCGCCTCGTAGCGACCGTCGCCCATCGGGATCAGGCTGCCGGTCAGCACCGCGTCGGCACCGCGGGCGCGCACGCCGGCAAGATCCGGCATCACCGACTCGGGCATCGGCAGCGGGCCGGTGTCGATCAGCGTGAACAGGCCGCTGCGCTCGAGATCGGCGCGCACGACGTCGGTCACGCTCTGCGGCAGGCGACCCTCGTTCTCGAAGATCGGGATGATGACCGGGAAGCGCGAGGCGCCCGCGCCGGTGATCTCGATCGACAGCTGGGCGTGCGCGCTCAGCGCCAGGCTGGCGAGCAGGCCGGCGAGAAAGAGGCGGAAGGTGTAGAGGCTCTTGATCATGCGGGATTTTCTCCAGCCGCGGATTATAGACATGACGGACTCACTCGTCCGCCAGCGGACGGAATTTCAGTTCCAGCGTGCGCTGGAACTGGTTGCGGTTTTCCGGCAGCGGCAGCGGGCTCGAGCGTCGGATCGCACGCTCGATCGCCTCGTCCAGCGCCGGCACGCCCGACGAGCGCTTGAGGCGGACGTTGAGCACCTCGCCGCTGGGCAGCTGGTCGACCTCGAAGATCGCCTCCGGGTTGCCGGTGAGGCCGGGCGGACGCAGCAGGTTGCCGCGCACCTTGGCGGCGATCGCCGCGCGGTACTTGTCGATGTCCCCGCCGGGGGCGCCCTGGCGCGCCGCACCCTGGGCGGCCGCACGCGCGCCTTCCTGCTGCATCAGGCTGGCCAGGCGTGCCTGTTCCGCGCGCTGGAGTTCCTGTTCCAGACGCTGCGCGGTCGGATCCGGAACCGGCTTGGGTTCGGGTTTCGGCTGCGGCTTGGGCTCTGGCTTGGGCTGGGGTTTGGGTTCCGGCTTCGGTTCGGGTTTGGGCTGCGGTTTCGGCTCGGGCTTGGGCTCCGGTTTCGGCTCCGGCTTGGGCGCGGGCTTCGGCGGCTCCGGTTTCTTCTCGGGGGCCTTGGTGGCGATCTCGGGCTTGGGTACCGGGGCGGGCGCCGGCTTGGGCGGCTCCGCTTTGGGCTCAGGCTTGGGTTCGGGCTTGGGCTCCGGTTTCGGCTCGGGCTTGGGTTCGGGTTGCGGCTCCGGCTTTGGCGGCGTCGGCGCGGGTTGCGGACGTGCGACGGGGGCGCCCGAGCGCGCGGGCACGGCGGCCAGGCCCACCTCCAGCGCCGCGGGCGGCGGACTCTGCCAGCGAATCCCGAAGAACAGGAACAGGAAAAGCCCCAGGTGGACCGCGACGGTCAGACCCAGGGATTGCCACTTGCCCGGCGCCTCGCGGCGGGGCTGTGCTGCGCGTGCCCTCATTTCTGGGTCGTCGCGCTCTGGGTGACGAGGCTGATCTTGCGCACGCCCGCGCCGCGTGCGACTTCGAGCACGTCGATGACCTTCTGGTAGTCCAGCTTGCTGTCGGCCGCGACCAGGAAGGCCTGCTCGGGATTCTTGGCGAGCGCGTCCTGCAGCGCGATGCCGAGCTGGTCCTTGCGGATCGCACGGGGGCTGCCGCTGGTGCTCGGGCGCAGGGCGAGCGCGCCGTCGGCCTTGACCTCGATGAAGATCGCCTCCGCCTGCGGCGGCGGAGTGCCGGCGCCCGCGGACGGGATGTTGATGGTGCCCTGCTGGATCATCGGCGCGGTGACCATGAAGATCACCAGCAGCACCAGCATCACGTCGATGTAGGGCACGACGTTGATCTGGTTCATGAGACGGCGTTGGCGCATCGGTCGGTCTCCGTCCGCGTCAGCGCAGGTTGCGCTGCAGGATGTTGGAGAACTCTTCCATGAAGCTCTCGAAGCGGATGCCGAGGCGGTCGATGTCGTGCGCGAAGCGGTTGTAGGCGACGACCGCCGGGATTGCTGCGAACAGGCCGATCGCGGTGGCGACCAGGGCCTCGGCGATGCCGGGCGCGACCTGGGCGAGGGTGGCGGCGCCGACGCTGGACAGGCCGCGGAAGGAGTTCATGATCCCCCACACGGTGCCGAGCAGGCCGATGTAGGGCGACACCGAGCCGACCGAGGCGAGGAAGGCGAGGTGGGCTTCGAGGTCGTCGATCTCGCGCTGGTGCGTCGCGCGCATCGCGCGGCGGGCGCCGTCGAGCGTGGCGCCGTGGTCGTGGCCCTTGGCGCGCAACTTGGTGAACTCGCGGTAGCCGGCCTCGAAGATGCGCTCCATGCCCTCGGCCTGGTGGCGGCTGGCGGATTCGTACAGCGTGTTGAGGTCGCCGCCGCTCCAGAAGTCGCGCTCGAAGTTGTCGGTCTCGGTGCGCGCCTGGCGGATCTGGAAGGACTTGCGGAAGATCCAGTACCACGAGACGAGCGACAGGGTGGCCAGCAGGGCCATGACGAGCTGGACGAGGACGCTCGCCTGGGAGATCAGGCTGAGGATGGAGAGGTCGTGGGTGACGGTCATGCTGTGCTTTCGAGGAGGGCGTGCAGTGAAGCCGGAATGGCGACGGGTTTCTGCCGGCGCAGGTCGACGCTGGCAAGGAGGACCCGGACGGTGAATATTCGTTCTTGGCCGCGCATGACCTGCTGCTCGAACAGGATGCTGGCGCGGCGCAGCATGGCAACGCGGGTCACGACCTCGAGCGCGTCGTCGAGGCGTGCCGAGGCGAGATAATCGGCCTCGAGCGAACGCACGACGAAACCCAGTCCCTGCTCCTCGAGCAGCGCCTGCTGGCTCACGCCGAGCGTCCTGAGCCACTCGGTACGCGCACGCTCGCAGAATTTGAGGTAGTTTGCGTAGTAAACCACTCCCCCGGCGTCGGTATCTTCGTAATAGACTCGGGCCGGCAGGACGAATGGTTGCGACGATGCCGGCATGTCGCATGCACGGGCATTGTTGCGCTCGATTCTCGGTTGCATCGCAACATTCTAGCCGAGCATTCAGGCTCGGTGCACGTCTGTTGCAAATGGTGATGACTGCTTTCACGATCGCCGCTTAGCGCTTGTCGCAAAAGCAGTTTTATCGAAATGTTATTCTTCCCGGCGTCGCCCCCGGGGCCCGTGCCCCGGGCTGGTTCGTGCGGCGCGCCGGATACGCGGGAACAGGAACGTGGCGCTCCCTTTCTTCGGCAGGAAGTCTGCTCCGCCCAGGCCCGCGGCAGCGCCTGAAGAGCGTGCGGCTGCAGGTGACGGGCCGCCGCCGACGGAGTTGTCGGGGCTGGATTTCACTGGGTCGGACCACGATAGGGGACTGGCGCACGAGGCCGGCCAGGTCGAGGTCCAGGAATGCGGCGCCGGCATCGGCGCGGCCTTCGAGGAGGCCGCGGTGCTGTACGCCAATGGCAACGACGGCGAGGCGCTCGCCCTGCTCGAGGCGGCGGTGCCGACCGAGGGCGGCACGGTGGGCGAGAGCGCCTGGCTGATGCTGCTGGACCTGTACCGCCTGGGTGGCCATCGGCAGCGCTTCGAGGCCCGGGTGCTCGACTACGCCAGGCGCTTCGAGCGTTCGCCGCCGCCCTGGGAGGATCTGTCGCCGGAGGCGGGCAGGGCGAAATCGGCCCTGCCTCCCCTGGTCAATCTCAACGGGCAATTGTCCGCCGCGGCTGCGAAACAGTTCGAGCAGATCGCCGCCATCGCCCGGCGCAGCGGCGGCGTGCGCATCGACGTCGGCAAGGTGCGCGGGGTGGACGACGCCGGCTGCGGCGTCTGGCGCCGGCTGCTCGCCGAGCTCGCGGCGGAGCGGATCGGCGTCGCCCTGCTCAACGTGCAGGCGCTCGCCGAGGTGCTCGCCGGGCGACTGGTGCCGGGACGTGCCGAGGAGCGCGACACCTGGCTGATGCTGCTCGAACTCTTGCAGTATGCGGGCGATCAGGCGCGTTTCGAGGATCTCGCGGTCGACTACGCGGTGACCTTCGAGGAGTCGCCGCCGTCCTGGGAGTGTCGCGTCGGCCTGCCGCCGGCCTGCGTGGCCGCAGCGGCCGTCCCGGTGGCGCAGGCCGATGCGGACGGGTTCGTGTTCGAGGGCGAGCTGACCGGCGCGGGCAACGAGACCTTGAAGCGCCTCGCCGCCTTCGCTGCGGACCGCCGCGAGCTGCGCATCGACTGCGCCCGCCTGCGGCGGATCGACTTCGTCTGCGCCGGCACCCTGTTCAACATTCTCGTCACCTTGCAGGCTCAGGGTAAACTCGTGAGCTTCGTCAACGTCAACGCCATGGTGGCGGGCCTGCTGCGCGTCATGAGCGTGGACCAGGTCGCCCACGTCACCCTGCGTCCCTGAACAATCGATCAGCCCCGGCGCGGCCGCGGGCGGAGAAGAGCAATGGAACAATATCGCGGCACCACCATCCTGTCGGTGCGGCGCGGCAACCGCGTCGCCCTCGGCGGGGACGGCCAGGTCACCCTGGGCAACATCGTCATCAAGGCCTCGGCGCGCAAGGTGCGCACGCTGTACAACGGCCAGATCCTCGCCGGTTTCGCCGGCGGCACGGCCGACGCCTTCACCCTGTTCGAGCGCTTCGAGGCCAAGCTCGACAAGCACCAGGGCAACCTGCTGCGCAGCGCGGTCGAGCTCGCCAAGGACTGGCGCACCGACCGCATGCTGCGCCGGCTGGAGGCCATGCTGGCGGTGGCCGACCGCGAACACTCGCTGGTGATCACCGGCAACGGCGACGTGCTCGAGCCCGAGCAGGGCATCGTCGCCATCGGCAGTGGCGGCGCCTATGCCCAGGCCGCGGCGCGTGCGCTGCTCGAGAACACCGAGCTCGAGCCCAGGGACATCGTGTCCAAGGCGCTCGGCATCGCCGGCGACCTGTGCATCTACACCAATCACCACCACACCATCGAAGTGCTGGACTGAGGCCGAACGCATGACCCAGATGACCCCGCCGGAGATCGTCTCCGAACTCGACAAGCACATCGTCGGCCAGGACAAGGCCAAGAAGGCGGTCGCGATCGCGCTGCGCAACCGCTGGCGCCGCGCCCAGGTCGAGGAGCCGCTGCGCAGCGAGATCACGCCCAAGAACATCCTGATGATCGGCCCCACCGGCGTCGGCAAGACCGAGATCGCGCGCCGCCTGGCGCGCCTGGCCAACGCGCCCTTCATCAAGATCGAGGCGACCAAGTTCACCGAGGTCGGCTATGTCGGCCGCGACGTGGACACCATCATCCGCGACCTGATGGAGATCGCGATCAAGGACGGCCGCGAGCGCGCGATGAAGTCGGTGCGCGACCGTGCGCTCGACGCCGCCGAGGACCGTGTGCTCGACGCCCTGCTGCCGCCGGCGCGGCCGGTGGGCTTCAACGCCGAACCCGAGCCGGCGCAGGATTCCGCCACCCGGCAGAAATTCCGCAAGAAGCTGCGCGAGGGCGAGCTCGACGACAAGGAGATCGAGATCGAGGTCGCCGCGCCGTCGATGCAGGCCGAGATCTTCGCCCCGCCGGGGATGGAGGAACTGACCCAGCAGATCCAGGGCATGTTCCAGAACCTCGGCGGTGGCAAGAAGAAGCAGCGCAAGCTGCAGATCCGCGAGGCGCTGAAGCTGCTCGCCGACGAGGAGGCTGTGCGCCTGATCAACGACGAGGAGGTCAAGCTCGAAGCCGTGCGTGCGGTCGAGCAGAACGGCATCGTGTTCCTCGACGAGGTGGACAAGATCGCCGCGCGCAGCGACGTGGGCGGCGCCGACGTGTCCCGCCAGGGCGTGCAGCGCGACCTGCTGCCGCTGGTCGAGGGCACGACGATCTCCACCAAGTACGGCATGATCAAGACCGATCACATCCTGTTCATCGCCAGTGGTGCCTTCCACCTGTCCAAGCCGTCCGATCTCATTCCCGAGCTGCAGGGCCGCTTTCCGATCCGCGTCGAGCTCGAGTCGCTGTCGGTGGAGGACTTCGCACGCATCCTGACCAGTACCGACGCCTGCCTGACCCGCCAGTACGAGGCCCTGCTCGCCACCGATGGCGTGAAGCTCGAATTCACCGCCGACGGCATCCGTCGCCTCGCCGAGATCGCCTACCAGGTCAACGAGAAGACCGAGAACATCGGTGCCCGCCGCCTGTACACGGTGATGGAGAAACTGCTCGAGGAGGTGTCCTTCGCGGCCGGCCGCAGCAGCGCGACGCAGACCGTGGTGGTCGACGCCGCCTACGTCGATTCGCGCCTCGACATGCTGGCGCAGCGCGAGGATCTGGCGCGTTACGTGCTTTGATCCTGCCGCAGTCCTGTTCGCGGGCAAGCCCGCTCCCATCGGCGAAGACGGCTGCTCTCGCCGCGGGAGCGGGCTTGCCCGCGAATGCTTCCGGCCCCGCTCCCCGGGGCTCCCAGACAGGTCCAGAACCTGAGCAGCCCACATGCTGATCCGCATCGTCGAAATCCTCTTCCCGCTCTTTTCCATCACCGCACTCGGCTTCTTCGTCGGCCGGCGCATGAAGCCGGACCTCGCGCACGCCAACAAGCTCAACATGGACGTGTTCGTGCCGGCGCTGGTGTTCGCCGCGCTCGCCAACAAGGCCTTCGACGTCGGCGCCTACCTGCCGCTGATTGCGGCGGGCGCCCTCGGCGTGATCGGCTCCGGGCTGGCGGGCTGGGCGCTCGCGCGTGCGACCGGCCTCGCGCCCAAGACCCTGGTGCCGCCGCTGATGTTCAACAACTGCGGCAACCTCGGCCTGCCGCTCGCCGTGCTGGCCTTCGGGGAGGTGGCGCTCGCTCCCATGGTGGTGTTGTTCATGGTGTCGAACCTGATCCACTTCTCCTTCGGCGCCTGGCTGCTGGATCACCGCGTGCGCCTGCTGACGATCTGGAAGGTGCCATCGGTGCTCGCCACCCTGGCCGGCCTGACGGTGAGCCTGACTCAGTTCGAGGTCTGGCCGCCGCTGCTGACCGCGATCCGCATGCTGGGCGAGATCTCCATCCCGCTGATGCTGTTCGGTCTCGGCGTGCGCCTGGCGGACTCGCGCATCACCGCGGTCGGTGTCGGCGTGCTGGGCGCGGTCGCGCGCCCGCTGGTCGGCATGACGCTGGCGTGGGTGGCGATGTGGCTGATCGATCTGCCGCCGCGCGAGCAGGCGCTGGTGCTCGTCTTCGGTGCGCTGCCGCCGGCGGTGCTCAATTACATGTTCGCCGAGCGCTACCATCAGGAGCCCGACAAGGTCGCCTCGATGGTGCTGATCGGCAACGTCGCCGCGGTGGTATTCCTGCCGATCGCGCTCGCGCTGGTGCTGGGCTGAGGCTCCCGGGTCTATATTTCAGCGAGGTGACGGGAAAACGACTGTCTCGTGATCGAAACATTCACAAAGCCTGTGGCAGACTTGAGCGGTGTCGTGGCCCCGGTCGTCCCCTTGCACGCCCTGGCGCACCCTCGTGCGCCGGCTGCCGGCCAGGCGCCTGTTCAGGAAGAAAGGATCATGAGGCAACGCGGTTTTACCCTGCTCGAACTGCTGGTGGTGATGGTCATCATCGGCCTGCTGGCCGGCTATGTCGGCCCGCGCTTCTTTTCCCAGATCGGCAAGTCCGAGGTGAATACCGCGAAGGCGCAGATCGACGCCTTCGAGAAGGGCCTGGACCAGTACCGCCTCGACCTCGGGCGCTATCCGTCGTCCGAGCAGGGGCTGCAGGCGCTGATGGCCGCGCCCGCCGGCGAGTCGCGCTGGCAGGGGCCCTATCTGCGCAAGGCGGTGCCCGCCGACCCCTGGGGCAACCCCTATCGCTACCGCCACCCCGGCGAACATGGCGAATACGACATCTTCTCCTACGGTGCGGATGGCCAGCCCGGCGGGGAAGGCACCGACGCCGACATCGCCAACTGGTGAGGTGAGCCGCTCATGCGCTACCGGGTGAAGGCGGTCGGGTCCGACGCGCGGGTCGTCGATACCGAGCTCGACGCGCCTTCGGAAGCCGAGGCGCGTGCGCTCGCCGCCGCCCGCGGGCTGGTCGTGCTGTCGCTCGCATGCGCGGGTCGCGGCGGCGGCCGTGCGCGCTTCCCGCTGCTGCTGTTCAATCAGGAACTGCTCGCCCTGCTGCGCGCCGGCATCCCGCTCGCCGAGGCGGTTACCGCGCTGTCCGAGAAGGAGACGCGCGGTCCGGTGCGCGGCGTGCTGTCCGATCTGGTTTCCGCGCTGCGCGAGGGCCAGCCGCTGTCGCGCGCGCTGGAACGCGCCCCGCAGGCCTTTCCCGACCTCTACGTCGCGATGATCCGCGCCGCCGAGCGCACCAGCGACCTCGAGCGCGCGCTCGAGCGCTACGTCGCCTACCAGCAGCAGGTCGACAGCCTGCGCAGCAAGCTGGTCAGCGCGGCGATCTACCCCGCGCTGCTGATCGGCGTCGGCGGGCTGGTGGTCCTGTTCCTGCTCGGCTACGTGGTGCCGCGCTTCTCCCACATCTACGAGGACGTCGGCAGCGACCTGCCGTGGCTGTCGCGACTGCTGCTCGACTGGGGGCGGCTGGTCGAGGCCCATGCGCTGGCGATGGGCGGCGTGCTGCTGGCGCTGATCGCCGCGCTGGTGCTGGCCGCGCGCAGCGAGGCGGTGTGGGCGGCGGTAGGACGCCAGGCCTGGCGCACGCCGGGCATCGGCGAGCGCTTGCGCGCCTTCGAGCTCGCGCGCTTCTACCGCACGCTGGGCATGCTGCTGTCGGGCGGCATTCCGGCGGTGGCCGCGCTGCGCATGGTGTCCGGCCTGCTGTCGCCGACGCTGCGCGCCAGCCTGGAGCTGGCGATCGAGCGCGTGCGCGAGGGCCAGCCCTTCACCGCCACGCTCGCCGCCTGCGGACTGGCGACCCCGGTCGCGCAGCGCATGCTCGCGGTCGGCGAGCGCGCCGGAAACCTCGGCGAGATGCTCACCCGCTCGGCGGAATTCCACGAGGAAGACACCGCGCGCGAGATCGAGTGGCTGACCCGCCTGTTCGGCCCGGTGCTGATGCTGGTGATCGGCGGCGCGATCGGCCTGATCGTGGTGCTGATGTACCTGCCCATCTTCCAGCTTGCGGAGAGCATCGGATGAGCGCCGTGCCCGACATCCGTCACGAGCCCGCGCTCGCGCCGGCGCGGCCGTTCTCGAGCGCGGAACTGGCCGCTGCGCGCGCCGCCGGCAGCCGCCTGCTGGACGCGCTCGCCGAGCAGGTCCCCGACGCCGACGCACGCCTCGCCCGCATCGCCGCCACCTGCGGCCTGCCGGTGCTCGGCCACGCCACGCTGATGGGGCGCACGCCCGACTTCGCCGCGGTGGGCTTCGAGACCGCGGTCCGCCACGAGTGCGTTGCCCTGCGCGACGAGGCCGGCGGCCTGGTGCTGGTGCTCGCCAACCCCTTCGACAACGACCTGCTCGACGGTCTCGCCGCGCGCCTGATCGAGCCCTTCGAGCTGGCGATCGCCGACCGCGACGACCTCTCCGCCTGCCTCGCCCGCCACGAGGACCAGGTGCGGCGTGCCGCCGGCCTGGACGAGGAGCGCCAGGGCAGTACCGGTGGCGGCGAGGTCGAGGACCTCTCGCTGCAGCGCATCACCGCCGGCGCGAGTCCGGTGGTCAAGCTGGTCAATTCCACGCTGTACGACGCGCTCAAGCAGGGCGCGAGCGACATCCATCTCGAGTCCCAGCCCGGCGGCCTGGTCATCAAGTACCGCATCGACGGCGTGCTGTCGCGGGTCGGTACGGTGTCGGCGCCCGACCTGGCCGAACAGGCGATCTCGCGCCTGAAGGTGATGGCCGAGCTCGACATCGCCGAGCGCCGCGTGCCGCAGGACGGCCGCTTCAAGGCTCAGGCGGGCGGGCGCGAGATCGACTTCCGCGTCTCCATCATGCCCAGCATCCACGGTGAGGACGCGGTGCTGCGCGTGCTCGACAAGGAGCACCTGAGTCGCGAGATGAGCGGGCTCAGCCTGGAGGTGCTCGGCTTCGACGCCGAGGCGCGGCGCGTGCTGCGCCGCCTCGCCAACGAGCCCTACGGCATGCTGCTCGTCACCGGCCCCACCGGCAGCGGCAAGACCACCACGCTGTACGCGGTGCTGGGCGAGACCAACCGCGGCACGGACAAGGTCATCACCATCGAGGACCCGGTGGAGTACCAGCTCGCCGGCGTGCTGCAGATCCCGGTGAACGAGAAGAAGGGCCTCACCTTCGCGCGCGGCCTGCGCTCCATCCTGCGCCACGACCCCGACCGCATCATGGTGGGGGAGATCCGTGACGGCGAGACCGCCGAGATCGCGATCCAGGCCGCGCTCACCGGCCACCTCGTCTACACCACGGTGCACGCCAACAACGTGTTCGATGTCATCGGCCGCTTCATGCACATGGGCATCGACCCCTACAACCTGGTCGCCGCGCTCAACGGCGTGGTTGCCCAGCGCCTGGTGCGCATCAACTGCCCGCACTGCAGCGAGGACATCGTGCCCGATCGCACGCTGGTGGCCGATTCCGGCCTGGGCGACGTGTCCGCTTTCCGCTTCCGCGCCGGCCACGGCTGCGGCCACTGCCGCGGCTCCGGCTACCGCGGCCGGCGCGCGGTGGCCGAGGTGCTGCTGCTCGACGACGAGGTGCGCGAGCTGATCCTCGCCCGCGCGCCCGCCCGGGCCGTGCGCGAGGCCGCATCGCGGCGCGGTTTCCGCAACCTGCGCGCAGCGGTGATCGAACTGGTTGCCGCGGGCGAGACCACGCTGGAGGAACTGAACCGTGTCACGCTCCACGGCTGAGACCCTGCTGAGGCTCGAACGCGAGGCCTGGGTACTCGACGGCGCGGACGGCAGGTCGCGCCGTGTGCTCGACGGCGGCACGCCGGCGGCGGCGCTAGATGCGCTGCAGCCGCCGGCGGCCGGACGCGGACGGCCGCTGCGGGTGCGCATCGGAGACGCCTGGCTGCGCTACCTGGTCGTGAGCTGGCCGCCGGGCCTGCGTACCGCCGGCGAGCGCGCCGCCTTCCTCGCCCATCGCTTCGCCGAGGTGCATGGCGTCGAAGCGCCCGAATGGGTGATGCAGGTCGACCGCGACGCGCACGATCTGCCCGCGCTCGGCTGCGCCGCGCCCGCCGCCGTGGTTGCCGCGGCGCAAGCCTTCGCTGACCGCCACGGCTACAGGCTGGCGGGCATCGAGGCGGATTTCGTCGCTACCTACAATCGTCTGCGTTCGCGCTTCGGCGAGGCGGACGGCGTGGCGGCGGCGCTTGCGGTGCTGCAAGAGGGGCGGCTGACCGTCGGCCTGTGGCGCAGTGGCGCCTGGCGCGGGATCCGCAGTCAGTCGGTGCGCGACGACGGTAGTGGCGCCTTGCGCCTGATGCTCGAAGCCTGGGGGCGCGAAGCCGGGATTGCGGGCGCGCCGGGCGCGAATGCGGGCGGGCATGCCGAGCCCGGCGGGGTGATCCACGCCGCCGGCTACCATGGCGCCGTGCCCGCGGGCTGGCAGCGGGGCGAGGTGACGGGACGGGATGTGGGCCACGAGCCGGGGGGTGGGGCATGAAGCTGCTTTCCAACGCCCCCGCCACGGTCGATCTGGATTTCGCTCCGCCGCGCAGGCGCCGGCCGGGCGTGCTCGGCTGGGCGCTGCTGGCGGTCGGCGTACTCGCCGCCGGGCTCTCCGCCTGGGAGATGTGGGCGGCCGAGCGCGACCTCGCCGAGCGCGAAGCGCTGCTCGCCCGCCTGCGCACCGAGCTGCGCCAGGAGCGACCGGCGCAGCCGGCGCGCGCTGCGGCGCCGGTCAGCGCCGAGGAGCGCGAGCCGGCCGAGCGTGTGGCCGCCGCGCTCAATGCCGACTGGGCGGCCTTCTTTGCCGATCTCGAGAGCGCCGGCCATCCGGAAGTCGCGCTGCTCGAGCTCCAGGGCGAGGCCGGGCGCGGCAGCGTGCGCATCGTCGGCGAGGCGCAGTCGGTGGAGGCGGCGTTCGCCTGGCTGGAGCAGCTGCAGCGCGCCGGCATGCTGCGCGAGGCGCGCATCGACAGCCACGAATGGGTGAGCCAGGGGCCGCAGATGGTGGTGCGCTTCGTGCTGACCGCGCAATGGAGGCCGGCGTCATGACGACCGCGCTACGGATCCGCGAGGCGCTGCGTCGCGCATTGCGCCGGGCCGGCTGGGCCGGGGCGGCGGGGGGGCTGCTGCTCGCACTGGCGGTGGCGATCGACCAGCACGCGGCAGGGTCTTTCGAAGCGCGCCGGGCGGCGCTGGCCGCGGAGCGGGCCAGCCTGCTGCGCGACGGCGAAGCGGCGCAGCCGCAGCGCACCGGCATCGATCGCGACACGCTGCGCGCCTTCTACGACGGCTTTCCGGCGCGCGCGGAGCTGCCGGCGCTGCTGTCCGCGCTCCAGGTCCAGGCCGAGGCCCACGGTGTGGACATCGAACGCAGCGACTACCGCATCGCCGACGAGACCGCCGCGCCCCTGCAGCGGGTAGTGCTGAGCCTGCCGGTGCGGGCCGAGTTCGGCGTGCTTTACGGCTGGCTCTCCGAGCTGATCGCCTCCTCGCCGCATGTGGGGCTGGAGGCCCTGAGCCTGCGCCGCAACGACACCGGTAGCGGCTTCGTCGAAGGCGAGCTGCGCCTGCTGGTGTTCGTGCGGAGGACACCGGCATGAAGGCGCGGCAATGGACCTTGCTCGCTGCGCTGGGGCTGACGCTGGCGGCGACCTGGTGGGCCGCGCAGGTGGAGGAGGGCGGGGGCGGCGAGCTCGCCGAGGTGGTCGCGCCGGCCCCGCGCACCCAGCGCGTGCCGGCGACCGCGGCGGGCGCCCGCGCAGCTGCGGCGGCGCCGGCCACCGCCGGCGAACTCGCCATCGTCCGCGAACCGTGGCCGGCGGAAGGCGCAGGCCTGCTGCAGCCGCCGCTCGCCGCGCAGGGACGGGCCAGCACCGCGCCGGCAGTGGTGGCACCGACCGCGCCGCCGCTGCCCTTCACCTTCGTCGGCAGCATCGAGCGCGGCGGACGGCGCACGGTGATGCTGATGGAGGGCGAGGAACTCCATCTGGTGGGTGCGCGCGAGCGCATCGGCGACCGCTACCGTGTCGAGCGCGTGACGCCGACGCAGATCGAATTCACCTACCTGCCGATGCAGCAACGGCAGGTGCTCGACACCGGGCAGGACTGACACGATGAAAAAATCCGCAAGCAAGAACCTGCGTGCGCGTCGCGCGCTCGGCGTGGCCGCGCTGGCGGCCGGGCTGCTCGCCGGCTGTGCCACGCCGCTGCCGGAGATGCCGCACGATGCCAGCGCGGCAGACGCCGATCCGGTCGCCGAGCTGCGCCGCCTCGGCAAGGCCATCGTCGCCGAGCCGCGCAACGCCGACCTGCGCGCGCGCTATCTCGCCCGCCGCGATGCGCTCGCGCAGGGCTGGCTCAACGAGGCCGAACGTGCGCGCGCCTTCGCCCAGTTCGAGCAGGCCGAGCGCCTGTACCGCGAGGTGCTGAGCATCGACCCGGCCAATGCGCGCGCGCGCACCGGCCTCGAAACCCTGGTCGATGAGCGTCGCCGCCTGCAGCGCCTGGAGGAGGCCGAGGCCGCCTACGCGCGTGGCGACAGCGCGAACGCCGAGCGCCTGGTGCGCTCGGTGCTCGCCGAGGCGCCGGCCAATCAGCGCGCCCGCCGCCTGCTGCGCGAGCTCGACGAGCGCCGCCTGCTGCAGCCGCCGGTCGAGTCGCTCGCCGGGCCGCTGGCGAAGAAGGTGAACCTGCAGTTCCGCGATGCGCCGCTGCGCGTGGTGTTCGAGGCCCTGTCGCGTGCGGCCGGGCTCAACTTCGTGTTCGACAGCGAGGTGCGCGACGACGCCCTGGTCAGCATCTTCGTGCGCGACACCTCGGTCGACGAGGTCATCAAGCTGCTCACCGCCACCCAGCAGATCGACCGCAAGCTGCTCAACGCCAACTCGGTGCTGATCTACCCGGCCACGCCCGCCAAGCAGCGCGAATACCAGGAGCTGGTGTCGCGCAGCTTCTACCTCGCCAACGCCGACGTGAAGCAGGCGCTCAACCTGATCAAGCAGGTGGTGAAGTCGCGCGACGTGTTCATCGACGAGAAGCTCAATCTGCTGGTCATCAAGGACACCCCCGAGGCGATGCGCCTGGCCGAACGCCTGATCGCCTCGCTCGACGTCGCCGAGCCGGAGGTGATGCTCGAGGTCGAGGTGCTGGAGGTCAGCCGCAACAAGCTGCGCCAGATCGGCCTCGAGTTTCCGCAGGAGATCGGCTGGGGCTCGATCGACGGCCAGAACGTCGGCGAGCTGCGCGAGGGCGTGATCAACCTCAACGATACCGGCGGGCTGGTGCCCTTCGTGTCGAACCCCGCCGCGGTGCTGCGCCTGCGCGCCGAAGACGGCGACACCATCCTGCTCGCCAATCCGCGCATCCGCGTCAAGAACCGCACCGAGGCCAAGGTCCATATCGGCGAGAAGGTACCGGTGTTCACCACCACCTCCACCGCCAACGTCGGGGTCGCGGCCTCGGTCAGCTACCTCGACGTCGGCCTCAAGCTCGACGTGCAGCCGAGCGTGACGCTGGACGACGAGGTCGCGATCAAGGTCGCGCTCGAGGTCAGCAACATCGTGCGCGAGGTGCCGGGGCCGGAGGGCTCGCTCGCCTACCAGATCGGCACCCGCAGCGCGGCGACCACGCTGCGCCTCAAGCATGGCGAGACCCAGGTGCTCGCCGGGCTGATCAACGACGAGGAGCGCGGCGTCAACCTGCGCCTGCCGGGGCTGGGCGATCTGCCGGTGCTCGGCCGCCTGTTCTCGTCCGAACGCGACCAGGCGGCGCGCACCGAGATCGTGCTGCTGATCACCCCGCGCATCGTGCGCAACGTCATTGCCCCCGCCTTCACCCGCGACGACCTCGCCGCCGGCACCGAGGCCCTGGTGGGCGCACCGCCGCTGCGCATCGGGCCGATGGCGCCGCAGAGCCTGCTGGTCAGCGGCAGCGGCCAGCCCGGCGCTGCGGCGGCCGTGGCGAGCGCCGCGGCCACGCCGCTGCTGCCGTCGGGCGAGGCCGAGATCGATCCGGGCAGCGTCGTGGTCGATCTGGCCGCACCGGAAAGCGCGGCCCCCGGCGGCATGCTGACCCTGTCGCTCAAGCTCGATGGCACGGGCGGGCACAATGGCGTGCTGGTCGAGTTCGACTACGACGTCGAGCGCCTCGAACCGGTGGGTTTCGCGCCGTCCGACAGCGGACGGGCCAGCACCGCGCTGCCCGCGGGCAACCTGCCGACGTCGGTGCCGATCGCGTTCAAGGTCAAGGAGGGCGCGACCGGCACGGCCAACGTGCGCATCAACGGCCTGATCTTCGACCTCGGCGGGCGCCAGGTGCCGATTCCCGCCTCGGGTGCGGCGGCGGTGCAGTTGCTGGCCCAATGACGCGGCCCTGGTGACGCGCTCTCCAATGACTCGCCCATTGCGCGGCTTCACGCTCATCGAACTGGTGGTCACCCTGGCCATCATCGGCGTGCTCGCCGCCGGCGTGCTGCCGCTCGCGGAGCTGGCCGCGCAGCGCAGCAAGGAGTCCGAGCTGCGCACCGTGCTGCGCCAGATCCGCAACGCGCTCGATGCCTACAAGGCGGCCTACGACCAGGGGCGCATCGAGCAGAAGGCCGAGGCCTCGGGCTACCCGCCCAACCTGCGGGTGCTGGTCGAGGGCGTGCCCGACGTCAAGGACGAGGAGGGGCGCCGCATCTATTTCCTCCGCCGGCTGCCGCGCGACCCGATGCACACCGATGCCACCGTGGACGCCGAGCGCACCTGGGGCCGGCGCAGCTACGCCAGCCCGCCCGAGGCGCCGCGCGAGGGCCAGGACGTGTACGACGTGTACTCGCTGTCGGAGCGCACCGGGCTCAACGGCGTACCCTACAAGGAATGGTGAGTCCATGACCCGCTCCGTCGCGCCGGCCCTGCGCCGCGGCTTCACGCTGATCGAGCTGCTGGTGGTGATGGCGATCATCGCCACCCTGCTCAGCATCGCCGCGCCGCGCTACTTCGGCCAGGTGGACGTCGCGCGCGAGAAGGCGCTGATGCAGTCGCTGGAGGTGATGCGCGACGCGATCGACAAGTTCCGCGCGGACACCGGCAAGTACCCCGCGACGCTGAACGAGCTGGTCGAGAAGCGCTACCTGCGCAAGCTGCCGGTGGATCCGATCACCGAATCGGCCGAGACCTGGGAGCTGGTGCCGCCGCCCGACCCCAACGAGAGCGGGGTATGGGACGTGCGCAGCGGCGCGCGCGGCAGCGGCCGCGACGGGCGGCCCTTTGCCGAGTGGTAGGGCCATGGCGGGACGGTCCGGCCAGCGTGGCTACACTTATCTGCTGGTGCTGTTCCTGGTCGCCGGCCTCGGCCTGTTCGCAGCGCGCACCGGGGTGGTGTGGCAGCAGGTCGCGCAGCGCGAGCGCGAAGCCGAGCTGATCGCGATCGGCGTCGAGATGGCGCGCGCGCTCGCCAGCTATGCGCGCGAAACTCCGGTCGGCACACCCTCCCGGCCCACCGAGCTCGCGCAGCTGGTCGAGGACAAGCGCTGGCCCACGCCGCGCCGCCATCTGCGCAAGGTCTATCGCGATCCGATGACCGGCACGACGGAGTGGGGCATCGAGCGCGACGGCAACGCGATCCTCGCGGTGCATAGCCTGTCGACGCAGGCGCCGATCCGGCGCGAGGGCTTTCCCCCCGAACTGGGGGATGTGGCTGGAAGTGCGGCGAGCTACGCGGAGTGGGTGTTCAGGCCCCTGGAGGAGTGACGCGAGGCGCGTGCGTGTCAGACATCCGGTTTGCCGGATCCTGCTGTGCCCATCAGCTTGCCCAGCAGATCCACCGGCACCGGAAACACCAGCGTCGAACTCTTGTCCCCCGCCACCTGGGTCAGCGTCTGCAGGTAGCGCAGCTGCATGGCCGCCGGCTCCTGGGACAGCATCTGCGCGGCCTCGAGCAGGGCCTGGGCGGCCTGCTTCTCGCCCTCGGCGTGGATCACCTTGGCGCGCCGCTCGCGCTCGGCCTCGGCCTGGCGGGCGATGGCGCGCACCATGCTCTCGTTGAGGTCGACATGCTTGATCTCCACGTTGGCGACCTTGATGCCCCAGGCGTCGGTCTGGGCGTCGAGGATCTGCTGCACGTCGAGGTTGAGCTTCTCGCGCTCTGCCAGCATCTCGTCGAGCTCGTGCTTGCCGAGCACCGCGCGCAGCGTGGTCTGCGCGAGCTGGCTGGTCGCCACCAGGTAGTTCTCGACCTGGATGATGGCCTTCTCCGGGTCGACGACGCGGAAATACACCACCGCATTCACCTTCACCGAGACGTTGTCCTTGGAGATCACGTCCTGCGGCGGCACGTCCATGGTCACCACGCGCAGGTCCACCTTCACCATCTGCTGGATGCCGGGGATCACGATCACCAGGCCGGGACCCTTGACGCGCCAGAAGCGGCCGAGCAGGAAGATCACGCCGCGTTCGTACTCGCGCAGGATCTTGAGCGAGGCGACGACGAGGAAGATGAGCAGCAGGAAGAGCGGGGCGAGCCCGAACTGGAGGTCGAGGATCATGGTGCGCTCCCGGAGTCGAGGTGAGAGGGGTGGGGCGGGTCGCCCACGGCGTCGAGCGGCGCCACTTCGAGCGTGAGGCCGTCGATGCCGGTCACGCGCACGCGCCCGCCCGCCGCGAGGCCGTGCAGGTCGCGCGCGCGCCAGTGCTCGCCATGGATCGCGACCCACCAGCCGCCGCCCTCGGCCGCAGCTTCGACCGTGCCGACGGCGCCCAGCATCTCCTCGCTGCCGCTGACCACCGGGCGGCGCAGGCTGCGGGCGGCGAAGGTGCCGATGGCGATGATGATCGCCGCGCTGGCCAGCGCCATGCCGACGATGAGCGCGAGCGGGACGCCGAAGCCGGGTACGTCGGCGTCCATCAGGAACAGTCCGCCGACCACGAAGGCGATGATGCCGCCCACACCGAGCACGCCGAAGCTGGGCAGGAAGGCCTCGGCCAGCATCAGTGCCGCGCCGACCGCCAGCAGCATCACCCCGGCCCAGTTCACCGGCAGCAGCTGGAAGGCGTAGAGCGCGATCAGCAGAGAGATCGCGCCCGCCACCCCGGGCACGCCGAATCCGGGAGAGGTGAACTCGAAGAACAGGCCGTAGATGCCGATCATCATCAGGATCAGCGCAAGCTGCGGGTTGGCGAGCGCGGCGAGCACGCGGTTGCGCCAGTCGGGCTCCATGCGCTCGATGGCGAGGCCGGCGGTGGCGAGCGTGCGCCTGCCGTCGAGCACGGCGAGCTCGCGGCCGTCGAGCTTCTTCAGCAGATCGGCGGTGTCGAACGCGATCACGTCGATCACGCCCTGGGCCAGCGCTTCCTCGGCCGACAGGCTGGCGGCCTCGCGTACCGCGCGCTCGGCGAAGTCCACGTCGCGGCCGCGCAGCTGGGCGAGGCTGCGGATGTAGGCGGTGGCGTCGGACATCGACTTGGCGGCCATGGCGTCGGCCGGCGCGGCTGCCGGGCGGCGCTTTTCGGCGCTGCGGCCCGCTTGGGCTGGCGCACTGGCATCCGCTGCCTGTTGGTCGTCCTTGCCTGCGGGGGCCGAGGAGGCGGGGGCGTCGGCCGCTTCGCCGGCTCCCGGGTCGGCGTCCTCGCGCGGCGAGGTCTGACCCGGCTGGGCGCCGCCGATGCCGATGGCCACCGGCGTGGCGGCGCCGAGGTTGGTGGCCGGTGCCATCGCGGCGATGTGACTGGCGTAGAGGATGTAGGTGCCGGCGCTCGCGGCGCGCGCGCCCTCGGGGGCGACGAAGCTCGCCACCGGCACCGGCGAGGCGAGGATGTCCTTGATGATCGTGCGCATCGAGGTGTCGAGCCCGCCCGGGGTGTCGATCTCGATCACCACCAGTTGCGCGTCGCTGGCCGCTGCACGCGTCAGCCCCCTGTGGATGTAGTCGGCGCTCGCCGGACCGATCGCACCGTCCACGCGCATCACGAGGACGGCAGCGCTGCCCTGGGCAAGGAGCGTGTTCGCCAGTGCGAGCGCCATGGCGAGCATGAGCAGCAGCACGGCGAAGGGCTTGCGCATCGAAGCGAATCCACTCACGGGCATCCCGATGACCTCCGGCGGTCGGCGTCGCCGGCTGGCGGCGCGGGCTATCAGTCGGAGTGTAGTTCGGGCGCACAAGTTCGCCGGACCGGCGAACTCGGCAGCGTGAGCGGAGCAGGATGCGTTCCGCGCGCGGGCGCGAAGGAAGGCAGCACCTCCTTGCGCGCGCGAAGGAAACGGGGGCTCAGAGTCCGCCGAAGCGGTCCATCCGTCGCCGGTCGCGCTTGGTCGGACGGCCGTGCAGGTCGGCGCCGGGAGTGGCGGCGAACCTGCGCAGCTCGCGGGCGTGCTCGCGGGCCGCAATGCTCTCCGCCGTTTCCTCGTACAGCGTCTGTGCCACCGTGGCCGAGCCGCGCTTGTCGGCGATCGCGCGCACGATCACCGTGCGCGCGTCCTCGCCGATCGTGATGTCGAGCCGGTCGCCGATCTTGAGCTCGCGCGCCGGCTTCACCGTCATGCCGTTGAGCTTGACCTTGCCGCCTTCGACCGCCTCGGTGGCGCCGGTGCGGTGCTTGAAGAAGCGTGCGGCCCACAGCCACTTGTCGAGGCGGGTGCGGGCGGAGTCGGTGGTGGCGGGAAGGCTCATCGGACGACAGCAGGGGGATGGGAACAGGTGAAATGGGTTACGCCGCCATTATCTGCAGCGTGGAACCAGTGCGCAAAGGGGGCGTACGGCGCAGACCGCCGTGGGAGCGGGGGTCCAAGAAAAGGACCCCGACGCCTTGCGGCGCCGGGGTCCTGCGGGGGCGGGAGGCTGGTGGCGCTCAGCCGATCATGCCGGCGCCCACGGTGTTGTTGGTGCTCTCGTCGATGATGATGAAGGCGCCGGTGGCGCGGTTTTCCGCGTAGCGGTCGGCGACGATCGGCTGCGCGAGCTTGAGGGTGACACGGGCGATGTCGTTCATCGCCAGGCCGCTCACGCTCTCCTGCTCGAGCGTATTCACGTCCAGCCGGTAGTCGATCTTCGCCAGCTTGGCCTTGACCTCGCGGGTGGTGTGGCGGACCAGGTAGGTGCGCGCCGGCGACAGCGGGGCCTCGGACAGCCAGCACACGGTGGCGTCGATCTGCTTGACGGGCTCGGGCGCCTCGGCGGACTTGACGATGACGTCGCCGCGCGAGATGTCGATCTCGTCCTCCAGCAGCAGGGTCACCGACTGCTCGTGGATCGCGCGCGGCAGCACCACGCCGCCGAGCTCGATCTTCTTCACCCGGCTGGTCGCGCCCGAGGGCAGCACGGTGACAGCGTCGCCGACCGCGATCTCGCCCGATTCGACCCTGCCCATGAAGCCGCGGTAGTCGTGGAGTTCGGGGTTGGCGGAGTCCTGCGGGCGGCACACGAACTGCACCGGGAAGCGGAAGTCCTCGGCCTGCTCGGTGTGGGCGGCGGGCGCGCTCTCGAGGATGTCGAGCAGCGTCGGGCCGTCGTACCAGGACAGGCGTTCGCCGCGGTCGACGATCATGTCGCCTTCGAGCGCCGAGATCGGGATGAAGCGCACGTCCTTGATGCCGAGCCTGGCGGCGAAGGCGAGGTAGTCGGCCTTGATGCGCTCGAACACGGCCTGGTCGTAGTCGACGAGGTCCATCTTGTTCACCGCGACCAGCAGGTGGGGGATGCCGACCAGGCTGGCGAGGTAGGAGTGGCGGCGGGTCTGGGTCAGTACGCCCTTGCGCGCATCGATGAGGATGATGGCGAGGTTGGCGGTGGACGCGGCGGTCACCATGTTGCGGGTGTACTGCTCGTGACCGGGGGCGTCGGCGATGATGTACTTGCGCCGGCCGGTGGAGAAGTAGCGGTAGGCGACGTCGATGGTGATGCCCTGTTCGCGCTCGGCCTGCAGACCGTCGGTGAGGAGCGACAGGTCGACCGCGCTCATGCCGCGCTTGGCGGAGGTCTTCTCGATGGCGTTGAGGGTGTCGGCGAGGATGGTCTTGGTGTCGAACAGCAGGCGGCCGATCAGGGTGCTCTTGCCGTCGTCGACGCTGCCGCAGGTGAGGAAGCGCAGCAGGCCGTTGTCGATCTCGGGCAGGTTCTCGGGGGCGGACATGGTCATGGTTCCTTCAATTCTCTGTGTTCGGGCGCGGGTCAGAAGTAGCCTTCTTTCTTGCGCTGCTCCATCGACGCTTCGGAGGTCTGGTCGTCCATCCGCGTCGCCCCACGTTCGGTGATCGTCGTGGTCGCGGTCTCGGCGAGGATCTTGTCCACCGTATCCGCGTCGGATTCCACCGGCGCCGTGCAGGTGATGTCGCCCACGGTGCGGAAGCGCACCAGCACGTCCTCGACCACATCGTCGGCCTTCGCCGGCGTCAGCTCGGTCACCGGCTGCAGCAGGCCAGCCTTGCGCACTACCGGGCGGGTGTGGGCGAAGTAGATCGACGGCAGCTCCAGCTGCTCGCGCTGGATGTACTGCCACACGTCGAGCTCGGTCCAGTTGCTGATCGGAAACGCCCGGATGTTCTCGCCCTTGTGCGAACGCGCGTTGTACAGGTTCCACAGCTCCGGACGCTGGTTCTTCGGGTCCCACTGCCCGAACTCGTCGCGGAAGCTCATGATCCGCTCCTTGGCGCGCGCCTTCTCCTCGTCGCGGCGGGCGCCGCCGATGCAGGCGTCGAAGCCGAACTCCTCGATCGCCTCGAGCAGCGTCACCGACTGGTGCTTGTTGCGCGACTCGCCGGCGTGCTTGAGCACCACGGTGCCGCGCGCCATCGAGTCTTCCACCGAGCGCACGATCAGGCGCTCGCCCAGCTCGGCGGCGCGCTTGTCGCGGAAGTCGGTCACTTCCTTGTAGTTGTGGCCGGTGTCGATGTGCATCAGCGGGAAGGGAAAGCGGCCCGGGCGGAAGGCCTTCTCGGCCAGGCGCAGCAGGCAGATCGAATCCTTGCCGCCGGAGAACAGCAGCACCGGGTTGGCGCACTGGCCGGCGACTTCGCGCAGGATATGGATGGCTTCGGCCTCGAGCCAGTCGAGGTGGGACAGCGTCTGTTTGGTCAGCGTCGACATGATGTGATTACCGTTGCGGATGCTTGAGCGGGTGTGTTCTGAATGCGCGCAGCGCGGCCTTGAGGCCGGCGCGCAGGGCGCCGAGGCGGTGCTGCAGGCTGCGGCGGTCGGCGCCGATCGCCGGGCTGTGCGGGGCTTGGGCGGGATGCTTGCCGTTCATGGTCTCAACCCTCCTTGGCGTGCAGACCGCACTCCTTGGTTTCGGGGTTCTCCCACCACCAGCGCCCGGCGCGCACGTCCTCGCCGACGGCGATGGCGCGCGTACACGGGGCGCAGCCGATGCTCGGGTAGAACTGGTCGTGGAGCGCGTTGTAGGGCACCTCGTTAATCCGGATATAGGCCCACACCTCTGCTTCCGTCCAGTCCGACAGCGGGTTGAGCTTCTCCAGCCCGTTGCCGGCGTCGAACTCGCGCACCGGCAGCCCGGCCCGGGTGACCGACTGCGCGGCGCGCAGGCCGGTGATCCAGGCCTTGCGGCCCGCGAGCGCGCGGCGCAGCGGTTCCATCTTGCGCACGCCGCAGCAGGCCTTGCGCAGCTCGACCGAGTCGTAGAAGGCGTTGATGCCGTGGCTGCGCACGTAGGTCTCGACCGCGGCCGCGTCCGGGAAGTAGATCTCGAGCTTCGTGCCGTAGCGCTGCTCGACCTCGCCGATCAGGGTGTAGGTTTCGGCCGGCAGGCGGCCGGTGTCGAGCGAGAAGATCGTGATCGGCAGGCCGTTGGACAGGATCAGGTCGGTCAGCACCATGTCCTCCGCGCCGAAGCTGTTGGCGAACACCAGTTCGCCCTGGTCGCCGAACTCGGCCACGGCCTCGCGCAGCAGCGCGAGCGCGGCTGCGGCCTTGGCGCCGACGATGGCACGCAGCGCGTCGGTCAGCTCAGGGCGGGTGGCGGGGTTGCCGGCGGCCGGGCGCAGCAACGAGACGCTGGCGTTCATGCCTGCACCTGCGAACCAGCGCCGCGGTCGACACGGCGGAACAGCGGCAGCGGATCCTTCACCGAGCGCTGGTAGGGCTCGGTGAAGTCGTCGATGCTGGCCACCGCGGCCGCGAGCTGTTCGTCGCTGTAGCGCTCGGCGCGCGGTTGCAGGGCGTCGAAGCCGCAGCGCGTCATGTAGTTGAACTGGTCGCGCAGCACCTCGCCGATCGCGCGCAGCTCGCCCCTGTATTGGTGGCGGGTGCGCAGCAGGGTGGCGGCGGAGTAGCTGCGGCCGTCGGTGAACTTCGGGAAGTGCAGGCCGATCACCTGCAGCAGCTCGAGGTCGTCGGCGAGGGCGACGACGTCCTCGCCCGCGGCCAGCCACACGCCGACTTCGCCGCTGCGCGCGCGCGCCAGCAATTCGTCGCGGCGCGCCTGCCACACGGCGAGCGGCACCAGCACCGGACCGGCGGGCACGGCGATGTCGGCAGGGGCCTCGCCCTCGGCGAGGGCGACGGTCAGGCGGTCGTCGGTGACGACGCGGCCGTTCTTGATGATCTTGTCAGACATGGGCGGCTTTCCTTTGCGGCTGGCGGTCGGCATACACGCGCGCCTTGAAGGGCTCGGTGCCGACGCGTTGTACGGTGTCGATGAAGCGCTCGTCCTCATGGCGCAGTTCGACGTAGGTCTGGAGCAGCTTCTCGATCACGCCGACGATCTCGTCCTGGGCGAAGGACGGGCCGATCACCTTGCCGAGCGTGGTGCCGTTGCCCTGGGTGCCGCCGATGCTCACCTGATACCACTCCGCGTCGTTCTTATCGACGCCGAGGATGCCGATGTGGCCGACGTGGTGGTGGCCGCAGGAGTTCATGCAGCCCGAGATGTTGAGATCGATTTCGCCGATGTCGTGCTGGTAGTCGAGGTCGTCGAAGCGGCGCTGGATGGCGTCGGCCACCGGGATCGAGCGCGCGTTGGCGAGGCTGCAGAAGTCGCCGCCGGGGCAGCAGATGATGTCGGTCAGGAGGCCGATGTTGGGCGTCGCCAGGCCGGCGTCGCGCGCCGCCTGCCACAGCGCGAACAGGTCGGCGCGGCGCACGTCGGCGAGCGCGACGTTCTGCTCGTGGAGCATGCGCGCCTCGCCGAAGCTGAAGCGGTCGGCCAGGTCGGCGATCAGGTCCATCTGCTCGGCGGTGACGTCGCCCGGCGCGGTGCCGGTCTTCTTCAGCGACAGGACCACCGCGGCATAGCCGGGCTGGCGGTGGGCGCGCACGTTGCGCTTCACCCAGGTGGCGAAGGCCTTGTTGTCGGCGAGCAGTTCGTCGAAGGCGGCGTCGTGCGCGGGCAGTGTCTCGTAGGCGGGCGGGGCGAAGTGGGCCGCCACGCGGGCGAGCTCGGCCTCGGTGATTGTGTTCGGGCCGTCCTTGCCATTGGCCCACTCTTCCTCCACCTGGCGACCGAACTCCTCCGGTCCGAGCGCCTTGACCAGGATCTTGATGCGCGCCTTCCACAGGTTGTCGCGGCGGCCCCAGCGGTTATAGACGCGCAGGATGGCCTCGCAGTAGCTGATCAGGTGCTGCCAGGGCAGGAAGGGCTTGATCTCCTCGCCCAGGATCGGGGTGCGGCCGAGGCCGCCGCCCACCAGCACGCGGAAGCCGAGCTCGCCGGCCTCGTTGCGGACGAGGTCGAGGCCGATGTCGTAGACGCGCAGCACCACGCGGTCCTCGGCGGCGCTGTTGAAGGCGATCTTGAACTTGCGCGGCAGGAAGGCGAATTCCGGGTTGTAGGTCGCCCACTGGCGCAGGATCTCGGCGAAGGGGCGCGGATCGGCGACCTCGTCGGCGGCCACGCCGGCGAAGGGGTCGGCGGTGATGTTGCGGATGCAGTTGCCCGAGGTCTGGTTGGCGTGCATCTGCACGGTGGCCAGCTCGGCGAGCATCTCGGGCACGTCTTCCAGCTTCGGCCAGTTGAACTGGACGTTGGTGCGGGTGGTGAAGTGGGCGTAGCCGCGGTCGTAGCTGCGCGCGAGGTGGGCGAGCTTCCTCAACTGGCGGCTGGCGAGATGGCCGTAGGGCACCGAGATGCGGAACATCGGCGCCTGGCGCTGGATGTACAGGCCGTTCTGCAGGCGCAGCGGGCGGAACTCATCGGCGCTCAGTTCGCCGGCGAGGTGGCGGTGCATCTGGTCGCGGAACTGGGCGACGCGTTCGTCGAGCAGGCGCTGGTCGTGTTCGTCGTACTGGTACATGAGGGGTCTCTCTGTCGAATTCGAATTCGTGTTCGGGGCGTCGTCCGTGGAGGACGTCGTTCTTGGGTTCGGATCAGTGCGCCATCAGCTTGGCGCCCACCAGCACCAGCATCGTGGCCAGGATCGGACGCAGGATGCGGTCGGGCACCTTGGTCGAGATGTGGCTGCCGAGCCAGATGCCGGGCAGCGAGCCGACCAGCAGGCTGCCGAGCAGGAACCAGTCGACGCTGCCGAGGAACCAGTGGCCGATGCCGGCGACCGCGGTCAGGGGCACGGCGTGGGCGATGTCGGAGCCGACGATGCGCAGCGCGGGCATCGCCGGGTAGAGGAAGAACAGCGCGGTGACGCCGAGCGCGCCGGCGCCCACCGAGGAGATCGACACCAGCACGCCGAGCACTGCGCCGGTCAGGATGGTGAGGCGGGCGGTGCGCGCCGGATCCGGGGTGCGGCCGCCGGAGCGGGCGAGCGCGAAAGCCTGGATGCGCTTGCGGAAGATCAGCGCCACCGCGGTCAGGACCAGGGCGACGCCGAGCGCGACCTGGATCAGGCTGGCCGCGCCCTCGATACCGCCGGGGGCGTAGCGGCCCACCAGCACCAGCGTGATCGCCGCGGCCGGGAGGCTGCCGGTGGCGAGCAGGCGGGTGATCTTCCAGTCCACCGTGCCCTTGAGGCCGTGCGCCAGCGTGCCGCCGGCCTTGGTGATCGCGGCGTAGAGCAGGTCGGTGCCGACCGCGACCGAAGGGTGGATGCCGAACATCAGCACCAGCAGCGGCGTCATCAGCGAACCGCCTCCAACGCCGGTGAGACCGACGATGGCACCGACTGCGAAACCGGCGATGGTGTAGGCGAAGTCCATGTGATGCGCTCCTGGATGGTGCGGCGCATCGTAAGGGCTTCGTTTAAGCGCAAGAAGCGGTTTGCGGTTAGACTTTAAGAACTGATTGTTATATCGATGCCACCATGAACCTGCAGCAACTGCGTTACGTGCATGAAGTCGCCCGCCGCGGGCTCAACGTGTCCGATGCCGCCGAGGCGCTGTTCACCTCGCAGCCGGGGGTGTCGAAGCAGATCCGCCTGCTCGAGACCGAGCTCGGCATCGAGATCTTCACCCGCCACGGCAAGCGCCTGGTCGCGGTCACCGAGCCCGGACGCTCGGTGCTGGCGATCGCCGAGCGCGTGCTGCGCGATCTCGACAACCTGCAGCAGGTGGGCGAGGAATTCGCCAACGAGGCGGTCGGGCGCCTGTCGATCGCCACCACCCACACCCAGGCGCGCTACGTGCTGCCCGACGTCATCCGGCGCTTCATGCAGCGCTATCCACAGGTCAAGCTCGAGCTGCACCAGGGCAACCCGCGCCAGGTGTGCGAGATGGCGCTCGACGGCACCGCCGACATCGCGATCGCGACCGAGGCCATCGCCGAATACGACGAGTTGGTGATGCTGCCCTGCTACCAGTGGAACCGCTGCGTGGTCGCCACGCCCCGCCACCCGATCCTGCAGGCCGCGCCGCTGACGCTGGAGGCGATCGCGCGCTATCCGCTGATCACCTACGACGATGCCTTCACCGGCCGCGGCCAGATCAACAAGGCCTTCCTCGGCCGCGGCCTCAAGCCCAAGGTGGTGCTGACCGCGATCGACTCGGACGTCATCAAGAAGTACGTCGAGATGGACCTGGGCATCGGCATCCTTGCGCGCATGGCCTACGACCCCGCGGAGGACCGCAAGCTCGGCATGGTCGACGCCGCGCACCTGTTCGAGTCGAGCACGACGCGGATCGGCCTGCGCAAGCGCGCCTGGCTGCGCGCCTACGTCTATGCCTTCATCGAGGGCTTCGCGCCGCACCTGTCGCGGCGCATGGTCGAGGCCGCGCTCGCCGGCGGCGGCACCGACCCGGGGCTGTGAGCGGGTTCACCCGCGTTCGAACCAGCGCCGCAGGCGCGCGCCGCGCAGGCCGGCGCCGAGGCCGGCGATCAGGCGCACCCGGGCCTTGAGCGGATCGAGCGCGCCGGCGTCGAGCCAGTTGGCGGGGGCGTTGGCGCGCTGCCTGCCGATGCCGCCGCCGCAGCGGCTGGCCAGCACCAGCGGCACCGTCGGCGGCAACTCCTCCAGCGCCGGCAGCCACGCCTCCGGCAGGCTGGCATTCCCGGGCAGGGCCAGGACCACGCCGGCAACTCCGCCGGACAGACCGGCGCTGGCGAGCGCGCGCGCGAGCGCCGGCGAGCTGCCTGCGGCCACGGTGAGCAACTCCACCGCCGGCAGCATCTGCACTTCCGGAGGCAGGGCGATGCGGCTGTTGCGGCGGGGGGCGAGCGCCTGCAGCGCGGCGTCGCTGGCCAGGGTGGTGAGCGCGCCCGCGTGCGTGAATGCGTCCACCGCCGAGGGATGGCGCTTGGCGATCGTGTCCGCCGGCAGGATGCGGTCGCCGAGCACGGCGAGCACGCCGGCGCGCCCGGCGGCGGGGCGGCAGGCGAGCGCCACCGCCTGGTACAGGTTCAGCGGTCCGTCCGCGGACAGCGCGGTCGCCGGACGCATGGCTGCGGTCATCACCACCGGCTTGCTCGCCGCCAGCGTGATCTGCAGGAAGTAGGCGGTTTCCTCCAGCGTGTCGGTGCCGTGGGTGATGACGACGCCGTCCACCGCGGGATCGTCGGCCAGCGCCTGCACCCGGCGCGACAGCATGAGCCAGTGCTGCGGCGTCATGTCCTTGCTGTCGATGTTGAAGAGCTGCTCTGCGGACAGGCGGGCCAGCGAGGCGAGCTGCGGCACGGCGGCGATCAGGGCGTCGGCGCCGAGCTGGCCGGCGGTGTAGCCGCTGGTGTCGGTCGCCGAGCCGGCGGTGCCGGCGATGGTGCCGCCGGTGGCGAGCAGGGCGATGCGGGGTTTGCGCATGGTCTGGAAGGGAAGGCGGGTTGAACGAAGGGTGGAGGCCGCGGCTCAGGCGCCGCCGCCCGGCGGCGTGTCGCGCAGCGCGACGATGCGCCGTTCGCGTTCCTGCTCCAGCAGGCGCAGCGTGGCATCGGGCGGCACCCCGAGCGTCTCCAGCACCCAGCCGGTGAGCTTGAGGCTGGATTCCAGGGTCTCCGGCACCACGACCGAGGCGCCGGCCTCGCGCAGCAGCAGCGCGTGCTTCTCGTCGCGGGCGCGGGCGATGACGCGCATCATCGGCATCAGGCGGCGGATGCCCTGCACCGCGTGGATGGCCGCCGCGGTGTGGTCCATGGTCAGCACCACCGCGCGCGCCTGGTCGATGCGCAGCTTGCGCAGCAGCTCGGGCCGGCTGGCGTCGCCGAACACCAGCGGCACGCCCGCCTTGCGCTGGTGGGCGATCAGCTTGGCGTCGTTCTCGATGGCGACGAAGGCCACGCCCTGTTCGGCCAGCATCTGCCCCACCATTTGCCCGACGCGACCGTAGCCGGCGATGATCACGTGGCCGCCAAGCTCGCCGAGTTCGGTGTCCTCGGGCGCAGGCGGCGCGGCGCGGCGGTCGATGTTGTCGCCCAGGCTCTGGCCGAGGCGGGCGACCACCGGTGCGACCAGCATCGACACGCCGACCACGATCAGCATGAACTGGCCGACCTGGCGTTCGAGCAGGCCCAGCGTCAGCGCCATGCCGATGACGATGAAGGCGAACTCGCCACCCTGGCCGAGCAGCAGGCCGCCTTCGGCCGAACGCCCCCAGGACAGGCCGAAGACGCGCAGCAGCACGAAAATGATCGCCGCCTTCATGGCCAGCAGGCCGACCACCGACAGCGGGATCCACAGCGGTTCGGCAAGCAGCGCGCGCAGGTCGATGCCCATGCCCACCGACATGAAGAACAGACCCATCAGCAGGCCCTTGAAGGGCTCGATGGTGATCTCGACCTCGTGGCGGAACTCGGTCTCGGCGATGATCAGGCCGGCGAGCAGCGCGCCCAGCGCCATCGACAGGCCGGCGTACCAGGTGAGCGCCGCGACGCCGAGGGTGGTCAGCAGGGTGAGCGCGGTGAAGGTGTCGGGCTGCTTATCGACCGTGATCTGGTGGAAAAGCGGCCGCACCACGCGGCGGCCGACCAGGTAGATCCCTACCACGGTGAGCACGCCCTTCACCACCGCGGTGCCGAGCAGGCTGGCGAAGCTGCCTTCGCCCGAAGCGGCGCCGAGGATGCTGATCAGCACCAGCAGCGGCACCACCGCGAGGTCCTGGAAGAGCAGGATCGCGAACGCCGACTGCCCGAGCGGCGTCCCCAGCTCGCGGCGCTGGATCAGCAGCTGCATGACGATCGCCGTCGACGAGAACGCCAGCACCACGCCCAGGATCACCGCCGCCTCGATGCTGTTGCCGAACCACAGCGCCAGCCCGCCGACCGCCGCTGCCGACAGCGCGACCTGCAGCCCGCCGAGCCCGAACACCAGGCGGCGCATCGACCACAGGCGCTCGACCGACATCTCCAGGCCGATCATGAACATCAGGAAGATCACCCCGAGCTCGGCGAGGAACTCCACGTCCTCCGGGCGCGCGAAGGTGAACCAGGACAGCGCCGGCCAGGTGCCCGCCAGCGAGGCCAGGCCGTAGGGGCCGAGCAGCACGCCCACCGACAGGAAACCCAGCACCGCGTTGATGCGCAGGCGCGACAGCAGCGGCATCAGCACGCCGCTGAGGGCGAGGAAGAGGATGGTTTCCTTGAGGAAGGGGAAGCTGCCGTGTGCGTCCATGCGGGCGTCGTCGAGAGACTATTCGGATAGTCTACGCCACGCCGCCCGCCGGCGCGCCTGCGACGTCGGCATCCGTCTCCGATTTGTCGATGGCGCCTGCCGCCTCTTCCTGCTGCTGCAGCATCCACATCTGCGCGTAGGCGCCGCCCTGCGCCAGCAGCGCGGTGTGGCGGCCGCGTTCGACGATGCGGCCCGTGTCGAGCACGATGATCTCGTCGGCATCCATGATCGTCGACAGACGGTGGGCGATGACCAGCGCGGTGCGACCCTGGGCCGCGCGCTCGATCTGGGCCTGGATCGCCTTCTCGGTCTTGGAGTCGAGCGCCGAGGTGGCCTCGTCGAAGATCAGGATGGCGGGGTTCTTCAGCAGCGCGCGTGCGATGGCGACGCGCTGCTTCTCGCCACCCGAGAGCTTCAGTCCGCGTTCGCCGACGCGGGTCTCGTAGCCTTCCGGCAACTGGCGGATGAAGTCTTCCAGCTGCGCGGCGCGCGCGGCGGCCTCGACCTCCTCGCGGCTGGCGCCGGGGCGGCCGTAGTGGATGTTGTAGTACAGCGTGTCGTTGAACAGCACCGTGTCCTGGGGGACGATGCCGATCGCCGCGCGCAGGCTGTCCTGGGTGAGGCTGCGCAGGTCGTGGCCATTGATGCGGATCGCCCCACCCTGCACGTCGTAGAAGCGGTAGAGCAGGCGGGCGAGCGTGGATTTGCCCGAGCCGGAGTGGCCGACCACCGCCACCGTGCTGCCGGCGGGGATGTCGAAGTCGACGTCGAACAGGATCGGGCGCTTGGCGTCGTAGGCGAAGCCCACGTGCTCGAATCGCACGCTCGCCGGGCCAGCGGGCAGGACGTGGGCATCGGGCGCGTCGGCGATCTCGCGGTGGGTGTGCATGAGGCCGAACATGCGCTCGATGTCGGTGAGCGACTGACGGATCTCGCGGTACAGCACGCCGAGGAAGTTGAGCGGGATGTAGAGCTGGATCATGAAGGCATTGACCAGCACGATGTCGCCGATCGTCATCTCGCCGCTGGCCACCCGGTCGGCCGCCTGCCACATCATCGCGGTGACCGCGACTGCGATGATCGCCGCCTGGCCGACGTTGAGCGCAGACAGCGAGTACTGGTTGGTGACCTGGGCACGGGTCCACTTCTGCAGCTGCTCGTCGTAGCGCCGGGCCTCGAACTCCTCGTTGTTGAAGTACTTCACCGTCTCGTAGTTGATCAGGCTGTCGATGGCGCGCGCGTTGGCGGCCGAGTCGAGTTCGTTGGCCTCGCGCCGCAGCGCGGTGCGCCAGTTGGTCACCTTGACGGTGAACACGATGTAGATCGTCAGCGCGGCGAGCGTGATGAGGGCGAACACCGCGTCGTAATTGACCAGCAGGATGCCGATCACCATGCCGATCTCGATCAGCGTCGGCAGGATCGAGTACAGCGTGTAGCTGATCAGCGAGCCGATCGAGCGCGTGCCGCGTTCGATGTCGCGGGTGAGGCCGCCGGTCTGGCGCTCGAGGTGGAAGCGCAGCGACAGGGCGTGCAGGTGGCGGAACACGCGCAGCGAGATCTCGCGCACCGCCTGCTGGGTGACGCGCGCGAACACCACCTCGCGCAGCTCGGTGAACAGCGAGGTCGAGAAGCGCAGCACGCCGTAGGCCAGCAGCAGCGCAGCCGGAACCACGATCAAGACGTGCTCGGGCGTGATCGTCAGGTCGTCGATCAGGTGCTTGAAGATGATCGGCACCGTGACGTTGGCGCCCTTGGCCGCGACCAGGCAGGCAAGCGCGAAGATCACCCGGCCCTTGTACGCCCAGATGAAGGGGAACAGGCTCTTCAGGGTCTGCCAGTCATGGCGTTCGCCGGTGGCGGGGGCGGGCAGGGCGGCGGAAGGGGCGCGTCTCATCGGAAGTCTGCGGAGGCGGGAGGGCGCCCGATTCTGTTGTGGCTGCGGTGGCGAGTCAAACGCTGCGCGGATGCAGGTCCTTTTCCATCAGTTGCGCTTGACAGAGCATAAAGAAAACGTATGATTAAAACGAACGTTTGAATCATGTGCCGCGATGACCGCCACCCCGCCCTCGACGCCTCCGACTACTCAGGACACCCGCGACCGCATCCTCGATGCGGCCGAGCAGCTGTTCGTCGAGCATGGTTTCGACGGCACCTCGATGCGCATGATCACCAGCGCGGCCAACGCCAACCTCGCTGCGGTCAATTACCACTTCGGCAGCAAGGATGCGCTGGTGCAGGCGGTGTTCCGCCGCCGCCTGACCGTGCTGAACGCGGAGCGTCTGCTCGAGCTCGACCACCTCGAGGCCGAGGCCGGCGGTGCGCCGGTCAAGCCCAGCCGCATCGTGGAGGCCTTCTTCGGCACCGCGCTGCGCATGGCGGCCGACACCGAGCACGGCGGGCGCCTCTTCATGCGCCTGCTCGCCCGCACCTACAGCGAACCCAATGCCTTCGTCCGCCAGTTCCTCGCCGAGGAATACACGGAGGTGATGGATCGCTTCCTTGGTGCGCTGTTCGCCGCGCTGCCCGAAGTGCCGCGTGCCGAGATCCTGTGGCGCTTCCACTTCATGACCGGGGCGATGGCGTTCGCGATCTCGGGGCTGGGCGGGCTGTACGAACTGGCCGACCTGTCCGCGGCCGACGACGACCCGCAGCGCCTGCTGCCGCGGCTGATGAGCTTCCTGCTCGGCGGTCTGCGCGCGCCGCTGCCAGAGCTGCCGCAGCAGGAAACCACGGACTGATTTCGATCGGCCGGCGCTGATCGCGCGGCCGGCAACAGGAGCTGACCGAAAATGATCTGGATCGTACTGCTTTCCCTCCCTCCCTTGGCAGGTGCGCTCGCCTACGGGCGAGCGCCTCTTTTTGCCTGGCTGGCGGCGGGATTGGCCTGGTTGCTGGCCGCCGGCTGGGCAGGTGGCTGGGGATTCGGGTGGACGCTGCTGGCGATGCTCGCCTTCGGCGGCGCGATGGCGGTTTTCCTGATCGACTCGGTGCGCCGCAGCCGTGTCACGGCGCCGATCTTCCGGGCATTCCGCGCCGCGCTGCCGACCATGTCGCAGACCGAGCGCGACGCGCTCGAGGCCGGCACGGTGTGGTGGGAAGGCGAACTCTTCGCCGGCCGACCCGACTGGAACAAGCTGCAAGCCTATCCCTGGCCCAGGCTCACCCCCGAGGAGCAGGCCTTCCTCGACAACGAGACCGACGAGCTCTGCCGCCTCACTCGCGACTGGGAATGCACCCAGCACGGCGACATGCCCGCCGAGGTCTGGCACTACATCAAGGCCAAGGGCTTCCTCGGCATGATCATTCCGAAGGAATACGGCGGCAAGGGTTTCTCGGCGTTCGCCCACTCGCAGGTCGTCACCAAGCTGTCGACGCGCTCGTCGGCGCCGGCGGTCAGCGTGATGGTGCCCAATTCCCTCGGCCCGGCCGAGCTGCTGCTGCATTACGGCACGCCCGAGCAGAAGCAGCAATACCTGCCGCGGCTCGCGTGCGGCGAGGACATCCCGGCCTTCGCGCTCACCAGCCCGTGGGCGGGCTCGGATGCCGCGTCGATCCCGGATGCCGGCGTGGTGTGCAGGGGCATGTGGAACGGCGAGGAAGTGCTCGGCATGCGCGTGAGCTTCGACAAGCGCTACATCACGCTTGCTCCGGTGTGCACCGTGTTCGGCCTCGCCTTCCACCTCTACGACCCCGAGCGCCTGCTCGGCGGTGAGGACGTCCTCGGCATCACCTGCGCGCTGATCCCGCACGACCACCCCGGCGTGGACATCGGCCGCCGCCACTTCCCGCTCAACGCGGTGTGGATGAACGGCCCGGTGCGCGGCAAGGATGTGTTCGTGCCGCTCGACTTCATCATCGGCGGGCCGAAGATGGCCGGCCAGGGCTGGCGCATGCTGATGGAGTGCCTGGCGGCCGGGCGCAGCATCTCGCTGCCCGGCTCCAACACCGGCATGCAGAAGATGGTCGCGCGTGCCGTCGGCGCCTATGCCCGCGTGCGCTACCAGTTCAAGACCGCGATCGGCCGCTTCGAGGGCGTGGAGGAGGCGCTGACCCGCATCGGCGCCAACACCTACCTGAGCGACGCCGCGCGCGTGATGACCGCGGGGGCGATCGACCTCGGCGAGAAGCCCTCCGTGGTGTCGGCGATCGTCAAGTACCACGTCACCGAACGCGCCCGCCAGACGGTGAACGACGGCATGGACGTGGTCGGCGGCAAGGGCATCTGCCTCGGTCCGCAGAACTTCATCGGCCGCGCCTACCAGCAGATCCCGGTCGGCATCACGGTAGAAGGCGCAAACATCCTCACCCGCAGCCTGATCCTGTTCGGCCAGGGTGCGATCCGCTGCCATCCCCATGTGCTGAAGGAGATGCACGCCGCGCAGGCCGGCGACCTGGTCGCCTTCGACCAGGCGCTGTGGGGCCATGTCGGCTTCACCGTCTCGAACGCCGCGCGTGCGCTGATCATGGGCCTGACCGGTTCGCACTTCGTCGGCGTGCCCGCGGACGTCGCGCCGGAGACGCGGCGCTATTACCAGCAGCTGACCCGCTTCTCGGCCGCTTTCGCCTTCATCGCCGACATCTCGATGGGCACCATGGGCGGGGCGCTCAAGCGCAAGGAAAAGCTCTCCGCGCGGCTTGGCGACATCCTGTCGCTGATGTATCTCGCCACCGCCACGCTCAAGCGCTTCGAGGCCGAAGGCCGTCAGACCGCCGACGCGCCGCTGATGCACTGGGCGATCTGGGACTGCATGTTCCGCATCCAGCAGGCCTTCGAGGGCGTGATCGCCAACTTCCCGAACAAGCTCTTCGCCGTCGTGCTGCGCCACGTGGTGGTGTTCCCGCTCGGCCGGCCCTACGTCGTCCCGTCGGACAGGCTCGGCCACCAGGTCGCCGCGCTGTTGCTCGAGCCCTCGCCGACGCGCGACCGTCTGACTTCGGACGTGCATCTGCCCGCCGACGTCGAGGAGCCGATCGGTGCGCTGGAGGCTGCGCTCGCCGCCACGATCGCAGCCGAGCCTGTGGAAGCCAAGCTCAGGGAGGCCCGCCGCCAGGGCCGCTTCGATCCGAAGATCCTCGCCTCCGGCGACGTCGACGAGATCTGGCGCATGGCGCGGCAGGCCGGCGTGATCAGCGAGCAGGACTACGCGCTCGTCGAGCGTCGCAACACGCTGCGCGACAAGGTGATCCGCGTCGATGACTTCCCCTACGACCTCGGCCTCCAGGCCGCGGCCCAGGCCATGCCCGCGCGTTCGCCGGCGCAACAGGTGGCGGCATGAGCAGGACCGTCTACATCGTCGATGGCGCACGTACGCCCTTCCTGAAGGCGCACAACGGGCCCGGGCCCTTCACCGCGTCCGACCTCGCCACTGCCGCGGGTCGCGCGCTGCTGATGCGCCAGCCCTTCGCCCCCGATCGGCTCGACGAGCTCATCCTCGGCTGCGCCAGCCCCTCGCCGGACGAGGTCAATATCGGCCGTGTGGTCGCCCTGCGCCTGGGCTGCGGCAACGCGGTGCCGGGGTGGACGGTGATGCGCAACTGCGCTTCCGGCATGCAGGCGATCGATTCCGCGATCGCCAACATCCAGTGCGGCCGCAGCCAGCTCGTGCTCGCCGGCGGCGTGGATGCACTGTCGCACGCGCCCTTGCTGTTCTCAGAGCGGATGGTGCGCTGGCTTGCCGGCTGGTACGCGGCGAAGACGACCGGAGACAAGCTGGCGATGCTGAAGACCTTCCGCCTGGGCCATCTCGCCCCGGTGATCGGCATCATGAAGGGCCTCACCGACCCGATCGTCGGCCAGCTGATGGGCCAGACCGCCGAGAACCTGGCGTGGAAGTTCGGCATCACGCGCGAGGACATGGACGCCTTCGCCGTCGACAGCCACCGCCGCGTGTGCGCCGGGCAGGACGCCGGCCATTACGCCGCCGAGATCGTTCCGCTGATCGACCGTGACGGCCGGGTGTACGCGGCCGACGACGGCGTGCGGCGCGATTCCTCGATGGCCAGCCTGGCCAAGTTGAAGCCTTTCTTCGACAAGAAGTACGGCCGCGTCACCCCAGGCAACAGCTCGCAGATCACCGACGGCGCCGCCTGGCTGATCCTTGCCGCGGAGGAGGCGGTCGAGCGCCACGGCCTGCAGCCGCTCGGCCGCATCATCGACAGCCAGTGGGCTGGGCTCGCGCCCGACCAGATGGGGCTCGGCCCGGTGCACGCGGCGATGCCCATCCTGCAGCGCCACGGTCTGGCGCCGAATGATCTCGACGCCTGGGAACTCAACGAGGCGTTCGCCGCCCAGGTCATCGCCTGTCTGCGCGCCTTCGAGGACGATGCCTACTGCCGGGAACATTTCGGGGTGGATGCGCCGGGCGCGCCCGAGGCTTCGCGTCTCAACGTGGATGGCGGCGCGGTTGCGCTCGGCCATCCGGTGGGCGCGAGCGGTGCGCGCATCGTGCTTCACCTGCTCCACGTGCTGCGCCGCAAGGGCGGCGGGCGCGGCCTGGCATCGATCTGCATCGGCGGCGGGCAGGGCGGGGCGATGCTGGTGGAGACGGTGTGATGAGCGCTAACATGGAACGGAACTGGAAGCACTGGCGCCTGCGCCGTGAAGACAGCGGCCTGGCCTGGCTGGACCTCGACAAGGCGGACGCGAGCGCGAACGTGCTGTCGTCCGAGGTGATGAGCGAATTCGCCCGCGTGCTCGACGCGCTCGACGCCGCACCGCCCAAGGCGCTGGTGATCGCCTCGGCCAAGCCGGCGGGCTTCATCGCCGGCGCCGACATCGAGGAGTTCTCGCAGCTGGATTCAGTGCTTGCCGCCCGTGCGCTGGTCGAGCGCGGCTGGACGCTGTTCAAGCGCCTGGCCGCCGTGTCCTACCCGACGCTGGCGCTGATCCGCGGCCACTGCATGGGCGGCGGCCTGGAACTCGCGCTCGCCTGCCGCCACCGCATCGTGGTCGACGAGCCGGGCACCAAACTCGCGCTGCCCGAGGTCATGCTAGGCATCGTCCCCGGTTGGGGCGGCATGCTGCGCCTGCCCGCGCTCATCGGCCCGGCCGCGGCGATGGATCTGATGCTGACCGGCAAGAGCGTCGACGCGAAGAAGGCCAAGCACCTCGGCCTGGCCGACGACTGCGTGCCGGCGCGGGTGATGGAATCCGCCGCTCGCATCGTGGCGCTCGGCGGCGGCACGGCGAGAAAGCTGCCGGCACAGGAACGCGCCATGCGCTGGGCCATGAACGGCCCGCTGCGCAAGGTCGTCGCCGACAAGGCCCGTGCCCAGGCCGCACGCAAGCTCAGTCGCACCAACTACCCGGCGCCGTTCGCGATCGTCGACATCTGGGAGAAATACCGCGGCAATGCGCTGGATGTTCCAGCCTCCGACCCGTCCTCGCTCGATGCCATCTTCAGTTCGCCGACCGCGCGCAACCTGGTGCGCGTCTTCCACCTGCAGGAGCGCCTGAAGGCCTTCGGCAAGGACAGCGACTTCGCGCCCCGCCGCGTGCATGTGGTCGGCGCCGGCGTGATGGGCGGCGACATCGCCGCGGTGTGCGCGCTGCGCGGCATGACGGTGACGCTGCAGGACCAGTCGGTCGAGCGCATCGCGCCCGCCATCGAGCGCGCCGCCAAGCTCTTCGAGCGCCGCCACAAGGGGGACGCCAGGCAGGTGCGCTTCGCCCTCGACCGCCTGATCCCCGACCCGCAGGGCCACGGCGTGGCGCGCGCCGACCTGATCATCGAGGCGATCTTCGAGAACCTGGACGCCAAGCGCGCGCTGTTCGCCGGCCTCGAGGCGCGCGCGAAGCCGGATGCCGTGCTCGCCACCAACACCTCCAGCCTGCGTCTCGAGGACATCGCCACCGCGCTGAAGGACCCGGCGCGCCTGGTCGGCATCCACTTCTTCAACCCGGTGCCGATGCTGCCGCTGGTCGAGGTGGTGCAGGGCGAGGCCACCGACGCCGAGGTGCTGCGCCGCGCCACCGGCTTCGTGCGCCGCATCGACAAGCTGCCGCTACCAGTCAGGAGCGCGCCCGGCTTCCTGGTCAATGCGGTGCTCGGTCCCTACATGCTCGAGGCGCTGCGCTGTGTCGAGGAAGGCATCGCGCCCGAGACGGTGGATGCCGCGCTGGTCGCCTTCGGCATGCCGATGGGGCCGGTGGAGTTGGTCGACACCGTGGGCCTGGACATCGCCGTGGCTGCCGGCAAGGCGCTGGCGGGGGAGGGCGCCGAGCCGCCCGCACGGCTGCTGAGGCTGGTCGCCGAAGGCAAGCTCGGCCGCAAGAGCGGGGAGGGCTATTACCGCTGGGTCGATGGCAAGGCGGTCAAGGGAGGCGACGAGGCCAGGCACGGCCTGCTCGCGGGGCTGCGGGGCAGGCTGCCGGGCACGCGCCGGCCGCAAGCGCCCCCACCGATTCCCGCCGGACTGGCCGAGCGCGTGCTCGCGCCCTTGCTCGCCGCCACGCAGCGCTGCGTGGGCCAGGGGGTGGTGGCCGATGCCGACCTCGCCGATGCCGGCGTGATCTTCGGCACCGGCTTCGCGCCGCATACGGGCGGGCCGTTGCACTACCGCCGCAGTGAGGGAAAACCTCAATAGGCTTGCCCTGTGGGGTGCCGGATGGTGCGCAAGCATCGTGCCGTGACATGAATGGATCCGCCGCTGCAGGAAATGGCGCGACGGGGCAGGACGAGCGAAGGTTTGCAGCAATCAGTCGCACTCCCCCAGGGCGCCGGGGTGCGGCTTGAGATGAAAGGTGCCAGGCACGCCACCGGAAGAAGCCGGGGCATTTTTGATCGTAAAGAGAGGAGACCCGAAATGCAGAAGACCATGATCGCCCGCCTGCTTCCCGCAGCCCTGCTGGCACTTGCCAGCGGCAGCGCCTCCGCCGCCGGCTTCCAGCTTCTGGAACAGAACGCGAGCGGCATCGGCAACGCCTACGCCGGTTCGGCCGCGGTGGCCGAGAACGCCAGCACGATCTACTTCAACCCGGCCGGCATGACGCAGTTGCAGGCGCGCGAGGTGTCGGCGGGGCTGTCACTGGTGCGGCCGAGCTTCAAGTTTACGAATCAGGGTTCCCGGACGGGGTTCCTGACGGCGAATGCGCAAGATGCGGGCGATTGGGCCGCGCTGCCGAACGCCTATCTTTCGTGGGCCCTGGACAAGGATCTTTATGTCGGTATCGGCATGGGCGCGCCCTTCGGCCTGGTGACCGAGTACAACAATGATTGGGTTGGAGCGGCGCATTCGGTCAAGTTCGACATCAGGACGATCAACATCAACCCATCGATTGCCTGGCGGGTGAATGACAAGGTTTCGCTGGGCTTCGGTTTGAACTGGCAGAAAATGGATGTTGAATATGTCAAACGTGTTGCTCTCAGTCCTCTGGCCCCATTGGGAACACTCGAGGCGGACGATAGTTCTTGGGGTTGGAACGTCGGTGCGTTGTTCAGTGTTTCCGATGTGACGAAGGTTGGTGTTTCGTATCGATCCAAGATTAAGCACGACCTCGAAGGGAGCCTTACCGTCGATAGCTCTGGCAGGGTGTTGATGAATCCCCCCGCAAGCGCGAGTGTCGAGTTGCCTGACACGTTCATCTTTAGTGTTGCCCACCGGATTGACCCGAAGTGGGAGTTGCTGGGCGATGTTTCGTGGACAGGCTGGAGCAGTATCGACAGGGTCGACATCGTTCCTCAGGGGATGGCGGTCGATGTGCTCGACACCGACTATCAAGACACTTGGCGTGTCGCGCTCGGAGCCAACTATCAGTTGAATGACGCTTGGAAACTCAAGTTTGGCGTGGCGTTCGACGAGACTCCGGTCAAGAGCGCCGAGAAGCGCCTAACCGCGCTGCCCGATAACGATCGCATCTGGTTCTCCTTCGGCGGTCAGTGGAAGCCGAGCAAGGCTTCGACGCTCGATATGGGCGTTGCCTACCTCTATGTTGACGATACGAAGATCAACAACGGAGATACGAGGAAGGGCGTCGTTATCGGCGAATACGACTCCAGTGTCTGGATCCTCGGCGCGCAGTATTCGATGTCTTTCTGATCGACGCCTCGCTCACGGCCCGCGTCGCTCCCGGCGCGGGCCGTGTCTCTTGCGTCCAGCATTTTCCGCCATCCGGAGAACCGCATGAGCCGTCTCATCATCCGCAAAGTCGCCGTGCTTGGCGCCGGCGTCATGGGGGCGCAGATCGCAGCCCATTGCGCCAACGCCGACGTACCGGTGATCCTGTTCGACCTGCCGGCCAGGGAAGGCCCGGCCAACGGCATCGTGGACAAGGCGATCGCCGGCATGAGGAAGCTCGATCCGGCGCCCTTCGCCGCGAAAGATCGCGCGCAGTACATCGAGGCCGCCAACTACGGCAGCGACCTCGCCCGGCTGGGCGAGTGCGACCTCGTCATCGAGGCGATCGCCGAGAAGATGGAGTGGAAGCTCGATCTCTACGCCAAGGTCGCGCCGCATCTGAAGGCGGGGACGATCTTCGCTTCCAATACCTCCGGCCTGTCGATCGAGGCGCTCGCCGCCGGCATGCCCGACGATCGCCGCAGCCAGTTCTGCGGCATCCACTTCTTCAACCCGCCGCGCTACATGCCGCTGGTGGAGCTGATCCCGACCGCCGCCACCGATCCCGCGCTGCTCGACGGCCTTGAAGCCTGGCTGAGCACCCGCCTGGGCAAGAGCATCGTGCGCGCCAAGGACACGCCCAACTTCGTCGCCAACCGCGTCGGCGTGTTCTCCATCCTCGCCGTGCTGCACCACACGCAGCGCCTGGGGCTGGCCTTCGACGAGGTCGACCTGCTCACCGGCCCGCGCATCGGCCGCCCCAAGAGCGCGACCTTCCGCACCGCCGACGTGGTCGGCCTCGACACCCTGGTGCACGTGCTCGGCACCATGCAGGCGACGCTGCCCGACGATCCCTGGCGCGCGCACTTCAGGACGCCCGAATGGCTGCAGGCCCTGATCGCCAAGGGGGCGCTCGGGCAGAAGACCAAGGCCGGCATCTATCGCAAGCAGGGCAGGCAGATCCAGGTGCTCGACCTGCACCTGCAGGACTATCGCGACAGCGGCGGCGAAGTCTTCCCCGACGTCGAGGACATCCTGAAGCTGAGGAATCCGGCGGAGAAGTTCGTCCAGCTCGCCGCGCACCCGCATCCGCAGGCGCAGTTCCTGTGGGCCATCTTCCGCGACGTGTTCCACTACTGCGCGGTGCACCTGGCCGACATCGCCGACAACGCGCGCGACATCGACCTGGCCATGCGCTGGGGCTTCGGCTGGGCGCAGGGGCCGTTCGAGACCTGGCAGGCGGCGGGCTGGAAGGCGGTGGCCGAGATGATCCGCGACGACATCGCCCACGGCCGCGCGATGTCCGACGTGCCGCTGCCCGCGTGGGTGTTCGAGCGAGAAGGCGTGCATGCGCCAGCCGGCTCCTACAGCGCGGCCGAGAACACCCTGAAGCCGCGCTCCGCGCTGCCGGTGTACCAGCGTCAGCTCTACCCCGACCGCGTGCTCGGCGAGGCGCCCGACGACCGCGGCGAGACCCTGTGGGAGAACGCCGGCGTCCGCCTGTGGCGGCGCGCCGACCAGGACGCGCGCATCGGCATCGTGTCGATCACCTCCAAGATGCACGCGATCGGCGACGAGGTCATGGACGGCATGCTGGAGGCGATCGCGCGCGCCGAGATCGACCTCGACGGCCTGGTGATCTGGCAGCCGGCGTCGTTCGCGGTCGGTGCCAACCTGCAGCAGGTGGGCGAGGCCTGCCGCGCCGGGCAGTTCGATCTGCTGGAGAAGATGGTTGCCCGCTTCCAGCGCACCTCGATGGCGATCAAGCACGCGCAGGTGCCGGTGGTGGCCGCGGTGCAGGGCATGGCGCTGGGTGGCGGCTGCGAGTTCGTGATGCACGCCGCGCACCGGGTGTTCGCGCTCGAGAGCTACGTCGGCCTGGTGGAGGCGGGCGTGGGCCTGATCCCGGCAGGCGGCGGCAGCAAGGAGTTCGCGCTGCAAGCGCATACGCTGGCGCAGCGCGCCGCGGGTGGCGACGTCTTCCCCTACATCCAGAACGCCTTCCAGACCATCGCCATGGCGACGGTGGCCAAGAGCGCACAGGAGGCCATCGCGCTCGGCTTCGGCCGTGCCGGCGACGACGTCGTGTTCAACGCCAACGAGATTCTCCACGCCGCGATCCGCCGCGCGCGGGCGATGGCGGAGTCGGCGTGGCGGCCGGCGCTGGTGAATCCGGCGGTCACCGTGGCCGGGCGCAACGGTGTCGCCACCTGCGAAATGATGCTGGTGAACATGGCCGAGGGCGGCTTCATCTCCGCCCACGATTACCGCGTCGCGAAGGCCGCGGCCACCGCGCTGTGCGGCGGCGAGGTCGACACCAACAGCCGGGTGAGCGAGCAGTGGATCCTGGACGTCGAGCGCGCGCAGTTCGTCGAGTTGCTGAAGACCGAAAAGACCCAGCAGCGCATCGCGCACATGCTGGAAACCGGCAAGCCGCTGCGCAACTGATCGAGGAAACAAGCATGAGCAAACAGATTCAGGACGCCTACATCGTCGCCGCCGTGCGCACGCCGGTGGCCAGGCGCAACGGCGCCTTCCGCCACGTGCGCCCGGACGACATGCTGGCCACCGTGCTGCGCGAGCTGGTGGCCCGGGTGCCGAACCTCGACGCCGGCGAGATCGGCGACGTCATCACCGGCTGCGCGATGCCGGAAGCCGAGCAGGGCATGAACGTGGCGCGCATCGGCCTGCTGCTGGCGGGCCTTCCCGATGCCGTGCCCGGCATCACCATCAACCGCTTCTGCGCTTCCGGCCTGCAGGCGGTGGCCGACGCCGCCAGCCGCATCCGCCTGGGCGAGGCCGACGTGATGATCGCGGCCGGCACCGAGAGCATGAGCGCGATGCCGCAGATCATGGGCAACAAGGTCAGCCTCAACCCGGAGATCTTCGCGCGCGCCGAGAGCCTCTCCATCGCCTACGGCATGGGCCTGACCGCCGAGAAGGTGGCGCAGCAGTGGAAGGTGAGTCGCGAGGACCAGGACGCCTTCGCCGTCGAGTCGCATCGCCGCGCCTGCGCCGCGATCGCAGCCGGCCATTTTGCCGACGAGATCCTGCCCTATACGGTGAAGTCCTACGCGCCGGGGACCGACGGCACGGTGCGCATCGCCGAGCGCGTGGTCGAAAACGACGAGGGCCCGCGTCCCGACGCCGCGGCAGACAAGCTGGCGAAGCTCAAGCCGGTGTTCGCCGCGCGCGGCTCGGTCACCGCCGGCAACAGCTCGCAGATGTCCGACGGCGCCGCCGCGGTGCTGCTGATGAGCGAGGCCGCGGTGAAGCGCTACGATGTGAAGCCGATCGCGCGCTTTGCCAGCTTCGCGGTGGCCGGCGTGCCGCCCGAACTCATGGGCATCGGCCCGGTCGAGGCGATCCCGCGCGCGCTGGCGCGTGCCGGGGTGCAGATGGGCGACCTCGGCTGGACCGAGCTCAACGAGGCTTTCGCCGCGCAGGCACTGGCGGTGATGCGCCAACTCGACATGGATCCAGCGAGGGTGAATCCGCTCGGCGGCGCGATCGCGCTCGGCCATCCGCTGGGCGCCACCGGGGCGATCCGCACCGCGACGCTGATGGCGGCGATGCAGCGCGAGCCCGGGCTGCGCTGGGGCATGATCAGCATGTGCATCGGCACCGGCATGGGGGCGGCGGGCGTCTTCGAGCGTGTCTGACGCGGTTCGCGGCCACAGCCTGAGTGCCGGCTTGCGTGGTTCTTAGGGCGGGCTGTCGTGTGCGGGAACCCTTGCGCGACGGCCTGTCCGCTGCCCGGCAGTGTCGCATTTGATGTATTTGGCATTGTTTCGGCGGGCGTCGCCGGGTTTGCGCCGTATTGTGGATTTCACGTATATCGCGCGCTTCGGGTATTCCCCGGCGTGATCCTTCGGTAACAATCTTTTATAATCCCGGCGTTTATAGACGCGGGACCGCCCCGGCGTCCGGTTGCCGCGGCGTTTCCGGATGCGTTTTGGCGTTCCCGTTCTTTCTGTGGAATCTACGGGCGAGAGGCGCATGATTAGAATCAAACGCGGTCTGGACCTGCCCATCACCGGCGCTCCCGAGCAGCGCATCCAGGCCGGGCGGCCGGCGCGCAGCGTGGCCGTCATCGGTTTCGACTACCATGGCATGAAGCCCACGATGGCGGTGCAGGTAGGCGACCGGGTCAGGCTCGGACAGGTCCTGTTCTCCGACAAGAAGACGCCGGGCGTGGTGTATACCGCGCCGGGTGCCGGCACGGTCAGTGCGATCCATCGCGGCGAGCAGCGCGTGCTGCAGTCGGTGGTGATCGATCTCGACGGCGACGATGCGGTCGAGTTCGCGCGCTATGCCGATGCCGAGATCGATCGGCTCGACGAGCAGCTGGTGCGTCGGAACCTGATCGACTCCGGCCTGTGGACGGCGCTGCGTACCCGCCCGTTCAGCAAGGTGCCGGCCATCGACGCGCGGCCGCATTCGATCTTCGTCACCGCGATGGACACCCATCCGCTGGCGGCCGATCCGGTGGTGGTTATTTCCGAGCACAAGGAAGACTTCGCGCGCGGCCTGCGCGTGCTCGCACGCATCGCGCCGGTCGTCGTCTGCCATGCCGACGGCACCCAGATGCCGTGTTCCGGGCTCGCCAACGTACGTAGCGAAGCCTTCGCCGGTCCGCATCCCGCGGGCCTTGCGGGCACGCACATCCACTTCCTCGATCCGGTCGATGCCGAGAAGTCGGTGTGGTCGCTGAATTACCAGGACGCGATCGCGATCGGCAAGCTGTTCGCCAGCGGGCGCCTGTGGACCGAGCGCGTCGTCGCGCTCGCCGGGCCGATGGCGGAAAAGCCGCGCCTGGTGCGCACCCGTCTCGGCGTCAGCCTCGACGAGCTGACCGCCGGCGAGCTCAAGGTCGGCAAGGCGGTGCGGGTGATCTCGGGTTCGGTGTTCGGCGGGCGCACCTCGCGTGGCGCCTGCGCCTACCTCGGCCGCTACCACCTGCAGGTGTCCTGCCTGGAAGAAGGCGCCGAGCGCGAGATGCTGCACTACCTGCGCGCGGGCGCGAACAAGCACTCGGTGATGAACCTCTACGTCTCCAAGCTGGCCGCCGGTCGCCTGTTCGACTTCACCACCAGCACCAACGGCAGCCCGCGTGCGATGGTGCCGATCGGCAACTACGAAGAGGTGATGCCGCTCGACATCCTGCCGACGCAGTTGCTGCGTTCGCTGATCGTCGGCGATACCGAGATGGCGCAGAAACTCGGCTGCCTCGAGCTCGACGAGGAAGACCTCGCACTGTGCACCTATGTGTGCGCCGGCAAGTACGAATACGGTCCCATCCTGCGGGACAACCTGACTCGCATCGAGAAGGAGGGTTGAGCATGAGTCTGCGCTCCTGGCTCGACAGCATCGAGCATCATTTCGAGAAAGGCGGCAAGTACGAGAAGTACTACGCCCTGTACGAGGCGGTCGACACCGCGCTCTACAAGCCGGCGCTGGTCACCCGCACCACCGCCCACGTGCGCGACGGGCTCGACCTCAAGCGCATGATGATCACGGTCTGGCTGTGCACCTTCCCGGCCATGTTCTTCGGCATGTGGAACGTCGGCTACCAGGCCAACACCATCCTCGCCGGCAGCGCCGAGCTGATGGCGGCGCAGGAAGGCTGGCGCATCGGCCTGATCGGCGCATTCGCCGGCTTCGACCCCGGCAGCCTGTGGGACAACTTCATCCACGGCGCGGCCTACTTCCTGCCGATCTACCTGGTCACCTTCATCGTCGGCGGCTTCTGGGAAGTGCTGTTTGCGTCGATCCGCAAGCACGAGGTCAACGAGGGCTTCTTCGTCACCTCGGTGCTGTTCGCTCTGGCCTGCCCGCCCGACATCCCGCTGTGGCAGGTGGCCCTGGGCATCAGCTTCGGCGTGGTGATCGCGAAGGAAGTGTTCGGCGGAACCGGCAAGAACTTCCTCAATCCCGCGCTCGCCGGCCGTGCATTCCTGTACTTCGCCTATCCGGCGCAGATCTCGGGTGACGCGGTGTGGACGGCGGTCGATGGCTACACCGGCGCCACCATGCTGTCGCTCGGCGCTGCCGGTGGCATCGAGGCGGTCGCCGGCGCCGGCATCGACTGGATGAGCGCCTTCCTCGGTACGGTGCACGGCTCGATCGGCGAGACCAGCACCCTCGCCATCCTGCTCGGCGGCGGGGTGCTGCTGATCATGAAGATCGCCTCGTGGCGCATCGTCGCCGGCGTGATGCTGGGCATGATCGCTTCCAGCCTGCTGTTCAACGCCATCGGCTCCGACACCAACCCGATGTTCGCCGTGCCCTGGCACTGGCATCTGGTGATGGGCGGCTTCGCCTTCGGCATGATGTTCATGGCCACCGATCCGGTGTCGGCCTCGATGACCAACACCGGCAAGTGGATCTTCGGTGCCGTGGTCGGGGTGATGACCGTGCTGGTGCGCGTCGTGAACCCGGCCTTCCCGGAAGGCATCATGCTCGCCATCCTGTTCGCCAACCTGTGTGCGCCGCTGATCGACCATTTCGTGATCGCGGCCAACATCAAGCGGAGGCTTGCACGAAATGTCCACTAAAGAATCGACGAGTCGCACGCTGATGGTGGCGCTCGCCGTCAGCCTGGTGAGCTCGGTCTTCGTGGCCGGCGCGGCGGTGTCGCTGAAGCCGGTGCAGATCGAGAACCGCCAGCTCGACAAGCAGCGCAGCATCCTGTCGATCGCCGGCCTGGGCGAGGACGGCATGTCCTCGCGCGCGGTCAAGGACCTGTTCTCTGACCGCATCAAGGCGCGGGTGGTGGATCTCGAGACCGGCGAGTACTCCGACGCCCACGATCCGAACCTGTTCGACCCGCTCAAGGCGGCGCGCGACCCCAAGCTCTCCGACGCCCTCGCCGGCGAGGAAGACATCGCTCTGATCAAGCGCCGCGAGCGCTTCACCACGGTGTACATGGTGGAGCAGGACGGCAGGCTGGAGTCCGTGATCCTGCCGGTGCGCGGTTACGGTCTGTGGTCCACGCTGCATGGCTTCGTCGCGCTCAAGGGCGATCTCAACACCGTGGTCGGTCTCGGCTTCTACCAGCACGCCGAGACCCCGGGCCTGGGCGGCGAGGTCGACAATCCGAAGTGGAAGGCGCTGTGGCCGGGCAAGTCGCTGTTCGACGAGCAGGGCAAGCCGGTGATCCGCATCGTCAAGGGCGGCGTCGATCCCGCCAGCCCGGACGCGAAGCACCAGGTCGACGCGCTCGCCGGCGCCACGCTGACCAGCAACGGCGTCGATCGCCTGCTCCAGTTCTGGCTCGGTGAGCAGGGCTTCGGCCCCTATCTCGCCAAACTCCGTACCCAGGGGGCCTGATCATGTCCAAACCCACCGTAAAGGAAGTCCTGTTCAATCCGGTCTTCGCCAACAACCCGATCGGCCTGCAGATCCTCGGCATCTGTTCGGCGCTCGCGGTCACGTCCAACCTGAAGACCGCGCTGGTCATGTCGATCGCGCTGACCCTGGTGACCGGGTTCTCGAACCTGTTCATCTCGATGATCCGCAACCAGATCCCGAGCTCGATCCGCATGATCGTGCAGATGGTGATCATCGCCTCGCTGGTCATCGTCGTGGACCAGTTCCTGAAGGCTTACGCCTTCGCCCTGTCCAAGCAGCTCTCGGTGTTCGTCGGCCTGATCATCACCAACTGCATCGTGATGGGCCGCGCGGAGGCCTTCGCGATGCAGAATCCGCCGGTGCTCTCGTTCTGGGACGGCATCGGCAACGGCCTGGGCTACAGCGTGGTGCTGCTGACCCTGGGCGTGATCCGCGAGCTGTTCGGTGCCGGCAAGCTGTTCGGCGTCGAGATCATCGCGCTCGCCAAGGATGGCGGCTGGTACGTCCCCAACGGCCTGCTGCTGCTGCCGCCCTCGGCGTTCTTCCTGATCGGCCTGCTGATCTGGGCGCTGCGCACCTGGCGCAAGGAGCAGGTGGAGAAACCCGCCTTCCGGATGGCGCCGCAGGTCGTGGAAAAGGAGGCCTTCTGACATGGAACACTATCTGAGCCTCTTCGTGCGGGCCGTGTTCATCGAGAACATGGCGCTCGCCTTCTTCCTCGGCATGTGCACCTTCATCGCCATCTCGAAGAAGGTAGAGACCGCGATCGGCCTCGGCGTCGCGGTGATCGTGGTGCAGACCATCACCGTGCCGGCCAACAACCTGATCTACACCTACCTGCTGCGCGAGGGCGCGCTGGCGTGGGCGGGACTGCCCGACGTCGATCTGTCCTTCCTCGGCCTGCTGTCCTACATCGGTGTGATCGCGGCGATCGTGCAGATCCTCGAGATGCTGCTCGACAAGTACGTGCCCAGCCTCTACAACGCGCTCGGCGTGTTCCTGCCGCTGATCACGGTGAACTGCGCGATCATGGCGGGTTCGCTGTTCATGGTGGAGCGCGACTACAACCTGGCCGAGAGCACGGTGTACGGCATCGGTTCGGGTGCCTCGTGGGCGCTGGCGATCGCGCTGCTCGCCGGCATCCGCGAGAAGCTCAAGTACAGCGACGTGCCCGAGGGCCTGCAGGGCCTGGGCATCACCTTCATCACCATCGGCCTGATGTCGCTCGGCTTCATGTCCTTCTCGGGCGTGCAGCTCTAAGGAAACCGTGAAACGATGAATACCGAAATCTTTCTCGGCATCGGGATGTTCACCGCCATCGTGCTCGCGCTGGCCGTGTTCATCATCGCTGCCCGCTCCAAGCTCGTCGCCAGCGGCGACGTGACCATCGACATCAACGGCGAGAAGAAGATCACCGTGCCCGCCGGCGGCAAGCTGCTGCAGACTCTGGCCGGCAACGGCCTGTTCCTGCCCTCGGCCTGTGGCGGCGGCGGCACCTGCGCGCAGTGCAAGTGCGTGGTCAAGGAAGGCGGCGGCTCGATGCTGCCGACCGAGGAATCGCACTTCACCAAGCGCGACGCCAAGGAAGGCTGGCGCCTGTCCTGCCAGACCCCGGTCAAGCAGGACATGAAGATCGAGGTCCCGGAAGAGGTGTTCGGCGTCAAGAAGTGGGAATGCACCGTCGACTCCAACCCCAACGTCGCCACCTTCATCAAGGAACTCACGCTGCGCCTGCCCGAGGGCGAGAACGTCGATTTCCGCGCCGGTGGCTACGTGCAGCTCGAGTGTCCGCCCCACGTCGTCAACTACAAGGACTTCGACATCCAGGACGAGTACCGCGGCGACTGGGACAAGTTCAACCTGTGGCGCTACGTGTCCAAGGTCGACGAGACCGTGATCCGTGCCTACTCGATGGCGAACTACCCCGAAGAGAAGGGCGTGGTGAAGTTCAACATCCGCGTCGCCAGCCCGCCGCCGGGCCGCGACGACATCCCGCCTGGCAAGATGTCGTCCTGGGTGTTCAACCTCAAGAAGGGCGACAAGGTCACGGTGTACGGTCCGTTCGGCGAGTTCTTCGCGCGCGACACCGACAACGAGATGGTGTTCATCGGCGGTGGCGCGGGCATGGCGCCGATGCGTTCGCACATCTTCGACCAGCTCAAGCGCCTGCACAGCACGCGCAAGATCACCTTCTGGTACGGCGCGCGCTCGATGCGCGAGGCCTTCTATGTCGACGAGTTCAACAAGCTCGCGGCCGAGAACCCGAATTTCACCTGGCACCTGGCGCTGTCCGACCCGCTGCCGGAGGATAACTGGACCGGCTACACCGGCTTCATCCACAACGTGCTGTACGAGCACTACCTCAAGGACCATCCGGCCCCCGAGGACTGCGAGTTCTACATGTGCGGCCCGCCGATGATGAACGCCGCGGTGATCAAGATGCTGCTGGACCTCGGCGTCGAGCGCGAGAACATCATGCTCGACGACTTCGGCGGCTGAGGCCGACCGCCAGGCCGCGCGCGGGGCAGTTCGCCCGCCGCGGCGCCGGTGACGAGAACCCGCATCACACCGGTATCCGGCGGATGCGGGTTTTTTCATGCTGTGGATCGAGGTGCGGGCGCTCAGCGGCTGAGGCGGTAGGCGAGCTGGCCGAGCAGCTCGTGCATGGCGAACCAGCCGGCGTAGGCCGTGTTCTGGCTGGGGAAGAGGGCGAGCGACTGGTCGCCCCCGGTGTCGTGCTCGCCGCCGCCCAGCCAGGCCGTCGGAGCGGGGATGACCTCCAGGCCGGCGGCCTCGAACGCGTCGCGCGCCCGCTTCATGTGCATCGCGTGGGTGACGAGAAGGATGCGGCGCATGCCGGCCGCCTGCAGATGAACGGCGGAGAACTGCGCGTTCTCGCGGGTGTCCCGGGAAGCGCCTTCCACCCAGCGTGGCTTCAGGCCGTAATCCTCCTGCAGCACCTGCGCCATCAGCGCCGCCTCGGGCGTGTCGCCGCGCGGCGCGCCGCCGCTGACCAGGATGGGCAGGCCGCGTTCGCGCGCCAGCCGGGCCGCGTAGCGCAGGCGCTCGAGGGCCAGCCGATTGACCGTCTCGCCGCCGAACTCGGGGGCGTGGGTGCGGCGACCCGCACCGAGCACCACGATGGCCTGTGCCCGGCGCGCGGCCGCTGCGTCGAGCGCCTGCGGATGCTCGACCAGCCCGACCAGCCAGCTGACGCTGAACGGGGCGATCAGCAGCAGGTTGAGTGCCACGCCCGACCACGCCAGCCCCTTGCCCAGGCGCGGGTGGCGACGCATCAGCAGCAGACCGGCGATCACCGGCAGGATGGGCATCAGTGGCGGCAGGAGCAGCACGGAAACGGATTTCTTCAGCCAGAAGAGGAGGGTGGCGAGATCCGGGAGGGGAAGGTCGAAGCTCATGTTGGCGCGCTGCTGTGGTCGTTCGTCGGGTTGCGGTGGCGCGAGCATTATCGCGGCTTCCGCCGTGCCCACGGCGCGTGACTGGACGCCCGGCGATCGTCCGCTTGCCAGCCCTTGGCAACGGGGCACGCCCGCCGGGGCGCAGGTACAATGCCGGCTTTGTCCTTGCGGAGGCAATGTCCATGGCTCGTCAGATCATCTCCACCCCCAAAGCGCCCGCGGCCATCGGCCCCTACTCGCAGGCGGTCAAGGCCGGCAACCAGGTCTTCCTGTCCGGCCAGATCGGACTCGACCCCGCCACGATGGAAATGGTGGACGGCATCGAGGCCCAGTCCCGCCAGGTGTTCGCCAACCTGAAGGCGGTGGCCGAGGCGGCCGGCGGCTCGCTGGCCGATGCAGTCAAGCTCACCATCTACCTGACCGACCTGTCCAACTTCGGCGTGGTCAACGAGATCATGAAGTCCTGCTTCGTCGAGCCCTTCCCGGCGCGAGCCACCGTCGGCGTGCGCGAGCTGCCGCGCGGCGCGCTGGTCGAGGCCGACCTGGTCCTGGTCGTCGACTGAGCGTCTGCCAGGCAGTGGGGGCAGTGGAATCGCCGCGGGCCTGGGGCGGTGTCGGCCAGCAGCTTGCCGGCCGGCTCGCGAAGCTCGACCTGCGCGGTCCGCGCGACCTGCTGCTGCACCTGCCGCTGCGCTACGAGGACGAGACCCGGCTGACACCGATCTCCGTCACCCGTCCCGGCTTCCCGGCGCAGATCGAGGGTGAGGTGCTGTCGGCTGAAGTCAGCCTGCGCCCGCGGCGCCAGCTCGTGGTGCGGGTGGGCGACGGCAGCGGCACGCTGGTGGCGCGCTGGCTGAACTTCTATCCCTCGCAGCAGAAACAGCTCGCGCCTGGACGCCGGGTGCGCCTGTTCGGCGAGGTTCGCGGCGGCTTCTTCGGCGACGAGATGGTGCATCCGCGCGTGCGCAGCGTGGAGGCGGGCGAAGCGCTGCCCGAGGCGCTGACCCCGGTCTATCCGACCACCTCCGGCGTCGGCCAGGCGACGCTGCGCAAACTGGTCGACCACGCGCTGCGGACAGAGGCGCTCGACGAGCTGCTCCCTGTCGACTGGCTGCGCCGCCTGGGCCTGCCCGGCTTCGCCGAGTCGCTGCGCGCGCTGCATCATCCGACCCCCGACGCCGATCCCCATGCGCTGGAAAGCCGCGCACATCCCGCCTGGCGGCGGATGAAGTTCGAGGAACTGCTGGTGCAGCAGATGTCGCTGCGGCGCGCCTATCTCGCGCGTCGCGCGCGTTCCGCGGTCGCGCTGCCGGCGCGGGGCGAACTCACCGCGGCGCTGCTCGCCAGCCTGCCCTTCCGCCCGACCGGCGCCCAGGCCCGTGCCCAGTCCGAGATCGCCGCCGATCTCGCCGCGCCGCACCCGATGCAGCGCCTGCTGCAGGGCGACGTCGGCTCGGGCAAGACCCTGGTTGCCGCGCTCGCGATGCTGCAGGCGGTCGAGAACGGCTGGCAGGCCGCGATGATGGCACCGACCGAGATCCTCGCCGAGCAGCACTGGAAGAAGCTCTCGGCGTGGCTGGCGCCGCTCGGGCTGGAGGTGGCCTGGCTGTCGGGCAGCCGCAGGAAGCGCGAACGCGAGGCCGAGCTCGCGCGCCTGGCGAGCGGCGAGATCCTGCTCGCGGTCGGGACGCACGCACTGATCGAGGATCCGGTGACGCTGCCGCGCCTGGCGCTCGCGGTGGTCGACGAGCAGCACCGCTTCGGCGTACGCCAGCGCCTGGCCTTGCGCGAGAAGGGTGACGAGGGCAGGCGCCCGCACATGCTGATGATGTCGGCGACGCCGATCCCGCGCACGCTGGCGATGACGCATTACGCCGATCTCGACGTCTCCGTGCTCGACGAGCTGCCGCCCGGGCGCACGCCGATCCGCACCCGGCTGGTGTCGGATGCTCGCCGCGAGCAGGTCATCGCCCGCCTGCGCGAGGCCTGCCTGGGCGGGCGCCAGGCCTACTGGGTGTGCCCGCTGATCGAGGAATCCGAGGCCCTGCAGCTGCAGACCGCGCAGGACACCTTCGCCGCCCTGCTCGAGGCGCTGCCCGAACTGCGCGTCGGCCTCGTCCATGGCAGGCTCAGGAACGACGAGAAATCCGCCACCATGGCGGCGTTCTCTGCGGGCGAGCTCGACGTGCTGGTGTCGACCACGGTGATCGAGGTCGGCGTGGACGTCCCCAACGCCAGCCTGATGGTGATCGAGCACGCCGAGCGTTTCGGTCTCGCCCAGCTCCACCAGCTGCGCGGCCGGGTCGGGCGCGGCACCGCCGAATCCGAATGCATCCTGATCTATGCCCAGCCCCTGTCCGAGACCGGGCGCGCGCGGCTCAAGGTCATCTACGAGAACACCGACGGCTTCGCGATCGCACGCGAGGACCTGCACATCCGCGGACCGGGCGAATTCGTCGGCGCGCGCCAGAGCGGGGTGCCGCTGCTGCGCTACGCCGACCTCGAGGCCGATGCGGAGCTGATCGAGCCCGCGCGCGAACTCGCCGAGGAACTGCTCGCCCATGAGCCCGCCACGGCACAGGCGCTGATGCTGCGCTGGCTGGGCGGGCGCGAGGCCTTGTTGCGCGCATGAACGCCCCGATGTCCGCTGCACCCTCCCTTGCGCCTCCTTCCCGCGCCGGCGCCCATTGCGCCGCGCTGCGCGCTGATCCTCTCCCCGCCCCATGCGTCCGCTGATCGCCTTTCCGATGCATACCGGTCCGCGCCACGAGACCTGGCTCGGCCACCCGCCGCGCGCCGCGCTGCCGGCTGCGCTGCTGCCCTGGCTGCGCGATGCCGGCTCGCTGACCGCGCGCATCCGTGCGCGCTGCGAGCGCTTCGCGGTGCAGGTGGTGGGCCAGCACCTGGGACCGGTGCATCGCGACGAGGCCGTGCTGCTCGGCCTGCGACCGGGCGAGCGCGCCTGGGTGCGCGAGGTGCTGCTGGTGGCCGATGGCCGGCCGGTGGTGTTCGCGCGCTCGCTACTGCCGCGGCGCAACGTGCGCGGGGCGTGGAACCTCTTTCACGGCATCGGCTCGCGGCCGCTCGGCCAGGCGCTGTTCTCCGACCCGGCGATCAGCCGCCTGCCGCTGGCCTGCCGGCGTCTGGACGGGCGCGATGCGCGGTATCATCGCGCCCGGGCCGCGCTCTCCCGCTACGCGCCCGCGCAGTCCGTGCCGCGCAGCCTGTGGGCGCGGCGCTCCGTCTTCCTGCTGCGCGGCAGCGCGCTGATGGTCAGCGAAGCCTTTCTCCCCGAAATCCTGGAATTGCCCCGATGACGTCCGGCATGAGCCTGAACGACAAGCTGCCCCACTATATCCGCCTGATGCGGGTCGACAAGCCGATCGGCACCCTGCTGCTGCTGTGGCCCACGCTGTGGGCGCTGTGGCTGGCGGCCGAGGGGGCGCCGCCGCTGCACATCCTGGTGATCTTCGCGATCGGCACCTTCCTGATGCGCTCGGCCGGCTGCGTGATCAACGACTATGCCGATCGCGACTTCGACGGCCACGTCGAGCGCACGAAGAACCGCCCGCTCGCCACGAAGTCGGTCAGCACGCGCGAGGCCCTGCTGCTGGCGGCGGGGCTGTCGCTGCTGTCCTTCGTGCTGATTCTGCCGCTGGACCCGCTGGTCATCTGGCTGTCGGTGCCCGCCCTGTTCCTTGCCGCGAGCTACCCCTTCACCAAGCGCTTCTTCGCCATCCCGCAGGCCTATCTGGGCATCGCGTTCGGCTTCGGCATCCCGATGGGGTTCGCCGCGGTCGCCGGCGAGGTGCCGGCGGTCGCCTGGCTGATGCTGCTCGCCAACGTGTTCTGGGCCGTGGCCTACGACACCGAATATGCGATGGTCGATCGCCCGGACGATCTCAAGATCGGCATCAGGACCTCGGCGATCACCTTCGGTCGCCACGACGTGCTGGCGGTGATGCTGTGCTACGCCGCCACCTTCGCACTGCTCGCGGTCGTGGGCGTGATGGCCGGGCTCGGCGTGGCGTGGTACCTCGGCCTGGTCGCGGCCTGCGTGCTCGCCGCTTACCACTACACCCTGATCCGCGGCCGCGAACGCGCCGCGTGCTTCAAGGCCTTCCGCCACAACAACTGGGTCGGCGGCGTGATCTTCGCCGGCCTGGTGGTCGACCTGCTGGCGCGCTGATCGCCCTGCGGGGGAAACCCGGCGCGCACGGGCCGGTCAACGGAAAGCGGGCAGTCTGCCCGCCCCCCAAGGAGACCAGGATGAAAGCCAACACGCTCGTGACCGGGTTGTGCGTCGGCCTGCTGTCGACCTCCGCCTTTGCCTTCCACTGCCCGGCGGACATGAAGAAGATCGACGAGGCGCTCGCCGCCAATCCGCAGCTCAGCCAGCAGCAGCTGGCGCAGGTGAAGCAGTACCGCATCGACGGCGAGGTCCATCACAAGGCCGGCAAGCACCAGGAGTCGATCGACACGCTGGCCAAGGCGATGAAGATCCTCGGCATCTGAAGCCGCCCCCGAGGCCCGCCGCGCTGCGGGCGCGCGCCCTGGGTGGGCGATCCGGCTTATCATTCGTGCCGCACCCATCCAGGACCTTTCCATGCATTTCATGACTGCCCTGAAGGCTGCGTGGCAGCAGCGCGACAGCCTGCTCTGCGTCGGCCTCGATCCCGATCCCGCCAAGTTCCCCGCCCACCTGCAGGGCAGGCCGGACGCCATCCTCGAGTTCTGCAAGGCCATCGTCGACGCCACCGCCGACCTCGCGTGCTGCTTCAAGCCGCAGATCGCCTACTTCGCCGCGCACCGCGCCGAGGACCAGCTCGAGGCGCTGATCGAACACATCCACGCCGTCCATCCCGCCACCCCGGTGATCCTCGACGCCAAGCGCGGCGACATCGGCAGCACCGCGGAGCAGTACGCCATCGAGGCCTTCGAGCGCTTCAAGGCCGACGCGATCACGGTCAATCCCTACATGGGGCGCGATTCGGTCGATCCCTACCTGGCATGGCCCGACAAGGGCGTGATCCTGCTCTGCCGCACCTCCAACCCCGGCGGCTCGGACCTGCAGTTCCTCGAAGTCGAGACGCCCCGTGGGCGCATGAAGCTTTTTGAATATGTCGCGCGCACGGTCGCCGAGGACTGGAACGCAAGCGGCAACTGCGGCCTGGTGGTCGGCGCCACCTTCCCCGCCGAGATCGCGCGCGTGCGCGAGCTTACCGGCGACCTGCCGCTGCTGGTGCCCGGGATCGGCGCGCAGGGCGGCGACATCGCCGCGACCCTGGCGGCCGGCCGGACCGCGAACGGCACGGGGCTGATGATCAATTCCTCGCGCGCCATCCTGTATGCGGGCAAGGGCGAGGATTTCGCCGAGGCCGCGCGCAAGGTCGCGCTCGATACCCGCGACGCGATCAACGCGCAGCGCTGAACGCGCGCATCCCGGCGCGGCTGCAACTTCGCGCCGGCGGGCGCGTCAATGCATGCCCGTGCCACGCATCCACCACGAGACGCCCGAATGAAATACGACGACCTGCGCGACTTCATCAGCCAGCTCGAAGCCCGCGGCGAGCTCAAGCGCATCACCGTCCCGGTCGACACCCATCTCGAGATGACCGAGATCGCCGACCGCGTGCTGCGTGCCGGCGGCCCCGCCTTGCTGTTCGAGAAGCCGATGACGAAAGGCGTGCCGCAGGCGATTCCCGTGCTCGCCAACCTGTTCGGTACCCCGCAGCGGGTGGCGATGGGCATGGGCGAGGACGTCGCCGACGGCAACTGGAGCACGCCGCTGCGCGAGGTCGGCAAGCTGCTCGCCTACCTCAAGGAACCCGAGCCGCCCAAGGGCCTGAAGGACGCCTGGGAGAAGCTGCCGGTGCTCAAGCAGGTGCTCAACATGGCACCGAAGGAAGTGCGTTCCGCGCCCTGCCAGCAGGTGGTGTGGGAGGGGGACGAGGTCGACCTGGCGAAGCTGCCCATCCAGCACTGCTGGCCGGGCGACGCCGCGCCGCTGATCACCTGGGGCCTGGTGGTGACGCGCGGGCCGCACAAGAAGCGCCAGAACCTGGGCATCTACCGCCAGCAGGTCATCGGCCGCAATCGCGTGATCATGCGCTGGCTGGCGCACCGCGGCGGGGCGCTCGACTTTCTCGAGCACCAGCGCGCGCATCCGGGCGAAGCCTTCCCGGTTTCGGTGGTGCTCGGCTGCGACCCGGCGACCATCCTCGGCGCGGTGACGCCGGTGCCGGACTCGATCTCCGAATATCAGTTCGCCGGCCTCTTGCGCGGTGCCAAGACCGAACTGGTGAAGTGCCTCGGCAACGAGCTGCAGGTGCCGGCCTCGGCCGAGATCGTGCTCGAGGGCGTGATCCATGCGGACGACATGGCGCCGGAAGGCCCTTACGGCGACCACACCGGCTATTACAACGAGGTCTCGGACTTCCCGGTGTTCACGATCGAGCGCATCACCATGCGCCGCGATCCGATCTACCACAGCACCTACACCGGCAAGCCGCCCGACGAGCCGGCGATGCTGGGCGTGGCGCTCAACGAGGTCTTCGTGCCGCTGCTGCAGAAGCAGTTCACCGAGATCGTGGATTTCTACCTGCCGCCGGAGGGCTGCTCGTACCGCCTGGCGGTGGTCAGCATCCGCAAGCAGTACCCGGGCCACGCCAAGCGCGTGATGTTCGGCATCTGGAGCTTCCTGCGCCAGTTCATGTACACCAAGTTCATCATCGTGGTGGACGAGGACGTGAACATCCGCGACTGGAAGGAGGTGATCTGGGCGCTGACCACGCGCATGGACGCCACCCGCGACACCACGCTGGTCGACAACACGCCGATCGACTACCTCGACTTCGCCAGCCCGGTCGCCGGCCTGGGCAGCAAGATGGGGCTGGACGCGACCAACAAGTGGCCGGGCGAGACCAGCCGCGAGTGGGGCACGCCGATCGTCATGGATGCGGCGGTGAAGGCGAAGGTGGACGCGATGTGGGGCGAGCTGGGGCTTTAGCGCGGCGGCGGAGTCGGCCTTTCCCGCCCGCGCCAGAAGGGGGCCGCGTTACGTCTTGTTGTTGCATTGCAACCGAACGCGCGGCATGGTCCGCGGTCGAAGCCTTTGTCATGCGCTGGGGGCAGTCCCGGCGCGGGCTTCCGTGCAAGGAGAATCGATGAGCACTTCCTATCCCGCCCCGCTCGAGGCCGGCCAGCCGTCCGAGAACATGGTCACCGTCACCCACCTGGTCTATGCGCTGCACGCCTTCGCGGTGTTCTCGGCGGTGGTGGGGTCGGCGACGATCATCTTCAGCTTCGTCGCCAGCCTGCCCTCGATCGCCGCGGTGATCCTGAATTACTGGAACCAGGCGGCGGTGCGCGGCACCTGGCTGGAGAGCCATTTCCGCTGGCAGATCCGCACCTTCTGGTTCGCGGTGATGTGGATCGCCGTGTCGGTGCTGATGGTGATCACCGTGATTGGCGTCCCGTTCGCGATCGCGGTGCTGCTGCTCGCCGGGCTGTGGATCCTGTACCGCATCGTGCGCGGCTGGTGGGTGCTGATCCAGCGCCGGCCGCTGCCGATGCCGTGAGGGGGCGGGCGTAGCCAGAAAGCGGGTGGTCGGGGCGGGCATGCTCGTCCCGGCCGGCATTCACCCCGCGCCCGCCCACAGCCATTCCATCAGCGCATCGAGCGCGGCGGCGCTGTTCGGCGCCTCCGCGTGATTGACCATCATGACCACCGCGTGGCGGCGGCCGTGGCGGTCGAGCAGGTAGCCGGCCATCGCGCGTACGCCGTTCAGGGTTCCGGTCTTGATGTGTGCCTGGCCGCTCGCCGGGCTGTCGCGCAGCCGGCCGCGCGCGGTTCCGTCCACGCCGGCGACGGGCAGGGCGGCGATGTATTCCGGCATCCACGGCCGTTGCCAGGCCGCGATCAGCAGCCTGCCCAGGCTGTCGGCCCGGATGCGCTCGGTCCGCGACAGGCCGGAGCCGTTCTCGATCACCAGTCCCTCGGTGCCGATGCCCGCGGCGGCCAGCAACTCGCCGGCCATGCGGGCGCCGCCTGCGACCATGTCCGCCAGCGGCGGCGCGTCGGCCGGAAGCCCCGCACCCAGCGTCGCCAGCAACTGGCGGGCGATCACGTTGCTCGACCACTTGTTCATCTCGCGGACGACCTCGGCCAGCGCGGGGGAATCGTCGGCGAACAGTTCCTGCGCTTCGGTCGGGGTCGTGCCCGCGCGGACGCTGCCGCCCAGCCGGCCGCCCACCTCGCTCCATAGCGTGCTTACCAGTGCGGCGCCGAACTCGGCCGGCGGCAGGGGCGCGGCGCTCCAGGTGCGGGGGCCGCAGGCGGCGGGCAGGCTGCCGCTCAGCACCAGGCGCCGGCCGCCGTCGATGCTCGCCTGCAGGTCGGCGTACCAGGTGCCGCAGGGCGCATCCGAGGTCAGGATGCGGTTGTCGATCACGAAGCCCGCCAGCGGCGGCTCGGCGGCCAGCGTGACCGGTTCGTTGGCCGCCTTGCCCGGATACAGACCGAGCAGCAGCGTGTTGTAGTTGAGCAGCAGGCCGTGCGGGCCGCTGTTGTAGGGGCGCAGGCCGCGGCCGTCGAAGGCGTCGGGGTCGTGGGGCGGAAGGCGCAGCACCGAGCCGTCGAGCACGATGTCGCCGGCGATGCGCTCGACCCCCAGCGCGCGCAGCCGGCGCAGCAGCTTCCACAGGCGGTCATGGCCGAGCATCGGGTCGCCGCCGCCGACCAGGAACAGATCGCCCTCCAGCACACCATTGCGGACGGCGCCGCGGGTGGCGATGCGGGTGCGCCAGGTGTGCGCCGGCCCGAGGCGCTCGAGTGCGGCGAACGCGGTCACCAGCTTCATCACCGAAGCCGGATTCATCGGCCGGTCGGCATTGATCGCAAGCGTGGGCGCTGCGGCATCGACTTGCTGCGTCCATACCGACACCGCCTCGAGCGGAATGCGGGCCTCGTCCAGCGCCAGTTGCACTGCCGGCGGCAGCCGGTCGCTGGCGCTGGAATGCTGCGGTGCAAGAAGGGCCAGGGCGACGATCAATGATCGGCCCATATGCGCAAAAATGATTCCAATCGGCATGATCAAGGGCAGGAAAAGCCGGCAACTGCGGGAAACTCCGGATCGGTCGCGATTAGGCGAGGCGGCATTCCGCATGTTAATTTATGCAGTGCAGCAGGCGCCGCGCATCCGCTCGGTGGTGGGGCGCCGCGACGGACGGGGATTATGAGTGGATTTGGGCATTACGCGCGCACGGCCGACGAGCTCGAGCGCGAGATCGTGAAACGCGGCATCGCCATCGGACTCGACTGGAGCGATGCGGCGCGCCTGCGCGAACTGGCGCACCAGGCCCTGAGCTGCACGCCGAGCTGCATGATGAAGCTGCTGCGCAGCCCGCTGCGCCAGGAAAAACTGACCGGCGAGCTGTTCGCGCTGTCCGAACTCATGTTGATCAACATGCGCCAGAGCGCGGAAACGGGAATTCACACCCACGGCGGGCCGGCGTGGAAGGCCTTCGGGCGCGCCCTCTATGAAGCCTACGATGCGGGCGCGGCGCGCGCCCGTCCGCAGGAGCCGGACGAGGCCTGAGACGGCCGCGCATCCGGCCGTGGTCGCTACCATCGGCCGCCGGATGCGGGCTTCAGGGCAGGATGCGCTCGGTCGCGAACAACTCGGCGACCGCCTCGCGCTGGCGCACCGGGTGCGCCCGGTCGCCATCGACGATGACCTCGGCCGCGCGCGGGCGGGTGTTGTAGTTGGAGCTCATCGTCATGCCGTAGGCGCCGGCGGACAGGATCGCCAGCAGGTCGCCCTCGCGCACCGCCAGCTTGCGCGCACGGGCGAGGAAGTCGCCGCTCTCGCAGATCGGCCCCACGATGTCGTACTCGACCGCCTCGCCGGCGTGCGGGCTCACCGCCACCACCTCGTGCCAGGCGTCGTACAGCGCCGGACGGGCGAGGTCGTTCATCGCCGCATCCACGATCGCGAAGTTCTTGGTCTCGCCGGGCTTGAGGTACTCGATGCGGGTCAGCAGCAGGCCGGCGTTGCCGACCAGCGAGCGCCCGGGTTCGAAGCACAGTTCCTCCTTGCGGCCTTCGAACACCGCCAGCAAGGGGGCGAGGTAGTCGGCGACCGCGGGCGGCGTCTCGTCGCGATAGCGGATGCCGAGGCCGCCGCCGAGGTCGATGTGCTCCAGCACGATGCCTTCGGCGGCCAGGCGATCGACCAGGTCGCGCACCTTCTCGGCGGCCTCGGCCATCGGCGCCGGGTCGAGCAGCTGCGAGCCGATGTGGCAGGCGACGCCGCTGATGCGCAGGTTGGGCAGCGCGGCGGCGCGCCGGTACAGGTCGGGCGCGTCGGCGAAGGCGACGCCGAACTTGTTGCCCTTGAGGCCGGTGGAAATGTAGGGGTGCGTCTTCGGATCGACGTCCGGGTTGACGCGCAGCGCGATCGGCGCCAGTTTGCCGAGTTCGCCGGCAACGGCGTTCAGATGCTCCAGCTCGGCGGCCGATTCGACGTTGAAGCAGCGGATGCCGGCCTCCAGCGCCTGGCGCATCTCCGCGCGCGTCTTGCCGACGCCCGAGAACACCACCTTGTCCGCGCGCCCGCCTGCGGCCAGCACGCGTGCAAGCTCGCCGCCGGAGACGATGTCGAATCCGGCGCCGAGGCGGGCGAACACCGACAGGATGCCGAGATTGGAGTTGGCCTTGACCGCATAGCACACCAGCGCGCGGCGACCGGCCAGCGCCTGCTGCCAGGCGCCGAAGGCGGATTCCAGCGCGGCCTTCGAATACACATAGGTGGGCGTGTCGAAACGCGCGGCGATCTCGGCGAGCGGCAGGTCTTCGAGCCACAGCCCGCCGTCGCGGGCGTTGAGCGTGGGGACGGGCCAGGCGGCGGGGCGGGAGGAGGAAGCGTTCATTCGAGCGGGGTGTCGGAAAGCAGGTCCGGGGGGACGATGGGTTTGCTATGATCGGCGCCCGCTTGCGGCTGGGCGGTCGACCCCGGAGCGGGTAGATAGAGCGGACCCTTGATGCCGCAGGCGGAAAGCAGCGCGCAGGCAAGCGCGATCACGGGAAGTTTGGCTCGCATCGCCGTTCTTCGGGAAAAACCGAGATGCTAACAGAAGGAGTCAGCATGGAAGAGTCTGCATTCAATGCGCTCGCCGAGGCCGAACTGGCCCGCATCGAGTCCGCGTTCGAGGACTGCGGCGCGGAGATCGACATCGAGCCCAAGCCGGGCGGCATCCTCGAGCTCGAGTTCGACAACGGCAGCAAGATGATCATCAATCGCCACACCGCCGCGCGCGAGATCTGGGTGGCGGCGAAGTCGGGCGGCTTCCATTTCCGGCCGCAGGACGGCGGCTGGGTGAATACCCGCGGCGGTGGCGATCTGTGGGCCATGCTCGCCACGCTGGCGAGCGAGCAGGCCGGCGAGGCGGTCAGCCTGGCGCGTCCGGCCTGAACGGCGGCGCTCCGCTCAGCGCCGGATCGGTTTCGGCATGCGGTCCTCGACCGGCGCCGGTGCCTGCGCCGGCGGTGGCAGCGGGGTGACCGCGACCGGGGCCGGCGGGATCGCCTCGCTTTCCGCCTCCATCGCCGGCGAGGAATCGCTGCCGAACATCTCCCGTAGCCAGTCGGGGACCGACGAGGGAGGCGCGGGCGGGGTGTATTCCGCGTAATGGTAGTCCTGGCGGGTGCCGAGCCCGTTGTCGACCAGGATCAGGCCGTCGGGGCGCGGACGCTCGACCTCGGGCACGCCCTGCAGCGCGCTCCGCATGTAGTCGATCCAGATCGGCAGCGCTGCGGCGCCGCCGGTTTCGCCCTTGCCGAGGTTGCGCGGCTGGCTGTGGCCCACCCACGACACGGTGACGAGGTCGGGGTGGTAGCCGCAGAACCAGGCGTCGACGTAGTCGTTGGTGGTGCCGGTCTTGCCCGCGAGGTCGTTGCGCTTGAGGACGCGGGCGCGGGTGGCGGTGCCGCGCTGGACCACGTCGCGCATCATCGAGTCCATCAGCCAGGCATTGCGCTCGTCGATCACGCGCGGCGCGCTCTCGCCGGCCACCGGCGGGTCGGTGCGCGCGATCAGGCGCCCGCTGCCGTCGTAGATCTCCTTCACGACATAGGGCTCGATGCGGTAGCCGCCATTGGCGAACACGGCATAGCCGGTGGCCATCTGCCACGGTGTGGCGGCGCCGGCGCCGAGCGCCATGGTCAGGTAGGGCGGGTTCTGCGCGGGGTCGAAGCCGAAGCGGCTCAGGTAGCCGCGCGCGTATTCGGGGGTGATCTGCTCGAGCAGGCGGATCGAGACCATGTTCTTCGATCGCGTCAGCCCGTCACGCAGCGTCATCGGGCCGGCATAGCGACCGTCGTAGTTCTTCGGTTCCCAGGCCTTGCTGCCGGTGACGCCGGCCGGGTAGTAGAGCGGGGCGTCGTCGAGCACGCTGCCCGGGCCGAAGTTGCGGTCGAGCGCAGCCGAGAAGATGAAGGGCTTGAAGCTGGAGCCCGGCTGGCGCACCGCCTGGGTGACGTGGTTGAACTTGTTGCGGTTGAAGTCGAAGCCGCCGATGAGGGCGCGAACCGCGCCGGTATGCGAGTCGATCGCGATCAGCGCCGACTGCACCTCGGGCAGCTGCACGATTTCCCACCCGCCCTTGTCGGTGCTGCGCAGGCGGACGATCGCGCCGCGTCGCACGCGCCGGCTCTGCGGGGCCTTTTCCGCCAGCATCGGCGCGACGAAGCCGAGGCCCTTGCCGGTGATGCGGATCTCCTCGCCGCGACGATACACGACGACTTCCTTCGGACTGGCCTTGGTCACGACCGCGGCGAGCAGGTCGCCGTGGTCGTCGAACTCGCCCAGTGCCTCGTCGAGCAGTTCCTCGGCAACCGTGCCCGCGGGCAGTTCGACGAAGGATTCCGGGCCGCGGTAGCCATGGCGGCGGTCATAGTCCAGCACGCCGCGGCGCAGCGCGGCGTAGGCGGCCTCCTGATCCGCGCGCGTGACCGTGGTCACGATGCGGATGCCGAGCTCGTAGGCCCGTTCGCCGAACTGCTCGACCGCGATCTGGCGTGCCATCTCGGCGACGTAGTCACCGGGCACGGCGATGTCCTGGGTCTTGCGCGCGGCGGCGGTGGCGCGCTGGCCCTGCTGGGGGGTGGCGAAGGCCAGCGCCTGCTCATACTGCGCCTGGTTGATGAAACCGGCCTCGAGCATGCGGCGCAGCACGTACTGCTGGCGCACCGCGGCGCGGGCCGGATTGACGATCGGGTTGAAGGCCGAGGGTGCCTTCGGCAGGCCGGCGAGCATCGCCGATTCGGGCAGGGTGAGTTCGTCCAGCGTCTTGCCGTAGTAGGCGCGCGCGGCGGCGGAGAAGCCGTAGGCGCGCTGGCCTAGGAAGATCTGGTTGATGTAGAGCTCGAGGATCTGGTCCTTGCTCAGGTTCTGCTCGATCTTCAGCGCCAGCAGGATCTCGTAGAGCTTGCGGTTGTAGGTCTTCTCGCGCGACAGGAAGAAGTTGCGCGCGACCTGCATGGTGATGGTTGAGGCGCCCTGTCCGCGGCCACCCGAGGACAGGTTGGCGAGCGCGGCGCGCACGAGGCCCAGGGGGTCGATGCCCTTGTGTTCGTAGAAACGCTCGTCCTCGGCAGCGAGGATCGCGTGCTTGAGGGTGGAAGGAACCTCGGCAATGCGTACTACGTCACGGCGCTCCTCTCCGAACTCGCCAATGAGGTGACCATCCGCCGTATATACTCGCAGCGGCACACGGGGCCTGTAGTCGGTGAGGGTGTCGAGCGCAGGCAGGTTCGGCCACGCGAAGAACGCCATCGCCGCGAGTGTGGCGAGGCCGAGAATGACGAGCGCAAAGAGCGCTGCGATCGGATACAGGACCCAGCGCATGGGCAATCCAGATTGGTTTCGAGCGGACCGGCATTATACGGGATGCCCTCGCGCGCCCCTCAAGTGTTCCTGTAAGCGCTCGTCAGGCGTGAAGAAGTTCCCTTTACACCCTCTGGGCTTGTTGTTAGCATGCGACAAAGTGGCTTAGATGTGACGCGTAACATAAAGAAATTTAAGGATTTTCTTTGTGATTGACCTCCCTTTTCTTCGCGCAGCGCCGCGTCAGCTTGCCGGGCTCGACATCTCGTCATCATCCATCAAGCTGGTCGAGCTGTCGGGGGGTGACAAGGACTCTTACAAAGTCGAGCGTTACGCGATCGAGCAGTTGCCACGGGATGCGGTCGTCGATGGCAACATCGCCAATCTGGAAGCGGTCAGCGAGGCCCTCAAGCGTGCGCTGCGACGCTTCGGTGGCGGGGTGAAGAACGTCGCCGTCGCGCTGCCCTCGTCCTCGGTCATCACCAAGAAAATCATCCTGCCCGGCGGGCTGCGCGAGACCGAAATGGAGTTCGCGGTCGAGGCCGAGGCCAACCAGTACATCCCCTTCGCACTCGACGAGGTCAACCTCGACTTCCAGGAGATCGGGCCTTCACCCGGAGTGCATGGCGACGTCGAGGTGCTGATCGCCGCCTCGCGCAAGGACAAGGTCGAGGATCGGGTCGCGGTGGCCCAGGCCGCGGGGCTCAAGGCGGTCATCGTCGATGTCGAGTCGCTGGCGATCGAATCGGCGCTGGAGCTGGTCTGCGAGCAGCTGCCGCGCGGGGGCGAGGACCAGGTGGTCGCGATGGTCGACATCGGCGCCAGCGTCATGAACGTCACCATGTTCCGCAACGGCCAGTCGGTCTATTCGCGGGAGCAGGCCTTCGGCGGCAGTCAGCTCACCCAGGACATCGCCCGTCAGTACGGCATGAGTTTCGAGGAGGCCGAATCGGCCAAGCGCGCCGGCTCGCTGCCCGACAGCTACCCGCGCGACCTGATGCGCCCGTTCATGGACAGCCTCGCGCTCGAGGTCTCGCGCGCGCTGCAGTTCTTCTTCACCTCGACCTCCTTCAACCAGGTCGATCACATCGTGCTGGCGGGCGGCTGCGCGATCATGCCGGGACTCGGCGACGTGGTTGCGGCGCGCACCCAGGTCGATACGATCATCGCCAACCCCTTCGCCAGCATGACGCTGAACAGCAAGGTCCGGCCCAAGTCCCTGCTGTCCGACGCGCCTTCGCTGATGGTGGCCTGCGGTCTGGCCATGAGGAGATTCGACGCATGATCCGGATCAACCTTCTCCCGCATCGCGTCGAGAAGCGGCGCCAGCGCCGCAAACAGTTCTACACCGCCGCCGCGGGCGTGGTCCTGCTCGGCGCGCTCGTCGGCTTCACCGGCCATCTGATCTACGACAGCCATATCGAGGCCCAGGAAGCACGCAACACCTTCCTGAAGACCGAGATCGCCAAGCTCGACCGCGACATCGCCGAGATCCGCCGTCTCAAGGAGCAGATCGACGCGATGCTGGCGCGCAAGCAGATCATCGAGTCGCTGCAGAGCACGCGTGCCGAGACCGTCCATCTGTTCAACGAACTGGCGCAGCGCATGCCCGAGGGCGTGTATCTGAAGTCGATCAAGCAGAACGCCCGCCGCGTCACGCTCGTCGGCTACGCCCAATCCAATGCGCGCGTCTCGCACCTGATGCGCAACATCGAGGCCTCGCCCTTCCTCGAGCAGCCGGCGCTGGTGGAGGCCAAGGCCGCGATGCTCGACAGCCGCCGGGTGAGCGAATTCACGCTCGCGCTGAGCATTCGCCAGCCCGAGGCCGAGGCGAATGCCGCGGCTGCCGCAGGCAAGGCCGTGAAGCCGGCCGCGGCAGGGGCAGCGAAAGGGGCCGCCAAATGAAACCGACGACTGCTTCCACTGCGCGCAAGGGCATCGATTTCAAGCGTATCGCGCAGGACTTCAAGGGGCTCGATCCCAACGATCCGGGGATGTGGCCGACCGCGCCGCGCCTCGCAGTGCTGGTCGGTCTGCTGGTGCTCACCGTCGCCGGCTTCTGGTGGTTCGACTGGCGTGACCAGGTCGCCACGCTCGAGCAGCGCCAGGCCGAGGAAGTCCAGCTGCGCGAGAGCTGGGTGGCCAAGAAGCGTCAGGCGGTGAACCTCGAGGAGCACCGTCGCCAGCTGGCCGAGATCGACCGCCAGTTCGGCGCGCTGATCAAGCAGCTGCCCAACCGTGCGGAAATGGACTCCCTGCTGTCCGACATCAACCAGGCCGGTCTCGGTCGCGGCCTGCAGTTCGAACTGTTCAAGCCGGGTGCCGACGTGATCAAGGAGTTCTACGCCGAGATGCCGATCGACGTCAGGCTGTCGGGCGTCTATCACGACCTCGGCGAGTTCGTCGCCGACGTGGCGCGCATGCCGCGCATCGTGACCCTGAACAACGTGGGCATCGCCACCGACAAGGACGGTCGCCTGAAGCTCGATACCAAGGCGATCACCTACCGCTACCTCGACGAGGAAGAGCTTGCCCAGCAGCGCCAGGCTGCCCAGGCCGCCAAGCAGGGGAAGAAGAAATGAACAGGGCTGCAATCCTTGGCGCCTGCGTGCTGCTCGCCGGATGCGCGGGCGGCAGCGAGGACGATCTCCAGGCCTGGATGAACGAGCAGGCCAAGACCATGCGCGGCTCGGTGACTCCGCTCCCCGAACTCAAGCCGTTCCCGGTCGTGGCCTATGCCGGCACCCAGGGCGACGACCCCTTCCGCTCCGGGCGGATGGAGCCGGAGCGTCGCGCCGGCTCGGGCGCGCTGCGTCCCGACATGGACCGCCGCCGCGAGCCGCTCGAAGCATATCCGCTCGAATCCATGCAGATGGTCGGCGTGCTGATGCAGGGGCGCAACACGCATGCGCTGGTGAAGGTGAGTAACGCCCTGCATCAGGTGAAGGTGGGCAATTACATGGGACAGGATTTCGGCGTGGTCACGCGGATCACCGAGAGCGAGGTGACGCTGCGCGAACTGGTCGAGGATGTCTACGGCGACTGGGTTGAAAGAATCAGCACGCTGACATTGCAGGAGCGGCAGGAGGCCGGAAAATGAGACACCGTATGGGAGTGCTGCTGCTGGCAGCGGTTTTTGCAGGCGTCGCTCCTGCGCCTGCAGCGCTTGCGCAGGATGCCGGGCAGACGCAGGTTTTCGCCAACCACATCGACGGCCTGGAGGTGGCGGAGCAGGGCGGCACGGTGTATGTGCGGATGACCCTGCGCGAGCCGCTGGCCGCGCTGCCGCCGAGCTTCAGCGTCGCCAATCCGGCACGCATCGCCTTCGACTTCGCCGGTACCGGCAATGCGCTCGGGCGCAACCTGCAGAACATCGATCAGGGCGACCTGCGCAGCGCCAACATCGTGCAGGCGGGCGACCGCACCCGGGTGGTGCTGAACCTCGTCAAGATGAGCCCCTACGAGGCGCGCATCCAGGGCCGTGACCTGATCATCGCGATCTCGCCGACGTCCGCGCAGCTCGCGCAGAACAACGTCGTCACCGAGTCGCAGGGCAACTTCGCCGACTCGCGCGCGGTCGCGGCGAGCGGGCTGGCGGTGCGCGACATCAACTTCCGCCGCGGCACCGAGGGTGACGGGCGGATCGTCGTCGACCTGTCCAGTCCCGATACCGGCATCGATATCCGCCAGCAGGGCGGCAACCTGGTGGTCGATTTCCTGAAGACCTCCCTGCCCGAGCATCTGCGCCGCCGCTCGGACGTCACCGACTTCGCCACGCCGGTCACCTCGATGACCGCGCAGCAGGTCGGCGACCGCGTGCGCCTGACCGTGGTGCCGAACGGGTTGTGGGAGCACAACGCCTACCAGAGCGACGACCGCTTCGTGCTCGAGGTCAAGCGTGTGGTCGAGGACCCGAACAAGCTGGTCCAGGGTTCGCGTGGCCAGTTCCGCGGCGAGAAGCTGTCGCTGAACTTCCAGAACGTCGACGTGCGCTCGGTGCTGCAGGTCATCGCCGACTTCACCGACTTCAACATCATCACCTCCGACTCGGTGCAGGGCAACCTGACCCTGCGCCTGAAGGACGTGCCCTGGGACCAGGCGCTGGACATCATCCTGCAGGCCAAGGGCCTGGACATGCGCAAGAACGGCAACGTGATCTGGATCGCGCCGGGTGACGAACTCGCCGCGCGCGAGAAGCTGCAGCTCGAGGCCAAGGCCCAGATCGGCGATCTCGAGCCGCTCAGCACCGAAAGCTTCCAGATCAACTACCACAAGGCCAAGGAGATCTTCGATTTCCTCAAGAGCAAGGACCAGACCATGCTGTCCAAGCGCGGCAGCGTGGTGGTGGACGAGCGCAGCAACAAGGTGTTCGTGACCGATGTCGGGTCTCGGCTGGAGGCCCTGCGCAGGCTGGTCCAGGAGATCGACGTCGCGCCCCGTCAGGTGCTGATCGAGGCGCGGATCGTCGAGGCGAACAAGACCTTCGCGCGCGATCTGGGTGTCAGGCTCGGTTACGGCGATCGCCGCAACCGCAGTCTGGGCAGTGGCGGCAAGGTCGGGTTCGGGACATCCGAATTCGCTTCGGCGAATCGGGACGGCACCATCAACACGGGTGCCAACGCGCCGATCAACACGATCCTGCGGCGGGTCGGCGAGTCCGCGACGAGCGGCGACGGTTTTCTGCCGACCGGCTATGGTGCGCTCAATCTGACCCTGTTCAACAACAGCCTGACCCGCTTCCTCAACCTCGAGCTGCAGGCGCTCGAGTCCGACGGACGGGGGCGCGTGGTGTCCAGCCCGCGCGTGCTGACCGCCAACCAGGTCGAAGCCTCGATCGAGCAGGGTACCGAGATCCCCTACCAGGAAGCGACCAGCTCCGGGGCGACCAACGTCGAATTCAAGAAGGCGGTGCTGTCGCTGAAGGTGAAGCCGCAGATCACGCCCGATGGCCGCCTGCAGCTGTCGATCGAGGTCAACAAGGATCGTCCGCTGTTCGAGAACATGCTGCTCGGCGTGCCCCCGATCGAGACCAAGAATGTCAAGAGCGAGGTGTTGATCGAGAACGGCGGCACGGTCGTGATCGGCGGCATCTACGAGGAAGAGGACACTACCGGCGAGGACAAGGTGCCGCTGCTCGGCGACGTCCCGGTGCTGGGGCACCTGTTCAAGTCGCAGAGCAAGGTGTCGAACCGCAAGGAGCTGCTCGTCTTCATCACCCCGCGCATCGTCTCCGACGCGCTCACGCTCCGCTGAGCCCTCCGCGCAGCTGATACAATCCGGGGCCGGGCATCCCGCAAGGGTGCCCGGCCCTTTTTCATCTGGAATCCCGGCGAGTCACGCGTGAGCTGTCTGATACTGATCGGCATGATGGGCGCCGGCAAGACCACGGTCGGCAAGGAACTGGCGCGGCGGCGCAAGCTGCGCTTCGCCGATTGCGACCAGGAGATCGTCGCCCGCACCGGCGTCAGCGTCCCGACGATCTTCGAGATCGAGGGCGAGGCCGGTTTTCGCAAGCGCGAGACGCAGATGATGGACGAGCTCACCCTGGTGCCGGACATCGTCATCGCCACCGGCGGCGGGGTGGTGACCACGCCGGCAAATCGCGAGCTGATGCGCGCGCGCGGCATCGTCATCTATCTGAACGTCCCGCCGCAGATCCTCTACGAGCGCACCCGCCACGACCGCAACCGGCCGCTGCTGCAGGTCGAGAACCCGCGCCGGCGCATCGAGGAGCTCCACCAGCAGCGCGATCCGCTGTACCGCGAGGTGGCGCACATCGTCATCGATGGCGGGCGCGGCAACCCCGGCGCCATGGTGCGGATGATCGAGGATGCGGTGCGCAAACACGAGGCGAACACATGCAGACCCTGAACGTCGCGCTCGGCGACCGCAGTTATCCCATCCACATCGGCCGCGGCCTGCGCGCGCGCGCCGAGCTGATCCTGCCGCACCTGAAGACGAAGCGGGTGGCGATCGTCACCAACGACGTCGTCGGTCCGCTCTATCTCGATGGCCTGCGCGCCGCGCTGGAGGCGGCGGGGGTGCGCGTGTCGGCGGTGGTGCTGCCCGATGGCGAGGCGCACAAGGACTGGCCCACGCTCAACCGGGTGTTCGACATGCTGCTCGCCGAGCGCTGCGAGCGCTCGACCACGCTGGTCGCGCTCGGCGGCGGGGTGGTCGGCGACATGGGCGGGTTCGCCGCCGCCTGCTACCAGCGCGGCATGCCTTTCATCCAGATCCCGACCACGCTGCTGGCGCAGGTGGATTCCTCGGTCGGAGGCAAGACCGCGATCAACCATCCGCTCGGCAAGAACATGATCGGCGCCTTCTACCAGCCCAAGCTGGTGCTGGCCGACATCGACACGCTCGACACGCTGCCCGACCGCGAGCTGTCAGCCGGTCTCGCCGAGGTCATCAAGTACGGCCTGATCCGCGATCCGGTCTTCCTCGACTGGCTCGAGGCCAATCTCGAGGCCTTGGTCGAACGCGATCCGGAGGCGCTCGCGTTCGCCATCGAGCGCTCCTGCCGCAGCAAGGCCGAGGTCGTGGCCGCCGACGAGACCGAGCAGGGCGAGCGTGCGCTGCTCAACCTCGGCCACACCTTCGGTCATGCGATCGAGACCGGTCTCGGTTACGGTGAATGGCTGCACGGCGAAGCGGTGGCCGCCGGCACGATGATGGCCGCCGAGCTGTCGCGCAGCCTGGGCTGGATCGCTGCGGAAGACGTGGCGCGCATCGAATCGCTGTTCGTGCGCGCGCGCCTGCCGGTGTGGGGGCCGAAGCTGGGCGCTGCGCGCTACCTCGAGCTGATGGCCCACGACAAGAAGGTCGAGGCCGGCAAGCTGCGCCTGGTGCTGCTGCGCGCGCTCGGACGCGCGGTGATTCACGGCGAGGCTGCGGCTGACGACATCGCCGCCGCGATCGAGGCGCGCTGCCGCTGAACCGAGGGTACATTCGCGGGCAAGCCCGCTCCCACGGTGCGGGTGGCGGGTGTGTTAGCGGGCTCGCGACCACGGCGGGGTTTGCGGTCGTGGGAGGGGCTTGCCCGCGAATGGAGCGTCGGGGCAGACCCGCCAGTGTCCGTTTCGCCGCTCAACTTCAGGAGTCCGCATGTTGAAACTCGCCCCCTATGCCGTCACCGAAGCCAATTCGCGCGGACGCAGGCACGACGAGCCGCCGCCGGTCGCGCGCGGGCAGTTCCAGCGCGACCGCGACCGCATCGTGCATTCCACCGCGTTCCGCCGCCTCGAATACAAGACCCAGGTCTTCGTGAACCACGAGGGCGACCTGTTCCGCACCCGCCTCACACACAGCATCGAGGTCGCGCAGATCACCCGCGGCATCGCGCGCGAGCTCGGGCTCAACGAGGACCTCGCCGAGTCGATCGCCTTCGCCCACGACCTCGGCCACACCCCCTTCGGCCATGCCGGCCAGGACGCGCTGAACGCCTGCATGAAGGACTACGGCGGCTTCGAGCACAACCTGCAGTCGCTGCGCACCGTGGACCTGCTCGAGGAGCGTTACGCGGCCTTCGAGGGCCTGAACCTGATGTTCGAGACCCGCGAGGGCATCCTCAAGCACTGCTCGCGCGCCAACGCCGAGCGCCTGGGCGATGTCGGCCAGCGCTTCCTCGACGGCACCCAGCCCTCGCTCGAGGCGCAGCTCGCCAACCTCGCCGACGAGATCGCCTACAACAACCACGACATCGACGACGGCCTGCGCTCCGGCCTGATCACGCTCGAGCAGCTCGAGGACGTGCCGCTGTTCGCCGCCCGACGCCGCGAGGCGGAGGCGCGCTGGCCGGGGCTGTCCGGACGCAAGCTGATCAACGAGACCGTGCGCCGCATGATCCACCTGATGGTGATCGACCTGCTCGAGCAGAGCCGCGCCAACATCGCCGCCGCCGGCGTCGCCTCGCTCGACGACGTGCGCGTCGCGCCGCGCCTGGTGGCGTACTCGGACGCGCTGCTGCCGCGCCTGCGCGAACTCAAGCTCTTCCTGCGCGACAACCTGTACCGTCACTACCAGGTGCTGCGCATGACCAACAAGGCGCGCCGCATCGTCGGCGACCTGTTCGCGGCCTTCATGGACGATCCGCACATCCTGCCGCCGCAATATCAGGCGATGGCGCGCGAGGACAAGCCGCGCGCCATCGCCGACTATATCGCCGGCATGACCGACCGCTACGCGATGAAGGAGCACCGACGCCTGTTCGCGGTCGGCGAGATTCATTGATCGGCGCCGCCGATCGGTGCTTTCCGTGGGAGCGGGCTTGCCCGCGAATGCAGCGACGCCACCCTCGTTCGCGGGCAAATCCGCTCCCGCAGGGGGCGCTGCACATGAGCGCGCAGCGCCCCTGAAAGTGTGCGGCAGTGCAAAAAAAATCTTGAACCGCGCGAGCTTTGGGGGGTATAGTTTTTTCGATAGCGACGGGGCTGGCGTGCATGTCCAAAATGGTGCATGCGCGGTCGGGCAAGCAGCATTTTTACCCGCCAGATCGTTGTTTTTGCACCAGATTGGTGCAGACTACAAAGCCGGTGCGCGCGCGCCCGGCTTTTTTGTGCGCGTTCGGTTTGTCGGCGCCTGCCTGCGGGCAGGATCGGGTCCGGCGACTGCGCGTGATCTTGCGTGTCGTTTGAGGAAAAGAAGATGGATCTGCCCCAAAAGCAGGGTCTGTACGACCCCGCCAATGAACACGATGCCTGTGGCGTGGGTTTCATCGCCCACATCAAGGGCGAGAAACGTCATGACATCATTCTGCAGGGCCTCGAGATCCTGAAGAACCTCGATCACCGGGGCGCCGTCGGTGCCGACCCGCTGCAGGGTGACGGTGCCGGTATCCTGATCCAGATCCCCGACCAGCTCTACCGCGAGGAGATGGCGGCCCAGGGCGTGAGCCTGCCGCTGCCCGGCGAGTACGGCGTCGGCATGGTGTTCATGCCCAAGGAAGCCGCCTCGCGCCTGGCCTGTGAAGAAGAGATCGAACGCGCGGTGGTGGCCGAAGGCCAGATCGTGCTCGGCTGGCGCGACGTGCCGGTCAATCGCGACATGCCGATGTCGCCCACGGTCAAGGCCATGGAGCCGGTGATCCGCCAGATCTTCATCGGCCGCGGCCCCGACGTGATGGTCACCGAGGCGCTCGAGCGCAAGCTCTATGTGGTGCGCCGCCGCGCGGCCAACGCCATCGGCGCGCTCAAATTGAAGCACGGCAAAGAGTTCTACATGGTGTCGATGTCGGCACGCACGGTGAACTACAAGGGACTGCTGCTGGCCAACCAGGTCGGCGAGTACTACTCGGACCTGCTCGATGCGCGCGCGGTGTCGGCGCTGTCGCTGGTGCACCAGCGCTTCTCGACCAACACCTTCCCGAAGTGGAACCTCGCCCACCCGTTCCGCTACATCGCCCACAACGGCGAGATCAACACGCTGCGCGGCAACTACAACTGGATGCGCGCGCGCGAGAAGGGCGTGCATTCGCCGCTGCTGGGCGAAGACCTGCAGAAGATCTGGCCGCTGATTTACCCCGGCCAGTCCGACTCGGCCTCCTTCGACAACGCGCTCGAGCTGCTGGTGATGAGCGGCTACTCGCTCGCCCACGCGATGATGATGATGATCCCGGAAGCCTGGGAGTCGCACACGCAGATGGACGAGAAGCGCCGCGCCTTCTACGAGTACCACGCGGCGATGATGGAGCCGTGGGACGGACCCGCCGCGGTGGCCTTCACCGACGGCCGCCAGATCGGCGCCACGCTCGACCGTAACGGCCTGCGCCCGGCGCGCTACCTGGTCACCGACGACGACCTCGTGGTCATGGCCTCGGAATCCGGCGTGCTGCCGATCCCCGACAGCAAGATCGTCAAGAAGTGGCGCCTGCAGCCGGGCAAGATGTTCCTGATCGACATGGAGCAGGGGCGCATCATCGGCGACAAGGAGATCAAGGAGTCGCTCGCCAACGCGCGTCCCTACGCGGACTGGCTGCGCCGCATCAACATCAAGCTCGACACCCTCGAGGCGCCCGCGGTGCTCGATACCGCCGCCGCCGTCGAGCGCGTCGCGCCGCTGCTCGACCGCCAGCAGGCCTTCGGCTACACCCAGGAGGACATCAAGTTCATCCTCGAGCCGATGGGCAAGGCGGGCGAGGAGGCGACCGGCTCGATGGGCAACGACTCGCCGCTGGCGGTGCTGTCGTCGAAGAACAAGCCGATCTACAACTATTTCCGCCAGCTCTTCGCGCAGGTCACCAATCCGCCGATCGACCCGATCCGCGAGCAGATGGTGATGTCGCTGGTGTCCTTCATCGGCCCCAAGCCCAACCTGCTCGAGATCAACGAGATCAACCCGCCGTTCCGCCTCGAGGTCAGCCAGCCGGTGCTGGACTTCGAGGGCATGGCCAAGATCCGCAACATCGCGCGCTACACGCAGAACAAGTTCCGCTCGGCCGAGCTGGACATCTGCTACCCGGCAGAGTGGAGCAACGAGGGAGTGGAGGCGCGTCTGGCCTCGCTGTGCGCCGACGCCGAGAACGCGGTGCTGGGCGGCTACAACATCCTGATCGTGTCCGACCGCAAGCTGGCCGCGGATCGGGTCGCGATCCCGGCGCTGCTGGCCCTGTCGGCCATCCACCAGCACCTGGTGGCCAAGGGCCTGCGCACCCGCGCCGGCCTGGTGGTCGAGACCGGTTCGGCGCGCGAGGTGCATCACTTCGCTGTGCTCGCAGGCTACGGCGCGGAAGCGGTGCACCCCTACCTCGCGCTCGAGACCCTGCAGCACCTGGCCGACGATGCGGAGACCGCGGCCAAGTACGTCAAGCACTTCGTCAAGGCGATCGGCAAGGGCCTGATGAAGGTGATGTCCAAGATGGGCATCTCGACCTACATGTCCTATACCGGCGCGCAGATCTTCGAGGCCGTCGGCCTCAAGCAGGCGCTGCTCGACAAGTACTTCACCGGCACCACGAGCCAGGTCGAAGGCATCGGCCTGTTCGAGGTCATGGAGGAGTCCATCCGCCTGCACAAGGCCGCGTTCTCCGCCGACCCGGTGCTGCACGACATGCTCGACGCCGGCGGCGAGTACGCCTTCCGCACCCGTGGCGAGGAGCACATGTGGACGCCGGATGCGATCGCCAAGCTGCAGCACGCCACGCGCTCGGGCAAGGCCGACACCTACAAGGAATACGCCCGCATCATCAACGACCAGGGCAAGCGGCACATGACGCTGCGCGGCCTGTTCGAGCTCAAGGCCGCCGAGACCCCGGTGCCGCTCGACGAGGTCGAGCCCGCCAAGGAGATCGTCAAGCGCTTCGCCACCGGCGCGATGTCGCTCGGCTCGATCTCCACCGAGGCGCACACCACGCTGGCGGTGGCGATGAACCGCATCGGCGGCAAGTCGAACACCGGCGAGGGCGGCGAGGATCCGATGCGCTTCAAGCCGCTGACCGCGGCGATCAAGCTGTCGCAGGTCATCGGCGAGAAGCGCATCGCGCGCGACCTCGAGCTCAACGCCGGCGACTCGCTGCGCTCGGCGATCAAGCAGGTGGCCTCGGGCCGCTTCGGCGTCACCACCGAGTACCTGGTCAACGCCGACCAGATCCAGATCAAGATGGCCCAGGGCGCCAAGCCCGGCGAGGGCGGCCAGCTGCCGGGCCACAAGGTGTCCGAGTACATCGGCTTCCTGCGCCACTCGGTGCCGGGTGTCGGCCTGATCTCGCCGCCGCCGCACCACGACATCTACTCGATCGAGGATCTCGCACAGCTCATCCACGACCTCAAGAACACCAACCCGGTGGCCAGCATCTCGGTCAAGCTGGTGTCCGAGATCGGCATCGGCACGGTGGCGGCCGGCGTGGCCAAGGCCAAGGCCGACCACATCGTCGTCGCCGGCCATGACGGCGGTACCGGCGCCTCGCCGTGGAGCTCGATCAAGCACGCCGGTTCGCCGTGGGAGCTGGGTCTCGCCGAGACCCAGCAGACCCTGGTGCTCAACCGCCTGCGTTCGCGCGTGCGCCTGCAGGTCGATGGCCAGATCAAGACCGGTCGCGACGTCGTCATCGGCGCGCTGCTCGGCGCCGACGAGTTCGGCTTCGCCACCGCGCCGCTGGTCGTCGAAGGCTGCATCATGATGCGCAAGTGCCACCTCAACACCTGCCCGGTCGGCGTCGCCACCCAGGATCCGGTGCTGCGCGCACGCTTCCAGGGCCAGCCCGAGCACGTGGTCAATTACTTCTTCTTCGTCGCCGAGGAAGTGCGCGAGCTGATGGCCCAGCTCGGCATCCGCACGTTCGACGAGCTGATCGGCCGCGCCGACCTGCTCGACATGAAGAAGGGCATCGCGCACTGGAAGGCGCAGGGCCTCGATTACTCGCGCATCTTCTACCTGCCGAACGTGCCGGCCGAGGTGCCGCGCCTGCACACCGAGACCCAGGACCACGGCCTCGACAAGGCGCTCGACAAGCAGCTCATCGCGCTTGCGAAGCCGGCGCTGGAGAAGGGCGAGAAGGTCAACATCGACCTGCCGGTGCGCAACATCAACCGCACCGTCGGCGCAATGCTGTCCGGCCAGGTCGCGGCGCGCTACGGTCATGCCGGCCTGCCCAACGACACCATCCACATCCGCCTCAACGGCACCGCCGGCCAGAGCTTCGGCGCCTTCCTGGCGCGCGGCGTCACGCTGGAGCTGGTGGGCGAGGGCAACGACTACGTCGGCAAGGGCCTGTCGGGCGGTCGCATCATCGTGCGTCCGAAGGCCGAGTTCCGCGGCGACACGCCGGAGAACATCATCGTCGGCAACACCGTGCTCTACGGCGCCACCGAGGGCGAGGTCTACTTCGCCGGCGTCGCTGGCGAGCGCTTCGCGGTGCGCAACTCCGGCGCCACCGCGGTGGTGGAAGGGGTGGGCGACCATGGTTGCGAGTACATGACCGGCGGCACCGTGGTCGTGCTCGGCGAGACCGGGCGCAACTTCGCCGCCGGCATGTCGGGCGGCGTGGCCTACGTGCTCGACGAGGACGGCAGCTTCGAGCAGCGCTGCAACATGGCGCAGGTCGCGCTCGAGCCCTTGCCCGACGAGATCGCCGCGCGCAAGGGCTCGGAGTCGGGCGACGAGCTCGAGTCCCACGGCCGCGTCGACATCGACCACCTGACGATGGGCGACGAGCTCATCCTCAAGGGCCTGATCGAGCGCCACGTCCGCTTCGCCGGCAGCGTGCGCGCGCGCGAGATCCTGAACAACTGGGGCGTCTGGCGGAAGAAGTTCGTCAAGGTGTTCCCGCACGAGTACCGCCGCGCGCTCGCCGAGATGGCGCAGCAGCGCGATGCAGAGAAGGAGGCCGCATAAATGGGCAAGCCCACTGGATTTCTGGAATATCAGCGTCTGTCCGAGGCCTACGAGCCGGTCGGCAAGCGCCTGAAGACCTACAAGGAGTTCGTCGTCCGCCTGACGGACGAGCAGGCGTCGATCCAGGGCGCGCGCTGCATGGACTGCGGCATCCCGTTCTGCAACAACGGCTGCCCGGTCAACAACATCATCCCGGACTGGAACGACCTGGTGTATCGCGGCCACTGGCGCGAGGCGATCGAGGTCCTGCACTCGACCAACAACTTCCCCGAGTTCACCGGCCGCATCTGCCCCGCGCCCTGCGAGGCGGCGTGCACGCTGAACATCAACACCGATCCGGTAGGCATCAAGTCGATCGAGCATGCGATCATCGACAAGGCTTGGGAAGAGGGCTGGGTGGTGCCGCAAGTGGCCGAGCTCAGGACCGGCAGGAAGGTCGCCGTGGTCGGCTCCGGCCCGGCCGGCCTGGCCGCCGCGCAGCAGCTGGCGCGCGCCGGCCATGACGTGACGGTGTTCGAGAAGAACGACCGCGTCGGCGGGCTGCTGCGCTACGGCATCCCCGACTTCAAGATGGAGAAGTGGCTGATCGATCGCCGCGTCGAGCAGATGCAGGCCGAAGGCGTGGTCTTCCGCACCGGCGTGCTGATCGGCGCCAAGGAAATGCCGGGAGGCATCGTCAATGACGCCAAGGAAGTGATCAGCGCCGAGCAGTTGCAGCAGGACTTCGACGCGGTGGTGCTGGCCGGCGGCGCGGAAGTGCCGCGCGACCTGCCGGTGCCGGGCCGCGAGCTCGGCGGCGTGCATTACGCGCTCGAGTTCCTGATCCCGCAGAACAAGCAGGTCGCCGGCGACAAGCAGAATCCGATCTCGGCCAAGGGTAAGCACGTGGTGGTGATCGGCGGTGGCGACACCGGCTCCGACTGCGTCGGCACCTCCAACCGCCACGGCGCGGCGAGCGTGACCCAGTTCGAGCTGATGCCGATGCCGCCCGAGCAGGAGAACAAGCCGCTGGTGTGGCCGTACTGGCCGACCAAGCTGCGCACCTCGTCCTCGCACGAGGAAGGCTGCGAGCGCGACTTCGCCGTCGCCACCAAGGAGTTCATCGGCAAGAACGGCAAGGTCAAGGCGCTCAAGGCCTGTCGGCTGGAGTTCAAGGACGGCAAGATGAGCGAGGTGCCGGGTTCGGAGTTCGAGATCAAGGCCGACCTGGTGCTGTTCGCGATGGGCTTCACCCAGCCGGTGGGGGGCGTGCTCGAGGCCTTCGGTGTCGACAAGGACGCGCGCGGCAACGCCCGCGCGACCACCGACGGCGAGGGCTGCTACACGACCAACGTGCCCAAGGTGTTCGCCGCCGGCGACATGCGCCGCGGGCAGTCGCTGGTGGTGTGGGCGATCAGGGAAGGTCGCCAGTGCGCGCGCGCGGTCGACGAGTACCTGATGGGTGAGAGCCTGCTGCCGCGCTGATATCCTCTGCGCTGAAGCGATTCGCCAAAGGCGGTCTGCGGACCGCCTTTTTTCACGACCGTGTTTCCCGGAGTGCTGTCCCCATGCCCAAGGTCCTCGTCATCAACGGCCCCAACCTCAACCTGCTCGGTACCCGCGAGCCGGAGATCTACGGTTCCACCACGCTCGCCGACGTCGAGAACGGTCTGCGCGCGCAGGGCGGGCAGCTGGGCGTCGAGGTGCTGTGCTTCCAGAGCAACCACGAGGGCGCGATCGTGGATCGCATCCACGCCGCGCGTGCCGAGGGCGTGGGCTGGATCCTGATCAACCCGGGCGCCTACACCCACACCAGCGTGGCCATCCGCGACGCGCTCGCGGGCGTGGCGATTCCCTTCGTCGAGGTGCACATCTCCAACGTGCACAGGCGCGAAGCCTTCCGCCACCACTCCTACCTGTCCGACGTCGCCGAGGCGGTGATGGCCGGTTTCGGCACCCAGGGTTACGGCCTGGCGCTGCAGTACATCGCCGGCCGCCTGTAGGCGCGCCGCGGTCGTGGTGGTGTAGCTGGTGACGGTCGGCATGTGGCGGCGCCGACCGAGCAGGCCCGCAAGCCCGCCGTGCTGCCGGCCGCAGTGAAAGAACTTGTCGCAATTCAGGGGCCTGCGGGCGGGCTCCGCGGGCGCCGGCCCCGGTTCACGGCATTGTTTCGACATTATGATGCCGGCTCCGAAACCCGCCCGGGGAGCCGCCGTGCAACAACAAGACCGCTCCGTCGCGATCGACGCCGTCATCGTGCCCACTCGTCGTGCGCGCGAATGGGGGCAGGCGCTTGGCCTGGTCGCGCTGTGGTACCTCGTCGCCCAGGCGGCGAGCGCGTATTTCCTCGGGGTGGTGCCGGGGCGCGAGGCCTGGCTGCGCGATCTCCTCGCCCACCTGCTGCTCGGCGGCGTGCTGTTCGCGATGGCGCGCAGCGTGCTGCGCTTCGGCGTGGCGATGGCGCTGCTGTTTTCCGCCTTCACCCTGGGCAATGCACTCAAGCTCGCGGTGCTCGGCGGGCCGGTGATGCCGGACGACTTCTCGGCGGCAAAGAATCTCTTCATGTTGCTGGACGGCTGGCAGCTCTTCGGGAGTGCGGCGATGCTCGCGCTGCCGCTTGCCGGACTGGCATGGATGTTCGCCTGGCGCAGCGCGCGCGCGTGGGCGGTGCTCGGCGGCGTGGCCGCCGGCCTGATGGCGGTGGCGCTGCAGCCGGCGCCGGTGTCGGCCTGGCTGGATGCACGCTTCGGCGACTGGGTGTGGAACCAGCGTGGCAACTACGAGATGCGCGGCCTGCCCATCCATCTCGCCCAGGAGGGCGTGCGCAGCCTCGCCCGGCGCGGCAGCGCGCCGCAGGCGGCGGAGGTGGACGACGCGCTGATGTTGCTCGGTCTCACCCAGCCCAGCCCCTTCGTCCGCGCGACGGCGGCCGAGGCCGGGCGGGCAGGGCGCAACGTGCACATGATCGTGCTCGAGTCCTTCTGGGACCCGGCGGTGCTGAAGGCCGCGGGGCTGTCGGACGATCCGCTCGACCCCGCCTTCCGCAAGCTGTGGAAGGCCGCCGGCAATGCGCGCGCGCTGTCGCCGGTGTTCGGGGGCATGACCGCCAACGCCGAGTTCGAGGCCCTGTGCGGCTTCCCGGTGAAGTCCGACGCGGTGTTCTTCGAGGGGCGGCTGCGCCGCGACGTGCCCTGCCTGCCGCGCCACCTCGGCGACGCGGGCTACCGCAGTTTCGCCTCCCACCCCAACGCGGCGCCGTTCTGGAACCGCATCAACGCCTACCGCCGGGTGGGGTTCGAGCACTACTGGTCGGACCGCGACTTCGTGCTCGACGACATGAACCGCGAATTCCTCAGCGACGCTTCGCTGTATCGCCAGGTGCTCGAGCGCGTCGGACCGGCCCTGCAGGGGGCGCAGCCGGTGTTCAACTACGTGCTGACCTATTTCGGCCACCTCGACTACCCGCTCAACTCCGCGCGGCCGGAGGTGATCAGGGCCGAGACCGATAACGGCCTGGTGCAGGCCTACGCCAACACCGTGCACTACAAGTCGCGCGAGCTGATGGGCTTCCTGAAGCAGCTGCGCAAGCGTGACCCGGACGCGATCATCGTGCTGTTCGGCGACCACCTGCCCTCGCTGGGCTGGAATCACGGCGGTTACGTCGAGTCCGGCCTGCTCACCACCGACCGCAGCGGCTTCGCGGACGCCATGTTCCATACCCTGGTGGCGACGCCGCTGGTGGTCATCGACGGCAGGCGCGGTCCGGTCAGGACCGGCGACCTGCCGATCTACGCCCTGCCGGCGCTGATCCTCGACCTGCTCGGCGACGAGCGCGACACCATGCTGCGCTTCGCCGCGCGGGCCGACGATGCTGTGCGCGTGCGTCCGCTGCCGGGCGTGCACTTCACGCTCGAGGGCAAGGCGCTGACGGTATGCCGCGGCGGCGAGCTGCTGCCGGGCTGCGAGGCCTCGACGGCCTGGGTGGAGGCGATCGCGGTGCTCAAGCGCGACCTCTTCAGCGGCGAGCAGCACGCTCTCGACGCCGCCGAGCGCCTGCGCGGGCTGCAGACGGTCGAACTGGAGGGTGGGGATCTGGAGGAGAGCGCGGTGGCCGACGAGGTCGTGGCCGAGTCGGACAACGACGTCTGATCGGCGGGCGTCATCGGCACTCCCATGGTCCTCTCCTGAAGCGGCGCGAGGCGGCGCTTACTGCTTCTGCACGATCGCGCTGCCGCCGCCGTGGCGCAGCGGCTCGCTGACCGCGGTCACCGTGCCGTCGGCATTGAAGCGGATGCCGTTGGCGGCGCCGATCTGCTCGGTTTCGCGCCAGGTGTGGCCCTTCGCCTCCAGCGCCTTGGCCTGCTCGCTCCCGGGGAAGCCCAGCAGCGTCTCGATCAGCGTGGTGTCGCCATTGCGCTGGCTCATGCGCGGTGCGGCGAGCGCATCGGCCAGGCTCATGCCGAGGTCGATGTGATTGACGATGGTCTGCAGCGCGGTGGTGATGATGGTCGAGCCGCCCGGCGAGCCGATCGTGAACGCCGGCGCGCCGTCCTTGAGCACGATGGTCGGGCTCATGCTCGAGCGCGGGCGCTTGAAGGCCTCGGGCACGTTGGGGTGCGGGCCCTTGAAATCGAAGTCGGTGAGCTCGTTGTTGAGCAGGAAGCCGCGCCCCGGCACGACGATGCCGCTGCCGCCCCAGTCCTCGATGGTGAAGGTGTAGGCGACCACGTTGCCCTCGCGGTCGGACACCGCTAGGTGGGTGGTGTGCATCGACTCCTGCGCGAGCGGCTGCGGCTGCGGGCGCAGCGGCACCGACGGGTCGTCCTCGAAGGGGTAGGGGTCGCCCGCCGCGACCTTGCCCGGCGCGGCCGTCGTGCCGATCTGCCGCGCACGCTCACGAGCGTAGTCCTTGGACAACAGGCCGTCCCTGGGCACGTCCACGAACTCCTCGTCGGCGACGTAGGCGTTGCGGTCGGCGAAGGCCAGGCGCGAGGCCTCGAGGTAGAGGTGCTCGATCTCGGCGCGCGGCTTGGCGGCGAGGTCGAAGGTCTCGAGCAGGTTGAGCGCCTGCGCGATCGCGATGCCGCCGCTCGAGGGTGCGGGCATGCCATACACCTCGTAGCCGCGGTAGGTCGAGCGCACCGGCTGACGGATGCGCGCCTCGTAGTCCTTGAGGTCGGCCATGGTCAGGCCGCCGGCGATCACGCTGACGCCCGGATTGAGCGGCGGATGGTTCACCGCCGCCACCATGCTCGCGGCGATCGGTCCCTCGTAAAAGGCCTTCACGCCGCCGCGTGCGATGGCGCGGTAGGTCTGCGCGAGATCCGGGTTGCGGTGCACGCTGCCCACGGGCAGCGCCCTGCCGTCCTGCAGGTAGAGCGCGGACGCGGTCGAGAAACGCGCGAACTTCGCCTCGTTGGCCTTGTTGATGCGGTGGAAGTTGGGGCCGACCGTGAAGCCCTGCTCGGCGACGCGGATCGCCGGCGCCAGCACCTTGTCCAGGCCCATCGTGCCGTAGCGGCTCAGCGCCTCGTGCCAGCCGCGCACCGTGCCGGGCACGCCGACCGAGATGCCGTTGGGCACGGCCGCCTTCCACTCCATCGCCTTGCCCTCGGCATCGAGGAAGATGCCGGGATGGAAGCTCGCCGGGGCGAGCTCGCGGTGGTCGATGGCGATCACGCGCCTGTCTCTTGCCGAATAGATCAGCATGAAGCCGCCGCCGCCGATGCCGCAACTGAAGGGATCGGTGACGCCGAGCGTAGCCGCGGCGGCGACCGCGGCGTCGACCGCGTTGCCGCCGGCGTCGAGGATCTGCATCGCCGCCAGGCTGGCTTCGTGGGAGATGGTGGCGACCGCGCCGCCGTGGCCGGCGTCGACCGGCTGCTTCGCGAGCGCGCCGAAGGCGGCCATCATGACCGCGGTGGCGAGGAGGGTGCGTGCTTTCATGGTGCGCTCCGTCGAGGTGGGCCCAGGACGGTAGCACGGGGCGCGGGTGCAGCCCAAGGGCAGGGCTTCGCGGCTTCCACCGCTCCCACAGCGTGTTCGTAGCGCTCCGTGGGAGCGGCGGAAGCCGCGAGCTTTTCTTACAGCCCCAGCGTTTCCGCCGTGTAGCGCGCGATCATCCGCTCCTCGTTGGTCGGCACCACGGCGACCGCGACGCGGCTGGCGGGGGTGTCGATGCGGCGGGCGTGATCGGCATTGGCGGCGGGGTCGATCGCGATGCCCATCCACGCCGACAGCGCGGCGACCTTCTCGCGCACGGCCGCGGCGTGCTCGCCGATGCCGCCGGTGAACACCAGCGCGTCCAGCCCGCCCGCGGCCGCGGCCAGCGAGCCGAGCTCGCGGGCGATGCGGTAGCAGAACAGCTCGACCGCTTCCCTGGCTTCCGCTGCGGGCGAGGCGAGCAGGGTGCGCATGTCCTGGCTGATGCCCGACACGCCGAGCAGGCCCGACTCCTTGTACAGCAGGTTGGTCAGCGCCTTGGCGTCCATGCCCTTCTGCTCCATCAGGTAGAGCATCACGCCGGGGTCCAGGCTGCCGGTGCGGGTGCCCATCATCAGGCCCTCGACCGCGGTGAAACCCATCGTCGACGCGACACTGCGACCGTCTCGCAGCGCACACATCGAGGCGCCGTTGCCCAGGTGCGCGATCACCACCGCGCCCTTTGCACGCTCGCCGATCACCTCCGGCAGCTGGCGGGCGACGTAGTCGTAGGACAGACCGTGGAAGCCGTAGCGCTTGATGCCCTCGGCCGACAGCCGGCGCGGCAGCGCGAAGGCCTGCGCGACCGCGGGCTGGGTGCGGTGGAAGGCGGTGTCGAAGCAGCCGACCTGCGGCACGTCCGGCATCAGGGTCGCCACCGCGCGCACCGCGCGCAGGTTGTGCGGCTGGTGCAGCGGGGCGAGCGGCACGAAGGTGTCGAGCGTGCGCAACACGGCTTCGTCCAGGCGCGTGGGCGCGCTGTAGTGCTCGCCGCCGTGCACGATGCGGTGGCCGGCGGCGACGATGTCGAGCGCCGGGTTGTGACGATTGAGCAGCGCGAACACGTGGTTGAGCGCGTCGCGATGCTGTTCGCCCTGGCTGCCGCCGGTGGGCACCGCTTCGTGGATGCGCGCACCGTCGGCGGTCTTGAGCGTGATCTCGGGCGTGGCGCCGATGCCTTCGACCTGGCCGGACACCGCCGGCGCCGCGGCGACATCACCGTTGATCGGATAGAGCGCGAACTTCAGGCTCGACGAGCCGGCGTTGAGGACGAGGACGGCCTTCATGCCTTCATCGCCTCGCGCTTCCTGTGCGCCATCAGCTGCACCACCGCGCACGAGGCGGTGCGCGTCTCCGCGGTGTCGGCGCGGCTGGTGAGCACGATCGGCACGCGTGCGCCCAGCACCACGCCGGCCATCAGGGCGTTGGCGAGGTATTCGAGCTGCTTGGCGACCATGTTGCCGGACTCGAGGTCGGGCACCACAAGGATGTCGGCGTTGCCGGCGACCACCGACTTGATGCCCTTGGTCCGGGCGGCGACCAGCGACACCGCGTTGTCGAAGGCGAGCGGGCCGTCGAGCAGGCCGCCCTTGATCTGGCCGCGGTCGGCCATCTTGCACAGCGCGGCGGCGTCGATGGTGGAGCGGATCTTCGAGGTCACGGTCTCGACCGCCGACAGGATCGCCACCTTGGGCTCGGCGAGGCCGAGGATGTGGGCGAGCTCGATCGCGTTCTGGATGATGTCGACCTTATCTTCCAGCGTCGGCTCGATCATGATCGCCGCGTCGGTGATCATCAGCGGGTGCGGGTAGGTCGGCACGTCGGCCAGGAAGACGTGGCTGATGCGGCGGCCGGTGCGCAGGTGCTTGATCACCTGGCTCATCATCTCGTCGGTGTGCAGCGAGCCCTTCATCAGCGCTTCGGCGCCACCGTCGCGGCACATCGCCACCGCGACCTCGGCCGAGGCGTGGCTGTGCTCGGTGTCGACGATGCGGAAACCCTTGATGTCGATCTCCTGCTCCTCGGCGACGGCGCGGATGCGTGACTCGGGGCCGACAAGGATCGGATCCACCAGGCCGGCCCTGGCCGCCTGGATGGGACCGAGCAGGGATTCGCGGTCGCAGGGGTGGGCCACCGCGATCGGGATCGGCGACAGGCCGGCCGACACCGACAGCAGGTGGCGGTAGCGCAGCTCGCGGTCGGAGACGGTGACTTCGGGCAGTACCACGCGCGGGCGCGAGATCTTCTCGGTCGGCGCCATCACCTCGGCGATGCCGTCGATCACCTTCAGGCCATCCTGGTTCACCGCCAGGCAGTCGAAGATGATGTGGTGGTTGTGCTCGAACTTTTCCTTGCAGGTGACGGTGATCGTCAGCGTGTCGCCGATCGTGATCGGGCGCCAGAAGTTCAGCCCCTGCGACACATACACCGTGCCCGGACCGGGGAACTCGGTGCCGAGCACGGTCGAGATCAGCGTGCTGCCCCACATGCTGTGGCCGACGACTTCGCGGAACTGGCTGGAGCGCGCGTATTCGAGGTCGACGTGGGTCGGGTTGACGTCGCCCGACATCGCGGCGAAGAGGTGGATGTCTTCCGGGCGCAGGGTGCGGATCAGCTGGGCGAAATCCCCTACCTGGATCTCGTCGAACGTGCGGTTCTGGATGGTCTGGGGTGCGGCAACGGGTTTCATCGGATTGCTCGTTATTGGAAGCATTGCAACATGCGGATTTTAGACCCAGTACATGAACAGGATACGAAGAAAGGCAATCGAATTGTGCAATGCGTCAATCAAAGCCGCACTTGCCGACCCTGTGAGCCATTGACACCCGCCCGCCACGTATCTGCTCACATTTCGCAGCGCAGCGTCGGTGGTAAACTCCGCGCCAGATTTCACCCGCCGGACGGCCGTGCCGCTGCGGCCACGTTCCCCTGCCAACCAACCACCGGAATCACTCCATGGAAGTCGTCGTTCTCGCTGCCGGCCAGGGCAAGCGCATGCGCTCGGTCCTGCCCAAGGTCCTGCAACCCATCGCCGGCAAGCCGATGCTCGCGCATGTGCTCGACGCCGCACGCACGCTCGATGCCCGTCGGATCTGCGTGGTGTATGGCCATGGCGGCGAGGTGGTGCGCGAGCGCCTCGACGCGGCCGACCTGGCCTGGGCGCGGCAGGAGCCGCAGCTCGGCACCGGCCACGCGGTGCAGCAGGCGCTGCCGCACCTCACCGACGGCGACATGGCGCTGGTGCTGTACGGCGACGTGCCGCTGATCGGCGTGCCGACGCTGCGTCGCCTGGTCGCCGCGGCCGGCGGCGAGCGCCTGGCGCTGCTGACCGTCGACATGGACAACCCGACCGGTTACGGCCGCATCCTGCGCGACGCCGCGGGCAAGGTCGTGCGCATCGTCGAGGAGAAGGACGCTAGCGCCGAGGAACGAAAGGTGCGGGAAGTGAATACCGGCATCCTGGTCGCCTCGGTGGCGCGCCTCCGCGACTGGCTGGGCCGCATCGGCAACGACAACGCCCAGGGCGAGTACTACCTCACCGACATCATCTGTCTGGCGGTCGCCGACGGCATCGAGGTCACCACCGTGCACCCGGATGCCTTCGCCGAGACCCTGGGCGTCAACAACAAGCTGCAGCTCGCCGAGCTCGAGCGCATCCACCAGGGCAATATCGCCCGCCGCCTGATGGAAGAGGGCGCCACCCTCATCGACCCCGCGCGCATCGACGTGCGCGGCAGCCTCAGCGTCGGGCGCGACGTCGAGATCGACGTCAATTGCGTGTTCGAGGGCGAGGTCGAACTCGGCGACGGCGTGCGCGTCGGCGCCAACTGCGTGATCCGCAACGCCCGCATCGGCGCCGGCACCCGCATCGAGCCCTTCAGCCACATCGACAGCACGACCATGGGCCAGGCCTGCGTGATCGGCCCCTACGCGCGCACCCGTCCCGGCACCGTGCTCGGCGCCGACGTGCATCTGGGCAACTTCGTCGAGGTCAAGAACAGCGTCATCGCCGACCACTCCAAGGCCAACCACCTGGCCTACGTGGGCGACGCCGACGTCGGCAGCAAGGTCAACATCGGCGCCGGCACCATCACCTGCAACTACGACGGCGCCAACAAGCACCGCACCATCATCGAGGACGAGGTCTTCATCGGCTCCGACACCCAGCTCGTCGCCCCGGTGCGCGTCGGCCGCGGCGCCACGCTCGGCGCCGGCACCACGCTGACCAAGGACGCGCCGCCCGAGCAGCTCACCGTCACCCGCGTCAAGCAGACCAGCCTGAACTGGAAGCGCCCGGTCAAGCAGCCGCGCTGAGTCCGGCAACCAGACAACCGAACAAGGAAGCCCCGCCATGTGTGGCATCGTCACCGCAATCGCAACCCAGAACGTCGTCCCCGTGCTGCTCGAAGGCCTGCGCAAGCTCGAATACCGCGGCTACGACTCGGCCGGCCTCGCCGTGCTCGCCGGCGAACTCACCCGCCTGCGCTCCTGCGGCCGCGTGGCCGAACTCGCCGCGCTGGCCGATGCCCGCCAGCTCTCCGCCCACGTCGGCATCGCGCACACGCGCTGGGCCACCCACGGCGTGCCCTCCGAGCGCAACGCGCACCCGCACATCTCCGGCGGCCTGGCAGTCGTGCATAACGGCATCATCGAGAACTTCGAGGCGATCAGGACCGCGCTGCAGGCCAAGGGCTACGTGTTCGAGTCCGAGACCGACACCGAGGCCATCGCCCACCTCGTGCACGACAAGCTGAAGGGCACGCCCGACCTCTTCGAGGCGGTGCGCCAGGCCACCAACGAGCTGGTCGGCGCCTACGCCATCGGCGTGGTGGCCGAGGCCGATCCCTTCCGCGTCATCGTCGCCCGCCGCGGCTCGCCGCTGCTGCTCGGCATCGGCGAGGACGGCATGTACGCCGCCTCCGACACCGCCGCGCTGCTGCAGGTCACGCGCAAGATCGTCTATCTGGAAGACGGCGACCTCGCCGAGCTGCGCCGCGAGAGCTTCATCGTGATCCGCCCCGACGGCACGCCGGTCGAGCGCCCGGTGCACATCTCCAGCCTGTCGGCCGACGCGGTGGAACTCGGCAAGTTCCGCCACTACATGCAGAAGGAAATCTTCGAGCAGCCGCAGGCCCTGGCGCAGACCCTGGAGCTGATCGCCGGCGGCGGCGGGGTGAGCCCGCAGCACTTCGGCGCCCGTGCGGCCGAGGTCTTCGACGGCGCGCGCCGCGTGCTCGTGCTCGCCTGCGGCACCAGCTACCATGCCGGCCTGGTCGCGCGTTACTGGATCGAGGCCATCGCCAGGCTGCCGGTCACGGTCGAGATCGCCAGCGAGTACCGCTACCGCGAGTCGGTGCCCGATCCCGACACCCTGGTCGTGGTGATCTCGCAGTCGGGCGAGACCGCCGACACCCTGGCCGCGCTCAAGCACGCCAAGGCGCTCGGCATGGAACGCACGCTGGCGATCTGCAACGTGCCGGAATCGGCCATCGTGCGCGAGACCGCGCTGCGCTTCATCACCCGCGCCGGCCCCGAGATCGGCGTCGCCTCCACCAAGGCCTTCACCACCCAGCTCGCCGCCTTCGCGCTGCTCACGCTCGCGCTCGCCAAGCTCAACGGCCGCCTCTCCGCCGCCGACGAGGAGCGCCACCTCGGCGCGCTGCGCCACCTCCCGGTCGCGGTGCAGAAGGTGCTGGAGCTCGAGCCCGAGATCGAGAAGTGGGCGCAGCGCTTCGCCGGCAAGGAGCATGCGCTCTTCCTCGGCCGCGGCAGCCACTGGCCGATCGCCATGGAAGGCGCGCTCAAGCTCAAGGAGATCTCCTACATCCACGCCGAGGCCTACGCCGCCGGCGAGCTCAAGCACGGCCCGCTGGCGCTGGTGGACAAGGACATGCCGGTGATCGCCGTGTCGCCCGCCGACGAGCTGCTGGAAAAGCTCAAGTCCAACCTCCAGGAAGTCCGCGCCCGCGGTGGCGAGCTGTACGTCTTCGCCGACGCCGGCAGCGAGATCCCGGAGTCGGAAGGCGTGCACATCCTGCACATGCCCGAGCACTACGGCATGCTGTCGCCGGTACTGCACGTGATCCCGCTGCAACTGCTGTCGTATCACGCGGCGCTGGTGAAGGGGACGGACGTGGACAAGCCGCGGAATCTGGCGAAGTCGGTCACGGTGGAGTGAGTCCGGCGCGCTTGCCATTTGCGCGGCAAGAGATGCGGCGCCGACCCCATCATGCACAACGCCCGGCTTGCCGGGCGTTGTCGTCAACGAGGTACCGGGACGTGACGTCCGTCTCGCCGGTACCCGAAATCCATCCGCAGCGCCTTATTCGATCGGCGCAAACCCGTAGTACGAGCCATACGCCGAAGGCGCGGGCGCGTAGGCGGCGACCTTGATCGCGTCGGGCAGCGTCACCGTGTCGGTGAATCCGTCGATGCCCCGCGTATCCGCACGCCACTTCGTCTCGACATCCTGTTCAGACATCCCGTCGAGGGCGAGATTGCGGTCGAGGCGCGCCGAGCGATATTCGAACGCCGTGTCATGGGCGATGAACAGCGTGTGCGGGCAGGCCGTGATGCGGGTCTCGTCGCTGGGGTCGGCTCCCATCACGCGCACGCCGCAGAACGGGCAGTGGACGGGCGTGTAATAGAAGGTCTTGAGTTCGGTGCGTTGGATCTGATGGGGCATTGCGCTCTCCTTGGTCGATGGGGACGATCGGGCGGCGGGGTGCGCTCGGAGGCGCACGGGCGGGCCGCGGTGGTGGGCTCCGTCTTCCTGATGCTGCTGCGGTGAAGGCGTGGCGGAAATCATCGGCGCGGTGCTCGAATGCAGCGCGGTTCCGCCAGGGTCAAAAAAGCAAAAGGCCCGACGAGCGTCGGGCCTCGAGACGACCTGCGCCGGGGGCGCGAGGTCTCAGAACGACTCAGGCGGCGCGGATGTTGGACGCCTGCAGGCCCTTGGGGCCGGTGGTCACGTCGAAGCTGACGCGCTGGCCTTCCGCGAGGGTCTTGAAGCCCTGGCCCTGGATGGCGGAAAAGTGGGCGAAAAGATCGTCACCACCGGCTTCCGGGGTGATGAAGCCGAAGCCCTTGGAGTCGTTGAACCACTTGACGGTACCTGTTGCCATGTCTTGAATCTCCTGAAAATGGGGAAAGCCCCCTGAATGGGGCGAGCATCAAGACGGCGAGGTACGACTTGGGGGAATACGACCGAAAAATCGGATATGCCAACAAATGAACTACACGACTTGAATATCGCTGCGGTGCAGTATGAGTGAAGTTCGACAATAAGGATAGCTTTATATTTTTTTATTTTTCCGGAACCTGTGCGCGAACCGGGTTTCGGTCGACATCGACCCGGAAAACCTGAAAGGAACCACGTAGTGCTGCTCTCCGACATCGAAACCCCTCCCACGGTCCTGGCCCACGTCCTCGACGGCGTGGGCGTGCTCACCCTCGACCGCCCGGCGGTGCTCAATGCGCTCGACCTCGCCACCGTGCGCGCGCTCACCCGCCAGCTCGGCGCGTGGGCGGACGACCCCGCCATCCGCATGGTGCTGCTGCGCGGCAGCGGCGAGCGCGCGTTCTGCGCCGGCGGCGACGTGCGTTCGCTGTACCAGCTGCAGCGCCAAGGCTCGCCCGAGCTCGGGCGCTTCTTCGACGAGGAGTACGCCCTCGACTGCCTGATCCACCGCTATCCCAAGCCCACCATCGCGCTGATGGACGGCGTGGTGATGGGCGGCGGCATGGGGCTGGCGCAGGGCTGCACCCATCGCCTGGTCACCGAGCGCACCCGCATGGCGATGCCGGAGACGGCGATCGGCCTCTTTCCCGACGTGGGCGGCAGCTACTTCCTGTCCCGCCTGCCGCCGGCGCTGGGCGCTTGGATCGGCGTGGTCGGCGACACCCTGAGCGGTGCCGATGCGGTGCTGAGCGGCCTGGCCGACCACCTGCTGCCGAGCGCCTTCCTCGCCGATCTGGCGGCGGTGATCGCCGCCGTCGACGCCAATGTGTGGCCGATCGCGCCCACGCACACCACCCTCCCCAGCCTGCTCACCCCGCCGGTGCAGGCGGCGATCGAGCGCCACTTCGGCCAGCCCGGCGTGGCGCAGATCCTGGCCTCGCTCGCCGCCGAGACCGATCCGGCCGTGCGCGCGTGGGTGGAGCGCACCCTCGGCCTGCTGCAGAAGCGCTCGCCGCTGATGCTGCTCGTGACCTTCGAGCAGTTGCAGCGCGGCCGCCGGCTCGGCCTGGAGGACTGCTTCCGCATGGAGCGGACGATGATGGCGCACTGCTTCGCGCACGGCGACACGATGGAGGGCATCCGCGCGCTGCTGGTGGACAAGGACCGGGCGCCGCGCTGGCGGCATGGGTCGGTGGGCGAGGTGAGGCCGGAGGAGGTGGCGGCCTTCTTCGCCTGAGCGTGGAGGCGGGACGGTGGGGGGCAATTGGGGACGACTGCGCTGCCGATGGAACCTTTGCCGTCCTGCTTCGTTTCAGTGTGCAGGACGGCGATGCCGCCCGTTTTCGCACAACCATGAAAGGACCATCGACATGAAGCTCCACTCTGCAACCCGCCTGCTCGCGGCCGGCGCCTTCGCCATCCTCGGCGCCGCGTTCGCGGTCGCGCCGGCCACGGCCGCCGACAGCCACAGCCACGACACCCATGCAGCCGTCCTCAAGCTCGACGACGGCGCCAGGTGGCAGACCGATGCCGCCCTGCGCAAGGGCATGACGGAGATCCGCGATGCCGTCGCGCACGCCCTTCCGGAAGTCCATGCCGGCCGCTTCAGCGCCGCGCAGTACCAGGCCCTCGGCGAGGCGGTGGAACAGCAGGTCGGCTACATCGTGGAGAACTGCAAGCTCGAGCCCCAGGCGGACGAGGTGCTGCACGCGATCATCGGCGGGATCGGCGAAGGGGTCGATGCGGTCAGCGGCCGTGCCGGCGCCGATCAGCGCGAGCAGGGCGTCGTCCACCTGGCGCGTGCGCTCGACGACTACGCCGCCCATTTCGACCACCCCGGCTGGAAGAAGCTGGAGACTGGGCACTGAGGGGGCACCGAGCCGACGCATGCAGCATGAAACCGCTGTGACGGCAGCCGCGGGGCGCGCATGAACGAGGCGCGCGCGGCGCAGGATGCGGCCGATGTCGCGCGCGCCCGCGCGGGCGACACGGCCGCGTTCGCCGTGCTGGTGCGCCGTCACCAGGACCGCGTGTTCGGCTTCATCCTGCGCATGCTCGACGCCCGCGACGAAGCCATGGAGCTGACGCAGGACGTGTTCCTGAAGGCCTGGCAGGCGTTGCCGGCGTGGCGCCCCGAGGCCAGCTTCTCCACCTGGCTGCTGCAGATCGCGCGCAACGCCGCCCTCGACCAGTTGCGCCGCCGGCAGCTCGTCCGCTTCGCGCCGCTGGAGGATGGCATGGACGTGGCCGATGCCGCGCCGGGTCCGGAGGCGCACTACGCCGGCCGTCAGCGCCAGGCCCGGCTCGAGCACGCCCTGCAGCGGATCGCAGCCGAGCACCGCGAGATCCTGCTGTTGCGCGAGATCGAAGACCTGTCCTACGGCGAGCTCGCCGCCGTGCTGGGTGTCCCCGAGGGCACGGTGAAGTCGCGGCTCGCGCGCGCCCGCGCGGCGCTCCTCGAACATTTCCGCCCCGATGCCGGAGCCAAGCATGAATAGACGCTGCCCCTCCGCCGACACCCTGTCGGCCCTGGTCGACGAGGCCTTGCCGGCCGGCGAACGCGAGCCGCTGCTGGCCCACAGCGCGAGCTGCCCGCTATGTGCGGCGCAGCTCGCCGAACTGCGGGCGGTGCACGATGCCTTCCGCGCGCTGCCGAGCGCCTCACCGGGGGTCGACCTCGCTCCGGGCGTGATCGCGCGCCTGCAGGCCGAGCGGGTGGCGCCGCCCCCGGCGCCGTCGCGCACCCCATGGTCCGCACGCCTGGCGGCCCTGATCGCCGCCATGGCGAGCTGGCGGAACCAGCTCGTCCCGCTCGCCGGCACGACCGCCGCGATCGGTCTGGGGGTGTGGCTGGGCGGCATGCTGCTGGCGGCCGAGGAGGCGGTATCGCCGCCGTCGCCCAGCGCGACCCTCGTCGCCATGAGCCTGTTCGACGCCGTCCCCCCCGGAAACCTCTGCCCGCGCGCCAATGCGTGCGGCGCGAACGGGAGCACACGATGAAGCCCACCGCCCTTCGCCTCGCCCTGCTGCTGTCGCTGGCCTTGAACCTGGGCGTGGTCGGCACGATCGCCCTCGATCGTCTGCGACCCCCGGCGCCCGCGCCCAAGCCGCCCCTGCATCGCATCCTCGGGCTGGACGAGGCCCAGCGCGCGCGCTGGGAGGCGGCCGAGCGTCCCTTCCTGCAGCAGTTCGACGCCGCCAGCGCGCAGCTCGAGCGTCACCGCAGCGCGCTGGTCGAGGCGCTGTTCGCGGAGCCGATCGACACCGCGCGCATCGAGTCCGAGCGCGCGGCGATCGCCGCGCTGCAACAGCAGCAGCAGGCCCTGATCATCGAGCAGCTGATCGCCGAACGCGCCATCCTCGACGCGCCTCAGCGCGCCCAGCTCCTCCAGCTGCTGCTCGCGCAGCCGGCCGCAGGCAGCGGCGTCGAGGATCTGCACGGACGTTAGGCGGGCCGGGACAGGCTGTCCGGCACCCGTTCGGGCGGCTGGCACGGGCGGGTGCGGAAATGGCGACTATCCCACTCCAGGGCGGGCGATTGTTGCGCCTGCAGCAATGATCATTTGCCGTCAGTCGCCTTTTTCATCGCTGCGGGGCCGCCTAAAGTGGAGTCATCGCTGACGCACGGACGACGCCCGTGCCCCTGGCATGAGGACACCCGACCATGAGCACGCATTACTCCACCACCGCCAAGGCCCTGCACTGGGGCATCGCCGTCCTGATCTTCGGCATGCTCGGGCTCGGCTTCTACATGACCGGGCTCGATCTCTCGCCCACCAAGCTGCAGCTCTACTCCTGGCACAAGTGGGCGGGCGTCACCGTGTTCATGCTCGTGGTGCTGCGCCTGGCCTGGCGCGTCACCCACCAGCCGCCGGCGCTGCCCGCGCACATGTCGGCGCTGGAGCGCTTCGCCGCCCACGCCGGTCATCATCTGCTGTACGCGCTGATGTTGGCGATTCCGCTCTCCGGCTGGCTGATGAGCTCGGCCAAGGGCTTCCAGACCGTGTGGTTCGGCGTGCTGCCGCTTCCCGACCTGCTCGCCAAGGACAAGGCGCTCGGCGACCTGCTGCAGACGGTGCATGTGAGCCTGAACTTCGCGCTGATCGCGGTGCTGCTGGCCCACGTCGGCGCGGCGCTGAAGCACCACCTCATCGACAAGGACGACGTGCTGACCCGGATGCTGCCGCGCCGCGGCGCCTGAGCCCGTCCCCGACCGACCCTCGCCGTCCGAACCCTTCGCCGAATCCAAAGGAACCGACACCATGAAACGCATCGCCCTCGCCCTGTTCTCCACCTTCGCCATCGCCACCACCGCCCACGCCGTCGAATACAACCAGGTCCAGGCCGACAAGAGCCGGATCGCCTTCGGCTACCAGCAGATGGGCGTGTCCATGGACGGCTCGTTCAAGAAGTTCGCCAGCGAGCTGCACTTCGACCCCGCCGCGCCGGAGGCGGCAAAGGCCAGGATCGAGATCGAGCTTGCCAGCATCGATACCGGCAGCGAGGAGGGGGACGAGGAGGCCGCGCGCAAGACCTGGTTCGACTTCGCGAGCTTCCCGACCGCGCGTTTCGAGTCCACCGCGGTCAAGGCCCTCGGCGGCAACAAGTACGAGGTCGCCGGCAAGCTGACGATCAAGGGCACGACCAAGGATGTCGTCGTCCCCGCCACCTTCGCCGATCAGGGCAAGGCGGGCGTATTCGAAGGCAGCCTCACCATCCAGCGCGGCGACTTCTCGGTCGGCGAGGGCGCGTGGAAGGCCTTCGACATCGTCGCCAACGACGTGGTCATCAAGTTCAGCATCACCGCTGCGGCCAAGTGAGTCGCGGCGATCCAGTCAGACGCAGCTCCCCTCAGTCCCTTAAACCCAACCCCAAAAGGACACACCCATGAACCGTATCGCCAAGCTCACCGCCGCCCTGATCGTCTCTGCCGCCGCCACCTCGGCGTTCGCCGCGCCCGAGACCTACGCCATCGACGGCACCCACACCTTCCCGAACTTCTCGTACAGCCACTTCGGCCTGACGACGCAGATCTCGAAGTTCGAGAAGACCACCGGCACCGTCACCCTGGACAAGGAAGCGAAGACCGGCGCGGTCGACATCACCATCGACATGACTTCGGTGAACACCGGCTACGAAACCTTCAATGGCCACATCCAGGGCGAGGACTTCCTCGACACCGCCAAATACCCGACCGCCACCTTCAAGTCGACCAAGGTCACCTTCGACGGCGACAAGCCGGCGACCATCGACGGCGAGCTCACCATCAAGGGCGTGACCAAGCCGGTGACGCTGAAGGTGAGCCACTTCGTCACCATGCCGCACCCGATGCTGAAGAAGGACACCATCGGCGCCAACGCCAGCACCGTGATCAAGCGCAGCGAGTTCAACGCCGGCAAGTACGCGCCCAACGTCGGCGACGAAGTGACGATCACCGTCTCGCTCGAAGCGATCAAGAACTGAGTTCGCGCACCAGGCCGGGCGCTCGCCTCGAGGCGACGCCCGGCGCCGCGCTGTCCCGGAGGCACGGCATCGCGTCGCCTCCGTTGCTTGCTTAAGGTCGAGTTAAGCCTGCGCCTGCAGCATCGATCCCGGACTCAATCACCGGGATCGCACAAGCATGGACCTGCCGTGGCTCGACCACCCCTCTTCACGCGAGGCCGCCTCGTCGCAGGTGCCGCGCAGCCTTCACCTCGTTCCTGCGGACGCCGCCCGCCGCGCGGCGGTGCAGGACTTCATCCGTGAGCGCTTCGCCGCGCATTACCAGGCCAGCGTCCGCCACTTCATGCCCTGCCTGTTCGGGCTCGAGGCCGACGACGGCAGCCTGCACGGTGCGGTCGGCTGCCGCAGTGCGGCGATCCAGCCGCTGTTCCTCGAGCATTACCTCGACGAACCCATCGAGGACCTCATCGCTACCCGCGCCGGCACGACGGTGGACCGCGCCGACGTGGTCGAGGTCGGCAATCTGGCCGCCCGCGGCGCGGGCCTGTCGCGCCTGCTGATCGTCGCGCTGACGCGCCTGCTCGCGACCGAGGGCGTGCGCTGGGCGGGTTTCACCGGCACGCCGGCGCTGATCAACAGCTTTCGCCGCCTCGGCATCGTGCTGCATGGCCTGGCGCCGGCCGATCCGCGCCGACTCGGCGTGGACCGCGAACAGTGGCGCGCGGAGTGGGGGACGTACTACGACGCCGGCCCGCAGGTGATGGTGGCCGAGGTGCCGGGCGCGGACCGCACGCTGGCGACCGCCGGCACCTATCGTCGCTTCGGCGCGCAGGAGGCGATGCATGGCCTGTGCGGCTGAGGGCCTGTGGACCGCGCTCGCGGCCTATGGCGAGCGGACTGCGCTGCGCGCTGCGGCGGGCGAATGGAGCGGATTGCAGGCGCTTGCCGAGGTCGAGGCCCGGCGTGCCGTGCTCGATGGCCTGGGTGCCCATCGCGTGGCGCTGGCGCTCGACAATGGTGCCGACTGGGTGGCCTGGGATCTGGCCCTGCTCGCCAGCGGGCGGGTGTGCGTACCGGTGCCCGGCTTCTTCTCGCCGCAGCAGCAGTCCCATGTGCTCGACAGCGCCGGCATCGACACGCTGATCGGCGACCCCGCGGTGGCGGCGCGCGTCGAGGGCTTCGCGGCCGTGACGGATGACGGGGCCGCGGCAAAGACGGGCGTCGGGAACATCTTCCGCCGCACGCCGCGTTCGGTACCGGCCTTGCCCACCGGCACCGTCAAGATCACCTATACCTCGGGCACCACCGGCCAACCCAAGGGCGTGTGCCTGGACGCCGCCGCCCAGCTCGCGGTGGCGCGCAGCCTGGCCGCGGTCAGCACCGCCTGCGCCGTCGAACGCCACCTGTGCGTGCTGCCGCTGGCCACCCTGCTCGAGAACGTCGGCGGGGTGTATGCGGCCTTCCTGGCCGGCGCCTGCGTCGATGTCGTGCCGCAGTCCGAGCTGGGCCTGAGCGGTGCCAGCGGATTCGATGTGGCGCGCTTCATGCGGACGCTGCACGCACGCCAGCCGCACAGCCTGATCCTGCTGCCGCAGCTGCTGCTCGCGCTGGTCGCCGCGGTGGAGCAGGGTGCCGAGCCGCCCGCCAGCCTGCGCTTCGCCGCCGTCGGCGGCGCGCGCGTGGCGCCCGGCCTGCTGCGGCGCGCCGAGGCGCTCGGCATCCCGGCCTTCGAAGGCTACGGCCTGTCCGAATGCGCCTCGGTGGTGTGCGTGAACACGCCCGGTGCGCGTCGCATCGGCACGGTCGGGCGTCCGCTCGCGCATGCCGCGGTGCGCCTGGCCGCCGACGGCGAGGTCGAGGTGCGCGGCGCGCGCATGCTCGGCTACCTCGGCGAGTCGGCGCCGACGGGCGACTGGCTGCCCACCGGCGACCTCGGTCATTTCGAGGACGGCTTCCTGGTGCTGCACGGGCGCAAGAAGCATCAGTTCGTCACCGCCTTCGGGCGTAACGTCAATCCGGAGTGGGTCGAGGCCGAGCTGGCCGAGCAGGCGCCGATCGCCCAGGCCTGGGTGCATGGCGAGGCCCTCGCCGCCAATTTCGCGGTGATCGTTCCGCGCCGTGCCGAGTGCAGCGATGACGAGGTCGACGCTGCGATCGCGGCGACCAACGCGGTGCTCCCCGACTACGCCCGGGTGCAACGCTGGCTGCGCGCCGATGCGCCCTTCACCCCCGCCAACGGCTTGCTCACCGCCAACGGCCGCCTGCGTCGCGCGGCGCTCGCCGAGCGCTACCTGGCGCGCATCGCCGCCGTCGCTGATCTGGCCGACCCGGCCGACCCCACCCCCTTCCTTCCGCTTGAGAACGAGATCGAGACATGAACTTCTTCCAGACCCTGCAGGACCTTACCGCCGCCGAACGCGACTGCCTGCTCGCCGCCCCGGTGCTGCACCGCGCGGTGACGGGCACGCTGCCGCGCCACACCTATGTCGCCTTCCTCACCGAGGCCTACCACCACGTCAAGCACACCGTGCCGCTGCTGATGGCCTGCGGCGCCCGCCTGCCCGAGCGCCACGAGTGGCTGCGCAGCGCGATCGCCGAGTACATCGAGGAAGAGCTCGGCCACCAGGAGTGGATCCTCAACGACCTCGCTGCCTGCGGCGTCGATCCCGAGACGGTGCGCCACGGCCAGCCGGCGCTGCCGACCGAGCTGATGGTGGCCTATGTCTACGACCGCATCGCCCGCGACAATCCGGTGAGCTTCTTCGGCATGGTCAATGTGCTCGAAGGCACCAGCATCGCGCTCGCCACCCGCGCCGCGAGCGCGATCCGCGGCAGCCTCGGGTTGCCACCGGCGGCCTTCAGCTATCTCAACTCGCACGGCAGCCTGGACCAGGAGCACATCCGCTTCTTCGAGGGCCTGATGAACCGGCTCGACGCTGAGGAAGACCGCGAGGCGGTGGTGCACACCGCGCGCGTGGTGTACCGCCTGTACGGCGACATGTTCCGCAGCCTGCCGCTGGCACGGTAAGGGCGCGCGATGGATCTGACGAACTGCAAGGTATTGCTGACCGGCGCCAGCGGCGGCATTGGCCAGGCGCTGGTCGAGCAGCTGTGCGCGGCCGGCGCCGAGGTGCTGGCGGTGGGGCGGGATCCGGGCGTGCCCGCCGGACTCATGGCGCGCTTTCCGGGGCGCGTGCGCCACGTCGCCGCCGACCTCGCCGATGCTGCCGGGCTCGACGCGGTGGCTGCGGCGGCGCAGGCCTGGGGGTGGGTCGATTGCGTGATCCATGCGGCCGGCGTCAATCGCTTCGGCCTGCTCGAGCAGCAGGACGATGCCGCGCTCGCGCAGCAAGTCACCTTGAACCTGCTGGTGCCGATGCAGCTCACCCGCCGCCTGCTGCCGCTGTTGCGACAGCCGCGGCGCGCGCTGCTGATGTTCGTCGGCTCGACCTTCGGCACGATCGGCTTTCCCGGCTTCAGCGCCTACAGCGCGAGCAAGTTCGGGCTGCGCGGCTTCGCCGAGGCGCTGCGCCGCGAGCTGACCGACAGCGGCATCCGCGTGCTCTACCTGGCGCCGCGCGCCACCCGCACCGCGATGAACGCCGACGCCGTGGTGGCGATGAACGCCGAGCTGGGCGTGGCGATGGACGCGCCGCAACAGGTGGCGGCGCAGATCGTGCAGGCCCTGCGCGACGAGGCGCCCGAGCGTGCGCTCGGCTGGCCGGAGAAGCTCTTCGTGCGCCTGAACCGGCTGCTGCCGCGCGTGGTCGATCGCGCGCTGCGCAAGCAGTTGCCCACGGTCAAACGCTTTGCGGCAGCGCAGGGCGAGGGTGGCCGCCGCTGAGCTTGCCCGCAGAAACCGCGCCCGGCGCCCCGCGGAGCATGCGCGCATCGATTCGTGGAAGGCTGGCACCGTGGACCCGGAAGGCGTCAAATACACCCCCAAGGAGGAACACCCCCGATGCGCATCCTGCTTGTCGAGGACGACGAGGCGCTGGGCGAAGGCATTCGCGTCGCGCTCAAGCCCGAGCACTACACCGTCGACTGGGCGCGCGACGGCGCCAGCGCGCTGCATGCGCTCACCCACGAGGATTTCGGCCTGGCCATTCTCGACCTCGGCCTGCCGCGCATGGACGGACTCGAGGTGCTGCGCCGGCTGCGCGCCGCCGCCAACCCGATCCCGGTGCTGGTGCTGACCGCGCGCGATGCCACCGCCGACCGCATCGCCGGGCTGGATGCCGGCGCCGACGACTACCTGGTCAAGCCCTTCGACGTCGACGAGCTCAAGGCCCGCATCCGCGCGCTGCTGCGGCGCAGCGTGAATCGCGCCCAGCCGGCGCTGCACTACCGGGACGTCAGCCTCGATCCGGTCGCCCAGCAGGTGAGCTACCGCGGCCAGCCGGTGGCGCTGCAGCGCAAGGAGTTCCTGCTGCTGCACGAGCTGCTCGCCCAGCCCGGCCGCGTGCTCACCCGCGACCGCCTGCAGCAGGTGCTCTACGGCTGGGACGAGGAGGCCGAGAGCAACGCCCTCGAGGTGCATATCCACCACCTGCGCAAGAAGCTCTTCCCCGAGCTGATCCGCACCGTGCGCGGCGTCGGTTACCTGGTGGACAAGGCCTGATGCGCTCGATCCGCAGCCGCACCCTGGCGCTGGTGCTCGGCCTGCTCGCCGCAGGTCTGAGCGCGATCTCGCTGGTCAGCTATCGCGACGCGCGCCACGAGATCGAGGAGCTGTTCGACGCCGAACTCGCCCAGCAGGCGCGCCTGTTGGCCGGCATGATCCCGGCCGGGATGGCCCCGGCTGCGCGGCTCGCGTTGCAGCAGGCGCTCGACGAGGCGGTGGTCGGCACCGCGGCGGCGGGCGAGGGTGAAGGCGCGGGCGTGGGTGAAGGCGATGAGGCCCGCCTGCAGGGGCATGAGTACGAGAGCAAGCTCGGCTTCGTGGTGTTCGACGACCAGGGCGACAGCCTGCTGCGCTCGGCGAGTGCGCCGGTCGCCGCGCTCGAGCGCCTGCTGGGCGCTTCGTCGGCCGCTCCGGCCATCACTTCGCACACTGCGCCGCCCAACCCGCCGCCCAACCCGCCGCCCAACGCGCCTTCCGCCGGCGCCGCCGGGGCAGCACCCCCGCCCGCCGCGCCCCGCCGGCTCGGCGCGCATCTCGCCGGCTATCACACGGTCGCGATGGACGATGGCGACTGGCGCCTGTTCGTGCTGCGCGACGGGCGCGACCGCCAGTGGATCGTGGTCGGCGAACGCCAGGACGTACGCGGCGAGCTGGTCGGCCGCATCACGCTGCGCAGCCTGCTGCCCGATGTCATCGGCTTGCCGCTGCTCGCCCTGCTGGTGTGGCTGGCGATCGGCTGGGGTCTGCGTCCGCTCGCGCGCGTGGTGCAGCGCCTCAAGGAGCGCGACCCCGAGCGCCTGTCGCCGCTCGAGGTGGACGATGTGCCGCTGGAGCTGGAGCCGGTGGTCGCCTCGCTCGACCGCCTGCTGCTGCAGCTGACCGCACTCCTCGACCGCGAGCGCCGCTTCCTCGCCTATGCCGCGCACGAGCTGCGCACGCCGCTCGCGGTGCTGCGCATCCATGCCCAGAACGCGCTGCAGGCGCCCGACCCGTCCGACCGCGACGCCGCCCTGCGCCAGCTCGAGGGCGGCATCGAACGCGCCACCCGGGTGGTGGCGCAACTGCTGACCCTGGCCCGTCTCGAGCCCGATGCTGGCAGCCGGCACCTGGCGCCGCTCGACCTGCTCGCGCTCGCGCGCGAGGAGCTGGCCGAACTGACCCCGCTGGCGCTCGAGCGCGAGCAGGAGCTGGCGCTCGAGGTCGAGGGGGAGGCGGACGAGGGCAGCGATCAGGGCGACGAGCGCGCGGCGGTCGCGATGGGCGAGGCGGGCGAGACGGCCGACACGGGCGCAATGAGCGGGGTCGGCAAGGCCGCGGGCCGGTCCGCCGACTTCCGCCTGCTCGCCGATGCGCCCTGTCTCGGCATCCTGCTGCAGAACCTTGTCGGCAACGCGGTGCAGCACACCCCTGCCGGGGGGCGGATCCGCGTGCTGCTCCAGACCGGCGCCGAGGCGCTCACGCTGCGCGTGCAGGACAGCGGCCCGGGCGTGCCGCCGGCCCTGCGCAGCAAGGTCTTCGAGCGCTTCTTCCGCGCCGGCAACGGCTCGGGCGCCGGCCTGGGCCTGGCCATCGTGGACCGCATCGTCGAGCTGCACCACGGTGCGATCACGCTCGGCGACAGCCCGCTCGGCGGGCTGGAAGTGAAGGTGATCCTGCCGCGGGCGGGCGCTGAGGGCGCCGCCTGACACCCCGCCGTCGGCAGTCTTCAGGCGCCGACACGCCCGCGTCCGCGTGCGCGCGATAAGGCGGCCCGCAGTGCGCGCTGGGTAAGCAGTACGGCCAGCGTCGCGGCGCCTACGCCCAGGGCTGCGCCGACCCACATCGGCTCCGGGATCGCGAAGCCGAACAGGCGCCGCAGCGGCGCCACGCCCACCACGGTGGCGAGCAGGGCCACGGTCGCCAGCACCATGCCCCACAAGGCGCGGTTGCGCGCCTGCAAGGCCGCGCGGCGGGTGAGCACCCGATGCTGCGACAGCCGCCAGGCGCCCATCGCCATGAACACGGTCAGGATCAGCAGGAACTCCTGCGGCAGCATCGACAGCGCCATCGTGATGCCGGCCAGCGTGGCGCCCAGCCAGTCGCCCTGGCTCCAGGCGAAGAGCGCGCCGACGATCACGCTTACCACCAAGCCGAGCGCCGAGAACCAGCGCACGAGCTGGCGCGTCTGCCGGTGCAGCGGTGTCGATTCGGCCTCGATCGCGTCGAGCACCGCGCCGATGCGTCCGATCTCGCTGTGTGCGCCGGTCGCGCTCACCTCGGCAAGCGCCCGCCCGGCGACCACCATGATGCCGGCGAACACCTGGCGCGATGGCGCCGGCTCGCCACCTGCCGGCCCGTCTGCAGCCCTCGCGGCCTTGGCCACCGGCAGGGATTCGCCGCTCAGCAGCGACTCGTCGACCGCGAGGTCGTTGGCCGAGGTCAGCCGCGCGCCAGCAGGCCTGCGGCCTGTTCCGTGCCGAGCCCGCGCTGGGAATCACGACCGTCAGGGTTCATCGCCGCCGCCCGGCTGTTCAGCTCACCTTAATGTTGACCGGATTAGATTGCAGTTGCGCTCCGCACCGGGGCGCGTCCTGCAAACCCACTGGAGCGCCATCATGAACCGCATTCTCGCACTCGCCGCCGCCGCGCTGGTTTCGACTTCGGCCCTCGCCGGCCCTACCTGTACCGCACCCAAGGAAAAATGGATGAAGGAGGCCGACTTCAAGGCCAAGGTCGAAGCCCAGGGCTACAAGATCAAGACCTTCAAGGTCACGAAGAACGACTGCTACGAGATCTACGGCTTCGACAAGGACGGCAAGAAGGTCGAGATCTACTTCGATCCCGCGACCGGCGCCGAACTCGAACGCAAGTAAGCCGCTACCGGGGGGCGCTCGGGCGTAAGCGCCATCCGCCCCCCGAGTGCATCGCCTGAGGAGCCTGCGCCATGCGCTCGACCCACTCCGATTCTTCCGTGCGGGTCTGGGACCCGTTCGTGCGCGTCTTCCACTGGAGCCTGGTGAGTTGCGTCGTCCTCAACTACTTCGTGGTCGAGGACGGCGAGACGGCGCACCAGGTGATCGGCTACATCGCCGCCGGCCTCGTCCTTGCCCGCGTGGTGTGGGGCTTCGTCGGCAGCCGGTACGCGCGCTTCGACGACTTCTTCCCGACCCCGGCACGGCTGCGCGCCCAGCTGGCTGCGCTGCGGAGCGGCCAGCACCCCTTCCATCCCGGCCACAGCCCGCTCGGGGCGCTGATGATGTTCGCGCTGATGGCGCTGGTGTTGGCGCTCGGTGTGACCGGCTTCCTGCAGACCACCGACGCCTTCTGGGGCGACGAGCGGATGCAGGAGATCCACGAGCTGCTCGCGTCGGCGCTGATCGCGCTCGCCGGCGGGCACGGCCTGGTGGCGGTCGTCCTGGGTCGGGTGGAGCGGGTGAACCTGGTCGGTGCCATGTTCACCGGCGTCAAGCGCAGGCCCGGGGATCAGCCGGAGCTGCGCTGAGCAGGCGGGCGTCGGCCTCGAGTGCGAGCGAGCTGTGCGCGCGGCCGACCTGCAGCAGCACGCGCGCGACCAGGAGGTTGATCAGGCTCGCTCCGACCGACAGCAGGGTGTCGAGGCCGATCGAGCCGGTCAGCCACCAGGCGCCGGTCTTCATCGCGATGGTGCTCAGGGCGGCGGCGAGCGAGAGCAGCGGGGCCTGGCGCGGCGTCAGGGTCGTCCTGGGTCGGTGCTCGGGAGGCGGTCGGTGGCGGGGCAGGGGGCGCCGGAGGCTCGACAGGCATTGTAGGGTGGCATGGCTTGACGGAGGCGGAACAGGCGCGTGCCGGTTTTGGGCGCTTTCATGTCCATTTTGGGCAATCGCGTCGTGTGCCGGCGCTCTAGAGTCCATGTTTCCCGTTGCCATGCAACGCCAATCCGACTATCTGGAGCAGATATGAGCAAGCCCATCACCGTTCTCCGCGATACCGTGCCCGTGCCGATCCTGGATGCCTGCAAATGGGAGCGCATCGCCGGCGAGCCGCACACCGTCAACCTGAACGCCTACACCTCGAAAGACGGCACGAAGATCATGGGCACCTGGATCTGCACGCCGGGCAAATGGCGGGTCGCCTATGAGAAATGGGAATACTGCGACTTCCGCGAAGGCTACTGCATCATCACCCCCGACGGCGGCGAGCCGATCCACCTCAAGGCCGGCGACATCTTCATCGTCGAGCCTGGCATGAAGGGCACCTGGGAAGTGGTCGAGACCGTGCGGAAGTACTTCGTGTTCGCCTGAGCGCCGCCCGGCGGGAAGCGCCGGAACACCCCCCACGCCCGCAGGCTCCTGCTTTGCTGCCGGGCGTGGGGCGACGCCCTGTGTCGCGATCGAACCTATCGACGCCAAAAAGTGGAAAGATCACGCCATACGCCGCTTGGTACCGATCTGGCGATGGCAGCGATCCACCACGCATCGCCGGCGCAACGACACAGGAGACATGCATGACTGCACCCACCGCCGCCACCCCGCGCCGTGACGCCGCTGCAACAACGCCAGCCCAAGCCCCTGCGCGCACCCCGGCGCCGCGCTTCCCCCGCACCCCGCTGCTCGCCGGCACCGACGTCGAGGCCAAGCGCGCCGAGCTGCTGCAATATTTCCACGCCACCTTCGACCGCTACGAGTCGCTGTTCGAGGTGCTCGCCTGCGACGAGGCCTACTACCGGAAGCCGATCAGCCTGCGCCACCCGCTGATCTTCTACTTCGGCCACACCGCGACCTTCTTCATCAACAAGTTCATGCTCGCCGGCCTGATCGAGCAGCGCATCGATCCGCGCCTCGAATCCATGTTCGCGGTCGGCGTCGACGAGATGAGCTGGGACGACCTCGACGACACCCGCTACGACTGGCCCACCGTGGCCGAGGTCGCCGCCTACCGCGACAAGGTGCGCGCGGTGGTCGACCGCGTGATCCGCGAGACGCCCTTCACGTTGCCGATCGGCTGGAAGGATCCGTCCTGGGCGGTGGTGATGGGCATCGAGCACGAGCGCATCCACCTCGAGACCTCGTCGGTGCTGATGCGCCAGCACGCGCTGCACTACGTCAAGCCGCATCCCGCCTGGCCGCCCTGCGCCGAGCACGGCGAGCCGCCGGCCAACGCGCTGGTCGACATCCCCGCCGGCGTCGTGCAGCTCGGCCGCAGCTTCGACGAGCCGATCTACGGCTGGGACAACGAATACGGCAGCCACCGCGCCGAGGTGCCGGGCTTCCAGGCGGCGCGTTACCTGGTCAGCAACCGCGAATACCTCGGCTTCGTCGAGGCCGGCGGCTATGCCGACGACGGCCTGTGGGACGAGGAGGGCCTGGGCTGGAAACGTTACGCGCGCGCCGAGCATCCCAGCTTCTGGGTGCCGGATGCCGATGGCTGGAAACTGCGCCTGATGGCCGAAGAGGTGCCGATGCGCTGGGACTGGCCCGCCGAGGTCAACTGCCTGGAAGCGCGCGCATTTTGTCGCTGGAAGGCGCGCGAGACCGGCCAGCCGGTGCGCCTGCCGACCGAGGACGAGTGGAACCGCATCTACGACCACGTGGGCCTCGCCGACGTGCCGCACGACGCACCGGCCAAGGCCAATCTGCACCTGGACCACTGGGCCTCGAGCTGCCCGGTGACGCGCTTCGCCCACGGCGAGCTGTTCGACGTGGTCGGCAACGTCTGGCAGTGGTGCGAGACGCCGACCTATCCCTTCGACGGCTTCGACGTGCATCCGATCTACGACGACTTCACCACGCCGACCTTCGACGACCGCCACGCCATCATCAAGGGTGGAAGCTGGATCTCGGCCGGCAACGAGTCGCGCCACGCCTCGCGCTACGCCTTCCGTCGCCACTTCTTCCAGCACGCGGGCTTCCGCTACATCGTCAGCGACGCACCGGCGCTCAATCCGGCCTCGACCTACGAGACCGACGCGCTGCTGTCGCAGTACGCCGAGTTCCACTACGGCGACGAGGTCTTCGGCGTGCCGAACTTCCCGAAGGCCCTCGCCGACATCGCGATCGGCGCCCAGCGCCGCTTCGGCAAAGGCAAGTTCGGCCGCGCGCTGGACCTGGGCTGCGCCACCGGCCGCGCCAGCTTCGAGCTCGCGCGCGCCTTCGAGCGCGTGGTCGGCATCGATTTCTCGGCGCGCTTCATCCAGGCCGGCGCCAAGCTCGCCGAGACCGGCGCGCTGCGCTACACCATGCCCGACGAGGGCGAGCTGGTGACCTACCACGAGCGCCGGCTCGACGCGCTCGGCCTGGCCGAGACCGCCGGCCGCGTCGAGTTCTGGCAGGGCGACGCCTGCAACCTCAAGGACGTCTTCACCGGCTTCGATCTCATCCTCGCCGCCAACCTGATCGACCGCCTGTACAGCCCGCGCCGCTTCCTGGCCGATGTCGCGCGCCGGCTCAACCCCGGCGGCCTGCTGCTGCTCGCCTCGCCCTACACCTGGCTGGAAGAGCACACCAAGCGCGAGGAATGGATCGGCGGCTTCAAGAAGGACGGCGAGTCGTACACCACGCTCGACGGCCTGAAGGACCTGCTCGCCGCCGAGTTCGAGCTGGTGCAGGGGCCGCAGGCGGTGCCTTTCGTGATCCGCGAGACGCGGCGCAAGCACCAGCACACGCTGTCGGAGCTCACCATCTGGAGAAAGCGCGCATGAGCGCCGTCGACCACGAGGCCGATCCTGCCGCCCTCGTCGATCGCGCCGCCGGCGCGCTGATGGGGGCCTTCATCGGCGACGCGCTGGCGCTCGGGCCGCACTGGTACTACGACCTCGACGAGCTGCGCGCCCGCTATGACGAGTGGATCTCCGACTACACCGCACCGATGCCCGACCACTACCACGCCGGGATGAAGGCGGGCGAGTCCTCGCAGGCCGGCATCCTGCTGCGGCTCACGCTGGATTCGCTCGCCGAGCGCGGCGGCTACGACGAGGCCGACTTCTGCCGGCGGATGGACGAGGCGTTCTTCCCGCAACTCGACGGTACTCCGATGCACGGGCCCGGCGGCTACACCAGCCAGTCGATCCGCGAGGCCTGGCGCAAGCGCGTGCAGCAGGGCCTGCCCTGGGGTCAGGTCGCCGGCAACGCCGACACCACCGAAGCCGCCGAGCGCACGCTGGCGATCGCGGTGCGCTACGCGCTCGATCCCGCCGCGCTCGCCGACGCCGTCACCCGCAACACCGTGCTCACCCAGACCGACGGCACCGTGGTGGCGATGACGGTGGCCTTCGGCGCGGTGCTCGGCATGCTGGTCGAGGGTTGCCCTCTCGACGCGTCGATCTCGGCCCGGCTGATGGCGCGGGTCAAGACCGGCGCGCTGCCCTTCCACACCGTCACCACCGGCAACCTGCAGGCGCCCAGGCCCGGTGCCGCCGAGGCGCCGACCGCCGGCCGTTTCCCGTCGCCGGATGCGCTGCTCACGCAATCCTCGATCGCCCGTGCGGCCCGCGACCCGGACGTGCGCATCGAGCCGGCGTGGAAGGTGTCGCTGGTGTATGGCATGCCGTGCGCGGTCTATCACCAGTTCCCCGCCGCCTACTATCTGGCGGCGCGCTTCGCCGACGACTTCGAGTCCGCGGTGTTGCACGCGGTCAATGGCGGCGGGCAGAACCTGGCGCGCGCGCTGCTGACTGGCGCGCTGGCGGGGGCGCAGGTGGGCCTGAGCGGCATCCCGGCGCGCTTCATCGACGGGCTGGCCGATCACGCGGCGCTGCTTGCGCTGTGCGAGCGTGTGGCGACGGCGATGGCGAGTTCCCGCGCCTGAGCGTGCAAGGGCCTGTGGGAGCGGGCGTGCCCGCGAAAGCGGCGGCCGAACTTGCGATGTTCGCGGGCACGCCCGCTCCCACGGAGCCGGCGGCGCGTCATGCCGGCCTCGTTCTGCCGCGCAGTTCTCCGCGCGCGCGTCACGCACGCCGCAGCAAGCTTCCGTTGGCGGCCTCGGCTTCGGCCTGCAGCAGCCCCAGCGCCTGCAGGCGCGCGAGGCTCCAGCCGCGGCCGAGCAGGATCATGCGGGTGTCGAGGTGCTCGCGCAGGGCGGGCGGCGGGGCATGGCCGAGGTCGTGCATGCGCTTCCCGCGCAGGGCGACGTAGCGCAAGCCATGGCGGCGGCCGAGGGCCTGCCACAGCGCATGGGCGCCGACCGACTGGCGCGCGCCGCTGACCAGGAAGAAGGCGCCACCATCGGCGCCGCACAGGGGGCCGCGGCCTGCCAGGGCCAGTTCATAGACCGCGGTGGCGATGCCACGGCCCTGGTAGGCGGGGGCGTATTTCGAGTGCGGGGCGCGCACGTGGCGGTCGGTGCGGCGATCGACTTCGATCAGGCGGTTGAACACCGTGTAGCCGGCAAGGCGGCCATTGGCCACGTCCTCGACATAGACGTAGTGCTCGCCGTCGGCTTCGCGGTGGTGGAAGACGAGGCCGGGGAGGGGCGAGGGCAGGCGCGTGCACCGGGAGAGGGCGTCGTCCGGGCTGTGCAGGCGGCGGTGCAGGGACTCGAGTTCGGTCTCGATGGATTGCGGTTCTTGCTGCACGTCGATGCGCAGTTCAAGGCGCGGCGGCCGCAGGATGTGCGCGGCGTAGCCCGCCAGCAGGCGCAGCGGGCGGCTGCCGAGCAGGCGGTGCAGGCCCGGCAGCGGCGGCGGTTGCGGGAAGGCGAGCGCGGAGCGCGGCGACAGGCCGCGGCGCGAGAGCCGGGAGCGTGGCCCGGCATACGTCGATGCGGCCTGCCCTGCGGGCAGTCGCGGGGCGAGGGTGAGCGTGCTCATGGTTCGCCTCCCTCAGCACGCGACCGGGCCGGCCCACCAGCCGCTCATCAGGCCCTCGGGCCTGTGCGGGGCGCTGACGCGGGCGCTGGCCTCCCAGGCCTCCATGTGCACGCCGAGCCCGGCGAACACGCCGTAGCCGGCTCCGGCGCGGATCGCCTCGCCCGCGTGCAGGCCTTCGCCGACGCGGATCGCGCCGCCGGCCTCGACGACCGCCCCGGCCTTGATGCCCCAGCCGGCCTCCAGATGGAGCGCGGCGTGGATGGAGCCGCCGGCGGTGATGCCCTGTTCGGCGCGCAGGCCGGCTTCGGCGATCAGCTCCCCGCCCACCTGCAGGCCCTTGCTGCAGCGGATGTCGTCCTTGCCGTGCAGGTCGAGGCCGACGCAGGCGCCGCCGTCCAGCCGCAGCCGGCCCGCGCAGTGCAGGTCCCAGCCGATGCGCGCCTCGCCGCGGCAGCGCAGCTCGCCGGCGCAATCCACCCCCCAGCCGGCGCGCAGGTCGCCGCCGATGTCGATGCGGCCTTCGCCGCGCACCCCGCCCTCGACGCGCAGGTCCTCGCCGACCGTCAGATCGCCGCCGACGCGCAGTCCGCCGCCGGCGTGCAGGCTGCGGCCGACGTGGATCACGCCCTCGACGTCCACGCTGCCGCGCACCTGCAGCGTGCCGGCGAAGACGATGGCATCGGCCTCGATGGCGTCGACCACGCGCACCTCGCCGGTCGGGCCGAACTGCTGCAGCAGCCAGCAGGCGTCGCCGACGCGGCCGGCGGCCACCATCTTGTCGAGCAGCTCCTGATAGTGGCCGCCTTCGTCGAACTGGCGGACGAACCAGCGGAATCCATCGGAGCAGGGCTGCTTCGCCCTGACGAAACTACGTGTGAGAACCATGACATCACCCCTGAGCCGGCGTGCCGCCGCGAATGGCGTACGGCGAGCGTATTGCGCTGTGAAGGCAGCTGTGGCGGGGTGGATGCGGATGTCCGGTCGCGGTGGATGGCCTGTGGCCCGACCGTGGCTACGGTCCCGGATGATGCTCGGCGTTGCGTCCCGCCCTGGCTGCACGTTGAACAGGGCACGCGCATGCGCGCCCCGGGCAAGGTGCCGTGCGGGGGGGGCGGGGCTCAGCCCCTGGCCGGATCCCGCACGGCTTGGGAAAGCACGGCGGGAGACCCTGTGACCTTGAAGGCGAGCTGTGTGGTCAGATCGCGCAGCGGGGAGCCGTCGCAGGCGATGGCGCGCACACGACCGCCCACGCGCAGCGGCGCGTGATGGAGGGCGGGACGATGGGCTGCGGACATGGGCTGGCGGGCGGCGATGGGAGGAAGGCCCGGATTATAGGCCAGCTGGCGGCCGATGCGCCGTTTCCGTCGGCCGGCAGGGGCGCGGCGGTTGACATGTTTGCTCACCATCGCGCTGCGGCCGCAGCGGGAATGGGCGGCGCGCGCCTGAGATAATCCCGGCGTCCGGCCGTCCGCCGCGCCTTGCGCGGGGCGCCGCTTTCCCCATCCGCCACGACAGGAAGCCCTCCCATGACAATCCGCCGCTCCGCCGTGCTCGTCCTTGCGCTCGCCGGCCTCGTGCCCGCCGCCCACGCCGCCGCCGACATCCGTCCCGGCCTGTGGGAGTTCCGTTCCACCCGTCTGAGCGTCGGCGGCCTGCCCGACATGTCTTCGCAGATGGCGCAACTGCAGCAGCAGCTCAAGAACCTGCCCGCCGACACCCGGCGCATGATCGAGCAGCAGATGGCGCAGCGCGGCGTCAGCCTCGGCCAGGACGGCACGGTGCGCAGCTGCATCACGCCCGAGCAGGCGCGCCAGGACACGATCTACTCCGGCAAGGTCGAGGGCAACTGCACGCTGAGCGACGTGATGAAGGGCGGCGACACGGTGATCGGCAAGCTGCGCTGCACCGACCCGGACGCCACCGGCAGTTTCCAGGCGCGGGTCGCCAGCCCCGAGCGCTTCACCACCCGGGTGACGATGCAGTCCGCGCGCGGCGATCTCGACGTCGAGACCGAGGGCCGCTGGCTGGCGGCGCAGTGCGGGGGCTGAGCGCGCTGCGAACGATGCCGCTCAGCGTGCCAGGCGCTGCGCGTGGCCCTGGCGCTCCCCGGCCTCGAGCTGCTGGGCGAAAGCCGGGAAGTCGAGTCCGAGCCGGCCCTGCAGCGCCTGTGCCTGGCTGCGCAGCCAGTGCCAGCGCGGCGCGAAGGCCGGGTCGCGGAAGGCGAACAGGATGTGGTTGCCGTCCTCGCGCACCGGAATGGCGATCACGCGCTCGTCGAACACTTCCAGCACGCGCGCCACGTGCGGCGCGTAGCCCTCGCGCTCGCCGGCCAGGTTCATGACCAGGATGCCCCGCCCCGTCAGGTGGCGGCAGGCGTGGCTGTAGAAATCCGACTCGAGCAGCTCGCCCGCCACGCCCTCGGCGCCGAAGGCGTCGATCAGCAGCACGTCGCAGCGCGTGGTCGCGTGCTCGATCCAATGCACGCCGTCGCCGGCGACGACACGGAAGCGCTCGTCGTCGGGCGGCACGCCGAACAGCTCGCGCAGCGCGATCACCTGCGGGTCGATCTCGAGCGCGGTGAGATCGGCCGCGGGCAGGTGGCGGTGGCAGAAGCTGGCCAGCGAGCCGCCGCCCAGCCCGAGCAGGGTGATCCGCCGCGGGCGCGGGTTGAAGAGCAGGAAGGCCATCATGCGCTGGGCGTAGGCCAGCACCAGCGCCGCCGGGTTGGCGATGTCCATGATGCTCTGCACGTAGCCGAGGCTGAAATGCAGCGCGCGCAGGCCGCCGTTCTCGAGCACGAAGGGCTTGTCGTAGCGGCCCTCGACCAGGCGCGCGGCGAGCTCGGCCGGATCGCTGCCGGGCGCTTCGAGCAGGCGCACGAGGCCGGGTTCGGAGGGGAAGGGGCTGGGCAGTTCGAGCAGGTGCGTCATGCGTACGGGTAAGGAGACCTGAGGCGCCGGCGGGGCGCGGCGAGGGTGATGGGTGTGGTCCTGCCCGGCTTCAGCGCCGTCCGCTGCGCCAGATCGACACCAGCACCCACAGCCCGCCGGCGACCGCGCCGAGGAAGCCGAGCAGGCCGAGGGTGCGCAGGCTGGCCAGGCCGGGGTCGCGCACCACCGCCATCAGGATCGCGGTGCCGATGATCAGCGCGGCGGTGACGATGCCCAGGGTCATGCGGCTGATCGCACGGTCGAGCTGGTCGACCGTGCGCTTGAGCGCGACCACGTCGACCTGGATCTGCAGCTTGCCGCGCCGCCCGGCGCGCAGCAGGTCGCGCAGGTCCTGCGGCAGGCCGGTGACCAGGTCCAGCGTGCTGCCCAGGCCGCGCAGGCCGCGGCGGGCGATGGCGGCGGGGGCGTGGTGGGCGGCGAGGACCTGCTCCAGCAGCGGGCGCACCTCGCCGGCGAGGTCGAAGTCGGGGTCGAGCTGGCGGCCCAGGCCTTCGAGGGTGATGAAGGCCTTGATCATCAGCGCCAGGTCGGGCGGCAGCGCCAGGCCGTGATCGCGCAGCAGCGCCATCAGGTCCGACAGCATCGCGGTGAGGTCGAGACGCTTGAGCGGCACGCCCTTGTACTGGTCGACGAAGGCCTCGATGTCGCGGCGCAGGCGTTCGGGCGAGGTGTCGCTGTCGCCTTCGTCGCCGCTGCGCCATTCCTGCATGACCTCGGCCACCGTCTCCGCGTCGCCCGAGACCAGGCCGAGCAGCATCACCGCGACCTCGTGGCGGCGCGCCTCCGACAGCCGGCCGACCATGCCGAAGTCGATCAGCGCGATGCGGTTGCCGGGCAGGTAGAACACGTTGCCGGGGTGCGGGTCGGCGTGGAACAGGCCGTCCTCCAGCATCATCTTCAGCACCGCGGCGGCGCCGCTGCGCGCGAGCGCCTTGCGGTCGAGGCCGGCGGCGTCGACCAGGTCGAGGCGGCGGCCGGGAATGCCGTCGATCCGGTCCTGCACGTTGAGGCGTTCGCCGCACCAGGTCCAGTGGATGGCCGGGATCACGATGTCCGCGTGGCCGGCGAGCTTGCCGGCGATGCGCTCGGCGTTGCGGCACTCGGCCGCGAAGTCGAGCTCGCGGCGCAGCGACAGGGTGAATTCGTGCACCACCTCGCGTGGACGGTAGCGGCGCAGCTCGGGCGCCTCGGCGTCGATCAGGTCGGCCAGGCGGGAGAGCAGGTTGAGGTCGGCCTCGACCTGCGGGCGGATGCCCGGCCGGCGCACCTTCAGCACGACCGCGCGGCCGTCGGCGAGGCGCGCGCGATGCACCTGGGCGAGCGAGGCGGCGGCCACCGGTGCCGGGTCGAGCTCGGCGAAAACCGTCTCCGGGTCGGCGCCGAGGTCCTCGGCCAGTTGCGCGCGGATGCGCTCCCAGGGCTCGGCGGGGGCGGCGTCCTGCAGCTTGCCGAACTCGGCGATCCACTCCGGCGGGAACAGGTCCACGCGGGTGGCGAGCACCTGGCCGAGCTTGACGAAGGTGGGGCCGAGTTCCTCCAGCGTGCGCCGGATGCGCTCGGGTGTCTCCATGTGGGCGAGGACTTCCGGCGCGCGCCAGTGCAGCGCCTTGCCGGCGCGCTCGAGGGCGTTGCCGAGGCCGACGCGGCGCACCAGGTCGCTGAAGCCGTAGCGCACGAGCACGGTGGCGATCTCGTGCGCGCGGGCCAGGTCGCGGGCCGCGCCGAGGGCTTGCAGCAGCATCAGCGCTGGGTGTCTTTCCGTTCGTTCTCGCCGGCGCCCGGCTGCAGGCGGTCGGCGAGGCCGCGCAGCACGCCGGCGGCGAGGCCGGCGAGCAGGTCGGCCTGGTTGCGCAGGGTCTGCATGCCGCTGTCGAACTGCGACCAGGCCAGGCTGCTGCTGGCATGGGCAAGCTCCGCGACGGCGTCGCGCACGCGCGCGCCGGCGGCGGTGCCGCTGTGGCGCATGTGTTCGGCGAGTTCGCTCAGCGTGCTGCGGGCCTCGCCGCTGGTCTTGCGGGCGGCATCGCTGAGCGCGCCGATGAAGTCGTTTTCCAGGCTCGAGAAGGGCTCCAGCGTCTGGCGCAGGCCCTCGCGCGAGAACTCGGCGCTGCGGCCGATGGCTTCCTGCATCGCCAGCTGCGTCGCCTGGGCGGCGCTGGCCATGGCCTGGTCGAGGCCGTGCATCGCTTCCTTGAAGGCGGCGCTGCGTTCGGCGTCGACCGGCATCGCGCCCTTCTGCGCGCCTTCGAGGACCGCGTTCATCACCGCGCGCAAGGCCTGGCCGTCGAGGCGGCCTTCGCTCAGCGCGGCGAGGGTGATGGCACGGACGCGTTCGGCGATGGAGGCGGTGTCGGCGCCGACAGCGGCCTCCACGTCGCGTTCGATCTGGCGGGTGTCGAGGCTCATGTGCGGTCTCCAGGGCGGAAATGACGAAGCGGGGAATCGCCGCTTGACTGCAGTCTAGCCAGTCTGGCGATTCCACGCTTCATGCTTCGGTCACGGACGGCGTCAATCCCAGATGCCCGGCTCCAGCTTGCTGCGGATCTCGGGGTACTGGCTGGCGTCGAACTTCGGCAGCTTGCCGGCGGCGCGCTGGGCGTCGTAGTCGCGCGCCAGCTTCACCGCCAGGCCCGACAGCAGCAGGATGGCAATCAGGTTGGTGATCGCCATCAGGCCCATCGCGACGTCGGCCAGGTTCCAGATGAAGGGCAGCGAGCCGACCGCGCCGAACAGCACCATCGCCAGCACGATCAGGCGGAAGGTCAGCAGCCCGGCGGGGTGGTTGTGCTCGATGAAGACCAGGCAGTTCTCGGCGTAGAAGTAGTTGGCGACGATCGAGGTGAAGGCGAAGAACAGCACCACGATGGCGAGGAAGTACTTGCCCCAGCCGCCCACCTCGGCGGTCAGCGCGTTCTGCACCAGGCCGATGCCGGTGCCTTCGACCGGACCGGCGAGCAGGATGATCGCTGCCGAGGCGGTGCAGATCAGCAGGGTATCGATGAACACGCCGGCCATCTGCACGTAGCCCTGCGAGGCCGGGTGCGGGGGGTAGGGCGTGGCCGCGGCGGCGGCGTTGGGCGCCGAGCCCATGCCGGCCTCGTTGGAGAACAGGCCGCGCTTGAACCCGTTCAGGATCGCCGCGCCGATGCCGCCGGCGGCAGCCTCGTGCAGGCCGAAGGCGCTCTTGAAGATCAGCGCCAGCGCCGCCGGTACCTCGCCGAGGTTGGCGATGATGATGCCGATCGCCACCACCAGGTAGCCGACCGCCATGAAGGGCACGGCCAGTTCGGAGAAGCGCGCGATCGAGCGCAGGCCACCGAAGATGATCGCCGCGGTGAGCACGGTCACCGCCAGGCCGATCACCAGCGCGGCGACGCCGACCTCGTTGCCGGCCAGGCTCATCGTGCCCATGTCGAGGCCGAAGGCGCCGACCATGGCGCCGGCGATGGTGTTCGACTGCACCGAGTTGAACGCGAAGCCGAAGGCGATGATCAGGAAGATCGAGAACATCGTGCCCGCCCAGCGCTGGCCGAGGCCCTTCTCCATGTAGTAGGCCGGGCCGCCGCGGAACTGGCCCTTGTCGTCGCGCACCTTGAAGAGCTGTGCGAGCGCCGCCTCGGCGAAGCCGGTGGCCATGCCGACGAGCGCGATCACCCACATCCAGAAGATCGCGCCCGGCCCGCCGAGCGTGATCGCCACCGCCACGCCGGCGATGTTGCCCGTGCCCACGCGCGCGGCGAGCGAGGTGCACAGCGCCTGGAAGGACGAGATGCCCGAGGCGTCGGACTGGCGGCTGCCGCGCAGCACGGTGAAGGTGTGGCCGAGGTGGCGCAGCTGGATGAAGCCCAGGCGCAGCGTGAACCAGATGCCTGTACCGACCAGCAGCCAGATCAGGATCTTGCCCCAGAGGAGGCCATTGAGGAGGTCGACGACCTCGTTGGCGAAGGCTTGCATCAGCGTTCTCCTGCCGCTCGTAGCAGCACTGTGTGGTTATGCCCGGGTATGGGCGCGGTAAAAATGAGGTGGCGGATTCTAGCGCAGTGTTCGCCGCCTCCGCCGCGCCCAGCCGGTATCATCCGCCCCGATGGCGCCTCTGTCGCGTCGACTGCAGCCGGGAATCCGATGGTGATGTCTTTCTTCCTCCGCGCCGGGGTGCTGCCCCGTCGTTTCGCGCTGGCGGCGCTCGTCCTCGCCGCAGCGCTGTCCGCACCGCCGGCCTGGGCGATGGAGCTGCCGCGCGCGCGCAGCGTGCCGGGCGGGGTGGCGCTGGTCGAGCTGGGACCGGCGCTGGTGGCGCCGCAGGCGAGCGTCGATGGCGTGCCGGTGCTGGTGAACGGGCGGCCGGGCGGATGGACCGCGGTGGTGGGCGTCCCGCTCGAGGCCGAGCCCGGCGAGCGCGTGCTCGAGGTGCGCCGCGAGGGCGAGCCGGCCGCGCGCGTGGGCTTCACCGTGGCGCCGGTGCGCTACGCCGAGCAGCGCCTGAAGGTGGCGCCGGGCAAGGTCGATCTGTCGGCGCAGGATCTCGCCCGTCACGAGCGCGAGCGCGCCCACACCGCCGAGGTGATCGCCACCTGGAGCGCCACCGCCCCCGACACGCTGCAGCTGCGGCAGCCGGTGCCGGGCCGGCGCTCCGGTTCCTTCGGCCTGCGCCGCGTGTTCAACGACCAGCCGCGCAAGCCCCACGGCGGCATGGACATCGCCGCGCCCAGCGGTACGCCGGTGGTGGCGCCGGCCGCCGGGCGGGTCATCGATACCGGCGACTACTTCTTCAACGGCCACACCGTGTGGCTGGATCACGGCAAGGGCCTGCTGACCATGTATTGCCACCTCAGCCGCATCGACGTGAAGGTCGGCGATCTCGTCGCCACCGGCGCGCGCATCGGCGCGGTCGGCGCCACCGGGCGCGCCACCGGGCCGCACCTGCACTGGTCGGTGATGCTCAACCGGACCATGGTCGATCCGGCGCTGTTCCTCGCCGGCGCCGGCCGCTGAGCCCCGGTGCGCATGCCATCCCTTGCCCCCTGCAGCACAGCGTGCGCGCCTTGCCCGGGCAGTGCGCGGCCCCTCGCCCATGAATGACGCTTCACGACGCGCCCTCACTTCGCCGCCCGCCCGCCGGGCGCTGCTGCGCTTCGCCTTCCCGCTGCTCGCCCTCACGCTGCTGATCGCCGCGGTCAGCGCCTTCGGCTACCGCTCGCTGAGCGAGGAGATCCGCCGCGAGACGCAGCGCACGCTGGCCGTCATCGCCGAGCAGAAGCGCCAGCAGATCGAGGGCTGGCTGGCCGAGGCGAGGGTCGATGCCGAGATGTACTTCTCCGGCCACTCCCAGCTCGAGGCGGTGTTCGAGCACTGGCTGGACGGCGGGCGCCGCGACGAAGCCGCGTTCGCGCGCATGCGCGCGCTGGTCGAGGAGCTCGCGCGCCTGCGCGGCTGGCAGGGCCTGGCGCTGTTCGACGAGCACGGGGCGCCGGCGCTGACCCTCGGCGCGCCGGACCTCCCGGCCCATGCCACGCTGATCGCCGACGTGATGCGCCGGCCGCGGGTGGAACTGGTCGACCTGCATGTCGATGCCCGCGGCGAGGTCCATTACGGCGTGCTCGCGCCGGTGGGCTCGCCGGTGCGCGGCGTGGCCTACCTGAGCCTGCGCGCCGAGAGCGAGCTCTATCCGATGGTGGAGTCCTGGCCGGTGCCTACCCGCAGCGCCGAGACCTACCTGGTGCGCCGCGACGCGGACGGCGTGCGCTTCCTGACCCCGCTGCGCCACGACGCGGCCGCCGCGCTCAGCCTGACCCGCCCGCTCGCCACCCCCGACCTGCCGGCCGCGCGCGCCGCGCTCGGCGAGCGCGGCATCCTCGCCGGCGGACGCGACTACCGCGGCGTGCCGGTGCTGGCCTACGCCGCCGCGGTCGCGGGCACGCCGTGGCTGATGCTCGCCGAGATCGACGAGCGCGAGGCCTACTCCGGCATCCGCACGCTCACCTGGGGCATGGGCGTGGTGATGGGGCTGGGCCTGCTGCTGGTCTATTCCGCCGGCTACCTGATGTGGCGCCGCGACCGCGAGCAGCAGGAGCTCGCCGCGCTCCAGGCCCGCCAGGCCGCCGAGGCGCGCTTCCGGGTGATCTTCGAGCAGGCCCCGCTCGGCGTCGTGCTGCTCGATCCGGAGAGCGGGCGGATCACCGAGGCCAACGCGCGCTTCGCCGAGATCGTCGGGCGCCCCGCCGCGCCCCTGGTCGGTACCGATCCGATGCAGCTCACCCACCCCGACGATGTCGCCGAAAGCCGCGTCCAGCTCGACCGCCTCACTGCCGGGCGTAGCGCCGGCTACCGGCTCAACAAGCGCTACCTGCGCCCGGACGGCACGCCGGTGTGGGTCAGTCTCGCCTTCGCGCCGGTGCAGGTGGCCTCGGAGGACGCGCCGCGCTACCTCGGCATCGTCGAGGACATCTCGGCGCGCATCGAGATGGAGGAGCGCCTGCGCCAGGCCTCGGCGGAAGCGGCTGCGGCCAACGCCGCCAAGAGCGAGTTCCTCGCCCACATGAGCCACGAGATCCGCACGCCGATGAACGCGGTGCTCGGCCTCGCCCAGGTGCTCGAGCGCGAGCCGCTCGCCGCCAACCAGCGCGACATGGTCGGGCGCATCCGCAGCGCCGGCCAGTCGCTGCTCGCCATCCTCGACGACGTGCTCGATCTGTCCAAGATCGAGGCCGGCCAGCTGCGCATCGAGCCGCGGCCCTTCGACCTCGCCGCGCTGCTCGCCAGCGTCGACAGCCTGATGGGCCAGGCCGCGCACGCCAAGGGGCTGGCCCTGCGTGTCGAGCCGCCGGCGCTGCCGCCCGGCCTGCTGCGCGGCGACGGCCTGCGCATCGAGCAGATCCTGCTCAACCTGGTCGGCAACGCGATCAAGTTCACCGAGCGCGGCGAGGTGGCGCTGCGGGTGTGCGCCGACGAAGTCACCGATGCGGGTCTGCGCCTGCGCGTGGAGGTGCGCGATACCGGCATCGGCATCGCGCCCGAGGCCCTGGCGCGCCTGTTCACCCCCTTCACCCAGGCCGACGCCGGCATCGGCCGCCGCTTCGGCGGCACCGGGCTGGGGCTGTCGATCTGCAAGCGCCTGGTCGAGCTGATGGGCGGCACGATCGGCGCCGACAGCCAGCCCGGTCTGGGCAGCCGCTTCTGGTTCGAGCTGCCGCTCGAGCGCGTGGCCGACAGCGAAGCCGTCACCGCCGCCGCCCCGCCGCCGGCCGAGGGCGCGAGCGGCCCGCGGCTGCTCGGCGCGCATGTGCTGGTGGTCGACGACAGCGCGATGAACCGCGACCTGGTGGAGCGCGCGCTGGCACTGGAGGGCGCCAGCGCGACCCTGGCCGCGGACGGCCAGCAGGCGCTCGAGGTGCTCAGGAGCGGCGCGGACGCCTTCGACGCGGTGCTGATGGACGTGCAGATGCCGGTGCTCGACGGCCTCGGCGCCACCCGCCGCATCCGCGGCGAACTGGGTCTCGCGGCGCTGCCGGTGATCGCCTTCACCGCCGGCGTGCGCGCGGACCAGCAGGCCGCCGCACGCGCGGCCGGCGCCGACGACGTGCTGCCCAAGCCGATGGATCTGGAGCAGATGACACAGGTGCTGATGCGCTGGATCGCCCGGCGCGCGCCGGGTGCGCAAGCGCCTGCAGCGGCCCCTCCGGCTGCCGCCGACGACTTTCCCGTCCTGCCCGGCATCGACCGCGAGCGCGCGATGCAGCGCCTCGGCAAGGACCGCGGCATGTTCCTCGGCCTGCTCGAGCTCTTCATCGAGGACAACGCCGGCGTGGTGGCGCAGGCGCGCGCGGACCTCGATCGCGGCGAAGTCGATGCCGCCGCCCGCCGCATGCACACGCTGCGCAGCAATGCGGGCTTCATCTGCGCGCTGGAGATCATGGACGCCGCCGCGGCGCTGGAGAAGGCGATCGAACAGGGCGAGCCCGGCGTCGCCCCCGCCCTCGATGCGCTCGAGGCGCGCATCGCCGCGATCGTGGAGGCGGCGCGCACGCTGGCGTGAGCCGCGACGGGCATGCGGATCACATGGACAGGGTGCAAAGCCCTGCCTATGCTGAAGCGAATCCCGCAGTGCCCGGAACGGGGCGGCCTTGGGTGGCTGGCTGCCCCGTTGCGGGTGCGCGTTCCGCCGTCGTCGAAGCGCAACAGGAGACTCCCATGCCCGCTCCGCGCATCACCCCCGCCGAACTCAACCGCAAGCTCGCCGACCTCTCCGTCCCCGAGAGCGAACTGGCCGACTACTTCATCACCGACGACGAGCACTCCGGACTTTTCCACCCGAAGCTGCAGCTCAACCCCGACACCGTCGAACTCCCGGCCGACCCCGGCGAGGCGCGGGCGCGCAGCGAGGCGGCGATGAACTTCGCCAACGGCATCGCCCGCATGCGCCGCCGCATCCGCTTCGACCGCATGCTCGCCGACGGCTACAAGGGGCCGGTGCTGGTCTCCGAGGGCGACTCCTGGTTCCAGTACCCGATCAAGCTCGAGGACACGATCGACCAGCTGTACGGGAAGGGCTTCGCGGTGCGCAGCCTGGACGCGGCCGGCGACACGCTGGAGAACATGCTCGAGGACCGCGAGTACGTCGATGCGATCGGCGAGGCCAAGGCCTCGATCTTCCTGTTCTCGGCGGGCGGCAACGACGCGCTCGGCGGCGGCAACCTGCGCGCCCACCTGCGCGATTTCGACCCCGCGCTGTCGCCGGCGGCGCACGTGCTGCCGAGCTTCGAGCAACTGCTCGACCACGCGCTGGCGATGTACGAGCGCGTGCTGCGCGACGTCGAGGCGCTGCCGGGGGTGGTGACGATCTGCCACGGCTACGACTACGTGATCCCCAACGCCGGCAAGTGGCTGGGCAAGCCGATGATCTCGCGCGGCATCAAGGACGGCGCGGTGCAGCGCGGCATCGCCGCGCACATGATCGACCGCTTCAACGAACGCCTGCGCCAGCTCGTCGCCCGCTTCGGCGCGCGCGCGCTCCATGTCGACGCGCGCGGTGCGGTGGGCAACACCCTGAACGTCTGGCACGACGAGCTGCACCCGAAGAATCCCGGCTACGGACGCGTCGCCGACCGCTTCGAGAAGGCCATCCAGGCGGTGGCCGGGCGCACGGCGGCGCCGCGCGCGCGCGGCACCGGTAAGAAGCCGGCGGCGACGGCTGCAGCGAAGGCCGCTGCGCCCGCCCGTCGCGGCTGGTCGGTGCACATCGGCCTCAACAAGGTCGATGCGGCGCATTACGGCGGCGACGCCGAGCTCTTCGGCTGCCACTTCGACGCCGAGGACATGGAGCGCATCGCCGCCGAGCGCGGCTTCGAGCAGCGCATCGTACTGCTCGACGAGGCGGCCACCCGCGACGCGGTGAAGAAGGCGATCGCCGATGCCGCGGCCAGGCTCGAGGCCGGCGACGTGTTCATGCTCACCTATGCCGGCCACGGCAGCCAGGTGCCGGACTTCAACGCCGATGAGGACGACGGCGCCGACGAGACCCTGTGCCTGTACGACGGCATGCTGATCGATGACGAGCTCTACGAGCTGTGGTCGAAGTTCGCCGACGACGTGCGCATCGTGATGATCTCCGACAGCTGCCACAGCGGCACGGTGTCGCGCGCTGCGCGCACCGCCCAGCCGGTGGCGGCCGATGGCGCGCCGGCCGTGCGCACCCGCCTGCTGCCGCTGGCGCTGGCGATGAAGACCTTCCGCACCCATCGCGACTTCTACACCGCGCTCGGCCGCCAGCAGCGCGGGCCGGACGAGCGCGTGCTCACCCGCGAGCTCGACATGCCGCTGCGCTGCCCGGTGCTGCTGCTCGCCGGCTGCCAGGACAACCAGGAGTCGCAGGACGGTGTCGGCAACGGCCGCTTCACCCAGGAACTGCTGCGGGTGTGGGACGAGGGGCGCTACGACGGCGACTGGGCAACGATGATCAGGCGCATCGTCGCCAACATGCCGCCCAACCAGACCCCGCGCCTGACCCTGATCGGGCGCAGCCCGGAGGTGCTGGCGGCGGAGCAGCCCTTCCGCATCTGAGCGCGAACTCCGCCCGCAGGTGCGCCGGGCAGCGCTCTTCCCGCTGCCGGTGTGCGCGGGCGGTGCGCGTGCTTCAGCGCCGTGGCCCGAGGCGCCATACCAGCAGGCTGAACAGCATCGCGCCGGCCATGGTCAGCGCCAGCGGCAGGGTGCTGTCCTGCACGCCGTGGCCGACCACCATGCCGGCGCCGGCGCCCAGGCCCATCTGTACGAAACCCATCAGCGAGGCCGCCGCGCCCGCCATCTTCGGGTAGCCGGCCAGCCCGAGCGCGGTGGCGTTGGGCAGGATCAGTCCGATCGCGGCGGTGACGCCCCACACCGGGACCATCACTGCCGCCGGATGCATGACGCCGGCCAGCGCCAGCGTGGCGAGCACGATGCCGCATGCGCCGCCCGTCAGCACGCCGATGCGGATCAGGCGTGCGGGGCCGAGCCGCTTCGACAGCCTCGCCGACATCACGGTGCCGAGCATGAAGCCGGTCACGTTGACGCCGAAGGCGAGCCCCATCTGCAGCGGCGACATGCCGAACAGCTCGATATAGACGAAGGGCGAGCCGGAGATGAAGGCGAACAGTGTCGCGAAGGCGCCGCAGCCGATCAGCAGCGCGCTGCGGTAGCCGGGGTCGGCGAGCAGGGTGCGGTAGTTGGCCAGCATGCGCGCCGGATGCATGGCGTGCGCATCGGGATGAGAGTTGGTCTCGCGCAGCAGGCGCCACACCAACAGCATGAGCACGCTGCCGTAGACGGTGAGCACGACGAAGGTCGCGCGCCAGCCGAAGCCGGCGGTGAGCCAGCCGCCGAAGATCGGCGCCAGCAGCGGCGCGAGCGCGGTGGCGGTGGACACGTGCGACAGCATGCGCGCGGAGTCCTGCGGTCCATACACGTCGCGCACCACGGCGCGGCCCAGCACCGGTCCCGCACAGGCGCCCAGGGCCTGCACCAGCCGCGCCGCCACCAGGGCCTCGATCGAGGTGGCGAGCGCGCAGGCCGCCGAGGACAGCACGAACACCGCCATGCCCCACAGCATCACCGGGCGCCGCCCGTAGCGGTCGGAGAGCGGACCGAGCAGCAGCTGGCCGAAGCCGAAGCCGAGCAGATAGACCGACAGCGTGAGCTGCACGCCTGCGCTGTCGGTCGCCAGCGCGCGCCCGATCGCCGGCAGCGAGGGCAGGTAGAAGTCGGTGGACAGCGGGCCGAGCGAGGTCAGCGCGACCACCAGCACCGCGAGCAGGGCGGTCGGTCCTGCCGTCATGCCGGCTCCTGCGCCCGCATCGCGCAGCGGCCGGCCGGGCCGTGGGTCTCGCTGGCCGGACACGAGGCTTCGGGATGATGGCCACGTATGGCGATGGCGTCGTGGCGATAGGGGAGGCGGGGGAGGGGCAATTTCCGGCTCGGGCGCATGCGGCCCCGGATTGTAACCCCACGTCCGGCTGCTTCAGGCGCGCTGCGGCCGGGAACTCAGTGCTGCGGATCCTCGTGCTGCAGCGGCGCGTCGCCGCGGCGTTCCATGCGGATCGCGATCGCGATGCGCTCGCGGATGCGCGGATCCCGCGAGCGCGCGGCGATCTCGGCCAGGGTGGCGCCACCTTGCATCTTGGCCTGGGTCGATGCACCGGCGTCGAGCAGGAGCCTGATGATCCGCCAGTGGCCGTTGGCGACCGCCTTCAGCAGCGCGGTCGAGCCGTCGGCGGCCACGATGTTGACCCGGGCCTTGTGGCGCAGCAGCAGTTCCACCACCGCCGCGTGGCCGCGCGCCGAGGCCTGCAGCAGCGGGGTGATGCCCGCGAGGCTGAGGGCGTCCACGTCCGCGCCCCGGCGCAGCAGCAGCTCCACTACCGCGACGTAGCCGTTGAGCGCGCTCCAGTGCAGCGGCGTGTAGCCGTCCGTGTCCTGCGCGTGCAGGCTGGCGCCGAGCCGGATGAGTTCGAGCGCGAGGGCTTCCCGGCCGCTGAAGGCGGCGACCATCAGCGGCGTCCATTGGCGGGCGTCGCGTGCATTGACGTCGAAGCCGGTATCCAGCAGCAGCCGGCACACGTGTTCGTCGCCGCTCTCGACCGCACGCACGAAGCCGGCCATGGAGCGGGACACGTCGAGGCGGTCGAGTTCGGCGACCGCGCGCTCGAAATCCCAGGCGTGGCGCGACGGACCTTCCGCGTGCGCAGCGATCTCCTGTTCCGGCGGGTGGATCGCGCCGATGCGGTCGTAGGCCAGGCTCAGCGCCAGGATCTCGGCACCGACCTCGGGCGGGAAACCACGCCGCCCGGCGCGCTTCGACACCATCAGCTCGGAGAAGTACTCGGTCAGGGCCTCCGGATCGTTCCACAGCTCGTCGAGCTTGCGCGCGATGTGCGGAAAATCCGCCACCAGGCGGTGCGGGAACTTGTCGGCGTGGGCCGAGGACAGCAGGAAGGACAGCGGGGTGCGGGGAGCGGTCATGTGCGTGCGAGCGGCTGGCCCGCTCGCCCTCCATGGGCGCCCGGGCGGGCGCTCAGGACAGCGGGGCGCGATCGATCAGCGACAGGTTCCGATTGACGTCGAACAGCTTGGCATTGACCGTCGCAATGCCGAAGCCGAGCAGGCGTGCGCGGTGCATCTCGAGGTAGGCCTGGGCGCTGTCGCGGTCGGTGAACAGGTAGATGCCGCCGGCCTCGCCGGCCTCGCGGTTCTCGGTCCAGATCTTCCAGACCAGCCCCGGCTCCTCGGCGATCGAGGCCGCGAGCGCCTTCATGCCCGCCGCCATGTCCTCGCCCCAGGGGCCGGAAAAGGGGAAATCGATCTGCAGCAGTACGGTCATTTTGGCCTCCCTTGGCGCGTGTAGTGCCGGCATGCGCCTTCCGGCAGCGTGCGCAGATAGCTCGTTCATTCGGTGAAGAAGCGCCCGGAAAGTTCCTGCAGACCGAAACTCTCCAGCAACTCGGCCACCCGTTCCGCCGCGCGCCGGCGCGGGCGGTCGGGCTGGAAGCGGGCGATGATCAGCTCGTTCTTCATCGAGTGCTCCCAGCCGACGAGCTCGGTTACCGTGACCTCGTAGCCGTGGGCTTCGAGCTGCAGGCAGCGCAGCACGTTGGTGACGTGGCTGCCGAACTCGCGGGTGTGGATCGGGTGGCGCCAGAGCTCGGCGATCGGGTGCTTGAGCGCCTGTTGCTTGTGCTTGCGCAGCACGCTCGCGACCTCGGCCTGACAGCAGGGCACCAGCACGATCGAGCGTGCGCCCTTCTTCAGCGCGAAGCGGATGGCGTCGTCGGTGGCGGTGTTGCAGGCGTGCAGCGCGGTGACGATGTCGATGCGCGCGGGCAGGCGGTCCGAGGTGATCGAGTCCGCCACGCTGAGGTTCTGGAAGCGCATGCCGGCCGAGAAACCGAGCTTGTCGGCGAGCCGGCGCGAGCTCATCACCAGCTCGTCGCGGGTCTCGATGCCGTGGATGCGGCCGGCCGGTGCATGCGCCTTGAAGAACAGGTCGTAGAGGATGAAGCCGAGGTAGGACTTGCCCGCGCCATGGTCGACGAGCTCGAGGTCGGGGCGCTCGGCGAGCGCGTCGGCGAGCAGCGGCTCGATGAACTGGTACAGGTGGTAGACCTGCTTGAGCTTGCGCCGGCTGTCCTGGTTGAGCTTGCCGTCGCGGGTCAGGATATGCAGCTGCTTGAGCAGTTCGATGGACTGGCCGGGGCGGATCTCGGGAGGCTGGGCGGTCATGGGGCGTCGGGCCGGAAAAGCGGAATGGGCGCAAATGTACTCCGCGCGGCCTGGGTGACCAAGTCTCGAAGCGCGCGCCGCGGGCTGTCGTCGCGCTCGGCGTGATCCTGTCCTAGATTGATGGCATAGGTGTCAAAACTTGGACTCGGGGTGCGGGCGGCATCCGCCGCGGACGTGGGGCGACGAAGGGTGGCTTGGGGAGGGCGCGTGCGATGAGTGGATGCCGGAGCGGGAGATGGATTGCGCATGCGCTCATGTGCGCGCTGGTGCTGGCCGTCGCAGCGGGCTGCATGCGCGCCGAGCCGCCGGCCACCATTCCGCCACCGCCGGGCGAGCCCATGACCACCGAGCCTCCACGCGACGGCGCGCCGCATCCGCCCCCGCCGGCTCCGGAGCCCGAAACGGAACCGCCGCGGGCAATGCCCGCTCCGCCGCCACCCAAGAACGGTGCCGGGCAGCCCTTGGCCTTGCCGGAGTTCCCCTGGCCGCCGCCGCACTTTTCGGCCTTCCAGCTGCTCGAGCGCGCCTGGCTGGCGCCGCAGGCGGGAGCTACGCTGGGCTCGGCCGCGCGGCATCTCGAGGCCGCCTTCGATGCCGCGGGTTACGTCGAGCGCAGCTATTACCGCGTGCCCGGCGGCTTCGCCCTGGCCTCGCGTGCCGAGCAGATCCATGACGACGCCAGCCCCTATGCCTTGCCGCAGCGCTGGAGCGTGGATGAGAGTGGTACCGGCAAGGGCTTCGCCGACCGCCTGCGTGCGCTGTTCAACGCGCCGCCGGGACGCTATCGCGTGATCGTGTTCGTCGTCACCGACCAGGACTTCGCGGCCGCACCTCGGGCCCCGACTGGGCCCGAGGCCGGTGCCTGGGTGACCAGCGGGGGATTGCGCCTGCCGCAGGCGATCGCCGTGCAGGCATACACGCCGACGCACTATACGAGCGCGCTGATCTACGAGTTCGAACGCCGGAGCACGCGCGAGGCGGCCGAGGTGCGCACCCCGGGCGTCGCCCCCGGGCGCGTGCATCTCGAGAAGGGCGGGCTGTGGCAGGCCCTGGCGGCGGATTGACATGGGGACCGCAGACGAGGACGAGGCCCGCCGCATGGCGCGGGTGCGCTGGCTGGGCCTGGCGTCGATGGCGCTTGCGGGAGCCGTCCTGCTCGCCACCGCGGGGGCGCTGCTGCTGCTGCCCTACGCCGGCACCGCCGGGCAGTGGATCGTCGGCGGCACCGGCCTCACCGTCGCCACGGCCGCCTTCGCCTTCGGGCGCATGATCAGCCTGCGGCGCCCGGGCGCGCGCCGCGTCGGCTTCGCCGTCTTCGCGCTGATCGTGGCGGCGGCGGTGCTGTGCGCGCTGCTCGCTGTGGCGCGTCCCGAGGCGGCGGCGCAGTTCCTCGCTGGCCTCGTCGTACTCGTCGGCTACGCGGGTTTCGCGCTCCACGGCCTGGTGCGCTGGCCGACCGGCGAGATCGCCGACGAGGCGCCGGTCGCGCTCGGCATCTTCATCTCCTACCGGCGCGACGACAGCCGCGAGACCGTCGGTCGCCTGCACGACGCGCTGCGCAGGGGTTTCGATGCCTCGCACATCTTCCTCGACGTCGAGCGCCAGACGCCGGGCGAGGACTACCGCAGCGTGATCGGGCGTGCGCTCGACAGTGCCGAGGTGGTGCTGGTGGTCATCGGCCCACGCTGGCTGGATGTTGCCGACCCCCAGGGCCGGCGCCGCCTGGACGATTCCGAAGACATGGTGCGGATCGAGGTCGAGAGCGCCCTGGAGCGCGGCAAGCCGGTGATCCCGGTACTGGTGCAGGGCGCGACCATGCCGTCCGACGAGGCCCTGCCCGCGCCGCTGGCGCCGCTGGCCTTCCGCATCGCCTCGCCGCTGCGCCCCGACCCCGATTTCCGTGCCGACCTGCTGCGCCTGGTCGCCGCGCTGCGCGCGCACGCGGACGGCCGCCCGGGCTGAAGCGCGCCCGTCCGCCCCGGGTGTCGCCCACATCGCGGCACGTGCGTCGACCGCCGCCGCCCAGTGTGCCGCCGCGTCCATGCTGGGCGGATGGCGGCGATCCCGGCTATGCTCTCGCGGCCCTGGGGCGACGAGAGGAGAAAGATGGTTCGCACAGCACATCCCGGCGCGGACGCAAGCGCCGGCCGGCAGGCGGGCGTGGGGGTTCCGCCGGCCTTCATCCTGATCATCGCGGGCATGGTGGCCGCGCTGCACATCGGCAAGATCCCGCCTGCGCTTCCGGTCCTGCGCGATGCGCTCGGCGTCAGCCTGGTCGAGGCCGGCTTCCTGCTGTCGATGGTGCAGATGGCGGGCATGCTCGGTGGCGTGTTCATCGGCCTGGCCGCGGACGGTTTCGGCCTGCGCCGCAGCATGCTGCTCGGCCAGTTCGTGCTCGCGTCCGCCAGCCTCGCCGGCGCATGGGCGACGCAGCCGTCCGGTCTGCTGGCCTTGCGCGCGCTCGAGGGGCTCGGCTTCCTGCTGGTGGTGCTGCCGGTGCCCAGCCTGATCCGGCAACTGGTGCCGCCGAGCCGGCTCGCGCTGCATCTGGGCCTGTGGGGCACCTACATGGCGACCGGCACCGCGCTGGTGCTGGCCGGCGGCCCGGCGCTGATGAGCGTGCTCGGCTGGCAGGGGCTGTGGGGGGCGCTGGCCGGGGTGTCGGCCGCGGTGGCGGCATGGCTGTTCCTGCGCGTGCCGTCCGACCGTGCCCGGCGGGTCGCGGCGGGCGCCAGTGCCCCGGCCGGCGCGCCTGCTGCCGCGCGCAGCCAGTGGACTTCGCGCCTGCGCGCCACGCTCGGCAGCGCCGGGCCGTGGCGGGTGGCGATCACCTTCTCGATGTATTCCAGCCAGTGGCTGGCGGTGATCGGCTTCCTGCCGTCGATCTACGCCCAGGCCGGGCTGTCCGGGCAGCTTGCCGGTCTGCTCACCGCCTTCGCCTGCCTGGTGAACGTCACCGGCAACGTCGCCGCCGGCCGCCTGCTGCACCGCGGCGTGTGCGCCCGCCACCTGCTCTACGCCGGCTTCCTGGCGATGGCGGCGACCGCCTTCGTCGCCTTCAGCCCGCTCACCGCCGAGGCGCCGGTCGCGCGTTACCTGGCGGTGGTGCTGTTCTCGGCGATCGGCGGCCTGATTCCGGCGACGCTGTTCGCGCTCGCGGTGCATGTGGCGCCGGACGAGCATACGGTATCGACCACCGTGGGCTGGATGCAGCAATGCTCGTCGGCGGGGCAGTTCATCGGCCCGCCGCTGGTGGCCTGGGTGGCCGCCGCCGCCGGCGGCTGGCAGTGGACCTGGGTGATCACCGGGCTCGCCTCCGTCGTCGGCCTGCTGCTGTCGAGCCGGACGCGCTACCAGCGCGCCTAGCCGCGCCGCCAGGCGTGGCGTGGACGTCTTCCGCTTCCCGCGGTGCAAGACATCGACGTTCCGGGCGGTTTCGCACATCTTGCAGCAGGGGGATGAGCGCGACCGCTTTTCCGGCACAATCGAGATCCCCGGTCGCTGAAGGACGCGCTTCATGAACTTCCACCCGCTGCTGCTCTTCCTGCACGTCGCCGGCGTCGTGGTCTGGGTGGGCGGGATGTTCTTCGCCTACGTATGCCTGCGCCCCGAGGCTGCCAGCCAGCTCGAGCCGCCGCCGCGGCTGCGGCTGTGGCGCGGCGTGCTGGCGCGCTTCTTCTCCTGGGTGTGGGTGGCGGTCGCCGCGGTGCTGGTAAGCGGGCTGGCGCTGATCCTGCGCCTCGGCTTCGCCGTCGCGCCGCTCTACCAGCACATCATGTTGCTGATGGGGCTGGTGATGGTCGGCATCTATGCCTTCGTGTTCTTTGCGCCCTATGCCGCGCTCGCCCGCGCGGTGGCTGCGGGGAACTGGAAGGCGGGCGGCGCGGCGCTCGCGCGCATCCGCCAGCTGGTCGGCACCAACCTGGCGCTCGGCTTCCTGACCATCGCCATGGGCACCCTCGGGCGCTGGCTGGGCTGAATGCCACGGGCCGCGATGTGCAGGCACGGTTGGACAACGCTTCGGGAAACGACATGAACGCACACGAACAGGAACACATGTGGTCCACACGCTACCGCGACGCGGGTGAGGACTACGTCTTCGGTACCGCGCCCAACCGCTTCCTCGTCGGCCAGGCAGCGCTGCTGTCGTCCGGCACCACGGCCTTGTCGGTGGCCGACGGGGAGGGCCGCAATGCGGTGTGGCTGGCCGAACAGGGGCTGGCGGTGACCGCGACCGAGATCTCGCCGGTGGCACTGGAGAAGGCGCGCAAGCTCGCCGCCGGCCGTCGCGTCGAGGTCGATTTCGTGCTCGCCGATGCGGTGAGCTGGGCCTATCCCGAGGCCGCGTTCGATTTCGTGGTGGCGGTCTTCATCCAGTTCGCCGACCCGGCACAGCGCGCACGCGTCTTCGCGGGCATGCAGCGCGCCCTGAAGCCGGGCGGTCACCTGATCGTGCAGGGCTACACGCCGCGGCAACTCGAATACCGCACCGGCGGACCGTCGGCGCCGGAGAACCTGTACACCGCCGACATGCTGCGCACGGCCTTCGCCGGGCTCGAGATCCTGCACCTGCAGGAATACGAGGACGTGCTCGAGGAGGGCGTCGGCCACAAGGGGCGGTCGGCCCTGGTCGGGCTGGTCGCGCGCAGGCCGGCTGCGTGATCCGGATCATGAGGAGAGGACGATGATGCAAGGGACGCGGGCGATCGTGACCGGCCACAGCCGTGGCCTGGGCGCGGCAGTCGCCGAGGAACTGCTCGAGCGCGGCATTGCGGTGCTCGGACTGGCGCGCAGGTGCAATCCGGAGCTGGCCGCACGGCATGGCGACAGCCTGGCCGAGGTGGCGCTCGATCTGACGGACAGCGGCGCGCTGGCGGCCTGGCTCGCCGGCGGCGCGCTCGACGCCTGGGCGGACGGTGGCGGACGGCTGCTGCTGGTGAACAACGCCGGCACGCTGCAGCCGATGGGCGCGCTGCCGCTGCAGGAGGTGGAGGCGGTGGCGCGCGCGGTGGCGGTGAACGTGGCCGCGCCGCTGATGCTGGCCGCCGCGTTCGCCCGGGCGGGCGCCGACGCCGGGGGCAAGGTGCGCGACCGCCGCGTGCTGCACGTCTCCAGCGGCGCGGCGCGCAAGCCCTATGCCGGCTGGAGCGTGTATTGCGCGACCAAGGCCGCGCTCGATCACCACGCGCGCGCGGTGCAGGTGGACGCCACCCCGGGGCTGCGCATCTGCGCGCTGGCGCCGGGCGTCATCGACACCGCGATGCAGGGCGAGATCCGCGCCAGCACGGTGGAGCGCTTCCCCTTGCGCGACCGCTTCGCGGAGATGCAGGCGAGCGGCGGCCTGATCGCCCCCGCCGAGTGTGCGATGCACCTGGTCGACTTCCTGCTCGACGACGACTTCGGCCGCGAAGCGACGGCCGACCTGCGGGACCTGATGCGGTGAGCGCCGACGGGCGCGAGCACGAGGGCACGACGCCGGCGACGCAGGCTCCGACGCGGCCGGCGGCCGGCAGCCGGCTCCCGCGCCTCAAGCGGCGCGGCCTGCGCCTGGTCGTCTGGCTGCGCCGCCACCCCGGGCTGGTGGCGAGCTTCGGCTTCGTGTCGGGCCTGCTCAGTTTCGCGCTGGTGGAACGCCACGAAGGCGTCGCGCGTGCGATGGCGGTGGCGATGCTCGTCGGCTGGCTGCTGCTGGTGCTCGAGCGTGTGCTCGACCGCGCGCTGCGCCACCGCTTCGGCTTCGGCCTGCCGCCGGCGGTGGTGCGCTACCTGACGCAGTTCACCCACCAGGAGAGCCTGTTCTTCGCGCTGCCCTTCTTTGCTGCGAGCACATCGTGGAACAGCGGCCAGGCCGCGTTCACCGTCGCGCTCGGGGCGATGGCGCTGGTGGCGATCATCGACCCGCTCTATTTCGGCCGGCTGGCGAAGCGGCGCTGGCTCTTTCTCGGCTACCACACGCTCGCCCTCTTTGCCCTGCTGCTGGTGGTGCTGCCGCTGATCCTGCAGGTGCCGGCGATGCAGAGCTACCAGCTCGCGCTCGGCGTGGCGGTGGTGCTGTCCTTTCCGACCCTGGCCGGTTCGATCACGGTGCCACGCTGGTGGCGCGGCGTGCTGGTGCTGGTGCTGCTCGCCGGCCTCGGCGCAGCGGGCTGGCTGGCGCGCCTGTGGGTGCCGCCGGCCACGCTGCGGCTGACCCAGGTCGCGGTCACCACCGGCCTCGATGTGGAGCGGCGAGCGCCGCAGCAGAGCCTGCGCAGCCTGAGCGCCGAGCGCCTGCAGGCCGACGGCCTCTATGCCTACACCGCGATCAACGCCCCGCTCGGCCTGCGCGAGCGCATCCGTCACGTCTGGCTGCACGAGGGCAGGGAGGTCGACCGCATCGAACTCGAGGTCGCCGGCGGCCGTGCCGAGGGCTACCGCGCCTGGACCCACAAGCGCAACTTCCCCGCGGCGCCGCAGGGGCGCTGGCAGGTGCGCGTGCTGACCGCCGACGACCGCATGATCGGCACCCTGCGCTTCACCGTCGAAGCGGCCCCGCCCGCGCGCGCCGACGAGGCCCCGGCGCGCTGAAGCGGGGCGGCTTCAGCAGATCCGTTCCCACAGGCTCTGCTCGTCCTCGAACTGGTCGAGCTCCAGGCCCTTGAAGTCGCTGCGCGAGACGATGCCGACGACCTTTCCGTCGTCCACCACCGGCAGGTGGCGATAGCCGCCGTCGCACATCATGTGCAGGGCGTCGATCGCCTTGCGCTCGGGGGCGATGGTGTCGGGGCCGGCGGTCATCACGTCGCCCAGATGCACCCGGGCCGGGTCGCCGCCGCTGGCGATGACCTGCACCGCGTCGCGGCCGGTGAAGATGCCCTTGAGGTGGGCGCGCGCATCGGTCACCAGCACTGCGCCGACGCTGCGCTCGCACATGCCGCGGCAGGCGGTCTGCACGGTGTCGGTGGGGCGCAGCATCAGCGGGTTCTGATCCTTGATGATGAAGGAGATGTTGCGGTTGGTCATGGTGTCACCCTCCTGGTGTGTTCCTGTGTGTGCGCTTCGTCACACTCTAGGCTGGAATCCGCTTGACGGTATTGACCTGCATTAAAGGCGGCTTCCGTCTGCACCGATCCCCGCGCCGGCGCCCGTGCGTTCCGTCATGCGCGCAGCGGCAAAGCCGTGCAGGGACGGGCGCGACGGGTGTAGCCTTCGTCCATGAGCACGAAATCCGCTAGAACCGGAGACGGCGCCGACGAGGCGCCCAGGGCGCTGCCGGCCCCGGACGAGGCTTCCGCCTTCCCGCTGAGCCTGCGCCGGGTGGCGGTGGACACCTACCGCGAGAACGTCGCCTACCTGCACCGCGACTGCGAGATCTATCGCGCCGAGGGCTTCCAGGCCCTGGCCAAGGTCGAGGTGCGCGCCAACGGCCGGCGCATCCTCGCCACCCTCAACGTGGTGGATGATCCGCGCATCGTCCGCTGCAACGAGATCGGCCTGTCGATCGACGCCTTCGCCCAGCTCGGCGTGGACAACGGCCATCGGGCGATGGTGGCGCAGGCCGAACCGCCGTCCTCGATCCCGGCCCTGCACCGCAAGATCGCCGGGGAGCGCCTCGACCGCGAGGACTTCCGCGCCATCGTGCGCGACATCGCCGAGCACCGCTATTCCAAGATCGAGCTCACCGCCTTCGTGGTCGCCACCAATCAGGGCGAGCTCGACCGCGAGGAGGTGTATTTCCTCACCGAAGCCATGGCGGCAGTGGGCCACCGCATCGACTGGCGCGAGCGCCCGGTGGTCGACAAGCACTGCATCGGCGGCATTCCGGGCAACCGCACCTCGATGCTGGTGGTCCCGATCGTGGCCGCTCACGGCATGCTGTGCCCGAAGACCTCGTCGCGCGCGATCACCTCGCCGGCCGGCACCGCCGACACCATGGAGGTGCTGGCCAACGTCGAGCTGCCGGTGGAACGGCTCGGCGAGATCGTGCGCGAGCATCGCGGCTGCCTGGCCTGGGGCGGCACCGCCAACCTGTCGCCCGCCGACGACGTGCTGATCTCGGTGGAGCGCCCGCTGTCGATCGACTCGCCGGGGCAGATGGTCGCCTCCATCCTGTCGAAGAAGGTCGCTGCCGGCTCCACCCACCTCGTGCTCGACATCCCGGTGGGGCCGAGCGCCAAGGTGCGTTCGATGCCCGAGGCGCAGAAGCTGCGCAAGCTGTTCGAATTCGTCGCCGGACGCATGAACCTGACCATCGACGTGGTGATTACCGATGGCCGCCAGCCGATCGGCAGCGGCATCGGCCCGGTGCTGGAGGCGCGCGATGTGATGCGGGTGCTGGAGAACGACCCGCGCGCGCCCAACGACCTGCGCCAGAAGGCCTTGCGCCTGGCCGGACGGATGCTCGAGTTCGACTCCGATGTGCGCGGCGGCGACGGTTTTGCGATCGCGCGCGACATCCTCGACTCCGGCCGTGCGCTGGCGAAGATGGACGCCATCATCCACGCCCAGGGCGGCAGGCCCTTCGACCACAACGCGCCACAACTCGCGCGCCTGGCCTTCGAAGTCGTGGCCGAGGCCGACGGCCTGGTGGCCGGCATCGACAACCACCAGCTCGCACGCATCGCCCGCCTTGCCGGCGCGCCCAAGATGCAGGGCTCCGGGGTGGACCTGCTGAAGAAGCTCGGCGACCCGGTGAGGAAGGGCGAGCCGCTGTACCGCGTGCACGCCGATTATCCGGCGGACATGGAGTTCGCGCGCCAGGCCAGCACCCGCGCCAGCGGCTATGCGATCGGCGGGGCGGACGAGGTGCCGCACCTGTTCGTGGAGTTCTGACGCGGAGTCTGGTCGCAGCGGCTCCCACGGAAACAGCGCATGCCGAGCGCGCGCAGCTCAGATTGAGACGGTGCGCAACGTCGCCGATTCCACCACCACCTCGGCCGCGACCCCGCTGGCGACCTTGATCGGCAGCGCGGGCCAGGCCGCCAGCGCGGGCGGCGCGATGACGAGTTCGAAGCGGTCCTGCTTGCGGTCGGTGAAGGCGAGCGTCTGCGCGCCGAGGCTGAACACCGGCTCGTTTGCGCCGGGGCCGCCCGCAGCGTCGTCGAGGGCCGCTTCCAGCCACGCGGCCTCTAGCGCCAGACCCACGGCGCGCCCCTCGCCGTCCTCTGCCGTGCGGTGGATCTTCCAGCCATGGCCGCCGGCCTCGGCCAGCCACAGCCCGCGCCCTTGCGTGAGCGACAGTTCGAGGCGCAAGGCCTGCGCCTGCAGGTCGAGCGCCGGCCAGCGCACCGCAAGCCGCAAGGGGGCGCTGGCAGTGCCGGCGGGATGGGCGGTGTCGAAGTCGAAGGCCTGCTCGGCGAGCGGCGGCGTGCCGCGGCGGGCGTTCGCCGGCAGCACGCGCAGCACGCCCTTGATGCGCTCGGACAGCGGATGCCAGTCGAAGCTCAGGCCGGCCAGCGTCGCCGGCGCGTCGAGGCGGCGCTCCCCGCTCACGCGCTGGTCTTCCTCGACCAGCAGTCCGGCGCGGCCATCCGTTGCGCCGGCGGTAGGGCGCTCGCCGGCGGGCGGCGTGTCGGCGGCGCGCAGGCGGCCCTTCAGCACGAGCTGCAAGGGGCTGGCGCCGTGGGTGGGGCCGATCTCGAGGTCGCGGCTGAGGTGCTGCCGGCCGTCGAAATCCAGCCGCAGCGGCTCGGTGAGCAGGGCCTGGTCGGCCAGCAGGCCGAGCGCGACCTGGCTCAACCGGACCAGGCAGGGCGCGTCCGATTCGATGTCCAGCCGCAGCCGCGGCAGCGCCTCCGGTGCCGGGGCGCGCTGACAGAACGCGATCACCTGCTCGAGCGCGGCGGCCCATTCGTCGGCGAGCGTGCCCGCGGGCAGGGTGACCGGCGCGTCCTGCTCGCCCGGCAGCAGCGCCTGCCACAGCAGGCGGTCGCTGCCGTCGGCCGCGCCGCCTTCGAGGAGCAGGCGCAGCCGGGGGCTGGCGGGGTGCGCGGCGATGCGGATGCGCGGCACGAGCTCGGAACCCCGGCGCATCAGGGCAATGTCGTGCTCGATGGCGAGCTGCGTGCCCGCCTTGTCGTGGGCAAGGTCCTGGGCCCCCTGCACTCCGCCGGCACGCGAGCCGCGCTGCGCGGGCCGGGCACGCATGTTCTCGGTCATGAGCTTGCCGCCGGCCGGGATCGCGGCATCGAACTTCACCACCAGCGGCGAGCCCACCCATGGCGGGTTCAGCGCGCTGCCGGTGCGCCCGCTCTGCGCGGCGTCTGCGCTGACCGCGTCGCCATCGGCGCGGTGCAGGCCAAAGCCGAAAGTCCGCCCCGGAATGGCGTCGTCGATGCGCACGATCGGAGCGGGCCACACCAGCTCGAGCCGGGTCTGCGTGCGTCCGCTGTCCTCCGCGAGCTCGAACCAGCGCGCGTCGTCGGTGTCGAGCGCGAACTCGGCGGGGCGGAACTGCACCTGCAGCGTGGAGCCGTCCAGGCTCAGCGCCCGCGCGCTGCGGCAGGCCTCGGGCAGGGGCAGCCACAGCGAGCTGCGGAAGACCTGCACGCCATCCATCTGCTCCGGAAAGCGCAGCTCGATGTCCTGCGTCGCGCCCACCGGCTCGGCGAGGGCCGGGTGCGCCTTGCGGTAGAGGGCGAAGGGGGTGGGCGCCGGCATCTCAGCCTCTCGTCAGGCGCAGGTTGTTCGCGCTCACCACGTTCTTCAGGTTGGTGTCGACGCTGTCGATGCGGGTGTTCAGCGTCAGCCGGTTCTGGTCGAAGCTCGCGAGGTCGGTGTTGAAGCGCGAAAGGTCGGTGGCGAACTGGCCGTAGCGCACGTCGAATTCGTTGAGCTGGGTGCCGATCAGCGTGTAGCGGCTGTCGAAGTCGGCGTAGCGGGTGTCGAAGCTCGCATAGCGCGTGTCGAAGGACGAGTAGCGGCTGTCGAAGGATTGGTAGCGGGTGTCGAAGCTGTCGATGCGGGTGTCGATCGCCTGGCGGTCCTGGTTCACTTCGAGCGCGAGCGCCTGCACCTGGCGCAGCTGCGCGTCCACCGCGCTGGCGCGGGCCTCGACCTCGCGCGCGAGGGTGCCGAGGTGCTCGAATTCGGCGAGGTTCAGTTCGGCGACGGTGTCGATGCGCTGGCCGAGGTCCGCCCGGGTCGCCGTGTCCAGGGTGTAGCTGCCGAGCGAGCGCGGACTCACCTCGGCCGCTGCCACGCCGAGCTGGGAGACCACGGCGTCGCGCGCTTCCACCGGCAGGGTCTCCACCCCGCCGCCGATGAAGCGGTCGACTGCGGCTTCCAGCTGGCGCTTGCCGATCCACTCCGCGGCCCGGCCGGCGTGTCCGGCGAGGCGCGTCTGGGCGAGATTGAGCAGGCCGTCGAGGAGCGCGCCGTCGCCGGTCGAGGCGCGTGCGGCGAGCTCCTGCTCGAGCGGCGTGCCGCCCTCGAGCACGTCGGCCAGGAAGCTCGTCCATGGTTCGACCCAGTCGATCCAGGTCGCGGTCCGCACCGCGCGCGCGAGGCTGCTGCCGCGTCCCTCGGCATCGAGCACGTCGGCCTGGATCAGGCCGCTGTCCACCGGCCAGGCCAGCTTCCAGCGCGCGCGGCTGATGGTGTCGACCGCGGCGCCGTGGGCGTCGCGGACGTAGAGGTCGATCGCGGTGCGCAGGCTGTAGCTGCGGTCGCGCAGGTAGGCCTCCGCCATCGCCTTCAGGCCGGCCTCGAGTGCGAGCGGATGGGCGGCCCGGGGGTCGAGTCCGGCGAGCGCGGTTTCCAGCGCGGCCTGCTGGTTCTCGGTCAGCGGCTCGGTCGGCGGCGTGAGCAGCTCGAGTTCGGCGCTGCCGTCGCTGCCGGTGAGCACGGTGACGGCCTGGCCCTCGATGCGGTGGAAGCCGTACAGATACACCAGCCGGCCGAGGCTGGCCTGCACCGTGACCGCGACCCCGACGCGTGGCGTGCCGCCGTGGTCATTGACCTGCAGGCGCAGGGTGCGCGGTTCGCCCAGCCAGGCGTCCTGCGGATGCAGGGCCAGGCTCAGCACCAGGCCGGTCTCGGTCGGGGTGGCGAGCGCCTCGCCGCCGTAGAACAGCTCGACCCAGCGCGTCGGCTCCAGGCCGAGCGCGGCGACGCAGATCTCGGTGAAGCGCTCCGGGCCGATCAGCCGCACCGCGCGCACCTGCAGGATGTCGGTAAAGCTGCCGCCGAGCGCCGCGCGCGCATCGAGCAGACGCTGGCCCAGGCGCACGCCGATGTCGGGCTCGCGCGGGAACTCGATGTCGCGCGCGAGCTGCTCCGCGCTCGTCGCCGCGTTCAGGAACGCCAGCACCCGCGCCGCCTGGACGGCGGACAGGTCGCTGGGCTGAAGGTAGACGATCGGCATGGCGGCGGGGGCGGGATGTCAGCGATTGATCCGGGTCGCCAGGCCGTTGAGCGAGGTGTTGATCGCCTGCAGCCGGGAGCCGAGATCGGCCACCTGCACGACGTCGATCTTGTTGATGCCGTCGCCGAGCGCACGCAGGCCGGCGCTGATCTCCTTGCCGGTCTTCTCGGCCGCCAGCACCCGGCTCTCGAGCACGCTGACCGCCTGCTTGGCGCCGGCGGCGTCCTGCGCGATGTTCTGCGCGGATTTCGCGGTCTGGCCGACCTGCTGCGTCACCGTGGCCTGCTGGCCATAGCCGGCGGCGACGCCGCTGTCGAGGGCGCCGGTGGCGAACTGCATCTGCATCGCGCCCATCATCATCGCCCTGGCGTTCTGCCGGGCCGGATCGGTGCCCGGGTTGATCACGGTGGCGGCCTTGTCCAGCGCCTTCATCTCGCGGATGCGGCCGAGCACGCCGCGCTGGTTGGCGCGCTTGTCGAGCTCGCTGACCATGCGGTGCACCAGGTCGGGCACATGGAGGTTCTCGTTGAGGATCCGACCCCAGTCGAGCTCGGCCTCCTCGAAGACATCGACATGGTCGTGCGACCAGTTCGGGATCCACTCGCGGAAATTGACCTGCACGGTGGCGACGCCGCGCGTGGGGTCGGGCGAGGTGGCGACCGAGTCCGGCTTGGCGAAGGCCATCACGGTCGCCCGGTAGTGCTCCCATTCGCCCGGCGGCCGGATGATTCCGCCGATGACGCGTCCGCCGGTGTATTGCTCGATGTAGCGGTCGGCATAGCCGCGCACGGTGGCGTTGGCGTCGTACATCGTGCTGATCGAGCGGAAGGCCATCTGCACCTCGGGGTCCTGCGGCGAGGCCGCCTCCTGCAGCACCTTCATGACCGTCTTGCCGCTGCTGCCGGCCTGGGCCTGCAGTACGCCGGCGAAGCTGCCCTCGACGCTCGGCGTCAGGCCCTTGGTGAACTGCGAGCGCAGCTGCAGGCGGACCTGGCCGGCGTTGTTGAACTGCACCGCGAGTGCGTTCTCCTCGGCGTTCTCGCGCACGACGAAGCCGGGCGCGGCGCGCAGCCGCCCCCAGGTGGCGACGACGTCGAGCCAGGGCTTGGGGTCGGGCAGCGGCTTGCCGTCGAGGGTGGTGGCGGTGAACACCAGCTCGGCGGCCTGGCCGACCAGGTAGTGCTCCTGCGCGGTGCTGACCCTGAGCAGGTAGTTCTGGCGCAGCGGCGCGGTTTCCGCGTCGAGCTTCTGCACCAGCGCGGGCAGGGCCTCGAGCGGATCGATGCGGGCGTCGAGCGCCGAGATCGCGGCCTCGGTGTTCGTCTCCAGCGTGTCGACCGCGCTCTGCAGCACTGCGAGATCGGTGCTCAGCGCGTCGAGGCTGTTGCCGTAGGCGGCGAGCACGCTCACCAGCGCGTTCCAGTCCTCGGCGCGGATCAGGTGGCCGGCCGCCTTGCCGTCGAGCGTCGCGGCGAGTTCGCGGGCGTCTTGAAGCGTCATGATGTGCTCTCCTTCACGATTCTGCCTTCCACCATCAGTTGCAGCGGCACGCCGGCGGGGCGGGCGCGCTCGATCAGGTTCCATACGCGCTCGGCGAGCGCGGGATCGGCGGCGGCGCCGGGGTCGGCCAGGCACAGGCGGATGCGGATGCCGGCGGCCGGCGGCAGCAGGCGCAGCGCCCACAGCTTCGCCGAGGGCGGGTAGCTGAACGCCGCATTGCCGAACTGGCCTTCTCCGTCGGGGTCGGCGAGGAAGGCCGGGTCGGTGCGGAAATGGCCGGGCACGGCGGCGCGCCTGGCCGGTGCCGGGAACAGCTGGCCTTCCTTCGACCACCAGTCGCCGCCGGCGGCGGGCGGCGTGGGCGCGGGGCCGATCATCTGCAGGTAGCGCCAGCGCTCGTCGCTGCGCCCGTCGGGCGGCGGCAGCCAGGGGGCGACGCCGTCCACGATGCGCAGCTCGTCGGGCTTGATGCGCAGGCGCAGGCTGTCCGGCGCGAGGTCCGCGGCGGCGGTGAACTGCGTGCCGGCAGCGTCCCATGTACCGAGCTCGGCGCGTACCGTGGGCGCGAACAGCGCGGCGGCGATAGCCAGGTCGCTGCCGAGGCGCTCGGCCAGGCCGGCATCGCCGAAGCGGCGTTCGCGGCTGCGCCAGCGCAGCCAGCGCGCCTGGGCGCGGTCGTACTGCCAGTGGCCGCGCGGCTCGGAGCTGATCTCGCTCGGGTAGGCGGTGTCGGCGCGGCCCTCGGCGATCCAGGCGCCGGCATCGAAATCGTGGCGCGCGAGGTCGCGGCCGTCGAAGCGGAACAGGCCGTTGTCGGCGCCGATCCACAGCAGGCCGCGTTCGTCCACGGTCAGCGCATGCACGGCGCCGATCAGCTCGGCGAAGGCCTCCAGCCGCGTCCCCTCGCCGTCGGCCACATGCCAGCGCGCCAGCCCCGCGGGGCCGCCCAGCCACAGGCTGCCGTCGGCGGTGGTGGCGAGGGCGCTCAGCGGCGGCAGCGGGCTCGTCATGCTCGCGTCGGGCGTCGCTTCCGGCTGCCAGTCGGGCAGGTGCTCGGAGACGGCCGCGCCCTGGTAGCGCCAGTAGCGGCCCTCGCGCCATTCGAACAGGGCGTTGGCGGTGGCGATGAGGTCGCGGCGGCTGGCGCCGGTGTCGGGGTCGTGCTCGACCAGGACGGCGTGGAGGTCGAGCGCGGCATGGCGGCGTTCGATCAGGCTGCCGTCGGCGGCGATCACGCTGAGGCCGTCGGCACCCCCGGCAACGACTTGCGCGCCGTGCGCGGCGAGCACGCGGACGGCGCCGGTGAAGCCGGAGACCGCCTCCCAGCGCAGGGTTCCGCTCATTGCGCCACTCTCGGGCCACAGCGCGCAGCGGAACAGGCCGGCGTCGGTGCCGAGCCAGGCGGCATCGGCGCTGCAGCACAGGGCGTGGAAGGGACCGGCGGGGGCGTCGGTTTCCACCGCGGTGAAAACGCTGCCGTTGAAACGCTGTACGCGCCAGGTCTGCAGCGTGCGCTGGATCGCCCACAGGCTGCCGTCGAGTGCGCGGGCGAGCGCGACGATGCGCCCGGCGGGCAGGCTGGCGGCTTCGGTCCACGGGCCGTTGGCCGACGGGTCGCGTGCGGCGTTGGCGGCGGTCTCCAGCGGACTGGTCAGGAGCTTGCCGTCGCGCACCAGCCAGGTCCGGCGGCTGGGCGACAGGCGCAGCGCCTGGTCGGGGGCCAGCGTGCCGGTCCACGCCACGCCGATGCCGACCGGCGTCGCCCCCGGGGTGTAGCGCTCGATCATCGGCATCTCGGTCGCCGCGCACACCGCATCCGGCGTGGCGCCGACGATCACGAAGCCCGCGCTGTCGGCGGTGTCGATCTTCCACCGTGCCAGGGGCGCGACATGCTCGCCCTGCTGCACGCCGGGCGGCGCGGTCAGGGCCTGGGCCGCGCTGCGCAGCGCGGCCGGTTCCTCGATCGAGAAACGCCCGCGCTGGCGTGTGAGCGCAACCGTCATGTCCTCGGGCAGCGCGGCATCGACCAGGCGGCGCAGCGCGTCGGGGGTGCACAGGCCGAGGCGCCAGGCGTCGACGATGTCGGCCAGGCGCTGGCGATATTCCTCGACGTTCTCGCGCAGGCTGGCGGGTTCGCGCCACGGCGGCAGGTCGAGCAGGGCGCCCAGGCGCGCGAGGTCACGGATCCAGGGATAGCGCTGCAGCTCGGCGCGGTCCTGCGGCGCGCGCACGTTGGCCGGGCCGAGCCCGCGCTCGCGGCGGTGCGCCTGGTGGTGGGTGGCCCACAGCGCGGCGTCGGCGGTGTCGGCCCAGTGCGCGCGCAGCACGTGCTGCAGCTCGACGGCGGCCTCGCCCTGGGCGGCGCCGACCGCGGCCAGCCATTCGGCGAGCAGGGTGCGATCGTCCGGCTGCGGCCGCCACAGCGAGGGCAGCAGCGCGCTCAGGCGCTCGATCTGGCTGGCGAAGGCGGGATCACGCGTGCTCATGATCAGGCCGCCTTCGGTTTCACTTCGATGCTGACGCCGGCGAGCGACAGGCGTTCGCCGGTGGCGAGCGCGAAGGCCGGGGCGTCGGCGCCTTCCAGGAGCTGGCTGAGCGCGTTCGGCCGGGTGAACACCCACTGCACGGTGTACTTGCCGACGTCGGTCGCGCTGGCGCCGGCGGCGCCGGCGAGCTGGGCTTCGAGGTTGGCGCTGGTCCATCCGCCATGCGGCAGCGGCAGCAGGCGGGTGAGCCGGCCCCAGCCGAGCACGCGCTTGGCGTCGTCCGCGGGCAGGCCCTGCTCGGCCAGCTGGTTGAGGACCGCGATCGCGGCCTCGACGGCGGCGGCGAGCTTGGCCTGGTCCGGGATCGGTTCGCCGCGCGGATAGCGCACCGCCAGCGTCAGAGCGGTGGCGAGCGCCGGGTCGACGATGCGCAGCTCGCCGAGCTCGGCGGTCTTGCCGCCCAGCGCCAGCAGGCCGGCGGCCACGTCGAGCACGTCGGCGCCGTCGGCGCTGGCCGTCCTGATGCGTACGTCCTCCACGCCGTCGACGCCGATCGCCAGGCCGGCGAGCCGGCTGAGGCTGCCGTCGGCCGCCAGCGGCAGGCGGATGAAATAGTCGGCGTAGCGGCTGCGGATCTCGTCCTGCAGCGCACGCAGGCGGGTCTCGGGCAGGCCGGCGGCGGAGACGACATGCAGGTCGAGATCGACCTTCGCGGGCGGCGCACCGGTCAGGATGTCCACCTTCACGCCGGCCGGGCGCACCTGGTCGACCGCCTTCTTCAGGCGCGCGAACTGGTCGGGGCCGGGCAGGCCCTGCAGGGTGATGCGCACCAGCCCCGGCGAGGGCTCCTCGAGTTCCGCGCGCAGGCCTTCGGCGGCGATCGCGGCCTCGATCGCACCGAGCGTGCCGCGGGCCGAGCCGGCGAGGAAGCGGCGGGCGCGGCTGCGCAGCTCGTCGTCGTCCTCGTCGCGGTCCAGGCGCGCGGTGGCGCCCGGGTTGGTCGCCGACTCGATGCCGGCGATCGGGCGCACCATCAGCACCAGGCTGTCGGGCGGCAGGCCGTCGTTGTCGGCGACCAGGTCGCGGGCGGCGACCTTGGCCGCGGGCTGGCCATCGACCAGGGTGAGGTCGGCGGTGGTCTCGTATTCGATCGCACCGTCGGCGGTGGCGACCCGGGTGCCGGCGGGGATGGTGATCTCGCCGGCGGTGTTGCGTGCGCGGGTGAAGCGCAGCTCGCCGCTGTTGCGCCCGGCGCGCACGCGGCGGATGCCGAGCAGGCCGACAACGTGGTCGAGGGCACCGCCGCTGGCGGTGTCGAGGAAGCCGGCGCGGTACACCGTCTCCATCTGCGCGTACAGGCTGGCCGTCTCCAGCGCCACCGCCTCCATCAGCGTGCGCACCACCGAGCCGGGATAGAGGTCGTTCACCCGCATCTCGCGCTGGCGCGGCAGGTAATGCACCTCGAAGGCGCTGCCCTCGTCGGGGCGGGCGCCACCGGCCTTCCATTCGAGTTCGGCGCCGTCGGCCGACAGCAGGTAGTCGGCATCGGGCGCGAAGCGGAAGGTCTCGCCGTTGCGCGCGCCCCACACCGCGGTGATGCGGTCCACCGGCGGGCGCTCCAGCGCATGCCGGTAGGGCTCGCGCGTGGCCTTGGCCGGGGGGTAGGGGTGGGCCTCGCCGCTCACGCCGCCGAGCAGGCGGTTGAGCAGGCTTTCGGCGACTTCGGGATAGGTTTTGCGGCGGAAAGACATGGTGTCCTCACACGGCAAGTTCGATGGAGAAGGGGCCGACCGTCACCAGCTCGGTGGCGGCGACCGGCTTGACCCGCAGCAGCACGTCGACCGTGGAGCGGGTGCCGGGCGAGGGTTCGACGCGCAGTTCGGCCACCTTGTCGATGCGCGGTTCGGCCTTCAGCGCCTCGAGGATGAAGAGCCGCAGCAGGTTGCGGCGCGGGCCGTCGTTCTCGCGCCCGATGAGTTCATGCACCCGCGAGCCGTAGTCCGGATGGCCGAGCGCGGCCAGCTCGCCGCGCGGGGTGAGCAGGCGAAGGATCACCGCCTGGGCGAGGTTCTCCAGTCCGTCGCGGGGCACGAAGTCCCATGCTGCGCGCGGCTGCCGGGCAGTCTCGGTCAACCGATACACCGGGCGCAGCTCGCGATGCACTGCATGGATGGCGATGTCGCGCAGCAGGTGGGCGGTGGAGGGCGGGCGGAAGCTGGGCATGGCGTTCATCCGATCAGGACCGTGCCGCTGGCGATCACGGTGCCGGCGGGCAGGTCGGCGGGGTCGTTGCAGGTCTGCGCCATGTCGCCCATGCGTGCCGCCGGCTTGCCGTTGATGTGCACCGTGGCGGAGCCGGCAAGGATGGTGGCGCTGTTCGAGGGCGACTTCTGGAACGGGCCGGCGGTGGGGATGTGGCCGGGCGTGTTGGTGGCGGTCGAATCCTTGGTGGCGGCGGCCTTGCCCTCGATCTGCACGTCCGACGACAGGCCGCCGTCGATGGTGCCGACGAAGGGGCTGGGCAGCGGGGTCGGGATCGGGCCGCCGGGGCTGGGCACCATCTGGATGTGGAGGTCGGTGGCGAGGATGCGGTCGCCCTGTTTCGCGGCAGGCAGGCTCATGGTTTCCGTGTCCTCGTCGGCCCTAGTTGATCTTCACCATCGCGCCCTTGAGCACGAGGTTGCCGCTGGCTTCGACCGTGGCGTCGCCGTCGGCCTTCAATGTCAGCTTGCCGGCGGCCTTCAGGTCGAGGTCGCCCGGCGCTTCGATCCTGACCGCGCCGCCGCCGTCGATGGTCACCTTGGCGTCGGCGACGGTGAGCGTCATCACCGGGTCGTCGTCCTGCACCTCCATCCTGAAGCGCTCACCCTTGAGGCTGACGGTGAAGCCTGCCGGCGAGGACTGGCGGATCTCCACGCGCACGCCGCTGTCCTTGGCATCACTGCCGGAGGGCAGTTGCAGCACCCAGTCGTTCTCGACGTGCTCGGGCGGCGTGTCGGACTCGTTGTACAGCGTGCCGGTGACGACCGGGCGGTCGAGTGCGCCGCCGATGAACTGCACCAGCACCAGGTCGCCGACCTCGGGCAGGCTGGCGAAGCCCTTGCGCGGGGTGAGGACCGGCACGTGGCGCAGCACCAGCTCGGTGCCACGCAGCACCACGTCGGCGCTGTAGGCGCCGGGATCGGACGGATACACCGCCTGCACGCTGCCGATCTCGGCGAAGCGGTGGCTGGCGAGCTCGCGCCGGATCAGCTGGCGCAGGGTGTCGTACAGCGCGCTCATGCCGGCACCCCCGTCGCCCGGGTGATGAAGCCCTGGCCGGGCGCGAAGCGGTGTTCGACCGCGACCGCGACCCAGGTGCCGTCGCCGCGTCCGCCGGGGCAGCCCTCGAGCGCGAAACGGCTGGCGATGTCGAGTGTCGGGCAGCCGGGCACCGTGATGTGCACCCGGCCGGCGGGCTTGGTGCCCGCGCCCGTCAATCCACCCGGGGCCCCGGCCAGGCCGCCGGCGCCCGCCGCTGCTCCTCCACCCGCCGCAGCGGCGCCGGCGGCCGGCTTCTCGCCCGCGCTCCACGCCCCTTCCTTGGCCTTGCCGGTGGGCAGGCCGGCGAAGGCGGTGATCGCCGGGTCGTGCAGCTCGGCCTGCAGGCCGAGCAGGTCGCGCCCCCAGCCCCAGGTCGCCACCGGCTGGCCGCGCGCGGCGCGGGCGTTGAGCCGGCCTTCGGCATCCATCCACACCGGGAAACCGGCGGCCTGGCCGAGGCGCGCCATCCATTCCCACAGGGAAGCCTGGGCGTCGATGGCGAGGAAGGCGTAGCTGGGGCCGGCGTCGATGTCGCCCGGGGTGAGGCTGGCCTCGCCCGCCCACAGCTTCATCAGGTCGGCGAAGCCCTGGTTCTCGTAGCCGGCGTTGCGCCGCACCCGGGTCAGCGGCGCGGCGGTGGCGCCGAGCACCAGCTCGAGCAGGCCGCTGCTGCCGCCGATCAGCGTGATCGGGCCGGTGAACACCGCGGGTGGATCGTCGCCCGCGCCGAGCTGCAGCTTCAGCACGTCGCCCGCGGCCAGCGTCGGGAAATCGCTGCCCGGCAGGAAGCGCAGCCGGCACGCGGCCAGCGCGGGTGCGGGCAGCAGGCGCACTTCGGCCTCCACCAGCGCGGCGGTGAGCGGGTCGGGCTGCGCGGGGCCGGTGAGCAGCGCCACCAGCTCGGCGCCGAAGCCGCCGGCCGAGGGCGCCCCGCCGCCGCGCGACACCTTCGCGCGCGGGGGCGGCAGCGTGCCGGCGCCGGTCGAGCCGCCGAGTGCGCCGCCGAGGCTGTCCATCAGCGCGTCGCCGATCATGGCGGCAGCTCCGTCGAGCGCGTGTTGCGCGAGCGGTACCAGCGCAGGTTCCTCAGCACGCCGTCGCCCGGGGCGTCGGCGAACACGAAGGGCAGGGTGTAGCTGCTGAGTGCGCCGGAGGTGACGAGCTGGGTGGCGCCCAGGGGCTCGGGCGTGGCCGGCGGCGCCGGGCCGCGCAGCACGTGCAGGTGCAGGTGGTTGTGGAAGCTCACGCCGGTGCTGCCGGCGCGCATGATCGGGTTGCCGCGCCGCACCCGCGTGCCGATGATCTGCTGCGGCGTCTTGCCGTACAGCGTTTGCCACAGCGCGCGCACACCCTCGGTGGCGCCGTGGCCGTAGATGGCGTAGGTGGTCACCGCGCTGCCGCCCTGGTCGCGGTCCTGGGCCTCGATGCGGCTGTCGTGGCGGATGGCGATGAAGTTCCAGCCCGGGTTGTCGTTGCGCCAGCCTGCACCCATGACGCCGTTCGAGGCCGTGCGCGCGGTCGCCTCCTGCGTCGTATCGGGGTTGATGTTGTCCGGGATCCAGTCGAAGAAATCGACCACCGTGCCGTCGCGGATGGCGAGCACCTCGTCGCCGAAGTCGTGGGCGAAGTCGTAGGCGTAGATCTGCGGGAAGCTGTTCCAGCGCGCGTGGCTGAAGAAGCCGAGGTTGGCCTGGCCGACGTACATCGCGGTGTCGGCGGCGTAGGGCAGGTGGTAGGGCGAGCCGGCCTTGTCCGGGTAGCCGGCGAAGTCGCTGCGGGTGTCGGTATAGGGCGTGTCGGCGGGATCCTTGCGCGGGTTATAGCGCCCGCCGTCGGTGCTGCCGTCGCGCTGGCTGTAGAACTCGATGATGAAGCTCAGCGTGCCGAACAGCGCACCGAGGCCGACCTTCTCCCCCAGCTGGGCCGGGGTGTGGGTGCGTGCGATCGCCCACGCGATGAAGGTGCCGAGCATGTTGCCGAAGGCGTTGATCAGCGGCGCGCCGAGCAGCATCCACGGGAAGTACAGCGGGCCGAAGGACGCGCCGCCGTTGTTGTCGAAGGGCAGGCCGTAATCGTCGCGCGGGATCAGTGCGCGGAAGCCGAAGCCGATGGCGAGGTTGACCAGCCCGATCACCGGGTCCGCGCGCTGCCAGTTGGCCGGGCGCAGGTCGTCGCCCACCGGCGGGGGGCCGGCGGCACCGCCGGTCTGGTTGATCAGCGTGAACAGCGACAGGAAGAAGTCATTCACGCCCTGGGTCGCGCCGCTGATCGTGTACGCCGACAGCGCGTCGCCGCCGATCAGCGTCAGCCACTGCAGGAAGCCGAGCCCGGCGGTGGTCTTGGTGTGCACGCCCTCGAAGGAGCCGCCCAGCACCGTCAGCATCGGCAGCAGCGACGAGAACAGCCAGCTCGAACCCACGCCCCAGCCCAGCGAACGCACGATCAGCGAGGGCAGCGGGGCCTCGCCCGCGCCGCGCGCCACCGCATCGGACCAGTTCCACAGCCACAGCGGGATGTTGCAGGCGTACTCGCGCTCGCCCGTGCCCATCGCCACCGCATGCCAGAAGCCGGCGGCGCTCTTCTGCAGGATGGCGGTGGCGCGCGTCCATTCCTCGAGGAAGCCGGGCGAGATCGAGCCGAAGCTGAAGTGCTCGCGGCTGGCCGGGCCGGCGAACTGCGGCGCGGCGTGCCAGGCGAAGGGGGCGTCGGCGCGGTGCAGCACCGCGTCGTCCACGGTCGCTCGGCGCAACACCAGGCATTTCTGGTCGGTGCTCAGCCACACCTCGTCGCCCGGGTAGCCGGGCGTGATGTTCTGCAGCAGGCCGGTGCCGAAGCCGTTCCTGAAGCCCTGGCGGTGGCGCGCGTACAGCCAGGAGGCGTACCAGCAGTACCGGCCGTCCTGGCTGCGCGGCGGCACGCCGGTCGAGCGCGAGCCGCGGCTGCGGGTGCTGCGTGTCGTTGCGCCCGCAGCCGCGCCGGCGGCGCGCGGCAGGCCGCCACGGGTGCTGATCGCCGCGCCGCGGGCGACTTCCGCGAGCAGGCGCAGCACGGCCTCGAGCCGGCCGAGCAGGCATTCGGCCTGGCCCGAGATCGCCGGCAGCGGGGTCTCGCGCAGTGCGCGAATCAGGATGCCGGCGAGACGATCGATGTCGAGGTCGAGTGTCGGGAAGCGCGGATAGACGTCGCGCTCGAGCCGGGTCAGCAGGCAGGCGAAGGCCTCGCGCACCGCCCTGGCCTTGCTGCCCGCTCCCTCGGGATGGGTGCGCAGTTCGGCGCGCACCTCGCCGAGGAGCACCAGGAAGTCGGCGCGAAAGCCTGCCTGGCTGAGGCCGAGGGTGTCGGTGAGGATGCGGCTGGCGCGTTGCAGCGTGCTGCGGATCTGGGCGTCGGTGAGCAGGCCGGCGATCGGCGCCAGGCGCTCGAGGCCGTCGGCAAGGCGTTCGAGCAGTTCGGCGGTGGACGCTGGGGCAGGGCCGCTGGCGAGGCTGGCGATGGGCTGCGTGAGCGGCTCGATCAGGCCGCGCAGCTCGGTCAGCGCCTGTGGCAGGCGCGGGCCGAGGCGGGCGACGAGCGCATCGGCGAAGCGCTGGCCGGCGGCCTGGAAGGCCGGCAGCACCGCTTCCGCGGCGGCGGGATCGAGGCTGAGCTGCTGGGCCAGGGCGACGATCTCGTCCGCCATCTCGTCGCCCACGCCGCGTCCGTGCATGCGGGCGAGCATCTGCGGCTGGATCAGGATGGAGCCGAGCATGATCCTGTTCTCCTAGGTGCCCACGCTGACGCTGGCGCTCGCCGAGGCGCCGCCACCGCCGGGGGCGCTGGCGAGCAGGGCGGCATAGGCCTGGTCGACGCGGCCGATCTGCACCCGCAACTCGGGCGGCAGGCCTTGCACCCAGTCGATGACGAGCTGGATCGAGGCGCTGATGTCGAGCGCGGCGACCAGGGGCTCGACCGTCGCCCGCCAGGTCTCGTCCAGCGGCTGCAGCAGCAGCGGGTCGGGGTCGAGCGCGCCGACCTTGGCCTGCAACTCCTGGTGCAGCGCATCGAGCTGGGTGCGCAGTGCCGGCGGGATCACGCTGTCGAGCGAGATGCGCGCGAGCAGGCGGTCGCGTGCGGCCTCCAGCGGCTGGCGCAGGCTGGCGGGGTCGAGTGCGCGCAGCTCGCCGAGCAGGTCGCGGTAGAGCATGTCCACCTGCTGCGCGTACAGCCCTGGGTCGAGGCCGGCGATGCGGTCGGTCAGCGACTCGATGCGTGCGAGCAGATCGGCGAGCGCCTGCGGTGCGGCGAGCAGTTCGTCGAGCTTGGCCTGCAGCGCATCGACCAGGCCGTGCAGCGCCGCTGCGGCGCTCTGCAGCAGTGCGCTCAGCACCTTCAGGCTGTCGAGGAAGAGCACCAGCGGCTGGCCGAACTGGCGCACCAGGGCCTCGCGCACCCACTGCCGGACCTGGGCCGGAGTGCCGGGCAGCAGCGCGGCGAAGGGGCCGTCGGCGCCGGGGAAGCGCTCGGATAGCTGGTCGAAGAGGGTGTCGAGGCGGGTGTCGGTCTCGGCCAGGCGACGTTCGAGGGCGGCGAAGGCGTTGAGCGCGTCCTCGGCGGCGCGGGTGGCCGGGGCGTCCAGGAAGCTCGAGATCGCGCTGGCGTCGGCTGCGGGGAGTGCGCCCAGGCCACTGCGGATGCGGCTGCGGGCGAGCGCGAGCTCGCCCAGCAGGGCCTGGGCCCCGGCAGCGGGGAGTGCGTCGGTCAGGGCATCGCGGGCGGCGGTCCAGCGCTCACGAAGCGGGGCCGCGGCGCAGGCGCGGGCGGTGTCATCGAGGGCAGCGAGGGCCGCGGCGAGCTCGCCGCTGGCGGTCTCCGGCACCTTGGCCAGCACCTGCTCGAGCCAGGCGTCGAACTGGCTGCCGGCGTCACCGAGCGCCGCGAGCTTCCCGGCCAGGTGGTCGGCGACGTCTAGCGCGCTGTCCACCGTGTTGCCGAAGCTGCGCACCCGAGCCAGCACGCCGCCGAGCGCATCGCCGAGTTCGCCCGCGGGCACCGCGGCATCGAGCCCCTGTAGCGCACCGCGCACGGCGTCGGTCAGCGGCTGGAGCAGGGTCGATGGGCGCAGCTTTTCCAGCTCGGCGATCAGCGCGGCGTGTGCCTGTGCGGCGGGCTGCAGCACGGCGGCGACGTCGAGCTGGCGGGCGAGGCGCTGGCGGGCGTCGGCCAGGGCACGGTCGGCCTGTTCCAGCCACTGCGTCGGACTGAAGGCGGCCAGGCCGTCGCGCACCGCGCCGTAGGGCTCCGCCAGCAGCGGCTGCAGCGCGCCACGCGGCGACAGCGCGAGCAGGCGTTCGCGCGCCTGCTCGGGCAGGGCCTTGATCTGCAGCAGCAGCTCGACCGGGCTGCCGTCGAGCTGGACCTCGAGCTCGACCACCAGCGGGTCGGTCAGCGGCACCAGCGACTGCGGCAGCACGCCCATGGCCTCGCGGATCAGCGCCGGGGCGGGGGCGGGCAGCGCGGAGGGATCGATCGAACGCAGCACGCCCTGGAGCTGCTCGATCGCGCCGATCACCTCGTCGGCGACCGGAGCGAAGGAGATGCGCGGCAGGGATTCGGCGAGCTGCTTGATCTGCTCGAGCAGCGCGATCAACTCGGCGACCTCGCCCTGCTGGGTGAGGTTGGCGATCGGCTCCAGAACCTGGCGCAGCGGTTCGGCGAGGGCTTCCGGATCGATCGCATCCATCGCCGTGTCGGCCGCCTGCAGGGCCTCGCCGAGTGCCGAAGTGGCGGGCGACAACGCACTCGACAGGGCCGATTCGATGGCGGCGACGGCCTGCTCCAGCGCGGCTTCGAGCTGCTGCTGCAGGCTGGCGAGGTCGAGCGCCTGAATCTGGCTGCGGGCGTCGCCGAAGGCGCGCTCGGCGCTGGCGCCGAGGACGGCGAGCTGCTGCTCGATCGCGGCGATCGCGTCGCCGGCACCATCGAGGGCGTCCGTGATCGGGGCGCTGACCGCGCTGATGTCGAGCAGGTCGAGCACCGACTGCAGCCGATCGCGTACGTCCTCGATCAGCGCGGTGAGCGGGGCGAAGGCGTCGGGCGGCAGCGCCGGGACGGCGAGCCCGCTGATGCCCTGGGTGAGGTCGGCGAAGCTCGCGCGTGGCTGCAGCAGCACCAGCGTGCGGCACAGGCCGGCGTCGAGTGCGCCGGGCAGCTCGACCAGCCGGGTCATCACGCGCGCGCGCGCCTCGGCCGCGTCCGTTGCCAGGGCGTCGCCGTTGGCGCCTGCCAGGCTGGCGAGCGCGGTCTGCCCATTGGCGAGTGCGGTGGCGGCGCCCGCGGCATTGCCCGCCTGCACGGCGGCGGCGAGCGCGTTCATCGCATCGACGAAGCCGCGTCCGACGCTGCCGACCGCGCTGCCCGACTGGGCGGTGACGTCGTCCGCGGGCAGCGCGCGCTCGATGCAGGCGGTGGTGTTGAGGGCGATCAGCTCGTCCAGCGCGGTCACCGTGTGCACGAGCTCGGCGCGGACCGCGGCGGCGTCGGCATCGTCCCAGCGGATCAGGGTGTCGAGCGGATCGCGCAGGTCGTCGAGGATGGGCAGCGAGCGGAGCTGGAAATAACCGGGGCGGAAGGTGCCGACGCGCGCATGCACCCAGCGCAGCAGGCCGGGCACGGTGAGGTCGGCGGGCAGGGTATCGATCAGCGTGCGTGCGGCGGCGACCCGGGCGGTGTCGAGCGCGCCGGCGTCGCTCGGCGGCGTGGAGGACGAACTGCTGCCCGACGAGGCGCTTCCACCGCTTCCACCGCTTCCGCTTCCACCGCTTCCAGCGCCCGCGCCGCCGGCGGCTTCCACGCTCGCGCCGGCCGTCACGCCGAGACCGCAGCGCCAGTCTGCGCCGAACACCGCCTGCAGGCGCTCGATGCGGGCGAGCAGCGGGGCGAAGGCGGCTTGCAGATCGGTGCCGAGGCGCGCAGGCAGCGCGGCGATGTCGCCCTCCAGCCCCTGGGCAAGGCCGCCGAGTTCGCCCTGCAGGCTGGGCAGCAGCTTGCCGAAGCCGGCGCTGAACTCGAAGCCGCCGGAGAGCTGCGGGACAGGCAGGCCACCGAGGCTGGACAGCGCGCTGCCGAAGTCGCCCGGCGGGCCGCTCTGCCAGCCTGTGATCAGCTTGCCGAGCTCGCCGAAGGCGCCACCGATGCCGCCCGCGATCGCGGACAGGTCCGCGCCGGATGCGGTCAGGTCGAGTTGGGCGAGCAGTCCGGCCATGGTCGCTTACTCCAGCAGGCCGCGCAGACCCGAACCGATGCTGCCGAGCTGGCCGATCGAGGGCGCGGTGTCGCCGAGGATGCCGGCGAGCGGCCCGGTCGGGTCGGAGATCGCCGGCAGGCTGCCGAGCGCGTCGAGCGCATCGATGGCACCCATTGCCTGGTCGAGCAGTCCGGCCGCGCCGTCGAGCAGACCGGTGTCGATGCCGCCGAGCACGTCGGCCGGCGGCGGCGGTGGCGGCGACTCGGTGAGCCACAGCGTGTAGTCGATCTGGTCGGGGGCGCTGGCCTCGGCCTGGATGTGCAGTTGTTGCAACAGCACGTACTGGATGTCGGTGCCGGTGACGATGTCGGAGACGAAGGTCATCGGTTCGCCGGCGAGGTATTTCTCGCGCACCGCGTTGAGCAGCTCCAGCCCGGCGTCGCTGCCGAACACCGAGCCCTCGACCAGGATGCGTGCCGGGCGGCGGTCGAGGTCCTGGAACAGGCTGCCGGCGCGCCCCGGGACCGGAAGCTCGAGGAAGTCGCGCGTCTCCAGCGTTTCCAGCCGGGTCACGCGCGGCAGTTCCCAGTCGGCGAGCATGGGTGTGAGGCTCATGTCAGATCCACTCCCCTGAGCCAGGCCTGTTCGCGCAGCAGGCGGTCGAGTCCGGCGGCCAGGTCTGCGGCGCCGTCCGCAGGCATGGCAGGCGCGGGCGTCGTCATGGCGGACGTCGGGGTCGCGGTGGCGGCCTTGGCGCTGGTGGCCGGCGCGGTCGCGACGTCCTGCGGACCGGACGCGCCGAGCAGGCGCGACGGCGCGCGCCGCTGCGGCGAGCGGGTAGGTGCGCGCATGAGGGTTTCCGGCCTGACGCTCTCGAACGCCTGTGCGACCGTCGCCGGGTGCGCGAATCCGGAGTCGAGCAGGCGGCGCAGGGCCTCGTCGCCATGCTCCATTGCTGCCGCGTCCATGCCGGCGCCCGCCTGCGTCGCGGCCTGGCAGGAAAGCTCGCCCCAGGGCGCACTGGCGGCGTGGAGGCGCGATGGTGGTGCGTGTCCGTGCCCCGCGCCGGGAGCGAGGAGGGCGCCATGCGCTGCGGCCGCGCTCGCGGCGAGCTCCGCGCCGTGGCGCAGGGCGGGATGGTCGGCGGCGGCCTGGGCGGCCTGGGCGGCCCGTGCTGCCGAAGTGGCGGCAACGCGCTGAGCGGGGGCTGCATCGCCGTCATGGCTTGCTTGTGCCGAGCGCGTGCCGATGCCGTGCAGGCGGGTCGGCGCGCGGGGCGGCGCGTGGCGCTTGAGCAGCGCGTCGATCAGCTCGCCCGCAGCGTACGCGTGCTCAGCCTGTTCGCTGGCGGGGAGGCTGGCCATGGGCTCCGGTCCGGCCGCACGCGCGCGGCTTCGCTCGCTCGCGGCTGCGGCACCGAGGGCAGCGGGTGTGAGCGCTGCGGCGGACGGCGGGATGTCCGGCGTCCGGCCCGACGCCTGTCGAAGGTTGCCCGCGGCGCCGGCCAGACTCGCCAGGGCGGTGGTTCCGGTTGCGGCGGGGCGCGGAGCGGACGCTTGCGCAGCCCGGCTGACCTTGTCGGCGCGCCGTCCGCCCACCTTGCCGTCGGGATCGGCGGTGTGCGCCGGTTCGAAGGCTTTCGGCAGCACGGCAAAGGGGTTGAAACGTGCCGCAGCGGGCAGGCGCTCGAGATCGCCGGTGTGCGCCTCGGCCTCGCGCGCAAAGGCGGCGAGCAACCCGGAGAGCCGCGCCTGCGTAGCCTCCAGGTGCTTGCTGACCTCATGGAAGGGCGCAAGGGCAGCCGCGAGGCGGCGCGGATCAGCCATGGCGCCCGCCTTCCTCGCGCAGCATCTGCAGATGGAGCAGGATCTGGCCGAGGGTGAGCTCGCCGATCTGCTGCGGTGTCCACCCGAACTCGCGGGCGAGTACATGGGCTGCGCGCGCGATCGGCTGTTCGGCGGCCTCCTCGAGCGCGGCGGGGGCGACGGCCAGGCCGCTGACGCGGTTCACCTCGCCGAGCAGGAACTCCATCAGCCCGATCGGCAGCGCCGACACCTGCGGCAACGACAGTTCCGGGGTCTGCAGCGCGGTGTGCACCATCAGCGCGCCGGCCAGGCTGTCGCTGTCGCGTGCGGCGCGGCTGATGAGCTGCAGGTCGCGTACCGTCAGCGGGCGGATCCGCACCCGGCCCGCCAGGCCGCTGCGACCGGCCTCGACGAGCGCCGCAGGCACCTCGATGTCGTAGGCCGCCGCGCTGCCGGCGAGCAGCTCGTCGGCGCCGAGATAGGCGCTCCCCGGGCCGGTGTTCGCCTGTGCTGCCTGTGCCGAAGTCATGGGCTCAGCCTCGTTCGTCGCGGACGCTCACGTACAGGGCCTGGAAGTCCGCGCCTTCCATGACGAAGTCGTCCTCGGGCATGGACAGGTTCCATTGCTCGAGCTTGACGTCGTGCAGGGTGACGATGGATTTCGTGCCCGGGCTGGCGGCGTTCTCCGCCATCAGCGTGATGTTGAACGCCGGTTGCACCCAGGAGCTGCGCGGGCGCTGGTCGGCCGCTTCGCCGAGCAGCAGGCGCAGCAGCGCGCCGTTGAGCCAGGCGCGGTCGATGTGGCCGCGCACGCTGACGTTGCCCGAGCGCAGCTCGCTGGCGTAGCGCTGGCCGATCTCGTGGAAGGGGCGGATCGCCGAGCTGACCTGGACGGTGACGCCGGTGACGCGGCCGACCTGGATCAGGTCGTTGCCCTCGATCACGGCGCCGGCGGCCGACCCCTCGGGCCCGTCGCCGGCAGGGGCGAGCAGGATGGTGCCGTCGGCACCGGTGTAGACATTCTGGTTGGCGGCAGATGGCATGTCGGTCTCCTTACCTGCGTGTTCAGGACAGCGCGAGGGTCACGCGGATGTAGTCGATGCTGAAGGTGGGCTGCATGGCCACATTGACGATGCAGCGCCCGGCGATCTCGTCGGCGCGCGTGGCCTTGACCTCGAGCTGGTAGCCGGTGAGGGCCTCGTCCACCACCATGGTGGTCAGGAAGCTGTCGAGCGCGCCGTGCAGCGCGGTGCGCACGCGCTCGTTGTTGAGGCGGCCGACGAAGGGGTTGGCGACCTGGCGGATGCCGGCCTTGGCGTAATCGACGATGCGCCGCGTGGTGATCTGCGAGAAGGCCTCGCCCTCGGTGGTGATGCCGCGCACAACGCGCACGCCCTGGCGCTCCTCGAGCGGGCAGACGTTGGCCTGCAGCAGCGACTTGAGCTGGCCGTAGCTGTAGCGGGTGACGAGCTGGGTGACGCCGGGCAGCACCTTGTTGGTCGGGCTGGCCTGCGGGGCGAGGCTGGCGATCAGGCCGGCGACCGCGGCTGCGGTGTAGTTGCCGGGCAGGTCGACCATCGCGCCGGCGGCCGGGTCGTAGGTGCGCACGCCCGGGGTCACCAGCACCACGCGCTTGTTCGCCGCGACCTGGGCGGCGACGTCGCTGACCCCGCTGGCGTCGGAGCCGATCACGGTGATCATGTCCTTGCCGTCGCCCTCGGCGGTGTTGGTCGCCGCCGGCAGCACCTGCAGTGCGGTCGCGGTGGCGAGCTCGGGAGCGATCAGGATGTTGACCGTCTCCTTGAGCAACTCGGCGGCGGCGTTGGCGAAGGCCGTCTGGTCCGCGGCGGCGGCGACCGCACGGGCATAGACCGTGCGAGCGCCGTTGGCGAACAGCAGGGCGAGTCCGCGCATCAGGTTCTGCGTGCCTGCGGAGGCGGCGTCGGACGGCGCATAGAGCTTGGCCGCGTCCTCCATGCTGCCGAGGATGTGGGTCTGCCCGATGGCGTCGGTGACTCCGCTGGCCGCCGCCGCGGTGCCGACGATGCCGACATTGCCGAAGCTCACGCCCTTGGGCGCGATCAAGCCCTCGGCCTGGACCCGGATGAATGTGCCGGGAACGATCTGTTCCGCAAAGTTCTCTTCCATCGCCCGCTCCTTCTGTCCCCGCTGGGGAGTCCGTTCGCCCCGCACGGGGCATTGCCGATGCATGTCGCGTGCGGCGCGCCATGCGGTTTTCGATCCCGAGCGCTCAGCCGTCGGGCTCGATGTCGAGGACGAGATCGGTGATCACGCCCTCTCCAGTGCTGGGTGTGCTGATGAATTCGAAATCGACTTCGAAGGCGAGTGCGCGCGGATCCTCGACCGGAACGCGCTCGAGGCGCTGCACGCCGCGTGCCAGGCGTTCGCTGCGCGACAGGCAGAGCAGTTCCGTGCCAAGGCCGACGACGTAGTTGCGTGCGGCGGTGTCGTTGCCGCCGGTGACGGCGATGGCGATGCGGGCATGCACCCGGCGGCCGAACTGTCCGGCATCGGGGGCGACATGGTTGCCGACGTAGCCGCCCAGTCCGAGCGGCCGGATGCGGCTCGGCTCGATGCGCACCGCACGGTTCATCCCCGCGGGCACGGCGGACGGCAGGAGGCTCGTGATCGCGCTGTCGAGCGCGGCGAGCGCGTCCTGCACCAGGACGTCGGGCATCGTCTTCTCCGGCAGGTGAGGTTCGTGATCCGGGGGCGGTCGTGATGCTGGCTGCAGCGCCGGCCGTGTTGTCTTTGGAATGTCCGGTCACTCATTTGTAGTAGCCCAAAATGGGCTTGTCAAACCGCTTTCCGCATTTCGCGCAGGCCGCCGGCAAGGCGTTTCCGTCCCCTTGCCGGCGGCCGTGCGGATGGGCGCCAGCCCTTCTCGCGCGCGGCGTGAAATGCTTCGCGCCGGTGCTCCCGGGAGCTCTTCAGGACCCCGCGCGCAGGGTGTAGTCTCGCGCCGATGACCAAGATCGAAGACATGGTCCTGCTGCATTTCGACGACGAAGTCGCCGAGGCCTCGCGTCTGGCCACGGCGGCCGGCATCGAAGCGGCAGTGATCGAACGCCACCGCTTCCCCGACGACGAGCTGCGCCTGCGCCTGCCCGCGCACCTGCCCGCGCGCGTCGCGCTATACCGCAGCCTGCACCGCCCCAACGAAAAGCTGCTCGAACTGCTGCTGGTCGCGCGCAGCGCCGGGAAAATGGGCGCCCAGCATCTGACCCTGGTCGCGCCCTATCTCGCCTACATGCGCCAGGACAAGGCCTTCCGTGCCGGCGAGGTGGTGAGCCAGCGCATCGTCGGCGAGTTCCTGGCCGGCCTGTTCGATGGCGTGATCACCGTGGATCCCCACCTGCACCGCATCGACACGCTGGCCGAAGCGATTCCGGTGCCGCATGCGATCGCGCTCTCCGGCGCGGGCCTGCTCGCCGACGTCGCGCTGTCGCACCGCGCGCGGCCGCTGCTGGTGGGCCCCGACCTCGAGTCGCGGCAGTGGGTCGAGACTGCGGCGCAGCGCCACGAACTCGACTTCATCGTGTGCGAGAAAGTCCGCCACGACGACCGCCGGGTCGACATCGCGCTCCCTGCCGACGCCGCGGTGCGCGGCCGGGCGGCAGTGATCGTCGACGACGTGGCGAGCTCCGGGCATACCCTCGCGCGCACCGCCGAGCGCCTGCTGGCGGCCGGTGCGGCGTCGGTCGATGTGGCGGTGACGCATGCGCTTTTCGCCGACGACGCCCTGGCATTGATCCGTGCCGCCGGTGTCGGCGAGGTGTGGAGCACGGACTGCATCGTCCATCCGAGCAACGCGGTGCAGATCGCCCCGCTGCTGGCCGAGGCCCTGCGCGCCGTCCCGCCCGGCTGAGCGCGCCCGCGCCTTCTTTCCGCAGCGTCCGCCCCTCCGGGGTGGCGGGCGCGCCGTCGCGCGCCTCGCCGGTCACGGTTTCAACGCATGGGCCCATAATGCTAGGATTCTGCCTTGCGCAGTGCAGCGAAGCACCGCCATCCGGGGGGCGGGCGGTGTCGTGCGAACCAGAACTGGAGCGAGAGGGCGCGTGGAGCAAGCGGTCAGGACCGTGGTATTCGCCGATCTGACGGGGAGTACCGGTCTGTTCGAGTCGGCAGGCAACGTGGCGGCGACGCAGATCGTCACCCGCTGTACGCACGCGCTCGGCCGCCATCTCGCCTGCGCCGGCGGGCGGGTGGTGAAGTATCTCGGCGATGGCGTGCTGGTCCTGTTCGACGACACGGTCGCCGCCGTGCAGGCCGGGGCTCATCTGCAGGAAGTACTGCACGAGCTCGCCAGCGTCGAGCTGCGCCGCGCCGCGCTGGGGGTCAAGACCGGCATCGATCGCGGCGCCATCGTCGAGCACGACGGCGACTGCTACGGCGACGCGGTGAATGTCGCCGCCCGTCTCAGCGACCGCGCCCAGACCGGCGAGACGCTGATCGGCGATGCGGTGTTTGCCAGCCTGCCCGAGCCGCTGCGCATCGCCTGCCACAGCCTGGACCGCATCACGATCAAGGGCAAGGCCGAGCCGATGCGGGTGTGGCGGGTCGATTTCGCCCGCACCGCCGAGACCACGCTGACGACGCTGCTCGACTACCACGAGCTGGTGGACGGCGCGCGTTCCGTCCGTCGCATCGACATCGATCGTCTCGACCAGCACGTCGAACTGCACGCCGACGACGCGGCGCTGATCATCGGCCGCGGCGAGGGCGTCGGCTTCCCCGTCGACGATCCGCGCGTATCGCGCCGTCATGCTCGCATCGAGTGGACCGGCGGGCAGTGCCTGCTGACCGACTTCAGCAGCAATGGCAGCTGGGTGCGCTTCGTCGGTTCGGCGGCGCCGGTGATGCTGCGTCGCGACACCTGTACCTTGTATGGCGAGGGCGAGATCGGCCTGGGGGCGACACCCGACGACTTCACCGCGCCGACGCTGCGTTTCCGGGTCATCGACCAGGGTTGAGCTTGCAGCGGGTGGTTTCCCATGCGGTGGCTCCCCTTGCCGCGATTTCCGTGACCGAGTTGCGATGAGTCCGTTCCGACGCTTCACCCTGGTGCTGCTCGCCCTCCTGCTGCCGCTGACGCCGCGCGCGGCCGAGTGGTCGCCGCGACCGCTCGCCGAGATCGCGATCTATCCCGAGTTCCGTGCTCCGGCCACCGTGGTGGCGCAGGAGGAGGCGCGCATGGCGGCCGAACTGTCGGCGCGCGTCGTCGCCATGCCGGCGCGGGTCGGTGCCTTCGTGGCGCGCGGCGCGGAGCTGGTGCGGCTCGACGACGCCAGCTTTCGCATCGAGCACGAGCGCGTGCGCGCCCAGATCGCGCTCATCGACAGCCGCATCCGCCTCGCCCGCGCCCAGCTCGAGCAGTCGCGTGCGCTCGCCGCGCGCGGCTTCATCAGTGCCGACGGCTTGCGCATCCGCGAGACCGAGGTCGGCGTGCTGCAGAGCGAACGCGATGCGGCCCGCGCCGCGCTGGCGGCGGCCGAGCTCGCGCTGGCGCGCACCGTGATCCTTGCGCCCTTCGACGGCGTGGTGCGCGAGCGCCTGGCCGCGGTGGGCGATCTCGCCGCGCCCGGCACGCCGCTGCTGGTGCTGGCCGCCAGTGCGGATGCCGAGGTCCATGCGCGCGTGCCGGAAGGCCAGATCGACGCGCTGCAGGCCGCGGGGGCGTGGACGCTGGTCGTCGGCGATAGCGAACATCCGGTGCACATCCGCCGCATCTCGCAGGTGGTGGATGCGGCCGGGCAGGCGCGCGACGTGGTGCTCGCCGGCGACGGCGAGCTGACGCCCGGACTGGCCGGGGAACTGCGCTGGCGCAGCACGGTGCCGCACCTGCCGCCGGCCTATCTGCAGCAGCGCGACGGTCGCCTGGGCGTGTGGGTGGTGCGCGAGGGCGAGGCGGTCTTCGTGGCGCTGCCCGCTGCCCAGGCCGGGCGGCCGGTGGCGGTGGACTGGCCGGCGCAGACGGCGGTGGTGGATGAGGGGCGCTTCGCGCTCGGCCTGCGCGCCGGGCAGGAGCGTGGGCAGGCGGGCGGGGGCGCGCAGTGAAGGGGCTGTACGGGCGGCTGATCGACAACCATCCGCTCGCCAACATCGCCTTCCTGATGGTGCTGCTGGGCGGCCTGCTCAGCTACCTGACGCTGCCGCGGGCGCAGGACCCGGAGATCAACTTCAACTGGGTCAGCATCATCACCACGCTGCCCGGCGCCTCCGCCGAGGACGTCGAGCGCGAGCTCACCGGCCCGCTCGAGGACGCGATCAAGCAGGTCAAGGACATCCGCTTCGCCTCGTCGTCGAGCCGCGAGGGCGTGTCCTCGATCCTGGTGCGCTTCGAGGAGCTGGGCGAGCGCCAGTTCGACAAGCGGGTCAACGACCTGCGGCGGGAGATCCAGAACAAGGCCTCGGCCGAGCTGCCGCCGGATGCGACCGATCCGGTGGTGATGGAGATCACCAGCTCCAACGGCTTTCCGACCGCGATCCTGATCCTGCACGGCAGTGGCGGCGAGAGCCTGCGGCGTGCGGGCTTCCTGGTGAAGAAGGAGCTCGAGGGCCTGGCCGGGGTGGACCAGGTGATCGCCGCCGGTCTCGACGAGCCCGAGCTGCACGTGGATTTCGACCCGGCACGGGTGGCGGCGGCCGGCCTTTCGCCGGTGCAGGTGGCCGACGGCGTCGCAGCCTGGTTCCGCAACACGCTGGCCGGGCGGGTGCGGGTGCAGGACCGCGAATGGCTGGTGCGGATGGAGGGCAAGACGCCCGACCCCGAGACCCTGGCGCAGGCCGCGGTGGTGACGCCGCACGGACGGGTCGCGCTCGACGAGGTCGCCGAGGTGGTGCGCAGCCACGAGCGCCCGAGCCAGCTGGTCAGCTACAACGGCCGGCCGTCGATCATGCTGTCGATCAACAAGCAGGCCGGCACCAACACCCTCGAGCTGGTCGAGCGCCTGCAGGCCTTCGCGACCGAGCGCAATCCGCTGCTCGCCTCGCAGGGCGTGCAGCTGGCGCTGATCGACGACCAGACCCACGCCACCCGTCATGCGATCGGGGTGATGGAGTCGAACGCGATCTTCGGCCTGTTCGCGGTGCTGGTGTTGTGCTGGGTCTTCCTCGGGTCGCGGCTGGCGCTGCTGGTCGGGCTGGGGGTGCCGTTCGCGCTTGCCGGCACCTTCATCGCGGTGGACGTGATCGGTTCCACGCTCAACCTCACCGTGCTGCTCGGCGTGGTGATCGCGCTCGGCATGCTGGTGGACGACGCGGTGGTGATCGTCGAGGCGATCTACTACCGCCTGCAGCGCGGCGAAGAAGCGCGCGAAGCGGTGATCGGGGGCATCGCCGAGGTCGGGCTGCCGGTGCTGTCCTCGGTGCTGACCACGATCGCCGCCTTCCTGCCGCTGATGCTGCTGCCGGGCATCCTCGGCAACTTCATGTTCGTCGTGCCCTTCGTGGTCACCGTCGGCCTGCTGGTGAGCCTGGCCGAGGCGTTCTGGATCCTGCCCACCCACATCATTGCGCTGGGCATGCAGCCGGCGCGGCGTACGCGCGCACAGGTGCTGCGCGAGCGCCTGACGCACTGGCTGCGGGTGAAGTACGCGCGCGCGCTGGTGGCGGTGCTGCGCCGGCGGCGGCTGGCGGCGGCGGCGCTGGTCCTGCTGGTGGCGGGGGCGGGGGGCGCGGTGGCGTCCGGGCTGGTGAAGGTGCAGTTCTTCGCCTTCGACTCGATGCGCCTGTTCTACGTCAGCGTGGACATGCCGGCCGGGGTGACGCCCGAGCGTACGCTGGCCGAGGCCGAGCGCGCCGCGCGGGTGCTGGAGCAGGCGATCGACGGCAGCGAACTGCGCTCGATCGCGAGCTACGCCGGGCTGAAGTTCACCGACACCGAGCCGGTCTATGGCGACCAGTACGCCCAGGTGCTGGTCTCGCTGCTGCCGCGCGCGGCCGACATGCGCGACACCGGCGAGATCATCGCCGGCGTGCGTCCCCTGATCGAGGCCCTCGAGGGCGAGGCCAAGTTCTCCTTCCTGGAAATGAAGGGTGGCCCGCCGACCGCGAAGCCGATCTCGGTGAAGATCAAGTCGGACGACTACCCCGAGCTGCGCGCCGCCGCCGATGCACTGCTCGCCGAGGTTGCCCGCCTGCCCGGGGTGAAGGATCTGACCGACGACGACGTGCCGGGACGCAGCGAGATGCGGCTGACACTGAACCGCGAGAAGCTCGCGCGTGCCGGCGTCAACCCGGCCGAGGTGGCGCGCCTGCTGCGCCTGTACGGCGAGGGCGAACTCGTTGCCACTACCCGCGACGGCGGCGAGAAGCTCGAGGTGGTGGTGCGCGCACGCCCGGAAAGCCTCAACGACGTCACCGAGCTGTTGCAGCGCGTGGTGCCGCTGGCCGATGGCCGCAGCGTGCAGCTCGGCGAGCTGGTGGATCACGAGCTGCGCCTGTCCAAGGGCTACATCCGCCACTACCAGCTGACGCGCGCGATCACCGTCGAGGCCGAGCTCGACCGCAGCCAGATCGACACCGTCGAGGCCAACGACCGCCTGAAGGCGGCCTGGGCGCAACTGCAGCCACGCTTCCCGGGCGTGGAGCTGGACTTCTCCGGCGAGCTCGAGGACATCCAGGAGAGCCTGGACTCGATGGGCAGGCTGTTCGCCCTCGGCATCGGCCTGATCTACCTGATCCTCGCCACCCAGTTCCGCAGCTACTGGCAGCCGCTGATCATCCTGCTCACGGTGCCGCTCGCCTTCACCGGCGTGGTGCTCGGCCTGCTCGTGTCGGGCAATCCGTTGTCGCTGTACACGCTGTACGGCGTCATTGCGCTCACCGGCATCGCGGTGAACTCCGCGATCGTGCTGATCGACGCCGCCAACGAGCGCCGCGCCGCCGGCATGAGCGTGCAGCATGCGGCGATCTATGCCGCGCGCCGTCGCCTGGTGCCGATCCTGATCACCTCCACCACGACCATCGGCGGCCTGTTCTCGCTCGCCATCGGTCTGGGCGGGAAATCGCTGATGTGGGGGCCGGTGGCGGCCAGCATCGTGTGGGGCCTGGGGTTCTCGACCGTGCTGACCCTGTTCGCGGTCCCGCTCGTGTATCGGATGGTCATGCAGCGCGGCGGCCGATAGAATGCTGCGCCGCGGCACGATGCCGCGGATAGCGCCCCGGCGCCGTGCCGCGCCTCTTCCCCCCTTCTCTCGCCCCCGCCATGGACGCTTTTCTCGTCTCCACCGCCATCGTCGCGCTCGCCGAAATCGGCGACAAGACGCAGTTGCTCGCCTTCATCCTTGCCGCCAAGTTTCGTCGCCCGTGGCCGATCGTGCTCGGTATCCTGGTCGCGACCCTGGCCAACCACGCCTTCGCCGCCGCGGTCGGCACCTGGCTGACCACGCTGATGGGGCCGCAGACCCTGCGCTGGGTCCTCGGCCTGTCCTTCATCGCGATGGCGGTGTGGACCCTGATCCCCGACAAGCTCGACGAGGACGACGCCAGGCTGCCGCGCTTCGGCGTGTTCGGCGCCACGCTGATCGCCTTCTTCCTCGCCGAGATGGGCGACAAGACCCAGGTCGCCACGGTGGCGCTGGCGGCGCAATACCAGATGCTGGTGGCGGTGGTCGCCGGCACCACGCTCGGCATGATGATCGCCAACGTGCCGGCGGTGCTGCTCGGCGACCGCATCGCGGCGCGCATGCCGGTGAAGCTGGTGCATGGCATCGCGGCGGCGATCTTCCTCGGCCTCGGCATCGCGACCCTGGCCGGCGCCGGCGAGTCGCTCGGCTTCTGACGCGGGCCCGCGGGCCCGGACTGCGGCGCCCGCTGCTATGCTTGTGCGCTTTTTCCTGGAGCGCTGATGGAATCCGCATTTCGCCGCGGTGCCCGCGAGGGCCTGCGCGACTTCCTGCCGATCTCGGTCGGCCTGCTGCCGTGGGCGATGGTCACCGGCATCGCGATGCGCTCGATCGGTCTTACCGAGCTCGAGTCGCTCGGCATGAACCTGCTGGTCTATGCCGGTACCGCACAGCTCGGCGCGCTGCCGCTGATCGCCGCCGGCGCGCCGCTGTGGCTGATCATGCTCACCGCGCTCGCGCTCAACCTGCGCTTCGTGATCTTCAGCGCGGCGATCGCGCCGGTCTTTCATGACAGCACCTTCGCCCGCCGGCTGGCGTCGAGCTACCTGCTGGTCGACGGCGTGTTCGCGGTCGGTGTCGACAAGCTGCTGAAGGCGGACGACCCGCACTGGCGCTGGGGCTACTACATCGCGCCCTCGGCGTTCAACTGGTGCGTCTGGCAGAGCTGCACCGCGCTCGGCATCTTCGGTGCCGAGTTCGTGCCGCGCGACTGGTCGCTGGAGTTCATGGTGACGATCGCGCTGATGGTGATGGTGCTGCCGATGGTGCGCACGCGGCCGATGCTGGTGGCCGCGCTCGCCGGCGGGCTGGGTGCGGTGCTGTTGCGCGGGCTGCCGCTGCGCCTCGGCGTGGTGGCCGGCATCGCCCTTGGCATTGCCGCCGGTTTCGCGGCCGAGCACTGGCAGCAGCGCGGGAGGCGGTCGTGATCGAGGGCGTGTGGTTGTGGGTGGCGTTCGCGCTGATGGCGATGACCACCGTCGGCACCCGCGGCAGCTTCATCCTGCTCGGCGAGAAGGGGCGGCTGCCGCCCGCGCTGCAGCGTGCGCTGCGCTATGCGCCGGCGGCCGCGCTGTCGGCGCTGGTGATGCCCGACCTGCTGATCGACGGCGGCGAGGTCTCGCCCCTCAATCCCAAGTTCGCCGCCGGGCTGGTGGTGCTCGCGGTGGCGCTGCGCTGGCGCAACCCCTGGCTGCCCTTCATCCTCGGCATGGCGGTGCTGCTGCTGATGAGAAAGGGGCTGGGCTGGTAGCCTCGTCGGCTACCGGCATCAGCCCCCTGGGCGGTCCATGCGGCGGCGAAGCGTCGCGCTTCACCGCCGGCGGTCCCGGACTCAGGACTTCTGCGCGACCCCGTGCTCGTCGCCGGCCTCGATGTCGGCGGTGTTGTCGCCGATGATCGACAGGTCGCTCCTGGCGCGCTGGGCGGCGTTCGGGCGCTCGATCAGCCACCATAGCACCAGGCCGATCACCACCGCGTACACGGTCGCCTTCGGGTCGGGCATCGCCAGGGTCACCGCGACGATGCCGGCGACGCCGCGCTCGGTCGAGTTCTTCAGCTCTTCCATGCCCACCATGATGCAGATGTAGGCGGTCAGCACCAGGGTCAGCGACAGCGCGATCGGCAGCACCGGCTTGAAGATGGTGACCAGCGGCAGGACGAAGACCGCGATCAGGCCGGTGATCCAGAAGGTGCCGCCACCGGAGTAGATCGAGTCCATCGCCTTGCGGCCGAGCGCGTAGCGTTCGGCGACGGTGGCGTGGGCGGCGGTCCACAGCGGGCCGGCGAGGCCGGGCCACGGGGCGAGCAGGGCGTGCAGGCCGTTGCGCAGCGCGGTGACCATGTGCACCCGGGTGACGTCGAGCTCGATCTTCTCGTCCTGGCGCAGGTGATCGACACGCTTGCACAGCGTGAAGCCGACCAGGATGTCGCCGAAGGCGATCACGTAGGCGATGATCGCGGTCGGGATGGCGAGCAGGAACATGTCGGCGCTCGGCATGCCGACGTTGAACACCAGGTAGTCCATCATCAGGCCGAAGTCGGGCTGGGTGATGCCCCACTCGATCTTGGGCAGCGGGTATTCGCCGACCGCCCAGCCCACGATCATCGCGATGATCATGCCGGGGATCATGCCGAAGTTGGAGATCGCCTTGGCGAACTTGCTGGTCTCGACGATGTGCTTGAAGGACAGCGAGAACAGGATGTAGGCCGACACGATCGAGCCGATCAGCAGCGAGATCGGGGTGCTGTCGATGCGGCCGCCGCTCTTGAGCTCGCCCATCATCGCCGCGATGCCGGCGCCGATGATGATGCCGCTCTTGAGCGAGTTGGGGATGATCGTCACCAGCTTGTTGCCCAGTCCGGTGAGGCCGAGGAACAGGAAGATGATGAACACCTCCACCTGCAGCGCGAACATCGCCTTGACCGCCTCCGGCCCGGGCTCGAAGCCCTGCAGGAACAGCAGCACGACCGGGATCGCCGGGGTGATCCAGCCCGGCACCAGCGGCACGCCGAGCAGCGCGGGCAGCAGGTAGCCGATGCCGGCGATGACGCAGAAGGCGAGCGCGGCCTCGTAGGGCATGCCGAGGTACTTCATCAGCAGCGGGATCATGCCGAGGCTGACCACGAACATGATCAGGCCCTGGATCATCTCCGGGAATTCCCAGCGGTAGTGGATGAAGGGCAGGCGCAGCTTGAAGGGGCCGAGCGGCCAGTACGGGTGCTCGGCGCCGTGTTGGCGTTGAATGGGCACGGGGAACTCCGGTTGTCTTTGTTTTGGGCATGAGCCGGCCCGCCGGCCCGCGTCTTGCGACAGCGGGCCGGTTGGGGAGGGCGCGGCGGAGGAGGGGTAGAGGCTTACTCGATCGCGGAGGCCGACTTGGCCATCTCGCGCAGGGCGAACTTCTGGATCTTGCCGGTCGAGGTCTTGGGCAGCACGCAGAACTCGATGTGCTTGGGCACCTTGTAGCGCGCCAGGTGTTCGCGGCAGTGGGCGATGATGTCGTCGGCGGTGACGCCGGCGCCCTCCTTGACCTCGATGTAGGCCGCCGGCACTTCACCCCACTTCTCGTCGGGGCGGGCGACCACGGCGGCGGTCATCACCGCGGGGTGGCGGTACAGCACCTCTTCCACTTCCAGCGAGGAGATGTTCTCGCCGCCGGAGATGATCACGTCCTTGGAGCGGTCCTTGATCTTGACGTAGCCGTCCGGGTGCATGACCGCCAGGTCGCCGGTGTGGAACCAGCCGCCGGCGAAGGCTTCCTGGGTGGCCTTCTCGTTCTTCAGGTAGCCCTTCATGACCAGGTTGCCGCGGAACATGATCTCGCCCATGGTCTCGCCGTCGGCGGGTACCGGCTCCATCGTGACCGGATCGAGCACGGTGATCGCTTCCTGCATGTGGTAGCGCACGCCCTGGCGGCCGTTGCGTTCGGCGCGGCGGTCGATCGGCAGCGCGTCCCACTCGGGGTGCTTGGCGCACACCGAGGCCGGGCCGTAGGTTTCGGTCAGGCCATAGACGTGGGTGATGTCGAAGCCGATGCGCTCGGCTCCCTCGATGATCGCGGCCGGGGGGGCGGCACCGGCGATCAGGCCGGCCACACTGTGCTCGATGCCGGCGCGCAGGCCGTCGGGGGCGTTGATCAGCATGCCGTAGACGATCGGCGCGCCGCACATGTGGGTGACCTTGTGGCGACGGATCAGCTCGTAGATCAGCGCCGGGTCGACCTTGCGCAGGCAGACGTTGATGCCGGCGTTGGCCGCCATGGTCCACGGGAAGCACCAGCCGTTGCAGTGGAACATCGGCAGCGTCCACAGGTAGGACGAGTGCTGCGGCATGCCCCAGCTGATGATGTTGGAGGCGGCGTTGAGGTAGGCGCCACGGTGGTGGTAGACCACCCCCTTGGGGTTGCCGGTGGTGCCGGAAGTGTAGTTGAGCGCGATCGCGTCCCACTCGTCGGCGGGCAGGCTCCACTGGAAGTCGGGGTTGCCGGCGGCGATGACGTCCTCGTACAGCATCGTGCCGACGCGCTCGGTGCCCGGGTATTCGTCGTCGAGCGCATCGATGACCAGCGGCTTGTCGCCCTCGAGCAGTTCGAGCGCGGCGCGGACCACGGTCGCGAACTCGGGGTCGGTGATCAGCACCTTGGCCTCGCCGTGCTTGAGCATGAAGGCGATGGCCTCGGCGTCGAGGCGGGTGTTGAGGGTGTTGAGCACGGCGCCGGTCATCGGCACGCCGAAGTGGGCCTCGAACATCGGCGGCACGTTGGGCAGCATGACCGCGACGGTGTCGCCCTTGCCGACCCCGTTGGCGACCAGCGCGCTCGCCAGGCGGCGGCAGCGGGCGTAGGTTTCACCCCAGGTGTAGCTGCGTGCGCCATGCACGACGCTGGTGCGCGTGGGATACACCATCGCGGTGCGCTCGATGAAGCTGAGCGGCGACAGCGGCACGTAGTTGGCCGGATTCTTGTCCAGTCCTTGTTCGTATGCGATTTTCGACATCCTTCTCCACTCCCGGTTCGGCAACAGGTTAGCGATGCGGCCGGATGGCTGGACACAGTCCCGGCATCCATACCGACAAGTATGGAGGATGGCAAAAAATCTTGTCGGCAATTACGTCGGAATGTACTGAATCTTGTCCGGGTCTTGCCCGTCGGGCCGCGCACTCTAGAATGCTCCGTTACCCTCGGGCGCGGAAGAGGGCAGTGGAGGCGGGCAGGAGCAAATGAGCGAGGATCAAGCATCGTCGGGGCAGGACGCGTTGACGCACAGCGAGCTCCGCCTGCGCCAGATCACCGACACCATTCCCGCGCACATCGGCTATTTCGACCACGACTGGGTGTTCCGCTACGGCAACCGGCGTTACGCGCAATGGTTCGGCACCACCAGCGAGGGCATGAAGGACCGCCCCATCCACGAGGTCATCGGTGCGCACGTGTTCGCCCAGGTCGAGGACAAGGTGCGGCGTGCGCTCGCCGGCGAGGAGGTGAGCTACGAGTACAGCATGCCCGGCCCGGGCGGCGAGATCCTGTATACCCGCAGCACGCTGGTCCCCGACTTCGGTCCCGGTGGCGAGGTGATCGGCTGCTACGTACACGCGGTGGACGTCACCGAGCAGCGCCGCACGCAGGGCGCGCTCGCGCAGGCGCAGAAGATGGAGGCGATCGGCCAGCTCACCGGCGGCCTCGCGCACGACTTCAACAACATGCTCACCGTGGTGATGGGCAACCTCCACGGCCTGGTCGAGGCGCTCGGCGACCACCCGGCGGTGGCGGAGTACGTCGAGCCCGCGCTGGCCGCGGCCGAGGGCGGTGCGGGACTGATCCGGCGCCTGCTCGCCTTCTCGCGCCAGCAGCCGATCGCGCCGGTGGTGGTCGAGGTCAACGAGCTGGTGCTCGACATGGCGCGCATGATCCGGCGCTCGCTGCCGAGCACGATCACCGTGTCCACCGCCTCGCGCGACGTCGACCTGCGCGCGCTGGTCGACCCCAACCAGCTCGAGAGCGCGCTGCTCAACCTCGCGCTCAACGCCCGCGACGCCATGCCCAACGGCGGCGAGCTGCGCATCGCATGCTCGCTGGAGTGCATCGAGGGCGCCGCGGCTGCCGATCTCGAGCTTCCGCCGGGCTGCTACGTGCAGATCGCGGTCGCCGACAACGGCACCGGCATGGACAGCGCGACGCTCACGCGGGTGTTCGAACCCTTCTTCACCACCAAGAAGTTCGGCCGCGGCAGCGGGCTGGGCATGGCGATGGTGTATGGCTTCATCAAGCAGTCCGGCGGCGGGGTTCGCATCCGCAGCCGGCAGGCGGTGGGGACCACGGTGTCGCTGCTGCTGCCGCAGGCGCCGCGCGAGACGGCGGTTCTGCCGGCCGCGGGCATGGCGGAGCCGGTTGACGACGTCGATGTGCCGTCCGTCGCGGCGCGTCCGCTCGAAGGCCGCCTGGTGCTGCTGGTCGAGGACGACGACAAGGTGCGCGACGTGGTGCGCAAGCAGTTGTCGGCGCTCGGCTGTGCGGTGCTCGAGGCCGAAAGTGGCCACGAGGCGGCCGACATGGTCGAAAATATCCCTGCGATCGCACTCGTGCTGTCGGACATCGTGATGCCGGGTGGCATGGACGGGCGCGCGCTGGCGCGCTTCGTGCGCCGCTTCCGCCCCGAACTGCCGGTGGTGCTGATGAGCGGCTACGCCGACAAGGCGGTGCCCGGCCGCGAGGATGCCGACGTCCGGGTGCTCGGCAAGCCCTTCACCCAGGAGCGCCTGCTCGAGGCACTGCACGCCGCGATCGCGTGAGGGCCGGCCCGCCCGGGTCGCGTCCATTGCGTGGAGACAGGGATTTGAGCGACAAGCCCCAGGCGCTGATTCACGTCGTCGAGGACGATGCCGCGGTGTCGCGGCTGATCACCGGCACGCTCGAGCGATTCGGCTACCGCCATGCGGCGTTCGCGACCGGCGGCGACTTCCTGCGCCAGCTGCGCGTGCAGGTGCCGGACGTCGCCATCCTCGATCTCGGCCTGCCCGACATGGATGGCATGGACGTGCTGCAGCAGCTGCGCGGCCGCTACCGCTTCGGCCTGCTGGTCGCCACCGGGCGCGACGATACCCATGACCGGGTGATGGGGCTCGAGCTGGGTGCCGACGACTACGTGGTCAAGCCCTTCGAGCCGCGCGAGCTCATCGCCCGCGTGCGCAGCATCCTGCGCCGCTACCAGCCCGAGCCCGCCGCCGATGCCCAGCCGCCCGGCACCGCCCACTTCGCCGGCTGGCGCTTCGAGCGCGCCACCCACCGCCTGATCTCGCCCGACGGCGTCGAGGACACGCTGAGCCTGGCCGAGTCGCAGTTGCTGATCGCCTTCCTCGAGCGCCCCAACCAGATCCTGTCGCGCGAGCAGCTGCTCGCCGGACGCGACGTGTGCGCGCTCGACCGCAGCATCGACCTGCGCGTGTCGCGGCTGCGCAAGCGCTTCGAGCAGGGCGGGCACAGCGGCAAGTTCATCAAGACGGTCTACGGCGCCGGCTACCTGCTCGCCGCCACCGTGAGCTGGAGCTGAGCGTGCGCGCCGCCGTCGGCGCCTGATCCGGTACCGATGCAGGCCACGCAGCGCCGAGGACGGGCAGCGACGGCGTGCGGCGAAGCGGGCTCGGGCGGGCCGACGGATGTACGTTCCCGCGATCTGCCGCTAAGATTCGCCCTCGTTTGCTTCGGGGTGCCCGCGCTCGCCGCGGGAGAATCGGGAAGGCGGTGCCAATCCGCCGCGCGCCCAGCGCCGTGAAGGGGATTGTCCGGGCGAGGTTCGCCCAGCCACTGGTCCGCGAGGACCGGGAAGGCGCCCGGACGAGATGATCCGCAGCCGGAAGACCGGCCTCGAAGCGTTTGCTGCAGCCGTCTGGTCGGCGACTGCCCACTGCTCGTAGCCAAGGGGAATACTTCATGAGCAGCCCGACACAGGCGCACTCCGCGCCCGCGCGCATTGATGCGCGCGAGCGTTTCCAGACCGATCCGCAGTTCAGCGCCGCCGAGCGCGACGCGGTGTATCGCGCCATCCACACCCGCCGCGACGTGCGCGGCGAATTCCTCCCGGATCCGATTCCCGACGAGGTGCTCGCCCGCGTGCTCACCGCCGCCCACCACGCGCCCTCGGTCGGCTTCATGCAGCCCTGGGATTTCATCGTCGTGCGCTCGCGCGAAGTGCGCGCGCGGATCCACGCCGACTTCCTCGCCGCCCACGCCGAGGCCGAGCAGATGTTCGACGAGGACAAGCGCGCCACCTACCGCAACCTGAAGCTCGAGGGCATCCTCGAGTCGCCGGTCAACATCTGCATCACCTGCGATCGCAGCCGCCACGGCCCGGTGGTGATCGGCCGCACCCACATCGGCGCGATGGACGTCTATAGCGCGGTGTGCGCGGTGCAGAACCTGTGGCTGGCCGCGCGCGCCGAGAACCTCGGCGTGGGCTGGGTCAGCATCCTGCACCAGCAGGCGCTGCGCGCGGCGCTCGGCATCCCGCCCGAGATCGTCCCGATCGCCTACCTGTGCGTCGGCTACGTCCGCGACTTCCACGCCCGTCCTGAGCTGGAGGCCGCCGGCTGGCTCAAGCGCGTGCCCTTGCCCCAGCTGCTGCACTTCGACGGCTGGCAGGGGCAGGCCGATGCGGCCGGGGAAGGCCTGGCCGAGGCCGTCCGCCAGGTCCGGCCCTTCCCGCGTTGACGAAGGTCAACGCCGCTGCAGGTCGCTGAAGAATCATGATTTTCGCGACCGCGGCCTCGCGATCGTGCTGATGGCAGGACCGCGATTGTGCGGATCCCCGGGCCCTCGCACGCGGGGATGATGATCACGAGCCGGCCGCCGCGCCGGTTCGCCCACCATCATTCCAGAGGAGACCCATCATGCAGTGGACCGACCCCGCGTATTGCGACATCCGTCTCGGCTTCGAAGTCACCGCCTACGTCTACGTGCGCTGAAGCCTGCCGCCCGGCCGCCCGCGGGCGGCCGGCGCCAGCCAACCCGGAGCGGAGGCCCGCATGACCGATACCGCCACCCCGCGCCCGCCCGCCGCGGACGAGCGCTACGCGCTCAACCCGATGTACCTGTTCCGCTGGGAGCCGACCCAGGACTCGCACGTCCTGCTCTACCCCGAGGGCATCGTCAAGCTCAACCAGACCGCAGGCGACATCATCGAGCGCTGCGACGGCAAGCGCACCGTCGCCGAGCTGGTCGCCGAACTGCAGCACCGCTACCCGGGCGCCGACGAGCGTGTCGCCGAGGGCGTGTACAAATTCCTGGAGGTGTTCCGTGCCAAAGGATGGATCCGTCGTCAGGCTTGACGGGCAGGGCAAGCCGCTGTGGCTGGTGCTCGAGCTCACCTACCGCTGCCCGCTCAAATGCCCGTGGTGCAGCAACCCGGTCGACTACGCCCGCGATGGCAGGGCCGAGCTTTCCACCGCGGAGTGGAAGCGCGTGCTGCGCGAGGGGCGGGAACTCGGCGCGCTGCAGCTCGGCTTCACCGGCGGCGAGCCGTTGCTGCGTGACGACCTCGAGGAGCTCGTCGCCGACGCCAGTGCGCTCGGCTACTACACCAACCTGATCACCTCCGGCGTCGGCCTGAGCGAGGAAAGGCTGATTGCGCTGAAGACTGCCGGTCTCAACCAGATCCAGCTCTCGCTGCAGTCCAGCGAACGCGAGCTCACCGACACCCTGGTCGGCGCACGCGCCTTCGACCTCAAGGTGAAGGTCGCGCACCTGATCAAGGCCCACGGCTTCCCGATGGTGCTCAACGTGCCGGTGTTCCGCCACAACATCGGCCAGGTCGAGGACATCCTCGCGCTTGCCGAGGACATCGGCGTCGATTACCTCGAGTTCGCCAACATCCAGTACTACAACTGGGCGATGGTGAACCGCGACGAACTCTTGCCCACGCTCGAACAGCTGCAAGCGGCCGAGCGCGCGGTGCAGGCGGCGCGCGCGCGCCTCGGCGAGCGCATGACCATCTACTTCGTCATCCCCGACTACTACGAGGGCCGGCCCAAGGCGTGCATGAACGGCTGGGGCGCGATCCACCTCACCATCGCGCCCGACGGCGCCGCCATGCCCTGCCAGGAGGCGCGCATCATCGAGGGCCTGGAGTTCCCTTCCGTGCGCGAGAAGAGCCTCGCCTGGCTGTGGAACGAGTCGCCGACCTTCCAGAAATTCCGCGGCGACGAATGGATGAGCCCGACCTGCCGCAGCTGCGACGAGAAGGAGAAGGACTTCGGCGGCTGCCGCTGCCAGGCCTTCCTGCTCACCGGCGACGCCTCGAACACCGATCCGGCCTGCTCGCGCTCGCCGCACCACCACCTGATCGGCGCGGCGATCGAGCGGGCCCACAGGCCCGGGCGCAAGGTGCAGCCGCTGGTGATGCGCAACGACGCCAATTCGCGTCTGCTCGCAAAGGCGGGTGGCTGCGCGGCGGGGGCGGCGGGAGAGCGCAGCGGGCTCGCCGTGGCACGGACGGAGCTCGGCCATGTCTGATCTGCTGCTGCGCGTGTTCGATTCCTCCGCGGTCACCGTCGGCCTGGGTGTCGCGCTGACCGCAGCGCTGGCGCTGCTGCTGCGCCTGGCGACGTGAGGCGGCGTCGGCCATGGACATGCTGCTCGAAGTCGCCGCGCGCTGGCTGCATTTCCTCGGCGCGCTGGTGTGGGTCGGCCACAACTACGCCACCGCGGTCACCCGTTCGCGCTACGTGCCGCTGACCGCGGCCGACCTGTCCGATCCGGACAGTCCACGCCAGCGCGCGCTGATGCAGCGCGAGCACGGCACCTTCCGCTACGCTTCGCTGCTGGTGCTCGGCAGCGGGCTGGCGATCCTGTGGGAGCGCGGCTGGCTGGCCGAGGCGCTCGGCCTGCAGGGCAGCCTGGCGCCGCTGGGCGTCGGCATATGGCTGGCGGTGATCATGGTGTGCAACCTGTGGTTCGTGCTGTGGCCGCACCAGAAGCGGGTGCTGGGCTTCGTGCCGGCGCCGCTCGACGAGCGCCTGCGCTGCTCGCGCATCACCTTCCTGTCGGCCCGGGTGAACACCATGCTTTCGATTCCGGTGCTGTTCTTCATGGGGGTGGGGGCGCATGGCGTCGGGCTGTTCTCCTGAGTCCGGCTTGCGGGCGTCCGCACCCGAGTCCTTCGCCGCCTGGCGGGCGCAGCCCGGCTACAGCTTCTCGGCAGCGGCCGGCCCGCTGCCGGTCGAGGTCGCCAACGAGGTCGCCGAGGCCTGCCGCCCGGGGCCGGGCTCGATCCTGAGCCTGCCCTTCACCTCGTCCGCCTACCGCGAGCTGCAGGCCGGGACCGAGGCCTGCCTGCGCCGCCTGCTGGCGATTCCGGAGGCGTTCGCGGTGCTGTTCCTGGCCGGCGGGGCGAGCGCGCAGTTCGCGCTGGTGCCGATGAACCTGCTCGGCGGCGTGGAGGAAGCGGGGGCGACGACTGCGGCGCGGCGACCGACGGACGGCCCGCGGAGCGCTGCGGACGGGCCGACGGGGGTGGCGCGCGCGCTGTACATCGACAGCGGTCACTGGTCGCGGCGCGCGATCGCCGAGGCAAGTCGCTGCGCGGCGGTCGATGTGCTCGAGCTGCAGGCCCTCGTCCCTGACGACGACGGGCCGTGCCTTCCATCCGCGCGGACGGAAGGCGGCGGCCAGCCGCCCGCCTACGTCCATCTCACCGCGAACGAGACCGCCGACGGCCTGCAGTTTCCGGCCCTGCCGAAGACCGCAGTGCCGCTGGTCGCCGACCTGAGCTCCGAACTGCTGACCCGGCCGCTCGACTGGCGTCGGTTCGGCCTGGTCTACGCCGGCACGCAGAAGACCGTCGGCACGCCCGGGCTGACCCTGGTCATCGTCCGCCGCGACCTGCTCGGCCGCGCCCGCCGCGGCACCCCGCGGGTGCTGGATTACGCCGCGCAGGCCGCGGCCGAATCGCGCCTGTGCACCCCGCCGGTGCTGCCGGTCTTCGTCGCCCACCGCATGCTGCACTGGATCGAGGCCGCCGGCGGGGTGGCCGCGATGCAGGCGCGGCTCGACCGACGCCATGCGCTGCTCGCCGCCGCGCTGGCCGAAGGCGAGGCGGCCGGGCTCTACCGTCCGACAGTGCCCGAGGGCTGGCGCTCGCGGGTCAATCCCTGTTTCCGGCTGCCCGATGACGACACCACCGAGCGCTTCCTGGCCGCTGCGGAAGTTGCCGGCCTGCGCGACCTGCGCGGGCATCCCGAGCGCGGCGGCGTGCGCGTCAGCCTCTACAACGGTCTTGCCGACGCGGGTGTGGAAGCGCTTGCCGCCTTCATCGCCCGATTCGCGCGCGCTTCGGCACCTGCGCGCGCCGGGACTGCCGGGTACGGTGTGCTCGCATGATCCCGGCACTGAGCCCGCGCGCATTGCGTACGCGCTGGTCGGTGCAGGGGCTGGCACGCTGCGCGGCCGACGCGGTTCGGAGCGACGCCGGCCGCGGGGGTGCTGTGGCGGCGAGCGCGGTCGAGGCGATGGGGTTGCGTTTCGCTTCGCCGGTGCTGGTTGCGGCGGGACTCGATCGCCACGGCCGGCTGCTCGCCGATGCCGCGGCGCTGGGCATCGGCGGGGTGGAAACCGGCAGCCATCGTCCGTCCGCTGGTGGCCACCCGCCGCTGATCCACCTCGCCGCGGCGCGCCAGCCCAGGCTCCAGGGCGGGAGCAGGCCCTGCCACGGGCTGAGTCTGCTCGTGCCGAACGCCGAGCACGGCGCGCCGGTGTGCCGTGCCGCACTGCTGCGCGCTGCGCTTGCCGGCTGGCAGGCGCATGCCGACTACGCGGTGCTGAACCCGGGACGCAGTGGCGCCACGCCCGCCGAGTGCGTGGAGCTGCTGGCCGCGCTCGCCGAGCTGCGCGACCGCCTGCCGCGCCCACGGCGGCTGGCGCTGGTGGCCAAGCTGCCCGCGGCGTGGATGACCCGCGCCGAGGCCGCGGCCTGGGCCCGGCGGCTGGTCGGGGCGGGCGCGGACGGGCTGCTGGTGTCGGCCGAGGGCGCAGCGCAAGGGGCGACCAGGGACCTGGCGCGGCTGCTCGATGCGGTCGGCGCGCAGGTGTGCCTGATCAGCGTGGGCGGCATCGATTCGGCGCGCGAGGCCGCGGCGCGCCTGGCCGCCGGTGCGCGCCTGCTCCAGATCCATCGCGCCCTGCTGGTCGCGCCGAACGCGGCGCAGGCCCTGCTGGCCGATGTTGCGGCGCTGGGCGGCCGGCGCCGCCGCCGTGCTCGTCCCGTCTCCCGCTGAGGCTTACCCCGCCGCCCCCGGCCGCACCCGCTGCACCGGCACCCAGGCAATGAAGGCGACGGCGGCGCTGCAGACGGCCACGCCGACCACCATCGGCAGGGCGCTGCCGTCCATGTTGGCGCCCACCCAGAATGCGGCGCCGAAGGCCACCACCATCATCAGGCAGCCGGTGATCGCCGACGCGGCGCCGGCCGCCTTCGGGAAGGGCGCGATCGCGCCGCTCTGCCCGCAGGGCTGGTGCACCCCATGGCCGAGCATGAAGATGAAGGCGGGCACCATGATCGACCACACCGTGCTCACGCCGGCGAGTGCGAAGGCCAGCATCAGCCCTCCGCCGCCCAGCGACAGGGCGCCGCCGATCATCACGCTGCGCTGCACGCCGAAACGCAGGATCATGCGCCGGCACAGCATGGTGCCGGCGATGTAGAAGGCGGACAGCAGGAGCAGCAGCACGCCGTAGAAGCTCGGCGAGGTGCCGAGCAGCTTGATGAACACGAAGGACGACGCCGACAGGATGCAGAACAGCCCGCCGAAGGACGCGGTGCATAGCGCGGCGTAGGCCCAGAAGCTGCGGTTGCAGACGATGCCGCGCGCGGTGCGCAGCAGCACGCCGGGCTGCAGGGCCTCGGGGTGGCGTTCGTGCAGCGTTTCCTCGAAGTACCGGGCAACGACGAACAGGGTCGCGGCGCCCGCGACCGTGAGCGCCACCAGGGTGGCGCGCCAGCCGAACCATTCCGCCAGCAGGCCGCCGAGCCACGGGCTCAGGCAGGCGGCGACGCCCAGGCCGGACAAGCCCTTGCTCATCGCCCGCGCCCCCTCCTGCGGCGAGTACAGGTCGCGCACGATCGCCCGCGCGCACACCGTGCCCGCACCCATGAAGGCCCCCTGCAGCACGCGCCAGAACACTATCACCTCGATCGAGCCGGCCAGCGCGCTGCCGATCGCCGCCAGCGTGTAGCCCACCAGACCGATCAGCAGCACCGGGCGTCGCCCGACCCGGTCGGACAGCGGCCCCCAGAACAACTGAGACGCGCCAAAGGCGAGCAGGAGCGCGGTCAGGGTCAGCTGCGCCTGCGCGGGCACCGCGCCGAAGCTGGCCGTCAGCGCGGGCAGGGCGGGGAGGTAGAGGTCGGTGGTGATCGGCTGCAGGCCGAGCAGCAGCGACAGGATCAGGATGACGAGCGGCGAAGACATGGTGATCGCAATTAATCGATAAATAGAAAAATTATCGAGAAAATAACATGGATGAGGCGCCGAGTCCTTGCGTCGCACCTGCACGGGGGCCTTCAGCCTTATCGCCATTCCACCCATGCAGCGCGTTTTTCCAGCCTGGCAAGCCCTCGCACGCACCGCTCTTGTGCACCGCACACCAAGCTGGTGCATGGCCGTCCGCGAGCCTCGAGGCCAAGCTGCTGATTCAGAACGATTTCAAACGTGGCACGAGGCTTGCTGAGCCTTCCTCGGCACAGCGCCCGATCCGCCAGCGCCGGTGGGTCGATTTGGCAACGAAGTCATGCGCTGGAAATTCCCGCACCGCCGGTGCGTTTCGAGCACGACTCTGGAGCCCGACATGGACAAGAAATCCTTCCTGCAGGCCGGCCACACGCCGACGCTGATCGCCGCCTTCCTGTATTTCGATCTCGCCTTCATGGTGTGGGTGTTGCTGGGCCCGCTGGCGGTCGGCATCGCCGCCGACCTCGGCCTGTCGCATGCCGAGAAGGGCCTGATGGTGGCCACGCCGGTGCTGGCGGGGGCGCTGCTGCGCATGGTGATGGGGGTGCTGGTCGACCGCCTGTCGCCGAAGAAGGCGGCGATCATCGGCCAGGTGATCGTGATCGGCGCGCTCGCCTACGCCTGGGTCGCCGGCGTGCATTCGTTCAACGAGCTGCTGGTGCTGGGCGTGTTCCTCGGCGTGGCCGGGGCGTCCTTCGCCGCAGCCTTGCCGCTGGCCTCGCGCTGGTATCCGCCCGAGCACCAGGGCACGGCGATGGGCATCGCCGGCGCCGGCAACTCCGGCACCGCGTTCGCGGCGCTGTTCGCCCCCGGGCTGGCGCTGGCCTTCGGCTGGCACAACGTGTTCGGGCTGGCGCTGATCCCGCTCGTGATCGTGCTCGTGGCCTTCTGCTTCATGGCCAAGGATGCGCCCGATGCGCCCGCGCCCAAGCGCTTCGCCGAATACCTGGCCGTGCTCAAGGACAAGGACGCGTGGTGGTTCATGTTCTTCTACGCGGTGACCTTCGGCGGCTTCGTCGGCCTCGCCTCGTCGCTGGTGATCTACTTCAACACCCAGTACGGGCTCGATCCGAAGATGGCGGGCTACTTCACCGCCGCCTGCGTGTTCGCCGGCTCGCTGGTGCGCCCGATCGGCGGCAACGTGGCCGACCGCGTCGGCGGGGTGAAGTCGCTGACGGTGATGTACATCCTGGCGGCGATCTTCCTCGCCATCGTCAGCTTCGGCCTGCCCGAGGCGTGGATGGCGCTGGCGGTGTTCGTCGGCGCGATGCTGGCGCTGGGCATGGGCAACGGCGCGGTGTTCCAGCTCGTGCCGCAGCGCTTCCGCCGCGAGATCGGGGTGATGACCGGCCTGGTCGGGATGGCGGGCGGCATCGGCGGCTTCTACCTGGCGTCCTCGCTCGGCTTCGCGCGCCAACTCACCGGCAGCTATCAGGCCGGTTTCCTGATCTTCGCCGCGCTCGCCGTGTTCGCGCTGGTCGGGCTGACCGCGGTGAAGACGCGCTGGCGCACCACCTGGGGCGCGGCGCACCTGAGCTCGGCGAAGATCTGAGCCATGAACGCGCTGCAGGTCAGCCTCGGTCACGCCAGCCAGCAGGGGCCGCGGCCGCGCAACGAGGACTTCGTCGGCGCGGCCACCCCGGAGGGCGAGGAGCTCGCCGCCAAGGGCGTGCTGCTGGCGGTGGCGGACGGCGTGGGCGGCCACGCCTACGGCCGCGAGGCTGCCGAGCAGACCGTGCGCAGTCTGCTCGCCGACTACTACGCAACGCCGCAGACCTGGGGCGTGGACAAGTCCATCGACACCGTGCTCGGTGCGGTCAATCGCTGGCTGCTCGGCCAGTCGGCGAAGTCGCGCGACTATGCCGGCATGGCCACCACGCTGACCGCGGTGGTGCTGCGCGGGCGGCGCCACCACGTCGCCCACGTCGGCGATTCGCGCGCCTACCGCTGGCGCGACGGTGTGCTGCTGCGCCTGACCGAGGACCACACCTGGGCGCATCCCGAATTCGACAACGTGCTGCGGCGCGCGATCGGGCTCGAGGCCCGGCTGCTGGTCGATCACGACGACGGCGAGCTGGCGGTGGGGGACCGCTTCGTGCTGGTCACCGACGGGGTGTGGGCCACGCTGGGCGACGCCGGCATCGCCGCGGTGGTGGAAGCCCATGCCGATCCGCAGGCCGCGGCCGACGCGCTGGTCCTCGGCGCGATCCGCCGCGGCACGGCCGACAACGCGACCGCCCTGGTCGCCCGCATCGACGTGCTGCCCCCCGACAACCTGCGCGACCGCCTCGCCGACAGCCGCCGTCTGCCGCTGCCGCCTCGGCTCAAGCCCGGACAGGTGCTCGACGGCCTGCGCATCGACGAGCTGGTGCACGAATCGCGGGTGACGCTGCTCTATCGGGTGACGCGGCTGGCCGATGGTGTTCCGCTGGTGCTGAAGACCCTGCTCCCGGATGCCGACGACGAGGCCGCGAGCGCGCTGGTGCGTGAGGAATGGCTGGCGCGCCGGGCGCCGGGGAAGGGTTTTCCGCGCGTGTGCGAGCACGCGCAGCGCGACCACCTGTACTACCTGATGAGCTGGCACGAGGGCGAGACGCTGAAGGCCGCCCTCGGTCGCGGCCATCGCTACGCGCCGCACGAGCTGGTCGGCATCGGGCGCGCGCTGCTCGGCCGCGTCGCCGCGCTGCATCGGCTCGGCATCGTGCATCGCGATATCAAGCCGGACAACGTGCACATCGACCGCGGCGGCGAGCTGCGCCTGCTCGATCTCGGCGTGGCGGCGGCCGACGCCGAGGACCTGGCCGAGATCAACAACCCCGGCACGCCGTCCTACATGGCGCCCGAGCTCTTCGCCGGCAGCCCCGCCAGCCCCTCGTCAGACCTCTATGCCTGCGGCGTGACGCTGTACGAGCTGCTCACCCGCAAGTACCCCTACGGCGAGATCGAACCCTTCCAGCGCCCGTACTTCGGCGCGCCGGTATCGCCCGTCCGCTACCGCCCCGACACCCCTGCGTGGCTGGAGGCCGTGCTGCTCAAGGCCTGCGCGCGCGCGCCCGGCGAGCGCTTCGAGACCGCCGAGGAATTCCTGCTCGCGCTCGAACGCGGCGCCAGCCGGCCGCTCGCCACCCGCCGCCACGTGCCGCTGGTCGAACGCAACCCGCGCCTGGCGCTGAAGCTCGTCGCCGGCGCGTCCCTGCTGCTCAACCTTTTGCTGCTCTTCCTGCTCAGCCGGCACTGAGCGCATGCCTCCCCCCGAGATCGAGATTGCGGAGACCCTGATGGAAACCAAGGCCACCTGTCCCTACTGCGGCGTCGGCTGCGGCGTGCTGATCGAGCACGACGGCGCGCGCATCACCGGCGTGCGCGGCGATCCGGCGCATCCGGCCAACTTCGGCCGCCTGTGCACCAAGGGTTCGACGCTGCACCTGAGCGCCCGGCCGGAGACCCGGCTGCTCCATCCCGAGCTGCGCAGCGCGCGCGGCGAGCCCCGTCGGCGCGTGGGCTGGGACGCGGCGATCGGCGTCGCCGCGCAGCGCTTCGCCGAGGCCATCCGCAGCCACGGGCCGGATTCGGTGGCCTTCTACATCTCCGGCCAGCTGCTGACCGAGGACTACTACGTCTTCAACAAGGCGATGAAGGGCCTGATCGGCAGCAACAACGTCGACACCAACTCGCGCCTGTGCATGTCGAGCGCGGTCGCCGCCTACAAGCAGACCCTGGGCGCGGACGCGCCGCCCTGCGCCTACGAGGACTTCGACCACACCGACTGCCTGCTGATCGCCGGCGGCAACCCGGCCTATGCGCACCCGGTGGCCTTCCGCCGCATCGAGGACGCGAGGAAGGCGCGGCCGGACATGAAGCTGATCGTGGTCGACCCGCGCCGCACCGACACCGCCGCCGCGGCCGACCTGCACCTCGCGCTGCTGCCCGGAACCGACATCTGGCTGTACAACGCGATGCTGCACGTTCTGCTGCGCGAGGACCTGGTCGACACCGCCTTCATCGCCGCCCACACCGAAGGCTTCGACGCCCTGCGCGCGCATGTGGCGGCGGTGACGCCGACGGTGGCCGCCGAGAAGTGCGGCCTCGACGCGGCGGCCATCGTCACCGCCGCGCGCTGGTGGGGACGGGCGCCGGCGGCGATGTCGCTGTGGTGCCAGGGGCTGAACCAGTCGACCCACGGCACCCACAACGGCGCCGCGCTGATCGCGCTGTCGCTCGCTACCGGCAAGATCGGCCGCGCCGGCTGCGGCCCGTTCTCGATGACCGGCCAGCCCAACGCCATGGGCGGGCGCGAGGTCGGCGGGCTGGCCAACCTGCTGTCCGCGCACCGCGAGCTCGCCAACCCCGCGCACCGCGCCGAGGTCGCGCGCCTGTGGGGTGTCGACAGCGTGCCGGAGAAGCCCGGCCTGACCGCGGTCGAGCTGTTCCGCGCCGCGGCCGAGGGGCGGATCAAGGCCTTGTGGATCGCATGCACCAACCCGGCGCAGTCGCTGCCCGAGCAGGCGCTGGTGCGCGAGGCGCTCGAGCGCTGCGACTTCGTCGTGCTGCAGGAGGCCTACCGCAGCACCGAGACCGCGCCTTTCGCCGACCTGATGCTGCCGGCCGCGACCTGGGGCGAGAAGGAGGGCACGGTCACCAACTCCGAGCGCCGCATCACCCGCGTGCAGCGCGCGCTGCCGCCGCCGGGCGAGGCGCGCGCGGACTGGCGCATCGTGTGCGACTTCGCGCAGGCGCTCAGCGCCTTGATCGGCAAGCCGCAGGCGGCGGCGATGTTCGCCTACGCCAAGGTGGAGGAGATCTTCGCCGAGCACGTGGCCACCACCGCCGGGCGCGATCTCGACATCACCGGGCTCGACTACGCCGTGCTGGAGTTGGCCGGGCCGCAGCAGTGGCCGTTTCCGGCGGGGATGGCGGTGGCCGATGCGGCACGCCGCACACGGTTGTATGCCGATGGCCGCTTTCCCACGGCCAGCGGACGTGCGCGCTTCGTCGTTCCGGTGGGCGAGACCACGGCGGAGCAGGTCGATGCGCACTATCCGATCGCGCTCACCACCGGGCGGCTGCGCGATCAGTGGCACGGCATGAGCCGCAGCGGCAAGGTCGCGCGCCTGTACAGCCATGTGGACGAGGCGCGCATCGAGCTGCATCCGGCCGACCTGCGCATGTTCGAGGTGGCCAGCGGCGAGCTGGTGCGGGTGTCGGGCCGGCGCGGCGAGATCGTGCTGCGCGCGCTGGCCTCGGAGGAGCTGCGCCGCGGCCAGGCCTTCGTCGCCATGCACTGGGGGCGCAACGTGCTCAACTCGGCTGGTATCAATGAGCTGATGGCGGGCGAATTCGATCCGTTCTCGAAGCAGCCCGAGCTCAAGCACGCGGCGGTGCGCATCGACAAGGCGGCGCTGCCCTTCCAGTTGCTGCTGATGCGGGTGGAGACCGGAGAGCGGGCCGCCACCGAGCTCGCCGAGGCGCTGGTGCCCTGGCTGGACCGCTTCGCCTACGCCTCGCTGGCGCTTGCCGGCCGCGACGAGGCCGCGGTGGTGATGCGGGTGGCGCACGAGCAGCCGATCCCGTCGGCCTGGCTGGACGAACTCGACGCACTTGCCGGGCTGGATGGGGATGCGGCGCTGACTTATTCCGATGTCCGCCGCGGCGTCAGCAAGCGTGCGCTGATCGAGGACGAGCGCCTGGTCGGCCTGCGCCTGTGCGGCGAGACCGTCGCCGGGACGTGGCTGCGCGAGGTGATGGTGGAGCGCCAGGCGACCGCCGATCTGCGTCCCTGGCTGCTGGCGCCGCTGGCTGCGCCGCCCGCGGCGGCGCGTGGACGGGGGCGGATCATCTGCAACTGCCTGAACGTGGCCGAGTCGGACATCCGTGCCGCGATTGCCGGCGGCGAGGATTTTGACGCAATGCAGCGGCGGCTGAAGTGCGGCACGTCCTGCGGTTCCTGCGTGCCGGAGATCCGCCGCATGATCAGTGCAGCGCACGCGTTATCGGGGTGAACCGAAGGTGGGACGCAGGTGGGACGCAGGCGGGACGCAGGCGGGACGCAGGCGGGACGCAGGCGGGACGCAGGCGGGACGCCGAAAAGAAAAAAGCCCGGAGGTCTTTCGACTTCCGGGCCAAATCCACACCAAAGGAGGAGGGTGGAGGAGACGGTTCAAATACTAGCGGTAAATTTTGTGCGTTGCAACAAAAAATAGTGCTTCAACTATAAAGCGGATTGATCGATAACGCGCCGGCGGACGCAGCTCCGTGCTACTTCTCATGCACATAGCGCCCGGGGGCGTCCTCCAGCACCGGGTAGCCCTGCTCGGGCGCGCCGAATCCAGGGGGTGGGGACGGCTTGCCCGAATGCGCCGCCAGCCAGGCTGACCACGCCGGCCACCACGAGCCTGCGCTCTCCGGCGCGCGCAGCACCCAGTCGTCGGGCGGCACGTAGTTGTCGCCGGCGGGCCGGGTCAGCATCCGGTACTGGCGGCGTGGATGGCCGGGCTCGCTGACGATGCCGGCGTTATGGCCGCCGCTGGTGAGCACGAAGGTGATTTCGGCCGGCACCAGGTAATGCAGCTTGTACACCGAGCGCCAGGGGGCGACGTGGTCGCTCTGGGTGGCGACGCAGAACACAGGCAGGTCGATGTCCGACAGCGACACCGGCTTGCCGCCCACCGGATAGCGTCCCTCGCTGAGGTCGTCGTTGAGGAACAGGCGGCGCAGGTACTGGCTGTGCATGCGCGCCGGCATGCGGGTGGCGTCGGCGTTCCAGGCCATCAGGTCGCTCATCGGCGCACGCTCGCCCATCAGGTACTCGCCGACGATGCGCGACCACAGCAGGTCGTTCGAGCGCAGGATCTGGAAGGCGCCCGCCATCTGGCCGGCGGTCAGGTAGCCGGTGTCCTGCATCTGCGCCTCGAGCAGGCTGACCTCGCTGTCGTCGATGAACAGCGCCAGCTCGCCCGGTTCGGTGAAGTCGGTCTGCGCGGTGAACAGCGTCATCGTCGCCAGGCGGTCGTCGCCGTCGCGGTCCATCGCCGCGGCGGCGATCGCGAGCAGGGTGCCGCCGAGGCAGTAGCCGGTGGCGTGCACCTTGTGTCCGGGCACGATGGCGTTGATGGCGTCGAGCGCGGCGTGGAAGCCGAGCCCGAGGTAATCGTCCATGTCGAGGTCGCGCTCGTCGACGCCGGGGTTCTTCCACGAGATGCAGAACACGGTGTGGCCCTGGTCCACCAGGTATTTGACCAGCGAGTTGTGCGGCGACAGGTCGAGGATGTAGTACTTCATGATCCACGCCGGCACGATCAGCACCGGCTCGGGATGCACGGTGGCCGTGGCGGGCGCGTACTGGATCAGCTCGATCAGGCGGTTGCGGAACACGACCTTGCCGGGCGTGACCGCCACGTCGCGGCCGACCACGAAGTCCTCGGCGCCGGCTGGTGGCGCGCCCGCGAGCACGCGCTCGAAGTCCTCGGTCGCGTGGGCGGCGCCACGTGCGAGGTTCATGCCGGCGCTGGCCAGCGTCTGGCGCAGCACGATCGGATTGGTGGGCAGGAAATTCCCCGGCGAGAACATGTCGAGCAACTGGCGCGCGGCGAAGGCGACGACCTGCTCGTGATGGCGCGACACCCCGGCCACGCCTCGGGTGGCGGCGTCCCACCATTCCTGGGTGAGCAGGAAGGATTGGTGGATCAGGTTGAACGGCCACTGGTGCCATTCCGGCGCGGTGAAGCGGCGATCCTGCGCGGGGGGCTCGATGCACTCGTGCGCCGGCGAGCCGGGCGGGGACACCGCGATCGCGAGCGCGTAGCGCAGCAGGCGGCGAGCCTGCTCGAGCCCGAGGTCGGCGAGCTCGAGGCGCTTGCCGGGCGATACCGCGAGGTGTCCGGCCCAGTCCACCGTGGCCAGCAGCAGCGCGATCGGCGACACCGAGGCGGTGGCGCGGGCGATCGCGGCATGGACGCGCTGGTCGAGCGCATTGCGCTGCGGGCGCGCGGTCCCGGTCTTCGCCTTCGTCTCTGTCGTGCTCATCAGCTTCTCCTCCATGTTCCGGGCGGGCCGGGTTCAATTCTGCATCGTGCCGATCGCATGGCGCAGCCTGCGATGGGCGAGGGTGAGGAACACCGCGCCAATTGCCGCGACCATCAGGAATTCCGGCCACACCACGTCGATGCCCGCACCGCGGAACAGGATGGACTGTGCGAGCGAGACATAGTGCGTGGTCGGCGCCAGCGACATCAGGTGCTGGATCGTCTCCGGCATGCTCTCGCGCGGCGTGACGCCGCCGGACAGGATCTGCAGCGGCAGCAGCACGAGGATGGACATCAGCCCGAACTGCGGCATGTTGCGCGCGACCGTGCCCATGAAGATGCCGATCGAGGCCGCGGCGAACAGGTAGAGCAGGGTGCCGAGCGCGAACAGGACGGCCGAGCCGGCGACGCTGATGCCGAGGAAGCCCTTCACCACCACCTGCAGCGAGAACGAGGACGCCACCAGCACCACCACCCCCATCGACCAGATCTTCGACAGCATGATCTCGAGCGGGGTGACCGGCATCACCAGCAGGTGCTCGATGGTGCCGTGCTCGCGCTCGCGGATCAGCGCCGCACCGGTGAGCAGGATGCCGAGCATGGTGACGTTGTTGATCAGCGCGTTGATGGCGGCGAACCAGGAGGCGTTGAGGTTGGGGTTGAACATCGCGCGCGGCACCAGTTCCACCGGCTGCGGCGCGGGTGCGCGCACGCGCTGGACGAAGGCGCGGATCTCGTCGGCGAGGATGTTCTGGATGTAGCCGGCGCCGGTCTGCGCCTGGCTCTGGCGGGTGGCGTCGACGTTGAGCTGCAGCGCCGGGCTGCGGGCGGCGAGCACGTCGCGCTGGAAGCCGGGCGGGATGTCGAGCACGAAGGTGTGGCGGCCGGCGTCCATGCCACGGTCCATGTCGGCGAGAACGACCTGTTCCGGCGTGATGAACTGCGGCGGCTGCAGCGCGGCGACGATGCGGGTGGAGAGCTGCGAGTGGTCCTCGTCGACGACCGCGATCGAGGCGCGGTTCAGGCTTTCGGGCTTGGCGCGCGCGTCGGCGTAGATCGACACGCTGAACATGAACACGATCAGGAACAACAGCGCCATGTCGCGCGCCAGGCTGTGGAACTCCTTGACGCCGAGGTGCCAGGTGTTGCGCAGGTGGCTCGAGCGTCGGCTCATGGAGGGCTTCCGTTCCATGGTCTGTGCCTGCTCCGCGCTCATGTCGCCTGCTTCTTCAGCAGCGCCACCGCCAGCACGGTGAGCACCGGGATCGCCGCTGCCAGCGGCAGGAAGGAGGCGCCGAGATCGGCGAAGCCGAGCGCCTTGGAGAAGGTGCCGCTGGAGATGGTCAGGAAGTGGGCGGTCGGGTAGATCGCGCCGATCAGCGCCCCGGCGCCTTCCAGCGAGGACACCGGGTCCATCAGCCCGGAGAACTGGATGGCCGGCAGCAGGGTGCCGATCGAGGTGCCCGCGAGTGCGGCGACCTGGCTGCTGGTCATGGTCGAGGCGAGCAGGCCGAGCCCGGTGGTGGCGGTGACGTAGAGCAGCGCGCCGCAGGCGAGCGCGAGGATGCTGCCCTTGAACGGCACCTGGAACAGCGTGATCGCGAACACGAACAGCAGCACGAAGTTGAACAGCGACAGCGCGATGTAGGGCAGCTGCTTGCCGACCAGGAACTCGAAGCGCGTCACCGGCGTGGTGTAGAGGTTGAGGATGGAGCCGAGCTCCTTCTCGCGCACCACGCCGAGCGCGGTCAGCATGGCCGGGATGAAGACCAGCAGCAGCGGGATCACCATCGGCACCATCGCCACCAGGCTGCGCAGCTCGGGGTTGTAGCGGTAGCGCACCTCGATCGTGGCCGGCGCGGTCGCGGAGGCGGCGCCGGATTCGGCGACCGCCTCCGCCAGCGTCTGCGCATGCACGCCGCTCACGTAGGCGCGCGCGAGCTCGGCGCGCAGCGGCATCGAACCGTCGAGCCAGACCGCGATCTGCGGCGCCTTGCCGCGCGCGAGGTCGCGGCCGAAGCCGGGCGGGATCTCGATCGCCATCGTCAGCTTGCCGCTGCGCATGCGCGCATCGAGCTCGGCGTGGCTTTCGAGCGCGGCGCGCTCGGTGAAGTAGCGCGAGCCGGCGATCTGCAGGGTGTAGCGCTGGCTGGCCACGCTGCGGTCGTGGTCGAGCACCGCGAAGCCGAGGTTCTCGACGTCCATGTTGATGCCGTAGCCCATGACCAGCATCAGCACCAGCGTGCCGACCAGCGCCAGGGTCAGCCGCACCGGATCGCGCCGCAGCTCGATCGCCTCGCGCGCCGACAGGCTGAGCAGGCGGGCGAGGCTGAAGCCGGCATGGCGATCGCCGCGATCGGCGCCCGTGGACGTGTGCGCCGTCGCATCGGCGGGCGGGCGCTGCGCAATGCCGCTCGCCTCCTCCAGGTAGGCGATGAATGCATCCTCCAGCCGTTCGCTGGCGCGCGCCGCGGTGAGCGCCGCCGGGCTGTCGCTGGCGAGGATGCGGCCGGCGTGCATCAGCGAGACGCGGTCGCAGCGCTGGGCCTCGTTCATGAAGTGGGTGGTGATGAAGATCGTCACCCCCTCCTGGCGCGACAGGTCGACGATCAGCGCCCAGAAATGGTCGCGCGCCACCGGGTCGACGCCCGAGGTGGGCTCGTCGAGGATCAGCACGTCGGGCCGGTGCAGCACCGCCACCGCCAGCTGCAGGCGCTGGCGGATGCCGAGCGGCAGCGCGTCGGGCTGGGTGTCCATCACCGGCTCGAGGTCGAAGCGGCGGGCGAGTTCGGCGATACGGGCCGCGGCCTCGTCCGCGGGCAGGTGGAACAGGCGCGCATGCAGCTCGAGGTTCTGCCGCACCGAGAGCTCGCCATACAGCGAGAAGGACTGCGACATGTAGCCCACGCGGTGGCGGGTCTCGATGTTCTTCGCGTCGAGCTTGCGGCCGAGCAGCAGGGCTTCGCCGGCGGTGGGCTCGAGCAGGCCGGTGAGCATCTTCATCGTGGTCGACTTGCCGCAGCCGTTGGAGCCGAGGAAGCCGAAGATCTCGCCGCGGCGCACGGCCAGGTTGACGTCGTCCACCGCGACGAAGTCGCCGAAGCGCATCTGCAGGCCGCGCGCCTCGATGACGACCTCGCCCGCATCGTGCGGCGGAATTTCGAGCCGGCGATGCTCGCGCCGGCGCGCCTCGGGCAACAGCGCGATGAAGGCCGCTTCCAGCGTGTCGGCGCCGCCGGCGGCGCGCAGCGCGTCCGGGGTGCCGGTGGCGAGCACGCGGCCGGCGTCCACCGCCACCAGCCAGTCGTAGCCCTCGGCCTCCTCCATGTAAGCGGTGGCGATCAGCACGCTCATGCCCGGGCGGGCGGCGCGGATGCGTGCGATCAGCTCCCAGAACTGGCGGCGCGACAGCGGATCGACGCCGGTGGTGGGCTCGTCGAGGATCAGCAGGTCGGGGTCGTGGATCAGCGCGCAGCACAGCCCGAGCTTCTGCTTCATGCCGCCGGAGAGCTTGTTGGCGGGACGGTCGGCGAAGGCGCCCAGGCCGGTGGCCGCGAGCAGTTCGGTGATGCGGCGCGCGCGCTCGGCTGCGGACTGGCCGAACAGGCGGCCGAAGAAGTCGATGTTCTCGAACACCGACAGCGTGGGATAGAGGTTCCTGCCCAGGCCCTGCGGCATGTAGGCGATGCGCGGGCAGACGCGGGCGCGGTGGCGGGCGTCCGCCATGTCGCCGCCGAGCACCTCGACGGCGCCGTGCTGGATCCGGCGCGCGCCGGCGATCAGACCCAGCCAGGTCGATTTGCCCACGCCGTCCGGACCGATGAAGCCGACCATGCGCCCGGCGGGGATGTCCAGCGTGACGCCGGCGGCGGCCAGCGTCTCGCCGTAGCGGTGGCGCACATCGATCAGGCGCGCGACCGGCGGCACGGCGGCGTCCGCTGTGGCGGCCGGCGCAACAGTGCGCGCTGCGTCGCCGCGTTGCGCGCTCACGGCAGCCTCACCTGCAGTTCCGGCGGCCACTCGCGCTGCGTGTTCAGGCGCAGGTGGGCGATGCCGGGCAGGCCGGTCTTTACCTGCTCGGGGTACTTCGCCAGCAGCTCGGGGTCGATGCGCGCCTTGACCCGGAACACCATCTTCTGGCGCTCGCTCTGGGTTTCGACGGTCTTGGGCGTGAACTGGGCGACGCTGGCGACGTAGGACACCTTCGCCGGGATCACGAACTCCCGCGCGGCGTCTAGCACGATGCGCACCTCGCTGCCGAGTGCGACCCGGCCGGCGGCCATCTCGGGCAGGAAGAAGCTCATGTACACGTCGCCGACGTCGACCAGGCTCACCACCTTGCCGCCGCCGCCGACCACCTCGCCCGGCTGCACCACGCGGTACTGCACGCGGCCGTTGCGCGGGGCGCGCAGCTCGCCGTCGGCGATCTCGGTGCGCAGGCGGGCGACGACCGCCTCGGCGGCCAGGATCGCTGCTTCTCCCTGCTGCACCTGGGCCTCGGCGGCGCGCACGCCGGCGCGGGCGGCGGTGATCTGGGCCTGGGCGACGGCGATGTTGGCCTCGGCGCTGCGCGCGCGGGCGGCATCGTCCTCGACCTTCTGCGCCGAGGTGGCGCGGTCGGCAAGCAGGGCGCGCGAGCGGGCCGCGGTGCTGCGCGCGACGTCGAGTTCGGCGCGGCGCTGGATCAGCGTCGCCTCGGCCATCGCCACGTCGGCGTGGCGCTGGGCGACCAGGGCGCGGGCGGTTTCGCGCGCGCTCATCGCGTTGGCGACTTCGGCCTGGGCCTGGGCGAGCTGGGCCTGCAGCGCCTTGACGTCCATGCGCGCGACCATCTCGTCCGCGCGCACGAAGTCGCCTTCGTTGACCAGGATCGCGTCCACCCGGCCGGGGGCCTTGGCGGCGACGTCGACCTCGGTGGCCTCGATGCGGCCGTTGCCGCGCACGAGACTGCCGTCGTCGGCCGCCGGGCGCAGGAGCTGCCAGGCCGCGGCTGCGGCAATGACCACAATCCCGGCCCCGATCCAGGCGAGCCGGCTCCGTTGTGCTGTGTTCATGGAAATCACCTTGGGGCGGTGGCGCCCGTGATGACGCCGCTGGCATGTTGCCGCGCAAGGTCGGCGGGCGCCTTCGGGCCTGGAGCATCACAGGAGCACGCGCGATGTCGCATGCCACGATTGTGCGCCCATTGGCCGCATCGCACAAAACGCACCTCAGCGCCGGCGCGCTCCGGGGCCTGATTCCGACTGTTTCGATTCAATGGCGGAGCTGCGCGGACGGTGTTGTAACATCCGGCCCTTGCCCACCGAGTCGCAACGAATGCCCAGGGATCCCGAACAAGCAGACACTTCCGCGCGCAGGCCCGGCGACGTCGAGCTCGTCTCCGACGCCACCGGCGCGCGGCTGCGGCTGTCGGGTGACTGGACGCTGGCGCACCATGCGGCGCTGGAGGCGCGGCTCGCGGCGCTGGGTGCGCAGGGGGAGGCGGGGCTGCCGGTCGACGTGGGCGCGCTCGGCGCGCTCGACACCGCCGGTGCCCGCATGCTGCATCGCCTGCTCGGTCCCGCGCGCGTGGCCGCGCTGCTCGCCGACGACGGGGCGCTGCCGCGCGAGCGGCGTGCGCTGCTGAAGGCGGTCGCCGACGCGCTCGCCGCACCCGCGGTGCCGGCAGCCGTCGCCGAGGGCTACGCGCTCGGCGACGTGCTCGCCCATATCGGCCATGCCATGGTAGTGTTCTGGCGCCACGTCATCGGCCTCTCCGGCTTCATCGGCCTGATCCTCGAGACCGCCCTGCGGGTCGCGGTGCAGCCGCGGCGCTGGCGGATGACAGCGCTCGTCGCCAACCTCGAGCGCACCGGGCTCGACGCGGTGCCGATCATCGCCCTGCTGACCTTCCTGGTCGGCGCGGTGGTCGCCTTCCTCGGCGCCACCGTGCTCGCCAACTTCGGCGCCAGCATCTTCACCGTCGACCTGGTGGCCTACTCCTTCCTGCGCGAGTTCGGCGTGATGCTGGCGGCGATCATCGTCGCCGGCCGCACCGCGAGCGCGTTCACCGCACAGATCGGCTCCATGCGCGCCAACGAGGAGATCGACGCCATCCGCGTGCTCGGCCTCGACCCGATCGAGCTGCTGGTGCTGCCGCGGGTGTATGCGCTGCTGATCGCGCTGCCGATCCTGAGCTTCGTCGCCATGGTCTCGGGCATCGTCGGCGGCATGCTGGTGTCGGCGCTGTCGCTCGACATCTCGCCGGCGCTGTTCCTGTCGCGCATCCAGGAGAACGTCGGCCTGATCCACTTCTGGGTCGGCATGGCCAAGGCGCCGGTCTTCGCCTTCCTGGTGGCCGTGATCGGCTGCCTGGAGGGCTTCCGCGTGCAGGGCAGCGCGCAGTCGGTGGGCGAGCACACCACCTCCGCGGTGGTGCAGTCGATCTTCGTGGTCATCGTGGTCGATGCGATCGCCGCGCTGTTCTGCATGGAGATGGGGTGGTGAGCGTGGCCGCGAATCCGGTGGACTCGGTCATCGAGGTGCGCGGGGTGCGCAACCAGTTCGGCGCCCAGGTGGTGCACGATGCGCTCGATCTCGACGTGCGCCGCGGCGAGATCCTCAGCGTCGTCGGCGGCTCGGGCACCGGCAAGTCGGTGCTGCTGCGCACCATCGTCGGTCTGAACCGGCCGCGGGAGGGCAGCGTGCATGTGTTCGGCGAGGACCTGCTGAGCCTGCCGGATGCGCGTCGCAAGCAGGTCGAGCGCCGCTTCGGGGTGCTGTTCCAGAAGGGTGCGCTGTTCTCCTCGCTGACCGTGAGCGAGAACGTGGCGCTGCCGCTGATCGAGCATGTCGGCCTGTCGAAGCGCGACGCGGCGGAGCTGGCCGCGCTCAAGATCGCGCTCGCCGGGCTGCCGGCGAGCGCCGGCGACAAGTATCCGGCGGACCTCTCCGGCGGCATGGTCAAGCGCGCCGCGCTCGCCCGTGCGCTCGCGCTCGACCCCGACATCCTGTTCCTCGACGAGCCCACCGCCGGCCTCGACCCGATCGGCGCCGCGGCCTTCGATCAGCTCATCCTGACCCTGCGCGACGCGCTCGGCCTGACCGTGTTCATCGTCACCCACGACCTCGACACCATCTACACCATCACCGATCGCGTCGCCGTGCTGGCGCAGAAGAAGGTGCTGGTCAATGCCCGCCTGGACGAAGTCGCCGCCACCGACGACGACTGGATCCGCGAATACTTCCACGGCCCGCGCGGCCGCGCCGCCGCCGCTGCGGTGGCCGCCGCCCGCGCCGTGCGCGCCGCAACGGAGAACCCCTGACATGGAAACCCGCGCCCATCATGTGCTGATCGGCCTCTTCACCGTGCTCGTCGTCGGCGCCGCGCTGATGTTCACGCTGTGGCTCGGCAAGAGCGACGCCGACCGCCAGTTCGACACCTACGACATCGTGTTCCAGGAGGCGGTGTCCGGTCTGTCCAAGGGCGGCACGGTGGAGTTCAACGGCATCCGCATCGGCGACGTCGTCAGCCTGCGTCTCGACCCCGAGGACGCGCGCCGGGTGATCGCCCGCGTGCGCGTCGACAGCACCGCGCCGGTGCGCACCGACACCCAGGCGCGGCTGGTGCCGGCGGGCATCACCGGGCTGACGATGATCCGCCTCACCACCGGCAACGACCCCGCCAGCCAGCGCCTGGTGAGCGCAGACGGCGAGGTGCCGCGCATCGTCGCCGCACCGTCGCCGTTCAGCCGCCTGCTCGCCGACGGCGAGGATGCGATCACCAACGTCAACGAGCTGATGGTGCAGGCGCGTGCGCTGTTCTCGGCCGACAACGTCGCCGCGATCGGGCGCACGCTCGACAACCTGGAGCAGACCACCGCCGCCCTGGCCGCGCAGCGTGACGACGTGGGGGCGGCGCTCAAGCAGCTCACCGCTGCCAGCGCGCAGGCAGGTGTCGCCCTGGCCGAGGCCACCCGGGTGCTCGGCACCGCCAATCGCCTGGTCGAGAAGCAGGGCGTCCAGACCCTGGTCAGTGCGCGCGATGCGATGCTGGCCTTCGAGCGCGCGATGGGCTCGGTCGACAAGCTGATCGCCGACAATCGCGAGCCGCTCGACGGCGGCATGCGCGGGCTGGCCGAGATCGGCCCGGCGGTGGCCGAGCTGCGCACCACGCTCGCCTCGCTGCGCGCGATCACCCGCCAGCTCGAAGACCGTCCCGCCGACTACCTGCTCGGCCTCGAACCGACCAAGGAGTTCACGCCATGAAAACGCCGCAATCCGTGCCGGGCCGGAACGATGACGGGCCGATGACCACGAATGCCGGAGCCGATCGCGTGCGCGCCGTGAGCCGGACGGCGCGTGCGGTCGCCGGACGCGTCGGATGTCGGGTCGGGTGGGCCGCGCTCGCTGCAGTGCTGCTGCCCGCGTGCACCATCCTGCCCACGGCCGAGCCGGTGGACGTCTACCTGCTGCCGTCCGCCGCGTCCGCTCCGGCCCCGGTCCGCAACGCCGCGCAGGTGGCGCCGTGGTCGCTGCGTGTCGCGCGTCCGGCCGCGGGTGTGCATCTGTCCGGCCAGCGCATCGTGGTCGTGCCCGAGGACAACCGGGTCAGCGTCTACAAGGGGGCCGGCTGGAGCGACCCGGCGCCGGTGCTGGTGCGCAACCGCCTGCTCGACGCCTTCCGCGCCGATGGTCGCATCGCCGCGCTGAGCAGCGACGACAGGCAGTTGCAGGCCGACTTCGAACTCGACAGCGACCTGCGCGCCTTCCACAGCGCGTACCGCGATGGCCGCCCCGAGGCCGTGGTCCGCCTCGACGCCCGCCTGGTGCACACGGCGTCCCGGCGCATCGTCGCCAGCCGCAGTTTCGAGCAGCGCGTGCCCGCCGCCGATGCCGCGGTGCCGGCGGTGGTCCAGGCCTTCGGCAGCGCCGGCGACCGGCTGGCGGCGGAGGTGGTCGAGTGGTCCGTACGCGCTGCCACGGAGCCCGCTGGCGCGCGCTGAGGCGTCGCTCAAACCTCGCCGGCTTCGAGCTGGCGGCGGATTTCCAGCAGCCGTTCGCGGCGCGCCGGGGTGGTGGTCGGGTAGCTCATGTCGAGTGCCGACAGCGTGTCGACCAGGATCTGCGACACGATCAGGCGCGCGTTCTTCTTGTCGTCGGCCGGCACCACGTACCACGGGCAGTCGGACGTGCTGGTCGCGCGCAGGCAGTCGGCGTAGGCCGCCATGTACCTGTCCCAGTGCTTGCGCTGCTCGATGTCGCCCTCGTCGAACTTCCAGTTCTTGTCCTCCTCGTCGATGCGCGCGATCAGGCGGTCGCGCTGCTCATCCCTGGACAGGTGCAGGAAGATCTTGACGATGCGGGTGCCGTTGCGGTGCAGATGGGCCTCGGAATCGGCGATCGAGCGGAAGCGGTCGCCCCAGAAGTCCTTCGCCGCCAGGGTTTCGTCGGGCAGCTTCTCGCCGCGCAGGATGTCGGGCAGCACGCGCACGATCAGCACCTCCTCGTAGTACGAGCGGTTGAAGATGCCGATGCGGCCGCGCTCGGGCAGCGCCACGTGGGTGCGCCACAGGAAGTCGTGGTCGAGCTCGGTGGCGCTCGGGTGCTTGAAGCTGAACACCTGGCAGCCCTGGGGATTGACGCCCGACATGACGTGGCGGATCGCGCCGTCCTTGCCGGCCGCGTCCATGGCCTGGAAGATCACCAGCAGGGAGTAGCGGTCGTGGGCGTAGAGCATTTCCTGCAGCTCGGCGAGATGCTCGGTTCCCGCCTCCAGCCGCGCCTGGTAGTCGCTCTTCGATGCATACAGGGGAGCGATCCGGGTCGGCCAGTCGTCGAGGTCGATCTTCCTGCCGGCCTTGACGCGGAAGTCGGCGATGTCGATCGGTTTGTGCCTGCTCATGGGGTTCTCCGTCGTGAAGGTTCGGGGGGCTCGGGAAAGGCGCCGTGCTCATGCTCAGATGGTGCCTCCGAGCGGCCACACGAGCAGCAGCAGGGGGACGGACAGCGCCACCACGAGCAGTTCCAGGGGCAGTCCGAGCCGCCAGTAGTCGCCGAAACGGAAGCCGCCGGGGCCGAGGATCAGGGTGTTGTTCTGATGGCCGATTGGGGTCAGGAAGGCGCACGAGGCGCCGATGGCGACCGCCATCAGGAAGGCGTCCGCGCCGACCCCGAGCGCCGCGGCGGTACCGATCGCGATCGGGCACATGACCGCGGCGGTCGCGGCGTTGTTCATCAGGTCGGACAGGAACATGGTGACGAGCAGCACCAGGGTGAGGGCGACGATGGCGTCGCCCCGTGCCACGCCGTCGAGCAGCGCACGTGCGATCAGGTCGGCCGTGCCGGTCGACTCCATCGCTCCCGCCACCGGGATCAGCGCCGCGAGCAGCACGATGACCGGCCAGTCGATGCTCTCGTAGACCGATCGCAGCGGGATGGTGCGCAAGGCCATCGTGGCGAGCACGCCGAGCGTGAAGGAGATGGCCGCGGGCAGCACGCCCAGCGCCGCGCTGCCGACCGCGAACAGCATGATGATGCCGGCGGTCCAGGCCTTGCGGCGGTCGGGGATGCGCAGCTCGCGCTCGGCCAGCGGCACGCAACCCGAGTCCGCCGCGAACTCGGTGAGCGCCTCGAGCGGGCCCTGCATCAGCAGCAGGTCGCCGGCCTGGATCTTCAGCGTCCTCAGTCGCGACTTCGAACGGCTGCCGTTGCGCGAGACGGCGAGCAGGTTCAGTCCGTAGCGCGTGCGCAGCGACAGATCGCGGGCCGAGCGGCCGATCAGGATGGCTTCCGGGCGCACGACCAGTTCCATCAGCGTGATCTCGGCGTCAGCGGCGGATCGGGCAGCGTCCTGCTCATCCTCTTCCGCTTCTTCGCTCGCCTCGGTTCCCTTCTTGTCACTCGTGCCTTTCGTGTCCTTGTCTTTTTCCTTTTGCTGACCGCCCTGCTCCTGCTCGCCTGTCTTGCGCGCGTCGTCGCGGTTAGCCTGCGCAGGTTTTGCCGGAGACTTGCGGGGCTGCGCGTCTTCCCCGTCCTGTCGCGCCGCGTCCGCGCTCGACGGGCCGGCCTCTTCGAGCTGCAGGCCGAGCGTGGCGAGGACTTCGGGCAGCGCCTCGATGTCCGCTTCGATGACCAGGATGTCGCCCGCCAGCACCTTGCGGCTCGACTGGGGGGCGGTCATGCGTACCTCGTTGCGTACCAGGCCGATGATCTGCGCGCCGGCCTCGTCGAGTCGGGATTCGATCTCGCGCAGGAAGAGGCCGGCGGCCTTGCTGTCGGGCACCACGCGGACCTCGGTGACATAGGCGCCGGTCTCGAAGCCCTCGGTGCTCGCCTTCTCGCGCGCGGGCACCAGGCGCCAGCCGAGCAGCACGATGAACAGGGTGCCGACCACGGCGACGGCGAGGCCGATCGGCGTGAAGTCGAACATGGCGAAGCTCCCGGCGCCGGTCTGCGCGCGAAAACCGGAAACGATCAGGTTGGGCGGGGTGCCGATCATGGTCGTCATGCCGCCGAGGATGGTGCCGAAGGCGAGCGGCATCAGCACCCTGCCGGGGGGCAGCGCGAGGCGCGAGGCGAGCTGCATCGCCACCGGCATGAGGAGGGCCATCGCGCCGACGTTGTTCATGAAGCCCGACAGCAGCGCGCCCAGGCCGACGAGCGCGGACAGGCTGAGCAGGATGCCGGCCTTGGCCGGCAGGAGTCGCGCGGCGAGCGCATCGACCGCGCCCGAGACCTGCAGGCCGCGTGAGAGCACCAGCACGCAGGCCACGGTGACCACCGCCGGGTGGGCGAAGCCGGCGAAGGCCTCGGCGGGTGCGACCAGGCCGGCGAGCACGCAGGCGAGCAGGGCGGCCGCCGCGACCATGTCGTGGCGCCAGCGCCCCCACAGGAACATGCCCACGGTGGCGGTGAGGATGGCGAGGATGAGGAGCTGTTCCTGGGTCATCGGGCCGGCGCGAAGCGGGGATGGGAGGCCCCAGCTCGGTTCGCGGCTGCCGGCCCGGACCGGGTCGTGCCGAAAGCGAAGCCGGGGGCGAGCTCGGGGCGAGCGTCGGGGGGCAGGTTTGCGGGCATTGTGCGCTGCGCTAAGCTGCAGGTGCAATCACCCCAGCATCCCCCGAAGCCGACCAGGAGCCCCGATGCAGGACCTGTCCCCGCACGCCGAGTCGTCCGCGCCGAAGCATCCCGAGTGGATGGAGAGCCTTTACGAGCGCCTGGCTGAGGACGACGAGGGGCGCGTGTGCAAGGCGATCTCCGAGGATGCCTGCCGCGAGTCGCCGGGCAACTTTTTCCACACCCTGGTCGCCAACACGCTTTCCAGCCTCGCCGACCGCATCGCCAGCGCCAAGACCACGCTGCCCTGGCTGCTGCTGCAGCTTGGTGCGCCGGGCTGGATGCTGAGCCTGCTGGTGCCGATCCGCGAGTCGGGTTCGATGCTGCCGCAGATGCTGATCGGCGCGGTGGTCCGCCGCCAGCCGGTGCGCAAGTGGGTGTGGGTGTGGGGCGGCGCGCTGCAGGGCCTGTGTCTGCTCGGCATGGGCTGGGCGGCGCTGGCGCTGGAAGGGGCCGCGGCAGGCTGGGTGGTGATCGCGCTGCTGGTGCTGTTCAGCCTCGCGCGCGGCGCGTGCTCGGTGGCGTACAAGGACGTGCAGGGCAAGACCATTCCGAAGACGCGGCGCGGACGGCTTTCGGGCTGGAGCAGCGCGGTGTCGGGGATGGCGGCGCTGGGCGTCGGCCTGGCGCCGTGGGCCTGCTCGGGCTCTTCATCGCGGTCGAGGGGCTGGTCGGCCTGTTGAGCGCGCCGGTCTGGGGGCGCTGGGCCGATCGTTCGAACCGGATGGTTTTCGCCCTCGCCTGCGCGCTTGCCGGCCTTCCTGGTGCTGGGTATCGCTCATGCGGGTGTGCGCCTCGGCCGCAAGACCTGCCTGGTGGCCATGGCCGGAAGCAACCGGCGCACCGACTACGTCGCGGTGAGCAACTCGGTGATCGGGGCGATGTTGCTGGCCGTCGGCGTGCTCGGGGCCTGGCTCAGCCTGCACTGGAAGGACGTCTCGGGCTGAGCGCACGCCGCTTGTGGGCCTTCAGCGCCGACGCGCGCGCAGCCATGCCTTCTCGGCCTCGATGACGAGGAACACCGCGGCGCCGACCGCGATCGGCATCAGCCAGTCGCGCAGCGGCAGCGGGGTGGTGCCGAACCAGATGTTCATCACCGGCAGGTAGACGAAACCGAGCTGCAGCAAGGCCAGGATCAGCACCGAGACCTGCGCCGCCGGGTTCGTGAACAACCGTGAGGGCGCCAGGCTGGAGGCGGTCAGGAAGCGGCTGTTGAACAGGTACCAGGCCTGGGCGATGACCAGCGTGTTGACCGCCATCGTACGCGCGGCGTGCAGCTCCATGCCCTGCAGCAGCGAATACTCGAAGGACAGGATGGTGGCGCCGCCGATCAGCAGCGAGACGAAGCCCACCCGCCACAGCATCCCGCCGTCCATGATCGGCGCCCCCGGCTTGCGCGGCGGGCGCTGCATCACCCCCGGCTCGGCCGGCTCGAAGGCGAGCGCCAGCGCCAGGGTGACCGCGACCACCATGTTCACCCACAGGATCTGCACCGGGGTCAGCGGCAGGGTGAGGCCGAACACCACCGCGGCGAGCATCACCAGACCCTGCGCGCCGTTGGTGGGGAGGATGAAGAGAATGGCCTTCCTCAGGTTGTCGTAGATCGTGCGCCCTTCCTCGACCGCGCGTTCGATGGTGGAGAAGTTGTCGTCGGCGAGTACGATCTCGGCGGCTTCCTTGGTTGCCTCGGTGCCCTTGATGCCCATCGCCACGCCGACGTCGGCGCGCTTGAGGGCTGGGGCGTCGTTGACGCCGTCGCCGGTCATCGCGACCACCTCGCCGCGTGCCTGCAGGGCCTTGACCAGGCGCAGCTTGTGCTCGGGGCTGGTGCGGGCAAAGATGTCGCAGTCGTGGGCGATGTCCTGCAACTGCGCGTCGCTGGCAGCCTCGATCTCGGCGCCGGTGATCACCTTCAGCGATTCCGCCGTGCCCAGGCCCATCTCGATGCCGATCGCGCGCGCGGTGCCGGCATGGTCGCCGGTGATCATCTTCACCCGGATTCCGGCGGTGTGGCAGGAGCGGATGGCGTCGATCGCTTCCGGCCGCGGCGGATCGATGATGCCGATCAGGCCGAGGAAGACCATGTCCTCCTCGAGGTCCTCCAGTGCCAGGTCGTCCTTGTCGCGTGCCACCTCGCGCGTCGCGGCGGCGAGCACGCGCAGGCCCTCGGCGCTCAGCGCCTCGATCTGGCCTTCCCAGAAGGCGCGCTCGAGCGGCTCGCACTCGCCGCCGGTGCCGAGTTCCTGGCGGCAGCGGTCGAGCAGGCGGTCGGGCGCGCCCTTCAGCAGGATGCGGCGGGTGCCGCCGGGTACGGTGTTGAGCGTGGCCATGAACTTGTTGGCCGACTCGAAGGGGATGCTGGCGTGGCGCTCGTGGGCCTCGGCGTCGAAGCCGGCCTTGTGGGCGAGGGTGCGCAGCGCGCCCTCGGTGGGTTCGCCGGTGACTTTCCACTGGCCGTCTTCCTCGGCCACATGAGTGTCGTTGGCGACCGCGACCACCTCGATCAGCGCGTGCAGGTGGCCGTGGTTCGCCAGGCTGGCCACCTTGCCTTCGAGCGTGATCTCGCCCTCGGGGCGGTAGCCGGTGCCGCTGACCTCATAGAAGCCGCCGCGGGTGAGGACGTGGCGTACGGTCATCTCGTTCCGGGTCAGCGTGCCGGTCTTGTCCGAGCAGATCACGGTCACCGAGCCCAGCGCCTCGACCGCGGTGAGCTTGCGGGTGATCGCGTTGCGCTGCGCCATGCGCTGCACGCCGAGCGCGAGGGTGATGGTCAGGATCGCCGGCAGGCCCTCGGGGATCGCCGCCACCGCGAAGCCGATCGCGGCGAGGAAGACCTCGGCGAGCGGGAAGTCGTGCACCTTCAGCCCCACCGCCAGCATCAGCAGCGCGAGGGCGACGATCGCCACCGACAGCAGCTTGCTGAACTGCGCCATCTGCCGGGTGAGCGGGGTCTGCAGCGTCTGCACCTCGGCGATCAGGCGGTTGATGCGGCCGAGTTCGGTGTCGCCGCCGGTGGCGACCACCACGCCGATGCCGCGCCCGGCCGCGACCAGGGTGCCGGAGAAGGCCATGCCGCTGCGGTCGCCGACGCCGGCATCCGCCGCCACCGCGTCGGTGCCCTTGTCGGCGGGCACCGATTCGCCGGTCAGCGCCGATTCCTCGATGCGCAGGCTGGTCGCCTCGATCAGGCGCAGGTCGGCGGGCACGCGGTCGCCCGAGCGCAGGCGCACGATGTCGCCCGGCACCAGGGCGTCGGCGTCGATCGCGCTCCAGCGCCCGTCACGGCAAGCCTGGGCGTGCAGCGACAGCATCTTGCGGATGCCCTCGAGCGCCTGTTCGGCCTTGCCCTCCTGGATGAAGCCGATGATGGCGTTGATCACGACCACGCCGAGGATCACGCCGGTGTCGATCCAGTGCCCGAGCAGGGCGGTGATGCCGGCGGCGCCGAGCAGCACGTAGATCAGCACGTCGTTGAAGTGCCTGAGGAAGCGCTTGAGCGCGCCGTCCTTCGCTGCCTCGGGCAGGCGGTTGGGGCCGACGGTCTCGAGCCGGCGTGCGGCCTCGGCGGTGGACAGGCCGCAGGCATCGCTGGCCAGCGCGGCGAGCGCGGCTTCTGCGGGGACGGCGTGGGGATGGTCGATGTTCACAAACGAAGGGCTGGGTGGACTCATGCGCGCTTGGGTTCGGGGCCGTGTGGGTCTCGTGTGCCGCCCGCGGCGGGCGGGCGACCTTGTTGCGCAGCCGGACGACTGCGTTGCTGCGCTGCCATATATGAAGACCGCAACGCCCGCCGAAGTTCAAAAAAAGACCCTGCTTTGGGCAGGGTCGGGGTCTGCAGGGTACGCGGCACAGGCGCTCACTCGGTGTCGAAGCCGAGCAGGCGGCCGTCGATGATGCGCTGCGCGACCGCCTCCGGCACCTCGGCCTCCCAGTCGCCGCGCCCGCGCCGCAGTCGCGCCAGCACGTCGGCGATGTCGATGTGCAGGTGACTTTCGTCGAGCGGCTGCACCGCCACCAGCTTGTCGTTCTCCTTCAGGTGGGCGAGCAGGTGGCGCAGGTTGTCCGGCACCTGCACGTTGTCGAGGGTGACCGTGGCCGAGGCGTCGGTGCCGCGCGGGCGCGAGGGGTAGACATAGACGTGGGTGTTGTCCGGGAACAGCTTGCCGAAGGCTTCCAGGATGCCGCCCTCCAGGCCCTCGTAGTACTTCTCGTCGAACAGGAAGGCGAAGTCGCGCACCGACAGCACGATGCCGATCGGCTTCTGCGTGTAGCGGCGCAGGTAGGCGCGCAGGCGGAAGAAGCGCACGTAGTCCGAGATCATCACCGTGTAGCCCTGCGAGGCGAGCAGGTCGATGCGGGCGAGGAAGTCGGCGCCGTCCACGTTGTCGCCGCTGATCAGCGAGTTCATCGTGATCTCGGCGAGCGACAGGACCTCGTTCTCGTCCACCGCGGCAAGCTGGCTGAACTGCCTGCGGCCAGCGGCCATCATGTCCACGTTGACCAGGGTCACCGGCTTGAAGCTGCCGCGCATCACCATCACCGGCTTGCGGTAGAAGAGCTCGCCCGGCACCACCACCTCGCCCGCCGGGTTGAACACCACCGCGCGCGTGAGCCAGCTGCGGATCAGGTGCAGGTTCATCAGCCGGTTCTCGACTTCCTCGAAGTAGGGGCCGGAGAAGTGGATCAGATCCACCTCGATGCGGTCCGAGCCCAGGCCGTCGGCCAGGCCCTCGACCACCCACTCGGGCTGGTCGTGGTGGAAGAAGGCGCCGTAGATCAGGTTCACGCCGAGGATGCCGAGCGCCTCGGACTGCTGGGCGTTGTCGTTGTCGAGCATGCGCACGTGCATGATCACGTCGCTCGGCTCGGCGCCGGGGTGCAGCTGCAGGCGGATGCCGACCCAGCCGTGGCATTCGTTCTTCTGCTTGAAGCTGCGCGCGGTGACGGTGGCGGCGTAGGCGAAGAAGGTGGTGTTCTTCGGCCGCAGGTGGGCGAGGCGCGCGACCACCTGGGAGAATTCCTTGTCCAGCATCTGCAGCAGGCGGGCGCGGCTGACGTAGCGGTCGACATGGCCGTAGATGTCGTCGCTGACCGCCATGTCGTAGGCCGACATGGTCTTGGCGATGGTGCCGGCCGCGGCACCGACCTGGAAGAAGCGGCGCGCCACCTCCTGGCCGGCGCCGATCTCGACGATCGCCCCGTACTTGTACTTGTCCAGATTGACCGCGAGGGCCTTCTGGTCGGTGGTCAGCGTGGTGTCGCGTTTGCGCATGGACTGTCCTCGGCTGGAACGGGGGCGGCGGATGGCTGGATCACTTGAGCGGGAAGCCGAGCGCGTGCAGCGCCTCGACCAGTCGATCGCGCCCCGACAGGGTCTCGGGACCGGCGATGCGCTTGGCCGAGTGCACCGCCCAGCTGCCATGCACGTTCATGTTCTGTTCCGTGTAGAAGCGCGCCATGGCCTGGTTATAGGCCTCGACGCCCTCGTCCTGGACGTCCTCGCGGTAGCGCTCGTGATGCAGCACCACCGACTGCGGCGGGCGCGGCTTGACCGCGGTCGGGCGGGCCGGATCGGGCGTGCCGACGCACATGCCGAAGACCGCGAACACTTCGGGCGGCAGCTCGAGCAGCGCGGCGACCTGTTCCGGGTGGTTGCGCATGCCGCCGATGTACACGATGCCGAGGCCGAGCGATTCGGCCGCGGCTGCGGCGTTCTGCGCGGCGAGCGCGGCGTCGATGACGCCGGTCAGGAACATCTCGGTGTAATCGAGGCCCGCCGACGGGCGGCCGAGCTGGCCGGCGATGCGGCGCAGGCGGGCGAGGTCGGCCAGCCACACCAGCTGCAGCGGCGCCTCGCGCACATGGGCCTGGTTGCCGGCGAGCTCGGCGAGGCGGGCGCGCTTGCCGGCGTCGCGGACTGCGACCACACTCCATACATTGAGGTTGGACGAGCTGGCAGCCGACTGTGCCGCGGCGACGATGGCGGCGAGCTGTGCGTCGCTGACCGGATCGGGCAGATAGGCGCGCACCGAGCGATGGTCGAGCAGCTGTTCGATCAGCGGGCTCAGTGCGGCAGCCGGCGCGGCGCCAGTGCCGTAGCGGGCGCTCAGGCGGGACGGAGGCGAAGACATGGGCATTCCTCGGGTCGGACAGGGGGTGTCGGCAAGCAGTATAGCGGCTGGCTGCGACGCGGCGCATGCGCGGCCCGGACCGCGTGCAGCCGTTGCCCAAGGAGCCGCCTGACGGGGAGCGGGGCCGGTCGAGCGGCGCGCGCGAATGGCCGCCCGGGTCGTCCGCATGAGTTTTTTTTGATCCCGATCGGTGAATTACGTTAACGTCAACGTAAAATAACGCCCGACCGCGGTGCCGCCGGCCGCCGATGATTCGCCAATGATGCCAACGATGTAATGGAGAGGAGAGCCCATGACTGCCCTGAATGAATTTCTCGCCGCCCGCGACTTCCTGTTGCAGCACCGCAGCGACTACGCCACCGCCTACGCCGGCTTCACGTGGCCGAAGCTGAAGGAGTTCAACTGGGCGCTGGATTACTTCGACGCCATGGCCAAGGGCAACGACAACCCGGCGCTGTGGATCATCGAGGAAGACGGCCGCGAGTCGAAGCTCAGCTTCGCCGAGATGTCGGCGCGCTCGAACCGCGTCGCCAACTGGCTGCGCAAGCAGGGCGTCAAGCGCGGCGAGCGCATCCTGATCATGCTCGGCAACGAAGTGCCGCTGTGGGAGACCATGCTCGCCGCGATCAAGCTCGGCGCGGTCGTGATCCCGGCGACCACGCTGCTGACCCCGGACGACCTGGTGGACCGCGTCGAGCGCGGCCAGGTCAAGCACGTGGTGATCGGCAAGGCCCACACCGACAAGTTCGAGAGCCTGCCGGGCAGCTTCGGCCGCATCGCCGTGGGCGGCGCGCCGGTGGGCTGGAAGGCCTTCGAGGAGGCCGCCGCCGAGTCCGACGTCTTCACCCCGGAGGGCGTGACCCGCGTCGATGACCCGCTGCTGCTGTACTTCACCTCGGGGACCACCTCCAAGCCCAAGCTGGTGCTGCACACCCACCAGTCCTACCCGGTCGGCCACCTGTCGACGATGTACTGGATCGGCCTGAAGCCCAACGACCGCCACATGAACATCTCCTCGCCGGGCTGGGCCAAGCACGCCTGGAGCTGCTTCTTCGCGCCCTGGAATGCCGGCGCCTGCGTGTTCCTGTACAACTACAACCGCTTCAACGCGGCGGCCCTGCTCGACGTGCTGGTGCAGTACGAGGTCACCACCATGTGCGCGCCCCCGACCGTGTGGCGCATGCTGATCCAGCAGGACCTGGCTTCGGTCAAGACCAAGCTGCGCGAGCTGATCGGTGCCGGCGAGCCGCTGAATCCGGAAGTCGTCGATCAGGTGAAGAAGGCCTGGGGCATCACCATCCGCGACGGCTTCGGGCAGACCGAGACCACCGCCGAGATCGGCAACACCCCCGACCAGCCGCTCAAGCCCGGCTCCATGGGCCGTCCGCTGCCCGGCTACAAGATCGCCCTGCTCGACGTGGACAGCAACCCGGTGACCGAGGGCGAGATCTCGCTGGTGCTCGGCGACAGCCGTCCGGTGGGCCTGATGGTCGGCTACTCCGGCGATCCGGCGAAGACCGCGGAAGTGATGCGTGACGGCCACTATCGGACCGGCGACGTCGCCAGCATCGACGAGGACGGCTACATCACCTACGTCGGCCGTGCGGACGACGTGTTCAAGGCCTCCGACTATCGAATCAGCCCCTTCGAGCTCGAGAGCGTACTGATCGAGCACCCGGCGGTGGCCGAAGCCGCGGTCGTGCCGAGCCCGGATCCGGTGCGCCTGGCGGTGCCCAAGGCCTTCGTGATCCTGGTCGCCGGCCAGGAACCGAGCAAGGAGCTGGCCAAGGAGATCTTCGCCTTCACCCGCGAGCGCCTGGCCCCGTACAAGCGCATCCGCCGCCTGTCCTTCGCCGACTTGCCGAAGACGATCTCGGGCAAGATCCGCCGCGTCGAGCTGCGCAAGGCCGAAGAGGCGCGGGGCGAGAACGCGCGTGGCGAGCTGGAGTTCTTCGAGGAAGACTTCCCCGAGCTGAAGGGCTGAACGAGGGGCTGATCCCGCCCGGCGGAGCGCGGCTTCTTTGCCGCACCGCAGCGGCCGGCATGCTGCTACAATGCCGGCCGTGGCGGGTCTCCCCGCATTGCAGCGCGGTGAACCTGGTCAGGGCCGGAAGGCAGCAGCCACAGCCGCTTCCTGCAAGTGCCGGGGGTCAGGCTCGCCACCCCGAATACGACAAGCGAAGGGCGCTCCATGCGGGCGCCCTTCGCTTTTACATCTTCCGCTGGTCGAGGCATGAGGTGCTGGCGCGCCACGCGTCTCAGCCCAGCAACGCATCCATCAGCATCATCAGCACGAAGCCGGCCATGAGGCCGCCGGTGGCCAGGGTTTCATGGCCGCGGCGGTGCGACTCGGGGATGATCTCGTGACTGACCACGAACAGCATCGCGCCGGCGGCACCCGCCAGGCCCCAGGGCAGGATCGTCGCCGACACCGAGACCATCATCGAGCCGGCGATGGCGGCGATCGGTTCCATCAGACCCGACACCGCGGCCACGCCGAAGGCCAGCCAGCGGCCGTAGCCGGCGGTGACCAGCGCGATCGCGACGATCAGGCCTTCGGGAACGTTCTGCAGCGAGATCCCGGTCGCGACCGCATCGCCCGCAACGCCGTCGATACCGGCGGCAACGCCGATCGCGAGGCCCTCCGGGATGTTGTGCACCGCGATCGCGAACACGAACAGCCACACCGCATTGGCGCTGCGCCGCCCTTCCGGCGCGTGGGTGTGGGGCAGGGCGTGGTCCATGGCCAGCAGGCCGCCGGCGCCGAGCAGCAGACCGAGGGCGACCAGCATGGCGGCGCCCGAGGCCGAGCCGGCGTGCCCCTGCGCGGCCTCGAAGGCGGGCAGCAGCAGCGAGAACACGCTCGCGGCCAGCATCACGCCGGCCCCGAAGCCGAGCAGCAGGCCCTGCACGCTGGCGCCGATGCGGCGCACCACGAGCAGCGGCACCGCGCCGAGCGCGGTGGCCGCCGCCGCCATCGCGCCGCCCGAAATCGCGCCGGACACCGGCAGATCGAAGCCTTCGACGCCGCGCACGAGCTGGGCGATCAACAGCGCGAGGCCGGTGAGCGCGATCAGCCAGCCGCTGAGCGCACGCAGGGCGCCGGCCGGGCTGGCGGGCTGGAAATGCAGGCCGGCTACCTTGGCGACCATGGCGGAACTCCTCGTCTCGGGTGCTGAAACGGGCAATCGCCCGCTTTCGACGATTGCAGTATGGACTCCGGTTTTCGATAGCTCAAATTGAACGTAACGACGTGCTCGATAGAAAATTAATATCAATTACGCCGCCGTCTTGCCGATCGTCGCGGTGCGCTTCCGGTTCCGGGGGCGGGCCACTAGAATCTCGGGGTTCGTTCAAGGAGCTTCCCGATGACCCAGTCCGCCCCCCACCAAGACGTGAGCCCCGCGCGCAAGGCCGAGATCCTTGCCGAGGCCCTGCCGTACATCAAGCGCTTCTTCGACAAGACCATCGTCATCAAGTACGGCGGCAACGCGATGACCGACCCGCACCTGAAGGACTGCTTCGCGCGCGACGTGGTGCTGCTCAAGCTGGTCGGCCTCAACCCGGTGGTGGTGCACGGTGGCGGTCCGCAGATCGAGAACCTGCTCGCCCGCGTCGGCAAGAAGGGCGAGTTCATCCAGGGCATGCGGGTGACCGATGCCGAGACCATGGAAGTGGTCGAGATGGTGCTCGGCGGCCAGGTGAACAAGGAGATCGTCAACCTGATCAATCAGGCCGGGGGCAAGGCCGTGGGCCTCACCGGCAAGGACGCCAGTTTCATCCGCGCCAAGAAGCTGCTGATGCAGAAGCTCGACGCCCCCGCGGGCGACCTGATCGACGTCGGCCAGGTGGGCGAGATCACCAGCATCGACCCCAGCCTGATTTCCTTCCTCGACCAGGGCGACTTCATCCCGGTGATCGCGCCGATCGGCGTGGGTGAAGCGGGCGAGACCTACAACATCAACGCCGACGTGGTCGCCGGCAAGCTCGCCGAGATCCTCAAGGCCGAGAAGCTGGTGCTGCTCACCAACACCCCGGGCGTGCTCGACAAGGCGGGCAACCTGCTCACCGGCCTGACCCCGCGCCAGATCGACGACCTGGTGGCCGATGGCACGCTGTCGGGCGGCATGCTGCCCAAGATCGGCTCGGCGCTGGACGCGGCGCGCAATGGCGTGAAGTCGGTGCACATCATCGACGGCCGCGTCGAGCACTGCCTGTTGCTCGAGATCCTGACCGACCACGGCGTCGGCACGATGATCAAGAGCAAGTAGGGGCAAGCGCATCGGGGCTGCGGTTTCACGGTCCGAGAAAAGCAGAACCCGCCGCCGGCGCTCGCCGGGGCGGGTTTTTTCATACGCCCGATGCGGCGGGAACGGTGCCGCGCGATCAGTCGATGGTCAGCCGCTTGGCCTGGGCCTCGGCCTTCTTCGGCAGCGCCAGTTCGAGCACGCCGTCCTTGAACTTGGCCGAAGCCTTGGCCTCGTCGATCTCCTGGCCGAGCTGGAAGCTGCGCGAGACCTTGCCGAAGTAGCGCTCGGTGCGCAGGACCTTCTCGCCTTCCTTCACTTCCTTTTCCTGCTTGCGCTCGGCGCTGATCGACACCACCGGGCCGTCGATGTGCACATGGATGTCTTCCTTCTTCATCCCGGGAAGCTCGGCGTGCACCTCGTAGCCATCGGTGTTCTCCTTGACGTCGACCCGCATCTGCGGGGCATCGGCCCCGAGGTTGGCCAAGGCGCCGCCGCCGAAATCGACGGGGCGGACGAAGAAGCCACGGAAGAAGTCCTCCAGGGGGTCGGCGCGTCGGGTGACATTGGTGCTCATGTGCGGTTCTCCTCTCGACAAGGTGGCCGGTGCATTCCGGCCTCAAAGCCAATATAGGCGCGCATCAGGGGTTTTCAAGACGGCGGGCGTGCGATGTCCGGGAGCAAGGCGGTCGGGAGGAGCGGGCGGCGGGAAGACGCAGGGATGGACTATCATCGCCGGCGCAGTGCTTGCTGCCTCCGCTGCCGGCACTCACCGGCTTCCGACATCCCATCAGGCGGGCATGGACCATGAACGACCACACCAACACCTGTCCACGCTGCGGCGCACGTTTCACCTGCGGCATGCAGGCCGGCGAACCGGCATGCTGGTGCGCCGCCTATCCCGCGGCCTTCGCAGTGCCAGAAGCCGGCGCGGTGGCGGTGGATGCCGGGTGCTATTGCCCGCGCTGCCTCGCGGAACTCATCGAGGAGCGGCGGGCGCGTCTGGCGCAGGCGGAGCATCCGCCTGCGGCGTCTCGCTGAGGGCGAATTCGAACGCGACGCCTTCCGCAGCCCAGAACTCGGCCGCGTCGGTGAGGATGTCGAGCGCGACTTCCAGGGTTTCGGGCGCGGCGGCGCGCAGGGCCTGAGGGTCGGCGAGTTCGAGGCGGTAGTGGTGCGCGGGGAGCCAGGACAGGTCGGTCAGGCAGTCGGCGAGCGCGTCCCAGTTGTGGCCGAACCAGGCGGGGAAGTGGAGCGCACAGGCGAAGCGCGAGAGCAGCTCGGCCTTGTCGGCGCAGGCCGCGAGGTCGATGCGGATGTCGAGCGGTGCGCCGGGGGCGGGGCGCGGCGGCGTGGCGTTCATGGCAGGGGCTCGATCCGGCGGAAGCTGCGGTAATGATCGGCGGTGTAGTAGAACACCTCGGGTGGGTCGCCGCCGGCGACGATGCGGCGGGCGCCGCGGTCGCGCGAACCCGGCGTCGGCACGGTGTATTCGCGGTAGTAGCCGCGCGGCTTGCCCGGCAGCAGGCGTTCGCGGTTGTGGAAGGTGGTGCCGTCCTTGCGATAGGGGAAGGGGCCGCCGCGCTGGATCAGCGCGAGGGTCTCGATCGCCTCGGCCGGCAGCCCGGCGTGGGTGGAGCGGGCAGGCGTGCGTGCGTCTTGGGTGGCCTCGGGCCCGCCTGCCGGCGAGCAGCCCGGCAGGGCCATAACCACCGAGAGCAGGAGCAGCAGGCGCAGCAGCACGGTGCGGAGCATGGCGGTGTTTCGGATGCGGCAGGTTTGCGGGCGGACGGCAGCGGTCCCGCGCGGAGCGCTGCCGTCGTGCGTCGCGGGGCGGCGCTCAGCCGCGCTCGACCTCGACCTGGGTCTCGACCTTCTGGCGCAGGCGGATGTGCAGCTCGCGCAGCTGCTTCTCGTCCACGCCGCTGGGCGCGTCGGTCAGCAGGCACTGGGCGCGCTGGGTCTTGGGGAAGGCGATGACGTCGCGGATGGACTCGGCGCCCGTCATCATGGTGACGATGCGGTCCAGGCCGAAGGCGAGGCCGCCGTGCGGGGGCGCGCCGTACTTGAGCGCGTCGAGCAGGAAGCCGAACTTGGCCTGCTGCTCCTCGGGGCCGATGTTGAGCGCCTGGAACACGCGCGCCTGCACGTCGGCACGGTGGATACGCACCGAGCCGCCGCCGATCTCCCAGCCGTTGAGCGCGAGGTCGTAGGCCTTGGCCAGACACTCGCCCGGGTTGGACTCGAGCAGGTCGATGTGCTCGTCCTTCGGGCTGGTGAAGGGATGGTGGCAGGCGGTCCAGCGCTTGTCGTCCTCGTCGTACTCGAACATCGGGAAGTCGACCACCCACAGCGGGCACCAGGCTTCGCCGGTGACGTAGCCCTTCTCGTGGCCGAGCTTGATGCGCAGCGCGCCCATGGCGTCGTTGACCACCTTGGTCTTGTCGGCGCCGAAGAAGATCAGGTCGCCCGACTGCGCGCCGGTGCGCTCGAGGATGGTACGCAGCGCGGTTTCGTGCAGGTTCTTGACGATCGGCGACTGCAGGCCCTGCTCGTTGGGCTGGGTGAGGTCGTTGACCTTGATGTAGGCCAGGCCGCGGGCGCCGTAGATGCCGACGAACTTGGTGTATTCGTCGATCTCGCCGCGAGTGAGGCTGTTGCCGCCCGGCACGCGCATCGCGGCGACGCGGCCGCCCGAAGTGGCGGGGCCGCTGAAGACCTTGAAGGCGACGTCCTGCACCGCGTCGGTGACGTCGGTGAGTTCGAGCGTGACGCGCAGGTCGGGCTTGTCGGAGCCGTAGCGGCGCATCGCCTCGGCGTAGGTCATGCGCGGGAAGGGCGCGGGCAGTTCGACGTCCATCGCTTCCCGGAACACGACGCGGATCATCTCCTCGACCAGGGCGGTGATCTCGTGCTCGTCCATGAAGGACGTCTCGAGATCGACCTGGGTGAATTCGGGCTGGCGGTCGGCGCGCAGGTCCTCGTCGCGGAAGCACTTGACGATCTGGTAGTAGCGGTCGTAGCCGGCGACCATCAGCAGCTGCTTGAACAGCTGCGGCGACTGCGGCAGGGCGAAGAACTGGCCCGGATGCACGCGCGAGGGCACCAGGTAGTCGCGTGCCCCTTCCGGCGTGCTCTTGGTCAGCATCGGCGTCTCGACGTCGATGAAGCCGGCGCCGTCGAGGAAGCGGCGGAAGGCCATCGTGGTCTTGTAGCGCAGCATCAGGTTCTTCTGCATCTGCGGGCGACGCAGGTCGATGACGCGGTTGGTCAGGCGCACCGTCTCGGACAGGTTCTCGTCGTCGAGCTGGAAGGGCGGCGTGGCGGCGGCGTTGAGCACCTCGATGTCGTGGCAGAGGATCTCGATCTCGCCCGAGGTGAGGTTGGCGTTCTCGGTGCCGGCCGGGCGGCGGCGCACCTTGCCGCTCATCTTCAGCACGAACTCGCTGCGCACCGACTCGGCGGTCTTGAACATCTCGGCGCGGTCGGGATCGCACACCACCTGCACCAGGCCCTCGCGGTCGCGCAGGTCGATGAAGATCACGCCGCCGTGGTCGCGGCGACGGTGCACCCAGCCGCAAATGGTGACGATCTGGTCGAGGTCGGCGGCGGTGACTTTTCCGCAGTAGTGAGTTCGCATGTCGGGTTCCGGCTGGTCGGGGGCGGCGGGCCGCCCCGGGGAGTCAATGATCGTTGAGGGTCTGGCTGGCTGCAGCAGGCGTCGTCATTCGTTGAGCAGCGCGGCACGCGTGGCCGGCTTGCGCAACGGGGGCGCGACCACCCCCATGGAGATGATGTACTTGAGCGCCTCGTCGACGCTCATGTCGAGCTCGATGACGTCCTCGCGCGGCATCATCAGGAAGAAGCCCGAGGTGGGGTTGGGCGTGGTCGGCACGTACACGCTGACGTAGTCGCCCTCGAGATGATTGGCGGCGTCGCCGCCCGGCTGTCCGGTGAGGAAGGCGATGGTCCACGCGCCCTCGCGCGGGTACTGCACCAGCAGCGCCTTGCGGAAGGCCTGGCCGCTGCTGGAGAACAGGGTGTCCGAGACCTGCTTGACGCTGTAGTAGATCGACTTCACTACCGGGATGCGCGCGAGCAGGGCTTCCCACAGCCGCACCAGCTTCTGGCCGAGCACGTTGGCCGCGACCAGGCCGGTGAAGAAGATGATCAGCAGGCTCGCGACCACGCCGACGCCGGGAATGTCGAAGCCGATGTAGCGGCTCGGCTGGTGCTCGGCGGGCAGCCACAGCAGGATGGCGTCGAGCGAGCCGACGATCCAGGCGAGCACCATGAAGGTGATCGCCAGCGGGATCCAGATCAGCAGGCCGGTGATGAAGTATTTTTTCAAGTCAGTGGCACGCGCAGCCGCCGCCGCAACCGGCCGCAGGGGAGGAGTCGGAGGAGGACGAGGCGGCCGGGGCCGAGCTGCTGCCACCCTTGAAGTCGGTCGCGTACCAGCCCGAGCCCTTGAGCTGGAAGCCGGCGGCCGACAGCAGCTTGGCGTAGCCGGCGGCGCCACAGGAGGGGCAGGCGGACAGGGGTTGATCGCTCATTTTCTGCAGGTGTTCCTTCTGGAAACCGCAGCTCGGGCAACGATATTCATAGATGGGCATGGCGTGCTCCCGAAAACAAGTGCGCAAGTCTAACGCAATGCAGCATAAGGAAAAAGCGCGCCCCGGTTGCCGGAGCGCGCTCGATACATGAGGGCGGAGGAGGTCTGCTTCAAGCCCCTTGCGCGGGCAGGGTCAGAGCAGGCCGAGATAGCGTGTCGTCAGCGCTTCGCCCCAGAACAGCGCGATCACGCCGGCGGCGGCGAGGTAGGGGCCGAAGGGGATCGGCACGTTGCGCCCGTGGCGGGCGAACACGATCAGGCCGATGCCGACCGCCGCCCCGACCACGGAGGACAGCAGGATGGTCAGCGGCAGCACCTGCCAGCCCAGCCAGGCGCCGATCGCGCCGAGAAGCTTGAAGTCGCCGTAACCCATGCCTTCCTTGCCGGTGGCGAGCTTGAACAGCCAGAACACCGACCACAGCGCGAGGTAGCCGGCCATCGCGCCGACGACCGCGCTCGACAGTTCGGTGTAGGTGTCCGCGAGGTTGAAGGCCAGGCCCAGCCACAGCAGGGGCAGGGTGATGTCGTCCGGCAGCAGTTGGGTGTCGAGGTCGATGAAGGCCAGCGCCATCATCGCCCAGATGAAGAGCAGGGCACCGGCCGCGGCGGCGCCGAAGCCGAAGTGCCAGGCCGCATAGCCCGACAGCAGCGCGGTGAAGGCCTCCACGATCGGGTAGCGCTTGCTGATGCCGGCGCCGCAGTGGCGGCAGCGCCCGCGCAGCAGCACGTAGCTGACCACCGGGATGTTCTCCAGCGCGCCGATCTGGTGTCCGCAATGCGGGCAGCGCGAGCGTGGGGTGGCGAGGTTGAAGCGTTCGCCGGCCGGCGCGTCCTCGCCGCGCAGTTCGGCGGCCTGGGCGTGCCAGTCCTGCTCCATCATCTTCGGCAGGCGATGGATGACGACGTTGAGGAAGCTGCCGACGAACAGGCCGAGCAGGGTCGCGAGCGTGGCGAAGGCCACCGGGTCGTGCAGCAGCGCGAGCATGGATCAGATGACCGAGCCGAGCTTGAAGATCGGCAGGTACATCGCCACCACCAGGCCGCCGATGATGGTGCCCAGGAACACCATGATGATCGGCTCGAGCAGTTGCGACAGGCCGGCGACGGCGTCGTCGACCTCCTGCTCGAAGAAGTCGGCGACCTTGCCGAGCATGCCGTCGAGCTGGCCGGATTCCTCGCCGATCGACACCATCTGCACCACCATGGTGGGGAACACGTCCGCATTCTGCATGGCGACGGTGAGGCTGGTGCCGGTGCTGACCTCGCTCTGGATCTGCTTGGTCGCCACCATGTAGACGTGGTTGCCGGCGGCGCCACCCACCGAGTCCAGCGCCTCCACCAGCGGCACGCCGGCGGCGAACATCGTCGACAGCGTGCGCGTCCAGCGTGCGATCGTGGCCTTGCGGATGATCGGGCCGATCACCGGCAGGCGCAGCACCAGGCGGTCGAGCGTGGTCTGCATGGCGGTGGAGCGCTTGTAGCTCCAGGCGGTGGCGACGATCGCCCCGATCAGGACGCCGAATATGACGTACCAGTAGTCGACGAAGAAGTCCGACATCGCGATCACCAGCAGGGTCGGCGCCGGCAGATCGGCGCCGAAGCTGGAGAACACGTTCTTGAACTCGGGAATCACGAACAGCATCATCACCGAGATCACCAGCGCGGCGACCACCACGACCGCGGCCGGGTAGAACAGCGCGGACTTGATCTTGCCCTTGATGGCGAGGATCTTTTCCTTGTAGGTGGCGATGCGGTCTAGCAGGCTGTCCAGGATGCCGGCCTGTTCGCCGGCGGCGACCAGGTTGCAGAACAGCTTGTCGAAATGGACCGGATGCTTGGCGAAGGCCTGCGACAGGTTGAGGCCGGTCTCGACGTCGGTGCGGATCTCGTTGAGCAGGCGCGAAAGCGCCGGATTGCCCGAGCCCTTCATGGCGATGTCGAAGGCCTGCAGCAGCGGC